>NZ_JBHEEE010000003.1:173852-367675 GCF_041929865.1 Pseudochrobactrum lubricantis
AACCCGTGCGCGCTCACCACTTTCCCCTCAAATAGCTTACAGATATTTCCCTTAATCGCTTCGCATTATCAAATGCTTGCTGAATAAAAAAAAGCCCCGGATGTCTCCAGGGCTTTCAATGTTTTTAAAAGATCTTCAAACTTGTTACCATTTGACGCGAAGTCCGATGGTTCCTTTATAGGCGTAGCTGTCTCCGAAATTATTGAGACTGGTATTTACCGACCCCTCGCCATAGATGGAATATTTATCATTATCCCAATTATAGCTGCCACCCAGTCCAATTCCGCCCCAGAAACGGTCATTGCGGCTGGCAAAACGCACAGACGATACGTCAACTGCTGAGCCATCGAGGAATTCATAATACAGATTGGCAATACCGTAGACATAAGAACGGTTTATCATGCCTTTATCATTGTACCAGGAGTTCTGATAATCTGCGGAAATACCGATA
Organism: Pseudochrobactrum lubricantis; assembly: GCF_041929865.1. Classification (NCBI taxonomy): domain Bacteria; kingdom Pseudomonadati; phylum Pseudomonadota; class Alphaproteobacteria; order Hyphomicrobiales; family Brucellaceae; genus Pseudochrobactrum; species Pseudochrobactrum lubricantis. The sequence continues at coordinate 174,304 of NZ_JBHEEE010000003.1, forward strand.
CGTCCCTGAAGACTGTCGCCCTTGTGAAGGGAAACAGCACCACTATATTGATCGGTAAAATTATCAAAATCGACATTGGAATAAACGAGCTGCGCCTGAGGTGTAACCGACCAGCGGTCATTCAGCGTAATCCGTTTACCGGTTTCGGCAGATAAAGCATAACCAAAGCCGTTATTACCATCGACGAGAGAGACAGCACTTCCGCCTCTGGTACTCAGATCACTGTCATACCAAGTTGCCTGTGCCTGTGTATCGACATAGAAACCGTTATTTCCATACCAGGTCAGCGTGCCGCCAAAACCATAACCGTCTGTCGAGATCTTACCAAGACCATGTTCTGAACGGGTATCCGCCGATGCATGACCATAATGAACTGTGATACCGCCAATCAGCAGACCATTGTCAGTCTCTGTTAAAACGCCATCAAGACCGGCCTGCATTTTAAAGATGTCAGCATCATATTGCGTGCCTGATGTGGTGACGGCCGGCTTGGACTTCAGGTGCTGACCTTCAATGCGCCCCCAAATGCCATTACGTTCGGTAAAACTTCCGGCTTCAGCCGCTGGAACAGCCGGAGTACCGATCACGTCTGCGCCCTGCTCAATCATAATATTACCGGCATTGCTCCAGTAACGATTACCGACGCGCTGCTGGAGTGTCGGCAGACTGTTCAAAGCCAACAGAACCTGCGGATAAGCCGCATAGACAGGCACACCTTGTGTAAACTGCGGATCGACTGGATCTACCGGATCGACTGGATCTTTCTTGTCGAGCTGAGAACGTAAATACCAGTCATCCGTAATCTCACTGTCTGAATAGTCATCAGCTACGGAGGAGGATTTGGTATTTGGGCCTTTATATAAGGAATAGGCATAGGCACCGGCACCAACAACAGTCTTGCCATTAAACTGATAGGCATTGGCTGCACTTGCATCAAGCATAAAAGCATCAGCTGTTGTTGTGCCACCATTCATGGAATTTACAAGTTTAATGCCATGCCCCGGCTCAGTATCTGCCCCATCAGGATCAGTCCCTGTATTTTTAATACGCAGCAAAGTCTGTCCGGAAATTGAACCACCATCATTCACAATCATATCAGAAGCTGAGCCGCTGGCGCCAAGGAATGTATCCAGATGGGCAACAGCCCCCTGTGAGCCCATATATTGCCCCTGCAAAATCAGCTGATCGCCGGTTTTACTATCTGACAGGTTAATAAGACCGCCAATGCTGTTGATGTCTCCCTGCAATGTAAAAGCAGCGGGAGCGCCGCCTGATCCGTAAGCTACAACTTCGGAAGCATTTTTAAGATCTAGCTTGGTGAATGCAGCCGTCGTTGAAGGCGCAGAACCGGTTTTCTCCTGCAAAACCCATTTTGCCTTCTTATCAAGATTCAGATTCAAAGTTGATACAGCTGCCTTATTGGTCAGGCCAAGCATTGTACCTTCTGAAAAATTGAATGTGGTCATACTTGGGGCAAGAGCAGTTCCGCCGACATTAAGCAGATATCCGCCACTGGCAGCTGTCAGCAAACTATCCGTGCCACGCACAGTCAGAAAATAACTTTGCTGATTACTTGCAACTTCAACAAGGTTCGCCGTTGTTGAAGTTGTAGACGCAACAAGATTATTAAACATCGTGTCGGTCTGTGCATTGGATTGGTTGAAATTACCGCTGATATTAATGGCTTCACGGCCTGCTTTAATGGTCGTACTTGAAGCATCGGTATTGGCATCCAAAACAGCCCCTTGCCAAATAACAGCGATGGCGGAACTGTTGGCGGCAGCCGTTGTATCAATTTCCATGTGACCAAGTGAGGTCAGGCGGCCTTCACCTGTGCCAACATTAGCAGTTTTACCCAGACGGATTGCATTGGCACGACCGGATGTACTTTTAATTTTAATATTGCTGTTGTTTAGCCTGACTTCAGGAACCCTGCGGTTTTGCTCTGAGCCTGATACATAAATACCGATAGCATCATTTGATGCCGCATCAATATCGATTGCCAGATTACCTTTTACTTCCACATATCCTGCAGATCCGTTTCCGCTTTGCTGATGCGCACCCTGTATAGCACGAATACCGACTAAAAGAGGGTAGCCAAAAATATACGGTCCGGATTGCATTTTTATATCAAGATTATCAAAAAGCGCGCTTGAGCGCATACCATTAAATGCGGATGTTTCACCGGCATTATTTGTCGATCCGGCCACCACACCATAATGTTCAAAAAAACCACGGCTTGGCAAATTCAACATTTTTAAATTCAATGTACCGATTCTCACGGTACCACCATGCGTCACCCCGACACCATTCTTGGCAATATTATCACCGGCAGGCGCTGCAGAGTTTGCATCAGTATTTTCAATTGTTAGATTAATTGTTTTACCGGCGGCGTCAAATGTTGAGGTAAAATCAGGAGACGTACCATAAGCTGAGATACCTACAGCTCCCTTAACCGTCGTTGTGAAATCATTCTCAATTGTCAAAACACGATTAAGTCTCTGACTGTAAATGAGAAAACCGATATTTCCTGAAGATGTATTACCAATTATATTTTGGACAGATGATACAGAACATCCGTTTTGATTATTGCCGTGTTAACGGTAAAGGTTCCGTTTGCATTGACTACACATGGTGCGGCATTCGCAGCAGAACTGAAAATAAATGCACCGCTAAGTACTGTACTTGCTAATAAGAGCTCTTTCATAAGCACCTCCACATTTATTATGTGTGAATATACTTATATAAGAACACAAAAAATAAAGTACGTAACGTGCAGTACGCACCAAAACAACATCATAAGTTGTATTTTTCACACACTTACGATGATTTCATAAAAATCAGAATGCTAGAATAACAACAAATTGCCAGTCCGTTCTTGGACTATTTTAATATGCACTCATGCGTATAGTTGGACTGTCAACAGATGATATTTTCACCAAGTTGATCTCCTCATGATACCTACTCGATATCTGCCCCGTATTGCTCTGCAATGCGGGGTCTTTTTATGCCATGTGAGATAAATCAACTTTTCGGGAATTGAACGGTGTTGATACAGTGTTCACCCTGCCCATATTACAAAAATACAAATCTACGATAATATAATGCGAAACACAGAACAGTTCGGCAGAGATTGATTTCATTCTCTGCTTTATCAGTATCAGAAAGGCCAATATGACCTCCGGTATCCATCATGTGACCCTTATCACCCGCAATGTGCAGGCCAATATTGATTTTTATGCAGGTTTTCTGGGGTTGCGTCTGGTCAAGCAAACCGGCGGCTTTGAAGACGGTGAGCAGCTTCACCTGTTTTACGGTGATGCCCTTGGCTCTCCGGGTTCGCTGATTACATTTCTTGTTTGGGAAGAAGGTGCGCGCGGCCGTGTCGGCCATGGTCAGGTTGCGGAAATTGCACTCGCAGTCCCGCCGGAATCAATCGGTGACTGGCTAACACGCGCTCTGTCCCAGCAGATTCGCGTTGAAGGGCCAAAGCGTGAATTCGGCGAACCGGTATTACGCCTCAAAGATCCCGATGGCGTTACCGTCAAACTGGTCGGTCATGACATGCCTGCTGCACATCCGTGGAATTCTGCCCCCACCCGTCTTCACAGCGTTACCCTTTTCACTGAAATGCAGGAAGAAACCGCAGCTTTCATCAAGCGTTTCGGCTATAGTGAAGGTCAACGTGAAGAAACTGTGTTGCGCATGGTTTCCGATACGGATTTCGTGGATGTTCGCAATGTCAGCGGCTTTGTGCCGGGCATTCCCGGAACCGGCATTGCCGACCATGTGGCATTCCGCGCCAAAGATGTCGATGCAGTCAAAGCGTCTGAAGCGGAATTGTCTCGCCTCAATTCGTCGATCACCAATTTCCATGACCGCAAATATTTCACCTCACTTTATGTGCGTGAACCGGGCGGAACGCTGATTGAGCTGGCAACCGACGGACCGGGTTTTACCATTGATGAAACACCGGAGCATCTGGGCGAAACACTATTTGTACCACCGCATAATCAGGAGCGCGCGCAGGATCTGAAAGTGATAATGCCGCAATTTGCAATGCCCGGAGAGGAAAGAATTGCCATGCGTGACCTGCCCTTTGTGCATCGCTTCTACACACCGGAAAATCCCGATGGCAGTGTTATTCTGCTGCTGCACGGTACCGGCGGTAATGAAGCCGATCTGATGCCGATGGCGCATCGCATCAACCCGCGCGCTACCCTGCTCGGCGTGCGCGGACGCAGCCATGAGGAAGGAACTGCCCGCTGGTTCCGCCGCTTTGGCGCCACGCAGTTCGATCAGGCGGATATCCGCTCGGAGGCTGAGGCATTTAACGCCTTCTTTGAAGGGGCAATTGCCTCCTATGGCCTGAAAGCTGAAGATATCACCGTGCTCGGCTATTCCAATGGTGCAAATTTTGCCGCTGCAGTGATGGCGCTTTTCCCGAAACTGATCCGCCGCGCTATTCTGTGCCGCCCGATGCATGTGCTGGAAGATGTACCGCAGGCTGACCTGTCCGGCACAGAGGTGCTGACTTTGGCCGGAAAATCTGATCCTTACGGCAAATATGCTGAAGCGCTGAATACATGGCTCAGTAATAGCGGTGCGAGTTTAACGGCAGAGACACTCAATGCAGGTCATCAGCTCTCGCAGGATGATATTGCCCGTGCAAAGGAATGGCTGCATTTATAAACGCAGCCATAAAAGCATTTCCAACAAAGTGCGAAGCGGTTTGCGTCGGACAATGCGAGGATAAAAAAGATAGGGCGGTTCTGACGATTAAGTTTCAATCAGACCGCTCTATTTATGTTATAAAATTACAATAATTTCTTTTGCGGCATAGACATGTCAAATAAACGCATCTATCAATCGTAATGTTATTACATTTCGACTTGAGGTTTATGATGCTAAAACAGCTAAAATGCGCAACGGCGCTCGGCATATTAGGTTCCCTACTGATTGCCGGTCATGCCGGTGCAGATGAGGAACACAAGCAAGTCTGGCGTTTGTTTGTTGCCGATCATACCAAGCCGGTGGTTCGGGCGATTGATCTGGAGAGCGGCAAAGAACTCGGAAAATTTGATATCAAAGGCTATGCCGGTCTGACGGCGAGTGCATCCGGTGAAACTGTATTCGCCGTGCAATCCGATGCCGATCAGGTGAATGTCATTAAAACCGGCATCAGCCTTTCCGATCATGGCGATCATCGCGATCTGGAAGTTTCGGACACAGCTTTGCGGGATGAGAAATTTGAAGGCAAACGTCCGGTTCATGCGGTGATGCATGGTGACAGTGTTGTGCTGTTCTTCGACAAGGAAGGCAAAGGCCATGAACTGTCCGAGCAGGATATTCTGAAAGGCAAGCCGCAGGCAAAAATCATTGATGCAACTGCGCCGCATCATGGTGTGATTGTGCCTTTCGGCAATCAATATCTGGCTTCCGTGCCAAATCTGGAAGCAGAAACCAAGCCCGACGCCCTGCCGCCACGCCTCGGCCTGCGTGTTCTTGAAGCTGATGGCACGCAGACCGGCGATGTTGCAACCTGCACAGCCTTGCATGGCGAAGCCTTCTCCGCCAGTCTCGCTGCGTTTGGTTGTGAGGAAGGCGTGCTGATCGCCAGCCCGTCCAAAGACAAAAAAGCCGAGCTGAAAATGCTGACCTATAGTGCCGATCTGCCAAAGGGCAAAGTCAGCACGCTCATCGGCAGCAAGGCGATGCAGTTCTTCCTCGGCAATTACGGTGAGGACAAGATTGCGCTGATCGATCCGGAAAGTGATACGCCTTACCGCCTCATTGATCTGCCGACCCGTCGTGTGGATTTTGCGCTCGACCCTGCCCGTCTGAAAAATGCCTATGTGCTGACGGAAGACGGCCAGCTGCATCTCATCAATATTCTGGATGGCTCAATCACCCGTTCTGCGAAAGTGACCGAGCCTTACAGCAAAGACGGCCACTGGCGTGATCCGCGCCCGCGTCTGGCCGTTGCGGGTGACCATATTGCGATTACCGATCCGCGCCATAGTCTGGTACGCCTGATTAATATTGAAAGCCTCAAAGAAGACCGCACCATACCTGTGGCCGATCAGCCATTCAGCATTGTTGCTGTCGGCGGCTCAGGCGCAGAACACTAAAAATAAAAAGCCTCACAAAATGAAAAGACCAGTTTGATACTGGTCTTTTTTATATTTGCTATTCGGATGTTCACTGCTTACGGCAAGGGCAATCTGCTCGACAACAAAGCGCTCGAAACCGTCAAAGCAACAGGCACGGATAATTAAGCGACGGACGCCAAAAAAGCGATTTAACATTGTTTTGCTAGCACTTAGTTGGTTTTGCGTGAGTGGTATTTCCAGATACATTACATCTTAGATTTGGGAATTATCGGAGGGATGTATGAGGCAGTTGAATAAAATCTGGCTGCTGATTGTTGTTGGTTTTATTTTTTCCGGATGTGTATCCGCACCCGGAATAAAGCAATTTAATAGTACGAAATACACAATCGCAGGTAAAAGGATCGAGATTGCAGCGCTTTGGCACATACAACCAGATTGCGAAAACTTTGGCCTCCCTATTATTCAAGTAATTTCTGCACCTAAAAATGGCAAAGTCGATCTTGGTACGAAGCGCATATTCCCAAGCGATACAGCTTATAAGCGGTGTCGGTCTACTAAAGTTAACGGGCCTGTCGCCTATTACACGGCCAATTCAGGATTTAAGGGAACAGATACTATTAAATTACGATTTGCATATTCAGACGGTGTTTTGGAAGAGAAAACCCTTACTATCATTGTGAAATAAAAAAGCCCCGCAAGTCAGACTTGCGGGGCTTTTGATTTTTATTGCAGATGCTTAGTGAGCCATGCCCACAACAGCATCATCATCGCCGGTTTTGGCAATGGCTGATACTTCCGGTTCAACCCATTCGATCGGCTCCGGCTTGCGGATCAGTGCATGTTCAAGCACTTCACCGACATAAGAAACCGGAATGATTTCCAATGCGTTTTTCACATTGTCCGGAATTTCAGCCAGATCCTTGGCGTTTTCTTCCGGAATCAGCACCTTCTTGATACCGCCGCGCAGAGCTGCGAGCAGTTTTTCTTTCAGGCCGCCAATCGGCAGAACACGACCGCGCAATGTAACCTCACCGGTCATAGCAACGTCCTTGCGTACCGGAATACCGGTCAGCACAGAAACAATTGCGGTTACCATTGCTGTACCGGCAGACGGTCCATCCTTCGGTGTCGCACCTTCCGGTACGTGCACGTGGATGTCGCGCTTGTCAAACAGCGGAGGCTCGATGCCGAAATCCACCGCACGGGAGCGGACATAGGATGCCGCAGCCGAAATGGATTCCTTCATCACATCACGCAGATTACCGGTAACAGTCATACGACCTTTACCCGGCATCATCACGCCTTCAATGGTCAGCAATTCGCCGCCCACTTCCGTCCAAGCCAGACCGGTAACAACACCAACCTGATCTTCACCATCGATCTGTCCGTAACGGAACTTCATGACGCCGAGATAATCAGAAATATTATCCTTGGTCACATGAACCGACTTGGTCTTTTTACGTGCGATTTCCGTGACAGCTTTACGCGCCAGTTTCATCATTTCACGTTCAAGACTACGCACACCGGCTTCGCGGGTGTAGTGCTGGATCACAGCAAGAATGGCCGCTTCATCAACCGAGAATTCATTCGGCTGCAAAGCATGTTCCTTGATTGCCTTTGGCAGCAAATGCCGCTTGGCAATTTCAAGTTTTTCATCCTCGGTGTAACCGGCAATACGGATGATCTCCATACGGTCAAGCAGAGGGCCCGGAATATTCAGCGAGTTTGCAGTCGTCACGAACATTACATTGGACAGGTCATATTCGACCTCCAGATAATGATCCATGAAGGTTGCATTCTGTTCCGGATCCAGCACTTCCAGCATAGCCGATGACGGATCACCACGGAAATCCTGCCCCATCTTGTCAATCTCATCGAGAAGGAACAGCGGGTTGGACTTCTTGGCTTTCTTCATCGACTGCACAACCTTGCCCGGCATGGAGCCGATATAGGTTCTGCGGTGACCGCGGATTTCAGCCTCATCACGCACGCCGCCAAGCGACATACGCACATATTCACGACCGGTTGCCTTGGCGATCGAGCGCGCCAGCGAGGTTTTACCAACCCCCGGAGGGCCTACGAGACAGATGATCGGGCCTTTGATCTTGGCAGCGCGTGACTGTACCGCGAGATACTCGACAATACGCTCCTTAACCTTATCCAGACCGAAATGTTCTGTATCCAGCACTTCCTCGGCAAAAGCCAGATCGGTTTTGACCTTGGACTTCTTGTTCCACGGCAGGGACAGCAGCCAGTCGAGATAGTTGCGCACCACTGTGGCTTCCGCCGACATCGGGCTCATCGACCGCAGCTTTTTCATTTCAGCCTGCGCTTTTTCCGCAGCTTCCTTGCTCAGCTTGGTCTTGGCAATGCGCTCTTCCAGCTCGGCCAGTTCATCCTTGCCGTCTTCACCGTCGCCCAGTTCCTTCTGGATCGCCTTCATCTGTTCGTTCAGATAATATTCGCGCTGGGTCTTTTCCATCTGGCGTTTAACACGCGAGCGGATGCGCTTTTCAACCTGAAGAACCGAGATTTCGGATTCCATATATTCCAGAGCTTTTTCAAGACGCTCACGAACCGACAGGATCGAAAGCATTTCCTGCTTTTCAGCAATCTTGATCGCCAGATGCGAGGCTACCGTATCGGCCAGTTTCGAATGGTCGTCGATCTGGCTGGTCGCGCCGACAACTTCAGGCGAAATCTTCTTGTTCAGCTTCACATAATTTTCAAAGTCGCTCATCACCGAGCGGGACAGCGCTTCGATTTCCACCGGCTCTTCTTCCGGCAGTTCAAGAATGTCAGCATAGGCTTCGTGATAATCTTCACGGTCGCTGAATTTGGAAATCTTGGCGCGTGCAATACCTTCGACCAGCACTTTTACAGTGCCGTCAGGCAGTTTCAGCAGCTGCAGCACATTGGCAACTGTACCGATTTCATAAATCGCGTCATTGGCCGGCTCATCGTCGGCAGCATTTTTCTGCGTGGCAAGCAGGATCTGCTTATCAACGCCCATCACTTCTTCAAGCGCACGGATTGATCTTTCGCGGCCAACAAAAAGCGGCACAATCATATGCGGGAAGACAACAATATCGCGCAATGGCAATACGGCATAGAGCCCGTCCTGACCACCCACCGATGTCTTCAACTCTGTATCCGTCATTTTAAGTCCTTTCCCGGGTTAACCACCCGATCGCCACACAATGACCCCCGTTTCATCAGCAAATCACTGCGTGCATCGACTGTATAATTGGCCACCCGTTGCCGCTATTTCAAGCACTGTTTATGCTTCATACAGCAGAATAAATCAGCGCATTTATGACCACCGGATCAAAATGCAATTTTCATACCCATCTTTTAAAGCGGTTTCGCGGTTAAAGAAACGCCTAAAGTGCCGGTTTTGCCGTGTTTCCCCTATCGTCCACAATCCAGCACAATAAAATATGATCTTTTAACTCATAAATATAGGGACGTGGGCTCTGGAGCGTATCTTTAAACGAAAAACGCTCAGGATTGCTCCTGAGCGTTTTTGATTTTCGTCACAGCTGACAGGCTGTTTGTTTCCTTAAGCGGAAACCGTGCCTTTTTCTTCCTTACGGTCGCCATAGATGTAAAGCGGCTGCGCTTTGCCATCCACGACTTCGCCGGAAATAACAACTTCCTGAACACCTTCCAGTGTCGGCAGGTCAAACATGGTATCAAGCAGGATTTTTTCCATGATCGAACGCAGACCACGGGCACCGGTCTTACGCTCTACCGCACGGCCAGCAATTGCCAGCAGCGCATCTTCATGGAATGTCAGCTCAACATTTTCCATCTCGAACAGGCGCTGATATTGCTTCACCAGAGCGTTTTTCGGCTCAGACAGGATCTTGACCAGAGAGGCCACATCCAGATCTTCCAGTGTTGCAATAACCGGCAGACGACCGACAAATTCCGGAATAAGACCGAATTTCACCAGATCTTCCGGCTCCAGCTCGTGGAAAATCGCACCGATACGGCGTTCATCCGGCGCTTTTACAGTCGCGCTGAAGCCGATGGAAGTCTTTTCGCCACGGGACGAAATGATCTTGTCGAGACCGGCAAATGCACCACCGCAAATGAACAGGATATTGGTTGTGTCCACCTGCAGGAATTCCTGCTGCGGATGCTTGCGCCCGCCCTGCGGCGGTACGGAAGCCACAGTGCCTTCCATGATCTTCAGCAGAGCCTGCTGTACGCCCTCACCGGATACGTCACGGGTAATCGACGGATTATCGGCCTTACGGCTGATTTTATCCACTTCGTCGATATAGACGATACCGCGCTGCGCACGCTCGACATTGTAGTCGGCAGCCTGCAACAGTTTGAGAATGATATTTTCAACATCTTCACCGACATAACCGGCTTCGGTCAGTGTCGTGGCATCAGCCATGGTGAACGGCACATCAATGATGCGCGCCAGTGTCTGTGCCAGATAGGTCTTACCGCAACCGGTAGGGCCAACCAGAAGAATATTGGATTTTGCCAGCTCAACATCACCGCTCTTTGGCTGGTTAGCCAGACGCTTGTAGTGATTATGAACCGCAACCGACAGAACACGCTTGGCATGGCTCTGACCGATGACGTAATCATCGAGAACCGCCATAATTTCCTGCGGGGTCGGAACGCCTTCACGCGACTTCACCATCGAGGATTTGTTTTCCTCGCGGATGATGTCCATGCAAAGCTCGACGCACTCATCACAGATAAAAACGGTCGGCCCCGCAATCAGCTTGCGCACCTCATGCTGGCTTTTTCCGCAAAAGGAGCAATAGAGCGTATTTTTGGAATCGCCACCGCCGTTGCTGACTTTGCTCATCGCAGTTTCCTTTCAGTAATGGCCGCCCGCTGTCCGCAACAGGCACCAAGTTCTAACCGTTATGTCTTCCCGACCGAAACCGACATGAACGGCAGTCGTCTTTTTAGGCACAAGACCCAAACAATCACTTAACACAGCATTCAGCATAAACAGGCAAAAGACAGTTTTACAACCTGTCTACCGCACTGTTTTATGCGACAGTACAGTAAAAGCGGTAATGGCAGAAAAAATGTGGCTAAAATTATACAATGCCGAAGATTTCTGCCGGAAAACCACTTGTCACGAAATTCCGGTCTTCAGAAAACTGATCCGTTTTTCAGGCAAAACGGATCAGAATCCGGTTTATCAGTCTTTCTTTTCGCCGAGATCGCGTGATTCGATCACTTTATCGATCAGGCCGAATTCGAGCGCTTCCTGAGCGGTCATGAAATGATCGCGGTCGAGCGTACGCTCGATAGTTTCATAATCACGGCCGGTATGTTTGACGTAGATTTCATTGAGGCGGCGCTTCATCTTGATGATATCCTGCGCATGACGCTCGATATCGGAAGCCTGCCCCTGAAAACCGCCGGATGGCTGGTGAACCATAATACGTGCATTCGGCAGTGCCAGACGCTGACCGGTTGCACCGGCTGTCAGCAGCAGCGACCCCATGGATGCCGCCTGCCCCATGCAGAGCGTGGAAACCGGAGGCTTGATGAACTGCATCGTGTCATAAATCGCCATGCCGGAAGTGACCACGCCACCTGGCGAATTGATGTACATTTCAATCGGCTTGTTCGGGTTTTCCGCTTCAAGGAACAGAAGCTGCGCACAGATCAGCATAGCCATGCCGTCTTCAACCGGACCGTTCACGAAAATCACGCGTTCTTTCAGAAGACGCGAGAAAATATCATAGGCCCGCTCACCGCGTGCAGTCTGCTCAACCACCATCGGGACCAGATTCATAACGGTTTCAATTGGATCTCTCATCATTAACTGCCTTTGGCTATCGGAGAACGGAGCGAAACACTGCCGTCAGGATTCGTAATACTCAATACATAGGGCGAGGCGTACCCGTTTCGCAAGGTGTTGCGCTATAAACGCCCTATTCCGCCCCTGTCTAATCTTTCATGCTTACCGAAATCTAAATGGCGGCAGACTGCTGCACATCCTTAGCTGCGTTTTGTTACGGAAGCATATTTATCGCGGAATTTCTGCGCGGAACCGGCGGTCATATCCACATCGATAATCACCGAACCGTCTTCCTCATCCTGACGACGCACATTGCTGCCATGACGGTAAATCCAGTCAATCAGACCGAACTGATCCGGCTGCAGGCTGACCTGCACCTTTTCCATCGCACCGGAAATACGGCTTTCGATCAAAGCCAGCAATTCAGGCGTACCCTGCCCCGTCAGCGCAGACAGCGGCAAAGGCCGTGCATCTTCATGACTGCCGCTGCTCAGATTTTCCGCGCTGTCCTGCATCGGCTCGCTCAAACGGTCGATCTTGTTCCAGAGTTCAATGACACGCTCATCGCCTTTTTTAATGCCGAGACCACTGAGAATTGTCTCCACATCCTCAGCCTGCGCCGCATTGTCAGTGTCAGACATATCACGCACATGCAGGATCAGATCAGCCTCAATTACCTCTTCCAGTGTCGCTTTAAATGCGGCCACCAGATGGTGCGGCAGGTTGGAGATGAAACCAACCGTATCGGACAGGATAATCATATCGCCATGCGGCAGCCGCAGACGACGCAAAGTCGGATCAAGCGTGGCAAAAAGCATATCTTCCGCCAGCACATCAGCACCGGTCAGACGATTGAACAAAGTAGACTTGCCCGCATTGGTATAGCCGACCAGTGCAATCACCGGATGCGGCACCTTACGGCGTTTCTGGCGATGCAGCTGGCGGGTACGCACAACCGTATCCAACTCGCGTTTGATCCGCAGGATTTTCTCCTGCAGCATACGCCGATCGGCCTCGATCTGGGTTTCACCCGGACCGCCCATAAAGCCGCCACCACCACGCTGACGCTCCAAGTGCGTCCAGCTGCGAACCAGACGGCCTTTCTGATAGTTCAGATGTGCCAGCTCAACCTGCAGGCTACCCTCACGGGTCTGCGCGCGGCGGCCGAAAATTTCCAAAATCAGACCGGTACGGTCAATAACCTTGACCTTCCATTCGCGTTCCAGATTGCGCTGTTGTACCGGTGTCAGCGGATGATCGACAATCACCAGCTCGATTTCTTCACGCTCGATGCGTTCGGCAATATCCTCAACCTTACCCGTGCCAAGCAAAGTGGCCGGACGCGGCTGGGAGGTCTGCACCAGAAAACTGTCGATAATTTTCAGATCAATCGCCCGTGCAAGTCCCGCAGCTTCTTCAAGCCGCGCCTCATCACTCCGGCGATATTTCGGGCGTTCGCTCTCATCCTGATCGACGACCAGCGCGTAACGTTCCGGCAAAATCGGCACGACAACAAAAGCCCGTGTATCTTCTACTTTTGTTGTGAAAGGCTTTCTGCTGCTTTTCTGTTTGGCGCCGTCATCATAATTATCATCGGATGATAATTCATATGTTTCTGGCATCTCTGTTTCTGGCGTCAGATCAGCTGCCGGATCATTGCGTTTTTTCAAATGTGTATCCTGATTTATGTATCGCCATAACCGACCATCTTTGTCCGGAACGGCTTCTGTTCCCATCAGATAATCATCAGGGCTGCCTGCATCAATGAGCGCGCCTCAGATAATTATTCCCGTATTTACAAACAAATATATCCGCAGGCCTTGAGGCACTGCGGATATAAAAACATTCCGAAATTTCAGCAAACAGTCGTAATGACCTGTAATGCTTACTCTTCTTCGCCTTCAAACATCTGCACAGGCTGACTTGGCATAATGGTTGAGATGGCATGTTTATATACCAGCTGTGAATGTCCGTCACGGCGCAGCAAGACACAGAAGTTATCAAAGGATGTGACAATACCTGTCAGCTTAACGCCATTAATCAAAAAGATCGTCAGAGAGATTTTTTGCTTACGTACAGAATTCAGAAAGAGATCCTGAAGATTTTGCGATCGTTCAGCCATTTTTTTATTCCTTTATTTCGATCCGCAACCAGCACTGATTTCGGGGAGACATCCACCCTGTTTACAAATATGCCGCCTGAAGCGCATAGCCCGTAAACAGTTCATTTCCGAAGAAACAGCAGAAAAAATCCCCCTGTCATCCGGTTTTATCATCTGCCCCAGATATTGCACCTGTATATTGATACAGAATCAATAGTTGCGGGAATAATCCCACATTCCGCAAAGGGTTAACAGGCCGCTATTTTTTGCGCAACGTCAAAATGTTGTATGCTGCCGGATGATTAGCTGCCGCACAGTCAGAACTATGCCATTCAGGCCAAATATATTTTGTATCTGACCTGTATTCTGACAATTCATGACGCTTAATCAGCCTCCGTCAGCTCACCTGTCTGCTTCAGCATCCATTCATAAAAGCTGCCCTTGCGCGCAACCAGTTCTTCCGGGCTTTTGCGATGCACATGAAAACCGATAAATTCAGGATGATTCAGCGGTTCAAGACCATATTTCGGATCAAAAATGTTCAGGCAGTCACGCGCCGTCCAGTAGTAAAAACTTTCTTTGGGCGCCGCATCGTTGAAACAGCCGTATTTCTTGGCCAGCCTTGAAATACCGTCATTGCCAAAAATGGTAATGCCGATCATTGCAGGCGTTACTTCCTTGCCAATGAGGCGGTACCAGAGCGGGCGCAAAACCCGTCTGCGCAAACCGAGCCATTTCGGCAGCGGATAATCACCGGCCATATAGGCATCAAATTCGGCAATCACCGGATGATCGGGCGGGAAATACAAAGCCGAAACGCCGACGCGCTCCCTGTTTTCACGCGCCAGATAGGGTTTGGATGCATCCGGATGGAACTGCTTATGCAGATAGACATCCGTATCCAGCCACACACCCTGACGATGCTTCATCAGATTGATGCGAAAAATATCGCTGAACTGAACAATCGTCAGATTATCTTTCAGGTTCGGAAAACCGGGATCAAGACGGCGAAATGATTCAATCGGCATGATCGTTGCAGCATCATGCTGCTCCACACCTTCCGGCAGATTTTCGACGGGCTGATAGCTGAACAGCTTAACCCGTTGTCCGGTTCTGACCATGGAAGTCAGGCACATATGATCCACCGGCCGTAATTGGCTGCCGTACCAGAATGTACAAATATCCATAAAACATACTCAATTTTAAAATGAGGCGCTTAAAAGAAATCGAGACTCACGCGGAACATCTGTTCTACGTGCTTCACCGCATCACTTGTCGCAAACATCACTACGCGGTCATTGCGGCGAATATGCAGATCGCCATGCGGCTTAATAACTTTTCCGTCACGGTAAACCGCCCCCACCCGCAAACCGGCCGGCAGGTCGATATTGCGCAATGGCGCGCCGACTAATGGTGAAGTTTCAAGGGCTTCCGCCTCAATCAGCTCCGCCCGCCCGTCATAGACACTATGCACCGAGCGGATGCGTCCGCGCCGCACCTGCTGCAAAATTTTGGAAATCGTCACATTTTTCGGGCTGACATAAGAATCAATACCAACCGTATGGATGAATTCCTGATAGGCAGAATTATTAATCAGCACCATATTCGACTTGCAGCCAAGGCGCTTGGCCATAATGCCGGACAGAATATTCGCCTGATCCTGATTGGTCAGTGCCACCATCAGATCAGCATCCTGAACTTCCGCCTCGCGCAGCAATTCCTGATCCAGTGCACTGCCGTTCAGAACAATTGTCTTATCCAGCTCATCAGCCACAAAGGCTGAACGCTCACGATTATGTTCAATGATCTTCAGCCGTGTATGCGGCTGGCGCTCTTCCATCTTTTTCGCAACATAGAGCCCGATATTACCGCCACCGGCGATAATGATCCGCCGCGCCTCAGGCTTATCATGCCCGAACAGGCCAAGCGTACGGCGCACCTGCTCTACCGTTGTCACCACATAGGCCAGATCGCCTGCCAGCAGATGATCCTCGGAATGCGGCACAAACAGCTTGTCATTACGCACCACGCCGACCACCGTTGACGGCAGATCAGGGAACAGATCAGTCAGCTGTTTCAGCGGCGTGTTGATGATCGGGCAGTCTTCCATACACTCAATGGCAAACGCGACCACTTTGTCATCGGCAAAGCGCAACACATCGGAAGCACCCGGCAAAGCGATACGACGCAGCACCATGTCGCCGACTTCCAGTTCCGGCGAGATCACCACATCGATCGGCATATTATCGCGCGAAAACATCTCCTGATACTGCTTTTGCAGATAGGTCTGCGCACGGATACGGGCAATTTTGGTCGGCACATTAAACAGCGAATGGGCAACCTGACAGGCCACCATATTGATCTCGTCGTAAAGCGTGACAGCGATAATCATATCCGCTTCATCGGCACCGGCCGCTTCCAGCACATCCGGATGCGAGCCGTGACCGACAAAACCGCGCACATCAAGCAGATCACGCACGGCGTGGATCAGCTTTTCCGATGTATCAATCACCGATACATCGTTATGTTCCGCAGCGAGCCGCTCAGCAATACCGAAGCCGACCTGACCGGCACCGCAGATAATGATGCGCATAATTACACTCCGAGCGACTTGAGTTTACGGTGCAGAGCGGAACGCTCCATACCCACAAACTCAGCCGTGCGTGAAATATTACCGCTGAAACGGTTGATCTGTGCGACCAGATATTCCTTTTCAAACATTTCACGCGCTTCGCGCAGCGGCAGCGCCATAATATGCTGATCGGAATCAGTCGGTGTGCGCGGCAGCGTATCACCGATTTCCGCCGGCAGCAGATCAGCCGTTACCGGCGCATCCACATCATCGCCGCGCGCCAAAATCATCAGGCGTTCCACATTGTTACGCAGCTGACGCACATTGCCGGGCCAGCTATGGGATTGCAGAACCGCCATTGCATCATCGCTGATACGGCGCGGCTTGATACCGGCCTGTTCAGCCACCTGATTGATGAAGAAGGATACCAGCGATGGAATATCGTCGCGGCGCTGTGCCAATGGCGGCACCTGCACCGGAACAACGGCCAGACGATGGAACAGGTCTTCACGGAACAGACCTTCGGCAATCATACCTTCAAGATTCTGCGCGGTCGAAGAAATGATACGCACATCAACCTTCACACGCTTGGTTCCACCAACACGTTCAAACTGCTGGTCAACCAGAACACGCAAAATCTTGTTCTGGGTTTCACGCGGCATATCGGCAATTTCGTCGAGATAGAGAATACCGCCATGCGCCTCTTCCAGTGCGCCGACCTTGCGTTCCCCGCCATCCATTTCGGTGCCGAAAAGCTCGATTTCCATACGTTCCGGTGTAATAGCAGCGGCATTCACCGTCACGAAAGGCCCGTTAGCACGGCTCGACTGTCCGTGAATGGCACGTGCCACCATTTCCTTACCCGAACCCGAAGGGCCGGTAATCATGATACGGCTGTTGGTCGGAGCCACGCGTTCGATAGTCTGGCGCAACTGGTTCATCGCCAGCGAATTGCCAAGCAGTTCGAATGTCTCACCGGAGCGTTTACGTAAGTTAGAAACTTCGCGCTTAAGGTTTGATGTCTCCAATGCCCGCTCTGCCACGAGGATCAGACGATCTGCCTTGAACGGCTTTTCAATGAAATCATAAGCGCCGCGACGGATAGCCGAGACAGCAGTTTCAATATTACCGTGACCTGAGATCATCACCACCGGCAGATCCGGATGCAGTTTCTTGATTTCATCCAGCAATGCCAGCCCGTCCAGACGGCTGCCCTGCAACCATATATCCAGAAAAATCAGCCGCGGCACACGATCATTGATCGCAGCCAATGCACTGTCCGCATCAAAAGCTGTGCGGGTTTCGTGACCTTCGTCGCTTAAAATACCAGCAACCAGATCACGGATGTCCGTTTCATCATCAACGACGAGAATATCAGAAGCCATTTAATCCACCTGCCTTGTTCCCATTATCCTGCAGATTTACCACAAAGTGATCTATCCGCAGGTATTTATCATTCAGCTGCCTGCATCTGTCTGTCATGCCTGCAACTCCTCATTTGTCTGTGTCCCTGCCATTTCCGGCGGTGTTGCAGGGAAAACCATACGGATCATCGCACCTCTGCCCTGATAGAAATCAGCCGGTGCATCATGCAGTTCCATATGCCCGCCGTGATCCTCAACGATTTTTCTGACAATAGCGAGGCCAAGGCCGGTGCCTTTTTCACGCGTTGTCATATAAGGCTCCAGCAGCCGCTGCCGGTTATCACCGGGCAGGCCTTTGCCATTATCAATCACATCGACAATCAGCTGATCCTTGTCCTGATAGGCTTTCAGCAGAATATGTCCGTGATAATTATCTTCATCAGCAACCGCTTCAATAGCCTCGCTGGCATTCTTGATAATGTTACCAAAAGCCTGTCCAAGCAGACGACTGTCAAAATGGCCATAAAGCGGCACTTCACTCAATTGCTGCTCAAAACTGATCTCACTGCGGCTGACTTCCACCAAGAATGCGGCTTCTTTCAGCGAATCCCGCAAATCAATGGTTTCCATTTTCGGCTTCGGCATCCGTGCAAAGGACGAGAATTCATCCACCATGCGACCGATATCACCAACCTGACGGATAATCGTTTCCACACACTGGTCGAAAACCTCACGATCCTCAGTAATAACCTTGCCATAACGGCGGCGGATACGCTCGGCAGAAAGCTGGATCGGTGTCAGCGGATTCTTGATTTCATGGGCGATACGCCGCGCCACATCGGCCCATGCCGTTGAGCGCTGTGCCTGTACCAGATCAGTAATATCATCAATTGTAACCACATAGGAGCGTTCATCGCCTGTGCCGTCCTCAATCGTGATCTGCACATTGAAGGTACGGGTCAGCCCGCCACGCATCATCGAGACCTGCTCGCGGTAAACCGCACGGCCGGAATCATGCGCCACTTCAAAAACCTGTCCGATTTCCGGAATATGCGTACTCAGGCTTGTGCCGATAACCTCATCCGGCTCAAGGCAGAACATCTGCTCTGCCGAGCGGTTGACGATATTAATCAGGCCAAGTGCATCCACCCCGATCACCGCGGCGGTAACACCGGACAACACAGCCTCGGAGAAGCGGCGGCGCTCATCAATCTGGTCTTTAGCGGCCAAAAGATCGGTGCGCTGGCTTTTCAGCTCGGCAACCATGTTATTGAAAGTGCCGGACAATGCGCCGAGATCACCATCGCTGGAGCGCACCGGCACGGAAATATCCAGATTACCGACAGCCACTTCATCAGCAGCACCAATCAGCTGGCGGATTGGTCGCACCAGACGGTCTGCCACAGCAATACCTGTCCAGATCGCCGGCAGCAAAACAATCAGCATCAGGCCGAAATAGAGCAGCGCAAAGATCACCTGCGTCGGGATACGGTTCGCCTCCATATCCTGATAGCGCTTGGTATTGGCCTCCATCAGGCGCATGGAATCGAGAATTTGCGCATCAACAGCACGTACGGTGTAGAGATACACATCGGGTATCTCACGCATCTTGATAATTGCGCCAACGAAGTTACTGGTCGGACCCGGCGGAATAATCACCGGATTGCCGTCCCGTGCCGTTTCAACCGCCTCAGAAGGCGGTTGCGGCAGATTTGCGCCGCCCTGCTCACTGCGCAAGGCAACAGAGCCGTCTTCGCGCAATAACTGCGCGCCGAGCAAACCGCGCCCCAGCGCCTGCAAGGTCATCAGCTGCACAAAACCGTTACGGTCGAGACTATAGAGCGTGCGTTGCGCATCCATATCCTGCAGCATGGAATAGGTGGTGCTTTGCAGGTTGCGCGCGGTTTCATTGATATAACCATTGGCAAGACTGATCGATGAATTGACGATATTGCGCGTATTGGTTTCAAACCAGCGATCCAGCCCGAGATTGAGCGTTACACTGGCAACAATCGCCACAACAATCGCCGGAACCGCTGCAATCAGTGAGAACAGCGCCACAATGCGCACATGTAAACGCGCGGCAGCACGGCCATGACGGCGCGCCTGTGTGATGCGGAAAATCTCGCGGATAATCAGTGCCAGCAGGCTGACGACCAGAACCACATTGATGATAATCAGCGTCAGCGTCACATGCAGATCAGGAACAATCGGCGTGACGCCGATCATAATCAGAAAGGAGACAAGTGATGCAATAATCGACAGGACAACAATGATCACACCCGGCAGAGCCAGCAAACGTCTTTGTTCACTCACCCGTGCAGGTTTAAATTCGCGCAACCACTCAAGCAGACTCGTCTTATCCATTCCATTAATCTATTATAAACCGTTGCCGTCATGCAACAGAATGTTGCACATATGCAACGTTATCGCTGTGCGAATTAAAATATAATAGCTTTATTAAAGGTCGCGAATTTCTTGGGATATAAATCTCAAAGTCATAGGTCTGCCAGCAACCGCTCCCCCCATACTTTCCGTAAATGGTACAGGCAAGGACTTGTTAAGCGCCTCTAAAATAGAAGCCACAAAGGCCTTTGAAAGCTCATCATTGTTTATTTTTTCGGTAAAAGTTGTGCGTGGCTTGCCTATGAGAGTTCCATCGCGCCGCAGAGAAAATCGCAATGTAATACTCATACCCGCAGTTCCTTTCGGTGGTTGCCAGCATGCATAAAGAGCCGAAAACATTTCATTGATTGAATTCACCGGCTTACGATCATTACAACGCCTGTCTTCCGCAAAAGCAGCTACTGGAACTACAAACACAAGCGAAATCGATGCAAGCAGCAGCGTTCTTATAATACCCATAAAATATTTTCCCTATATATTATAATTACTTAAATACACCTCTTGAAATTTTTACTTTAAAAATCAAACAAATTTCCATCAACCCCTAAAAATATTGAGGTCGTGGTCGCGGATTTTTTTGCGCAGCGTATTACGGTTCAAACCCAGCAATTCTGCGGCCTTGATCTGATTGCCGGATGTGGCTGTCAGGCTTGCAGCCAGCAGCGGATATTCAATCTCGTGCAAAATCCGGTCATAGAGCCCCTGCGGCGGTAATTCACCGTTGAAGGAGGCAAAATACTGCCGCAGATAAATCTCTGTAGCTTCACGTAAATTAGTGATCTGATCGGCTTTGAGCCCTGTTTCATCAGCCTGTAATGACGGCGGCAGATGCTGCAATTCGTGACGAATAATCTCGGCATTAATCTCATCCTGCGGATAGAGTGCTGCAAGTCTGCGCACCAGATTTTCCAGTTCGCGCACATTGCCCGGCCATGTGTAATGACGCAGCGCAGCAAAACCCTCGGCACTGATCTGCTTTGGCGGCAGACCTTCTTTTTCCACCAGCCGGAAGAAATGCTGCACCAGATCCGGCACATCCTCGCTGCGCTCACGCAATGGCGGCATACGCAGCGGTACAACATTGAGCCTGTAGTATAAATCCTCGCGGAACTGACCTTTGTGAATTGCTTTGAGCAAATCTTTATTGGTCGCGGCCACAATACGCACATCGGTTTTAATCGGCGTGCGCCCGCCAACGGTCATATATTCGCCCTGCTGGAGCACGCGCAGCAAACGCGTTTGCGCTTCCATCGGCATATCACCGATTTCATCGAGAAACAGCGTACCGCCATTGGCCTGTTCAAAGCGCCCTGAAAAACGCTGCTGCGCGCCGGTAAAGGCACCTTTCTCATGGCCGAATAATTCGGATTCAATCAGATCACGCGGGATAGCTGCCATATTGATCGCCACAAAAGGCCCGTTACGACGGCGGCCATATTCATGCAAAGCGCGGGCAACCAGTTCCTTACCCGTACCGGACTCACCGGTAATCATCAGAGTCAAATCAGTCTGCATCATGCGTGCCAGCACACGATAGACATCCTGCATCGCCACCGAGCGACCAACGAGCGGCATATTCTCTGCCTGATCGTCCACATCCTGCTTTGCTTGCACCGGCTTTGGTTCGGACAGCGCACGACGCAGCAGGCTCACCATCTCGCTCAGGTCAAAAGGCTTTGGCAGATAATCATAGGCACCGGCTTCGGAGGCGCGGATAGCGGTCATGAAAGTATTCTGCGCACTCATCACCACTACCGGCAGATCGGGGCGCGCTTTGCGGATACGCGGCAAAATTTCGAAAACAGAACCATCCGGCATATTCACGTCGCTGATCACCAGATCACCTTCGCCACCCGTGACAAGCCCCCAAAGCGCGGCACGATTACTGGCAAGGCGCACAGCATAACCTGCTCTGCTCAGCGCCTGATTAAGCACTGTGCGCATGGCTGCATCATCTTCTGCAACGATGATTACCGGTTCATTCAATGCCTCACTCCCACACATATAAATATTATATTACATGATATTAGATCGATATTTTAATATTTAAATTTAAACGAGAGAACTGTCCTGTTTCCATATCGGCAACAGAATACGGAAAATGGTTTTTCCGGAGAAACTTTCGCATTCAATCATACCGCCATGATCGGCAATGATCTTGGCAACCAAAGGCAAACCCAGACCTGAGCCATTGGTTTTGGTCGTGATAAACGGATCAAACAGGATCGGCAGAATATCCGGTGCGACACCGCCGCCATTATCAATCACGCAATATTCCAGCGGCAGAGACAGGCGCTCGCCCGTCGCCGGCACAATCATATGCATGCCCGCTTTATAGGCAGAGGTCAGCAGGATCTCGCCTTTGCGCCCCGTGCGTTCTTCCGGCTCAATCGCTTCAGCTGCATTTTTAATCAGGTTGATAAATACCTGTATCAGCTGATCGCGATTACCCCAGACACGCGGCAAGGACGGATCATAATCCTCGC
This sequence comes from Pseudochrobactrum lubricantis, assembly GCF_041929865.1. Lineage (NCBI taxonomy): Bacteria > Pseudomonadati > Pseudomonadota > Alphaproteobacteria > Hyphomicrobiales > Brucellaceae > Pseudochrobactrum > Pseudochrobactrum lubricantis. The sequence continues at coordinate 197,137 of NZ_JBHEEE010000003.1, forward strand.
GGATCGTGACATGAGATGCAAAACCGTGGCTGGCCAGCGTTTTAACATGCCCCAGTACCGTATGCAGATTGACCGCAGAGCGCTCAATCGGGCGTTCGTCAGAAAACACATTCATCCGGTCAACAAGCGCAACAATACGGTCAGCTTCATCACGGATCAGCTGTGTCAGTTCGCAGTCGGACTCATTGGCTGCATCGCGTGCTGACATTTCCAGCAATTGCGCCGCACCGCGAATACCCGAAAGTGGGTTCTTGATTTCATGCGCAAGCATTGCCGCCAGACCTGTGACCGAGCGTGCCGCACCGCGATGGCTCATCTGGCGATTGAGTTTCTCCGCCATAGCTGTTTCTTTAAACAGGATAACAACCTGATCCGGCATTTCACTGATCGGTGTTACCTGCACATCCACCATGCGCTCAGTGCCCATACGCGGCGATGACAGATCAATATGATATTCATTAACCGCTGTACCGCTTTGAATAACCTGCGCAATCAGTCCGATCAGCGGACTTGCAGGCGGCAGAAAATAATTGAGACCATGACGCTTCAAGATTCCCGCACTGGAGCGGAAAAACACCTCAGCCTGCGCATTGGCATAAATAATCTGTCCCGCAGCATCCGCCATTATCACCGCTTGCGGCAATGTATTCAGCACATGATCGGACAAAGAGAATGCAGCAGCGTCCATCAGGCGGCATCCTTCAGGGATTTTGTCCCTGCGACCGGTGACAGGCCGGTAAAAATATCCGTAAGAATGTCTGATACTTCCTGCGCATTGCCTGAGGTCATCAGCGCCTTCTTGACCGTATCCGGCACATTTGACGTATGGCGCTCCATATACCAGCCCAGATGTTTACGGGCATGGCGGATACCGGTTTTCTCACCATAATGCTCCAGCATGGCATGATAATGCGCTAGAATATAATCGCTTAAGTTTAGCGGCGCGGCACCATGTGGCAAACCATTCAGTTCGCTTGCGACCTGCCCCGCCAGCCAAGGCTGACCATAGGCGGCACGGCCGATCATCACCGCATCGGCACCGGAGCGGTGCATAATTTCCTGCACATCCGCAGCACTGCCAACATCGCCATTGGCAACAAGTGGCACAGAGATCACCTCACGCACGGCGCGGATTGCATCCCAATCGGCATGACCGGTATAGAACTGACAGCGCGTGCGGCCATGCACGGTAATCATCTGCACACCGGCATCGACAGCGCGTTGCGCCAGTTCCGGCGCATTAATGGAGTCCTGATCCCAGCCAAGCCGCATTTTCAGCGTCACCGGCACTTTCACCGCTTGCACAGTGGCTTCAATCAGTGTCAGCGCATGGTCGAGATCACGCATCAGCGCCGAACCGGAATAACCGCCGGTTACCTTTTTGGCAGGGCAGCCCATATTGATGTCAACAATATCCGCGCCTTCACCTTCAGCGATCTTGGCGGCCTCACCCATCCAATGCGCTTCACGGCCTGCAAGCTGCACCACATGGGTTTGCAGATCACCGCGTTCCATCCGCTTACGGCTTTCAGAATGATGATTGCACAACTCCGCACTGGCTACCATTTCGGAGACCACCAGACCTGCACCGGCCTCCCACGCCCGACGACGAAACGGCAAATCGGATACGCCGGACATCGGCGCCAGAAATACGCGATTGCGGATTTCCACCGGTCCGATTTTCAATGGCAGGGTTGCAGTCGTCATCATCAGCCTAAAAATTGTGCAATATCAAAAACGCTTAAACTTTAAGCAGATTTATAGGTTTTATCATCTTCATGCAAGAAAAAGCGGATTCGTCGCAATGCGATTAACCGATGAATCCATTATCAAAAAAACATCACTAGAGCGCCCTGCGCCCTCTTGGGCGCACAAAGGTCGCTCTAGATTCTTTAATGATCGCATTATCACTGTCGTCAAGCTGTACAAACTTGACTGTGAAATGCTCTAGCATTTCGTTTATCAAGGCGGTATTCGCTATAAACACAGGTGTGGCAGCTCGGAAAGGCTTTTCTCATTCGCACAGCAGCAGTTATAGTCGCCGCAGGACGCGGAGAACGCGCCGGTCAGAGCACCGAAGGCCCTAAACAATATCGCCGCATCGGCGGTCAGGCCGTTCTGGCGCATACTTTACGTACTTTTTTGGCCTGCGAGCAGATTTCACCTGTGGTGGTGGTGATCCATTCCGACGATCACGATCTTTATCATGCTGCGCTGCAACGCGCTGATATTGATGCCACGCGTATCCGCCTTGTTACCGGTGGCCCGACACGGCAGGAATCCACCCGTCTCGGCCTGCTCGCTTTGTGCGAGGATGCACCGGATTATGTGATGATTCATGACGGCGTGCGCCCGTTCATCACGCAGGATCTACTCAAGCGCATCATGATTGCCCTGCACCCGCAAACCGGCGTGCTGCCTGCCCTTGCCGTGTCCGATACGCTGAAACAGGCTGGCGGCGATGCTTTGGTCACCAAAACCGTGCCGCGCGCAGGCCTTTTTGCTGCGCAGACACCGCAGAGTTTTCCCTTCGCCCCAATTCTCGATGCGCATAATGCAGCATTTGCATTGGGACGCACAGATTTCACCGATGATGCCGCCATTGCAGAATGGCAGAGCATTCCTGTTCGTGTTGTCGAAGGCTCAGCCGACAATACTAAAATTACATGGGCAAAGGATATTGAAATGGCAGATCAGCGCTTGCGTCAGGATATGGTTGCATTTCCGGACATCCGCACGGGCAATGGTTATGACGTGCATAGTTTCGAAGAGGGCGACCATGTGTGGCTTTGCGGCGTGAAAATTCCGCATACACATAAACTCAATGGCCACTCCGATGCCGATGTGGCGCTGCATGCGCTGACGGATGCCCTGCTCGCCACCCGCGGTGCAGGCGATATCGGTACGCATTTCCCCCCGTCTGATCCGCAGTGGAAAGGTGCTGCCTCACGGCAATTTGTTGAGTTTGCAGTTAAAACTGTGCGCGAAGCCGGTGGACGTATCGCTAACGCCGATATTACACTGATTGCCGAAGAACCGAAAATTGGCCCGCATCGGGAAGCTATGACCGCAGAACTCAGCGATATGCTTGGCGTGAGCGCCGACCGTGTTTCGGTCAAAGCCACGACCAATGAGAAAATGGGCTTTGTCGGCCGCAAGGAAGGCATCGCCTCTATCGTGACTGTCAGCGTTATCTATCCGGGTGAAGTGCCCGCATAAAGGAAGAAGATCATGAGTTTGATTGCACAACATGTTCCCCAAAAGTGGGCAGCGGTTTTGGGACAAGAACATGTGCAATAATAAATCAACAGAGCAGGCCCTCGCCGTTCTTGATGCCTGCCGCAAGGCGCAACTCATGATTACCACTGCCGAATCCTGTACCGGCGGCATGATTGCCGCCGCACTAACCGACATAGCCGGTTCGTCCGATGTCGTTGATTGCGGCTTTGTCACCTATAGCAATGAAGCCAAAGCTTCACTGATCGGTGTTTCTCACAGTCTATTGCTTGAATTTGGTGCCGTATCCAAACCAGTCGCCATCGCCATGGCTGAAGGTGCACTGAAACATGCCCCGCAGGCTGGTATCAGCATTGCAGTCACCGGCGTTGCAGGCCCTTCCGGCGGCAGTGCCGAAAAACCGGTCGGGCTGGTACATATTGCCTGTGCAAGACATGGTTTTGAAACCTTGCATCTGGAATGCCGCTTCGGCGACCAATCGCGCGAAGCTATCCGGTTAGCCACAGTGCATGCTGCACTGGATTTGGTTCTGCAAAGACTGACTGAGTAATTTTAATTACTTAATCGCATTACCGGCTTCAATGCCGTAAATCTGATCGGCGCGTTTTTCAAAAGCTTCCGCAAATTTGCGGAAAGCCAGATCAAACATTGAGCCCATTACCAGACCAAGCGTGCGGCTCTTAAATTCATAATCAATGAAAAAATCCACATCGCTATGCGTACCATCACCGACCGGTACAAATGTCCAGCGATTGTCGAGATAGCGGAACGGGCCATCAATATATTTGACTTCAATCACCCATTCATCCGGCTTGAGCAGCACCTGCGTGGTGAATGTCTCACGGATGAGTTTGTAGCCGACAGTCATGTCGGCCACCAGTAATGTCTTGCCATCGCGCTCTTTACGCGAGCGGATGGTCAATGCTTCACACATCGGGACAAATTGCGGATAAGTTTCAACATCCGCGACGAGAGCAAACATTTGCTCCGCGCGGTGCTGAACCTGACGTGTGGCAGTAAATTGCGGCATGATCTATAAGTTTTAGTTACGGCTGGCGATCAGCGCTTCACGAGCAGCGCGCAGCTTGGCAAAATCATCGCCCGCATGGTGCGAAGAGCGTGTCAGCGGGCTGGAAGCAACCAGAAGGAAGCCTTTGGTTTTACCGATTGTGGCAAAAGACTTGAACTCATCCGGTGTCACATAACGGATAACCGCATGATGCTTACGGGTTGGCTGCAGATATTGACCAATGGTCATGAAATCCACATCAGCCGAGCGTAGATCATCCATCAGCTGCAGCACTTCATTACGCTCTTCACCCAGACCAACCATGATACCGGATTTCGTGAAAATGGTAGGATCGAGTTCTTTCACGCGCTGCAACAGACGCAGGGAGTGGAAGTAACGGGCACCCGGACGCACTTTCAGATAGTTGGACGGCACTGTTTCCAGATTGTGGTTGAACACATCCGGACGCGCCTTAACAACGATCTCCAGAGCACCTTCCTTACGCAGGAAGTCCGGTGTCAGAATTTCAATCGTAGTCTGCGGGCTGGCTGCACGGATTGCATGAATAACTTCAGCAAAATGCTGTGCACCGCCATCGGCCAGATCATCGCGGTCAACGGAGGTGATAACCACATGGGTCAGCCCCATCTGCTTCACAGCCTTGGCCACATTTTCCGGCTCATTCGGGTCGAGATTGGTCGGAATACCGGTCGATACGTTACAGAACGCGCAGGCACGGGTGCAGATTTCACCCATAATCATGAATGTCGCGTGTTTCTTATCCCAGCACTCGCCGATATTCGGGCAGCCGGCTTCCTCGCATACTGTGACAAGCTTGTTAGAGCGCACAATATCGCGGGTCTCGCCATAACCGCGCGAAGTCGGAGCTTTCACGCGAATCCAGTCAGGCTTTTTCAAAAGTGCTGTGTCGGGCCGGTTGGCCTTCTCAGGATGACGAAGGCGTTTTCTGTCGTCGTTAACGGTGTCCAGAAGCGTAACCATATGTCTTTCCCAAAACGGCCGTTGCGGCCTTCAGATTTCGTAACACCGGAAAGTCCGGCCAGAATATTGCGCCTGTTTATCAGGCAGGACGAACAAGGTAAACTACAAGCTTCAAACCCTGCTCTTATCAAAACTGATAACAGCTCATATAAGCCGTCAGCTTTTATATACAACCGGTCTCAACGTCGCGCCGCTTCACCGATTGCCTTGAATACCAGTGCCCAGATCAGGCCGAAACAAAATCCGGCCAGCCCCAGCGCCAGTGTTACACTCCACACGCCATACCAGCCCGAGAGTGCATAGCCATTGATTGAAATCACATTGCCGGACAGAAAGCTGAGCGTCGACACACCAAAACCAAGCCCCAGACCAATCAGTGTTGAATATTTCAGCACTGTCAGCGCGGCTTTGCGATAGGGTGATCCGTCTTTAATCAGCGGCAATTGCGATCCTTCTCAAGAGTAAAACCGGCCTGAATTTTATCATCAGGCCGGAATAGATATTAAGCGTTCAGAACTTTACCATAGGCATCCAGCACGCTTTCCTTCATCATTTCTGACAAGGTAGGATGCGGGAATACGGAATGCATCAGTTCTTCTTCAGTGGTTTCGAGATTCATTGCAATCACAAAACCCTGAATAAGTTCAGTGACTTCAGCGCCAACCATGTGCGCGCCGAGTAACTGGCCGGTCTTCTTGTCGAAAATGGTCTTAACCAGACCCTGATCTTCGCCCAGCGCAATCGCCTTACCGTTTGCAGCAAACTGGTAGCGGCCAACGCGGATGTCAAAGCCCTGTTCTTTGGCCTTGGCTTCGGTCAGACCAACGGAAGCAACCTGCGGGTTGCAATAGGTGCAGCCCGGAATTTTGCCCTTATCCAGCGCATGAACATTCGGCACACCGGCAATCTTCTCAACGCAGATAACACCTTCATGCTCGGCTTTATGTGCCAGCATCGGAGGACCGGCAACGTCGCCGATTGCATAAATACCTTCGACATTGGTCTTGCCGTAACCGTCAATCACCACGCAACCGCGATCAGTTTTAACGCCGAGTGCTTCAAGACCAAGATTTTCAATATTGCCGACAACACCGACAGCCGAGATCATGCGATCAGCAGTGATTTCCTGCACCTTACCATCATTGGTTTCAACGCTGGCGGTGACTGAATTCGCGCCTTTGACCACTTTGGTCACTTTGGCTTCGGTGATGATCTTCATGCCCTGCTTTTCAAGCAGCTTACGGGCAAAAGTCGAGATTTCTGCATCTTCAACCGGCATAATGTTTTTCATGACTTCAACAACAGTCACGTCAACGCCCATAGTGCGGTAGAAGGAAGCAAATTCGATACCAATAGCACCGGAACCCATAACCAGCAGGCTCTTTGGCAGTTCTTGCGGAACCATTGCTTCGAAATAGGTCCAGATCAGCTTGCCATCCGGCTCAATGCCAGGCAGCGCACGAGGGCGCGCACCGGTTGCCAGAATAATGTTTTTGGCAGAGTAAGTACCCTCACCCAAAACCCCTTTAGGTACCGGATTCTGTGGCAGCATCGGCTGTTTGGTGGTTTTGGAAACCACGATTTCAGCAGGCTTACCGGCGGATGCGCCTTTGGTGACTTTAGCTTCACCCCAGATCACATCGATCTTGTTCTTCTTCATCAGGAAGGCAACGCCGCCATTGAGGCGCGCTGACACACCGCGCGAACGGGCAACAACTGCCTTCACATCTGCGCTGATTTTACCTTCGAGCATCAGGCCGTAATCCTTGGCATTTTCACCGAAATGCAGAATTTCAGCCGAGCGCAGCAGAGCTTTGGTCGGGATACAGCCCCAGTTGAGGCAGATACCGCCAAGATGCTCACGTTCAACAATCGCGGTTTTAAGTCCGAGCTGAGCGGCACGGATAGCAGTTACATAACCGCCGGGACCGGAACCGACCACGATAACGTCGTAATTGTTGGACACGCTCATTCTCCTTGAATGGTTTCTATGCCGGTTACCGGCGCATCATTCATTTTATCTATTGGCTTTCGCGTATCTTGTCCGAAAACCGCTTCACACTTTTCGGGATACGCTCTTATAACTACAAACCCAAGATCAGGCGCACGACAGGCTCCAGTGCTTTGCCGATAACCCTTGTATTTTCCGCATCCAGATGCACACCATCCAGCGGCGTGGTTTTCGCAACGCCGGATGCATCAAAGAAGCTGCATTCCATTTCATCCGCCAGATCTGACAAGAGCAGCCCCAGCTTGCGCGATTCCGTAATACCACCGGCAAAGAGCGAGGCAAAAAACGGATCAGCACTCTCAGTGATATGCGGCGGAGCCACAATCAGAATATCCGGTACCGCATAGCCTTCGCGATACGGATGGCTGCGAATTTGCTGGATCAGCCTGCGCATACCGCAATGGCTGGAAAAAGCATCACCTGCGACCTGCGGTTTCATATCATTGCTGCCGAGCAGGATAATCACCAGATCAAGCGGCGCATGGGTACCCAGCAATGTCGGCAGAATGCGTGAACCGTTGCGGTCTTCCGGCGCGGTATAATCGTCAAAAGCAGTGGTGCGGCCGTTCAGCCCTTCAGCAATCACATGCGCCTGAGCACCAAGGCCTTTCTGCAAAACAGACGGCCAGCGATCCTCATGCGGCAGACGTGCACCATCCGGTGCCTGATAGCCCCATGTCAGTGAATCACCAAAACATAAAACTGATTTCATGTTCGCGCCTTTTGCGGGAAAGCAACGGCGCCCCAGAAATCTGAGGCGCCTGTCTTTTCTTAGACCAGCATACCGAGCGGGTTTTCAATATAGTTCTTGAAAACCTTCGCCAGTTCCGCAGCCAGCGCACCATCAACGGCGCGGTGGTCAGTGGAAAGCGTGACGGACATTACGGTTGCTACAGCCAGTTCGCCGTTTTTGACAACTGCGCGCTGTTCACCGGCACCAACTGCAAAGATTGTTGCATGTGGCGGGTTGATGATCGCTGCGAAGTCTTTAACGCCAAACATACCGAGGTTGGACACCGAAGTGGTGCCGCCCTGATATTCCGAAGGCTTCAGCTTACGGTCGCGGGCGCGCTTGGCCAGATCTTTCATCTCATTGGAGATGGCAGACAGAGCTTTGGTTTCTGCACCGCGAACGATTGGCGTAATCAGGCCACCCGGAATGGAAACGGCAACGCCGACATCCGCATGTTTGTGCTTGACCATGCCTGCATCAGTCCAGGAAACATTGGCTTCCGGAATATCGCGCAGTGCCAGAGCCGTTGCCTTGATGACCAGATCATTGACCGAAAGCTTGTAAGCAGGCACTTCGCCTTTTTCGGTTTTGATCATTGGTGCCGCAGCATTGAGCTGTGAACGCAGCGCCAGCAGAGCATCCAGTTCACAATCAATCGTCAGATAGAAATGCGGAACAGTCAGCTTGGATTCCATCAGGCGGCGCGCAATGGTTTTGCGCATACCGTCATGTGGTACCAGCTCGTATGAACCTTCCTCAAACATTTTGAGGGTGGCTTCATCCGAAGCGCCGGAAACGGCAATCTGAGGTGCAGCAGCAGAAGCAACCGGCTTGGCAGGAGCTTTAACGCCGGAAGCAATCGCAGCTTCAACATCCTTGCGGATGATGCGGCCATGCGGGCCGGTGCCGGAAACAGCAGCCAGTTCCACGCCTGCATCCTTGGCAACGCGACGTGCCAGCGGCGAAGCGAACAGACGCTCGCCTTTAGCAACAGGAGCCGGAGCAGCCGCAGGTGCAGGTGTCGCTGCCGGAGCAGCAGCAACCGGTGCCGGTGCGGATACTGGTGTAGCAGCAACCGGTGCAGCGGCTTCAGCTTTTGGCGCTGCGGCAGGTGCATCGCCTGAAGCTGCTTTCGCAGCTTCAGCAACATCTTCACCATCTTCCGCCAGAACAGCGATCAGGGCATTGACCTTCACGCTTTCAGTTCCGGCAGGCACAACCAGCTTGGCTACGATACCTTCATCAACGGCTTCTACTTCCATAGTTGCCTTGTCGGTTTCGATCTCGGCAATAACGTCACCAGCGGAGACTTTATCGCCTTCTTTGACCAGCCATTTTGCCAGATTACCTTCTTCCATTGTCGGAGAAAGAGCCGGCATCGTGATTTTGATAGCCATGTTTAATCTTCCCCTTAACGAGCGTAGGTGACAGCTTTAACAGCCTCAACAACTTCCGCAACCGATGGCAGTGCCAGCTTTTCAAGGTTGGCGGCATATGGCATCGGCACGTCTTTACCGGCGATGGTCATAATCGGCGCATCAAGATAGTCGAAAGCCTGCTGCATCACGCGGGTTGCAATTTCTGTACCCACGGAAGACTGCGGGAAGCCTTCTTCAACAGTAACCAGACGGCCGGTCTTTTTGACCGATTCAATCACAGTCGGCATATCCATCGGACGGATGGTACGCAGATCGATGATTTCAACGTCAATACCCTGCTGAGCCAGCTCTTCAGCGGCCTTGATCGCATAGGTCATGCCAATACCGAAGGACACGATGGTCGCATCTTTACCGACTTTATGAATGCGGGCTTTGCCGATTGGCAGCACGAAATCTTCAATGTCCGGCACATCAAATGTGTGGCCATACATAACTTCGTTTTCAAGGAAGATGATCGGGTTCGGATCACGGATTGCAGCCTTGAGCAGGCCTTTAGCATCAGCAGCCGAATAAGGCATGATGACCTTCAGACCCGGAATATGGCTGTACCATGCCGCATAGCACTGGGAGTGCTGTGCGCCAACGCGCGCTGCCGCGCCTGAAGGACCACGGAACACCATAGGCGCCCCCATCTGACCACCGGACATATACAATGTCTTGGCAGCAGAGTTGATGATCTGGTCGATCGCCTGCATGGCGAAGTTGAAGGTCATGAATTCAACAATCGGGCGCAGACCAGTGTAAGCAGCACCAACAGCGATACCGGCAAAGCCGTGCTCGGTGATTGGTGTATCGACAACGCGCTTGTCACCGAATTCAGCCAGAAGGCCTTTGGTTACCTTATAGGCACCTTCATATTCAGCAACTTCTTCACCCATAACGAATACATCAGGGTCGCGGCGCATTTCTTCGGCCATTGCGTCACGCAGAGCGTCACGAACAGTGGTCGGCACCATCTTTGTACCAGCCGGAATATCCGGATCATTGGCAACTTCGATTTTAGGTGCAGCAGGAGCGGCAGGTGTTGAAGCACCTGGCTTCTCACCGGCAACAACTGGTGCTTCCGAAGTCACCATGGTCGGCTGTTCAACGGCAGGCGCGGCAGCAGGAGCCGCTGCGCCAATGCTGTCAGCGCTTTCACCGTCAGCCAGCAACACAGCAATCACTGAGTTTACCTTAACGCCTTCAGTACCTTCAGCAATCAGCAGTTTGCCGATAGTGCCTTCGTCAACAGCTTCCACTTCCATGGTTGCTTTATCGGTTTCAATCTCAGCAATGACATCACCGGAAGCGACTTTGTCGCCTTCCTTTTTCAGCCATTTGGAGAGTTTGCCCTCTTCCATTGTCGGGGAGAGCGCTGGCATAAGAATTTCAACAGGCATAGCGCTCGCTCCTTACAGCAGAATATCAGTGTAGAGTTCAGATGCATCCGGCTCCGGATCATTCTGTGCAAAGTCTGCTGAATCAGCAACAATGTCACGAACTTCCTTATCAATCGCCTTCAGGTCATCTTCCGAGAACCAGCCATTATCCATCATGCGGTATTTAACCTGCTCGATCGGATCATGCTCGGAGCGCATTTTCTGCACTTCATCCTTACTGCGGTATTTCGCAGGATCGGACATCGAGTGACCACGGTAACGATAGGTCTGCATTTCGAGAATGATCGGACCCTTGCCGGAACGTGCCCATTCCAGTGCTTCTTCACTGGCGGCGTTCACAGCGCGCACATCCATACCGTCAACCTGAATACCAGGAATATTGAAGGACAGACCGCGACGGGAGAAATCGGTTTCAGCCGAAGCGCGGGTTACAGCAGTACCCATCGCATAGCGGTTGTTTTCGATTACAAATACAACAGGCAGCTTCCACAGCGATGCCATGTTGAAGCTTTCGTAAACCTGACCCTGGTTGGCAGCGCCGTCACCGAAATAGGTGATGGAAACGCTGTCATTACCGCGATAGCGGTTTGCAAAAGCCAGACCGGTACCGAGCGACACCTGCGCACCAACAATACCGTGACCGCCGTAGAAATGCTTCTCTTTCGAGAACATATGCATCGAGCCGCCCTTGCCTTTCGACAAGCCACCGCGACGACCGGTCAGCTCAGCCATCACGCCGCGCGCGCTCATACCGGCTGCGAGCATGTGACCGTGGTCGCGATAGGCAGTGATAACCTGATCGCCTTCCTGCATAGCTTTCTGCATGCCGACAACAACAGCTTCCTGACCAATGTAAAGATGACAGAAACCGCCGATGAAACCCATACCATAGAGCTGACCGGCTTTTTCTTCGAAGCGACGGATCAGCAGCATCTCACGGTAAGCGTGAAGATCTTCTTCTTTGGTGAACTGGTTAGGCTGGGGTGCCTTGAGAGTGTTAGACAGAGCTGCCTGCGATTTACCCGCAGCAGTTTTTTGTGCCCTAGGTGCCATATTTTGCTCCCTGTTATGGTGGGCGCAGAATAAACCTCATCAGCCAAACTTACAATATGTCTAAACAGCTAATTTTGCACTATTTAAGCTATTGAAAATAATAAGAAAACATCCAATTAACTGCAATTCAGTTAATTGGTCTTTTTGCCGCGATCGACAATAATTGTAACCTCATCCGCATGAGACAGATTCAATGCGCGACGCGCCTGCTCATCCAGAATATCCTTATCAATTGAACCGTCACGAAGCTGCAAAACCTGTCGCTCCAGAGACTCTCTCTGCTCGGTCAGATCAGTCAGCTGCTTATTGAGCGAAACGGTTTGCGCCAGCAATTGTTCCTTGGAATAGATACCATAGGCACCATTATAAGCATGAAAACCAAAATAGGACAAAAAAGCCGTAGCCAGAACCGGCACAATCAGGCGGCCTTTAATGCTTTTACGCTTTTGTTTTGTCCACATACTCACACCTCTGGAGCAATACGCATCCGATACGCGGATATCTGCCCGTAAATAAGGACTGGAATTATCAACACACGATAAATTCCACCCGATATTTATTTAAAGCATATTAGCCTTAACAGAGACTTACGGAACCAGAGAAAAGCTGCACTTAGAGCATAATTTTTTAAATCTGAATCAATTCAAGTTAAAATTATGCTCTCATTTTAAAGTGTTCGAGCGACCTTTGTGCGCCCAATCGGGCACACGGCGCTCGAATACAAAAAAGACCTGCATTTTCATGCAGGCCTCTCCTTAATTTATCTCTAAGCAGGATCTTACAGGCCTTTAAAAGCCGAACGACCGGCATAACGTGCCTGTGTGCCGAGCTCTTCTTCAATACGGATCAGCTGGTTGTATTTTGCCAACCGGTCTGAACGTGCCAGCGAGCCGGTTTTGATCTGGCCGCAATTGGTGGCAACAGCGAGATCCGCAATAGTGGAATCTTCTGTTTCGCCCGAGCGGTGCGACATCACAGCGGTGTAGCCGTTCTTATGAGCGGTTTCCACGGCATCCATGGTTTCAGACAGCGTACCGATCTGGTTGACTTTAACCAGAATGGAATTGGCAACGCCCATTTTGATACCATCACGCAGACGTGCGGAATTGGTTACGAACAGATCATCGCCAACGAGCTGGGTTTTCTTGCCTGTCAGATCGGTGAGGGTCTTCCAGCCTGCCCAATCATCTTCCGACATACCGTCTTCAATGCTGATGATCGGATAATCTGTGGCCAGCTTGGCCAGATATTCAGCCTGCTGTTGCGGTGTGCGGGTTACGCCCTCGCCTTCATAGACGTAATTACCGCCTTTGAAGAATTCCGTCGCGGCGCAATCCAGACCGATTGCGATTTCTTCACCTGGTTTGAAACCGGCTTTTGCAATCGATTCCATAACGAAATCCAACGCCGCTTCCGCGCTCAGCAGGTTAGGAGCAAAACCGCCCTCGTCACCGACATTGGTGTTGTGACCGGCAGCTTTCAGGCGGGATTTCAGTGTGTGGAACACTTCCGCACCGTAACGCACAGCTTCACGCAGAGAAGATGCGCCGACCGGCAGAATCATGAATTCCTGAAAATCAATCGGATTATCCGCATGTGCGCCGCCATTGATGATATTCATCATCGGCACCGGCAGGATATGGGCATTGGCACCGCCAACATAGCGATAAAGCGGCTGACCGGAAGCCTGTGCAGCAGCTTTGGCAACTGCAAGGGAAACGCCGAGGATAGCATTGGCGCCGAGGCGGCTTTTGTTTGGCGTACCGTCCAGATCAATCATGGTCTGGTCGATTTCGATCTGATATTCCGCTTCATGGCCGGCCAGCGCATCAAAAATCGCACCATTGACGGCTTCAACGGCCTGTTCAACGCCTTTACCTAAGTAACGGGTACCGCCATCACGCAGTTCAACTGCTTCGTGAGCGCCGGTTGATGCACCGCTTGGTACAGCCGCACGGCCAAAAGAACCGTCTTCCAGTGTCACATCAACTTCAACAGTCGGATTGCCGCGGCTGTCGAGAATTTCACGACCGACAATATCGATGATCGCTGTCATTGGGAGTATCCTTCCATAAAGCATGTCCGGCAAAATGACGAAGCGGTTTTGCGTAAAGACAATGCGTAAAACAAACCGGTAGAGCCAACACCGCGCCGCCCTCATCAGCCGAAACGGTATTACAGAAATTTCGCGCTATTGATAACCAATCAGATTGCCGGACGCAAAGGACTTCGGCCAATCAGATGTTAATTTCCGGATTTTCAAACGATATTAAAGTGAAGAGTTTGCGACAGCGGCAAAAATCCCGCCCACAAAATAAAAAAGGAGCAAATGAACTGCTCCTTTTTTACATTTACATTGCCGCTACCCGACTCTGTTCCGTTTTCTGGAAAGCCTTAGCCAGACCTTCATCACGCGCATAAACATCGTCATAATAACGGATTTTACCACTCGCTTCGTCCGGCCATGCGGTGAAATAGGTCAGGTAAATCGGCACGCCGGACGGCACCTTAATACCGCGCTCATTTTTGCCGAAATATTTGGTCAGGTTTTCCTCACCGGTACTCATGACCGCAGAAGCCATGGCACGCGGATCAGCCAGACGGATACAGCCATGGCTGATCGCCCGCATATCGCGCTTGAACGCTGCTTTTGACGGTGTGTCATGCAAATAGATATCGTGGCTGTTCGGGAACAAAATTTTCAATTCACCCAGCGCATTATTCGGGCCCGGCTTCTGGCGCACACCCACATGTGCTTTGCCTTGGGCAACCGCAGACCAGTTGACCGAGGATGAAGCCACGCGCTTGCCACCGGCAATCACTTCATAATTATTGCGGTCAAGATAGCCGGAATCAGCCAGAATACGCGGCATCATCTCATTCATTACAATAGAGCGCGGCACGCCCCATGACGGGTTAAATACCACAGTGCTGATTGTGTCATAGAAAAAATGCGTCTGGTTGCGCGGTGACCCGATCACCACATCCATTGCCAGTTGTTCTTTGCCCTGATCGAAATATTGCGCACGATAGGCAGGTTGATTGACGAAGACATAGCGCTGACCGAAGTCACGCGGCAGCCAGCGCAGGCGCTCCATTGCATAGAGAATACGCTCGCGTTTGACCGAAGATGTTTCGCCCTGCAAACCTGCGATGGTCGCGCGACCAATCACACCATCCGGCGTTTTTCCCATCAGTTTCTGATAGTCTTTGACCGCAGCCACCAGTTCAGGATCATAAAGAGTCCCGTCTTTGTGACGGTCAAACATCTCCTGATAGCTATTCAGATAACCGGCCGGTGCTTTCTGAACGATCAGCGCCAGAATTTTAGGCAGTTCCGCATTGTCCTGACCCGGTTTAATCAGTGTATCCGCGGCAATACTCACAGTGTTTTTTGTTTCCGGCTTCATCGAAGCCAGTTGCGCTTTCAGCTTCTGATAATAGCTGTTTTGCGGGTTGAAAGCGGCCAAGGTTTCCGCAGGTTCAGCATCGGCAGCCAGAGCCTTCAGCACCAGTTCCGGCTTGATGCGATTGCGCGGCAGATCGTGGAAACCGCTCAGGCGATTGGCGATCACCCGTCCCTCACCGGCATCCAGCGCATAGCGCAATGCCCGTGCGGTCAGATTGATTTCAAATGCTGCCATTTCACGAATGCGCTGATCTTTTTGCGCAGCGTCAAAGGCCAGATCAGGCACCTTCACCGCATATTCAGCAGGAACCAGCCCGTCTTCTTCTGCCCGTTCGAACAGCGCCAGCACATCTTCAGCGCGGGAAGAAACATTCAGACCGTCAGACCACAGAAGTGCCTGCTCGGTTGCATAGAAGGACACAATTGCCTCTGCAACAGACTGTTCAGCCTTAACATCTGTGGCTTTCATTGCATCCAGAACTGCAGTCACCAGAGCTGTGTCCGTTTGCACTGCGGTCTTTTTGGCAACCGGATTAATCAGCCCATCGGCACGCTGGGGCAGAGTGCTGATAAAATCCGCAGCTTCAGCATAAAGTTCAGACGGCAGCAAGCCACCCTCATCCTCAAAAATGGCTGCGGTCAGCTGCATATCAACTGCGGTGAAATCCACTTTCACCAGCTTTTCAGGCTTGTAATCGTAAATCTGCGGGCCTTTAACCGAAACAGCTTTAACAGGCGCAGTTACGCTTTTGGCAGGCTGCGCGGCACCGGCAGGCTTGGCAGTGCGTGCTGCGCCCGTGGCTTGCGGCACCTGCTGAACAGGCTGCTGTATTTGCTGGCGCTGCATTTCACGCGCCTCACGCTTCTCACGGAACAAATCCATCAGATTGCTGGCTGCATTGGCAGACTGCACCGGAGCCAGCACAGAAATACCGGTAACAGCGGTGATAGCCGTTGTAAAAAATGCATTGCGCATGGAAGAACTTACGATCAGGGGAAAGGATTTCAGCGAAAGTGTCATATCTGTCCGTCAGTTCTCGAGCAAAACAAGCTATGCAGGCAGTGGACGGCGAAATGATCCGGCACCGCAATGATTCATTCCCAATAGTGTGTGCCATTGTGATTTAGAAACTTTTAACAATAAATATAATTTTAGCGGACAAAGCCCCTCCTCCCGTCAAAACTTAGAAAAAGATCAATCTGCCGCAGTGGCAATAGCGGCCACAAGCGTTAAAAGCCCGTCATCTGATAACTTACGTCTGACCGGCTGCCTGCTGAAACCTCAGCGGCAAAACCGGCGAACAAGGTGATATATGGCTGAGCAAGTAAATACCGGAATGTTTCCGCTTGGTGAGGACACAACCCCCTATCGCAAACTGACATCTGATTATGTCTCGGTCGATACATTCAAAGGTCAGGAAATCCTGACTGTTGAACAGGAAGGCCTGCGTCTGCTGGCCGAAGCTGCTTTTGCCGACATCAACCATCTGCTGCGTCCGGGTCATCTGCAGCAGCTCAGCAATATTATGGAAGATCCGGAAGCAACCGATAATGACCGTTTTGTTGCCTATGATCTTCTGAAAAACGCGAATATTGCCGCTGGCGGCGTGCTGCCGATGTGTCAGGATACCGGCACCGCGATCATTATGGGCAAAAAAGGCCGTCGCGTCTGGACTGAAGGCGGCGATGAAAGCGCGCTGGGTTCCGGTGTGATGGATGCCTATTTCAAAAAGAACCTGCGCTATTCCCAGCTGGCACCGCTGGAAATGTTCAAAGAACAGAACACCAAAAACAACCTGCCTGCACAAATCGACATTTATCAGGAAGGCGAAGACGCCTATAAATTCCTGTTTGTCGCCAAAGGCGGCGGTTCAGCCAATAAGACATTCCTGTTTCAGGGCACACCTTCCCTGCTGACTCATGACCGGATGATCGAGTTTCTTAAAGAGAAAATCCTGACGCTTGGTACATCAGCCTGCCCGCCATACCATCTGGCGATCGTTATCGGCGGCACATCGGCGGAACAGAATCTCAAGACTGTTAAACTAGCCTCCACCCGCTATCTCGACAGCCTGCCGACCAAAGGCTCGGAAGACGGACATGCATTCCGCGATCTGGAAATGGAACAGGAAATCCACAAACTCACCCAGTCTCTCGGCGTGGGTGCCCAGTTCGGCGGCAAATATTTCTGCCATGATGTTCGCGTTATCCGCCTGCCACGCCACGGCGCATCGCTGCCGATTGGTCTGGGCGTTTCCTGCTCGGCCGACCGTCAGGCAAAAGGCAAGATCACCAAAGACGGTATCTTCCTTGAGCAGCTGGAAACCAATCCGGCGAAATATATGCCTGACATTGATGAAGCCAAGCTCTCTGACAGCGTGGTGAAAATCGACCTCAACCAGCCGATGGAAGAGATTCTCAAGACCCTGTCGCAGCATCCGGTGAAGACCCGCCTGTCGCTGACCGGCTCCATCATCGTGGCACGTGATCTTGCACATGCGAAAATCCGCGAGCGTCTGGAAAACGGTGATAGCATGCCGGATTATTTCAAAAATCATCCGATTTATTATGCAGGCCCTGCCAAGACTCCAACCGGTTACGCTTCAGGCTCTTTCGGCCCGACAACCGCTGGCCGTATGGATTCCTATGTGGATCAGTTCCAGTCTTTCGGCGGCTCCATGGTCATGCTGGCCAAAGGCAACCGTTCCCGTCAGGTGCGTGATGCTTGTGGCAAGCATGGTGGCTTCTATCTCGGCTCCATCGGCGGCCCCGCTGCACGTCTGGCTCAGGACTGCATCAAGAAAGTTGAAGTGGTCGAATATCCGGAACTCGGTATGGAAGCCATCTGGCGCATTGAAGTTGAAGATTTCCCTGCCTTCATCGTCATTGACGACAAGGGCAATGACTTCTTCAAAGAACTCAATCTTTCATAAAACCAAAAAGAAAGCCGGAGGAAACTCCGGCTTTCTTGCTTTTAGAATTACGCAGTTTCGAACGAAAAACCGGCGACCACTTTTTCTGAAACTGCTTTAATGAAACTTCGGTTCGCGGCTGAGATTTTTCTCTTTCAGCTCATCGAGATAGCCCTGCCAGCGGGTTTCATATTCCTCACCGAGCTGATGCAGATAAATCCATGTGAACAGGCCGGTATCATGCATATCATCAAAACTGATGCGCACCGCATAATTGCCAACCGGGTCAATCTTCATAATGCCAACATTGATCTTACCCGGCACAGTCACGCGCTGCTCGGGCGAATGTCCCTGCACTTCCGCTGACGGCGACAAGACACGCAGCATCTCCGCCGGAAATGAATAATTATGTCCGTTATTGAATGTCACAGACAGGGTTTTGCGGTCTTGAGAAACCCGCAACTCTTCCGGCCAGATATCGCTCATTGAATGATCCACCATATTCACGTCTGCCTTACGTGGTAATATCAGAAACACTGACGGGCAAGAGCCTGCGTGACATAATGGTACTGGACAGCACCATATGTTGAACTTATCTCTCTTATATAGAAGCGATGACTGAAGAAGCCGATATACAGGTAATATGGACGTAACAGCACTGAATGCCCAAAAAACAACGCCGGTAGCACCTATGATTGACCCGTTCGGACGGGCAATTACCTATTTGCGCGTTTCTGTAACTGACCGCTGTGATTTCCGTTGCACCTATTGCATGGCCGAACATATGACCTTTCTGCCGAAGAAAGATCTGTTGTCGCTGGAAGAACTCGACCGCCTTTGTTCAATTTTTATTGATAAAGGCGTGCGCAAAATCCGCCTCACCGGTGGTGAGCCGCTGGTGCGTAAAAATATCATGCACCTCATCGGCAGTCTGTCGCGCCATATTGAAGCCGGTGCGCTTGATGAACTGACACTGACCACCAATGGTTCGCAGCTCTCCCGCTACGCAGAGGAACTGGCAGCCTGCGGTATCAAACGCATCAATGTCTCGCTCGACACGCTGGATGCGGAAAAGTTCAAGACAATCACCCGCTGGGGTGATCTGGCGCAGGTTCTGCGTGGTATTGATGCCGCGCAAAAAGCAGGCATTCATATCAAGCTCAATGCCGTGGCTCTCAAAGGTTTTAACGATCATGAGGTTCCGGACATGCTGCGCTGGGCGCATGGCCGCGGCATGGATATGACACTGATTGAAACCATGCCGATGGGTGAGATTGATCTCGACCGCACTGATCAGTATCTGCCGCTCTCCATGCTGCGTGCTACGCTTGCACGCCAGTTCACCATGACTGATATTCCCTACCAGACAGGTGGGCCTGCCCGTTATGTGCAGATTGCGGAAACCGGCGGCCGCCTCGGCTTCATCACGCCGATGACTCATAATTTCTGCGAAAGTTGCAACCGCGTGCGCATCACCTGCACCGGCACACTTTATATGTGCCTTGGTCAGGAAGATGCGGCCGACCTGCGTGAACCACTGCGGGCAAGTGCTGATAATGCGCTGCTGTCGGAAGCAATCGACAATGCAATTTTGCGCAAGCCAAAAGGCCATGACTTCATCATCGACCGGCGACATAACCGCCCTGCAGTCTCGCGCCATATGAGTGTCACCGGCGGCTAAAGCGCATCAGCGTTAAGTGCACTCATTTAACGCCCGCGACCATGCGATGTGCACATGGCCTAATCCGGATCATAAACCGGCATTATCTTGATTTTTATATCATTATTTTGCTGTGCATGACGCAAACGGGTGACCATGTCGCATAAATACTTGTTATAAGTCCGGCATAAAAGCATTTCCGGCAAAAGTGCGTGAGCCTTTTGCGCAGGACGATGCTCTAAATGAAAAGCTCTTCAGCTTTTCCTGCAGGAATATGACCGTGGCACTTTCAGCTAATATCCGCTCCAGTCTTTATATGATGCTCGGCATGGGTGTTTTCGCCATCGGCGATGCCCTGACCAAATATTCCACGCAGACGCTCAATCTCGGGCAGTTCATGTTTATGCGCGGATTATTATGCATTCTCCTGCTGGCCTTTATTGCCGCAAGACAAGGCGTGCTCAGCCGCTGGCGCGATGCATTGGACAAAGTCACCATCCTGCGTGGCTTTGGTGAGGTCGGCGCGACGACCTTTTATCTGGTAGGACTCACACATCTATCCCTCGCTTTTGTCTCATCGGTCTATCAGGCCGTGCCGCTGGCAGTAACGCTGGGTGCAGTGCTGTTTCTCGGTGAAAAAGTCGGCTGGCGGCGCTGGTTGTCAATTGGCATCGGCTTTATTGGCGTATTGATTATCATCCGCCCCGGTGGCGACGGCGACGGTACCGGCATGAATGCCTATGCCCTGCTGCTGCTTGTTGGTGTTTGCTTTACTGCCATGCGCGATCTCTCGACCCGCCGCATCAATATGCAGATCCCGACCATTCTGATTTCTGCCATGACTTCGATTATGATTACCATTACCGGTTTCATTATCATGCAGACGGATACCGGCTGGGTGCAGCCGACAACGACAGATATTATCCATGTCAGCATTGCTGCTGTGCTGCTCATCATCGGCTATCACTGCATTATCCTTGCCACCCGCGCCGGTGACATGTCCTTTGCGTCGCCGTTTCGCTATACCAGCCTGCTTTGGGCAATCGCGCTGAGCTATATTGTATTCAATCAGATACCGGATCAGAATACGCTGATCGGCTCTGCAATCGTGGTCGCCAGCGGTTGCTATATGCTTTATCGTGAAGCAATTACGGGCTACCGGATGCGTAGGGAGTTGCGGCGGCAAAATGCCGGAAGCAGTATTTCTCCCTGAAATCCGGCTTTTCAATCAAAGGTGCGTCAGTCATGTCTGTCCCGATCATATCTACCGGCAAACAAGTGCTGACAGGTAAAAATGTTTTGGGGCTCATTCTGGCAGGCGGCAGCAGCCAGCGTCTCGGCGGCGGCGACAAATCCCTGCGCCCGCTCGGAGATCATACTATTCTTCATCAGGTATGCGCGCGCCTGAAGCCGCAAACCGATCAGATCATTCTCAGCGCCAATAGCGATCCTGCCTTTTTCGCAAGTTTCGGCTATCCGGTTATCAATGACGGGAAATGGCTAAACAGCGGCCCGCTGGCCGGTATACTCGCCGGTTGTCATTATGCAACCCAGCTTGGTTGCAGCCATGTAATGAGCGTGGCCGCGGATACACCGTTTTTCCCACCCGATTTGTTGCACCGCTTTGCGCAAACCTTGGCTGGCGCAGCTTCCCCCATGGAGGACACAATTATATTTGCACGCTCGGATTTTGGTGCGCATCCGACCTTTGCACTGTGGCCTGCCAATATTGCTGCCTCATTGGAAAACTGGCTCTCAGAAACCAAAAGACGCAGCATTCGCGTTTTCGCGAATAATCACACTGTTGCCTATGCAGATTTCAGCGAAACTGATAAAATCAGCGGTCTTGATCCGTTTTTTAACATAAACACACAAACGGAACTGGCGCTGGCCAGATCAGCCTGGCAATTGCAGGATATGAGCGGCTGGCAGGAGCGTGAATCATGACTCAGAAAATCTTCGGCATCACCGGATGGAAAAACTCCGGCAAAACCACACTTGCGGAATGTGTGGTGCGCGAACTAACCAAACGCGGCTATAAAATCTCAACAATCAAACATGCCCATCACAGTTTTGACATTGATACAGTGGGAACGGATTCCTATCGCCACCGTCAAGCCGGAGCTGCTGAGGTTGCCATTGTCTCTTTCAATCGCTGGGCATTGATGCATGAATTGCGCGATGCTCAGGAGCCTGCGCTTGAGGAAATTGTCGGTCGTATGGCGCCCTGCGACCTGATACTGGTTGAGGGTTACAAGAACGATAAACATCCAAAAATTGAAGTGCGGCGCAAAGACAGTCCGACTCAAATCCCCCTCAATGCAGAGCAATATTCGATCGTGGCCATCGCCACTGATGAGGGTTTGAGAGATCAGAGCGTACCGGTTCTGGATCTGAATAATATTGCTGCCGTCAGCGATTTTGTCGAAAACTACTGCGGATTGAAAAACTGAAACCGGAAAACAGGGTTTGAGAACGGATTACAACAATGAAATTAAAACATTAAATTATCCAAACAATCTATTGATTTAAAATCATAAATTAAAAAATCAACCTCAAGAATGCTCGCGAACTGCTGAGCAGTAATTTTCACATTTGCTCACATTGTTTTAAAACGCTTTTTTACCCTTGCCTTTCTCGCAAAAATGGTGGGAATATCCAGCGAACAATTATTACGTCAGAATCCGGTAAAAAATAAACCGATTAGAATAAACCGGCTTTGTAGTTCTGACATTATGATTGCAACTTTTGGATGGGTTAAACGGGTGAAAAGTACATGAAAAATTACAAGAAAATTATCGGAACCGCGCTGTCTGCCATGGTCATGACCGGTGCAGTTTCCCTGACTGCCACAGCAGTACAGGCACAGGAACCTTTGAAGCTGACAATTGCAACCGAAGGTGCCTATCCTCCGTTTAACTTCATCAGCGCTTCCGGCGAGCTGTCCGGTTTTGACGTGGATATCGGCCGCGCGCTCTGCGAAGAAATGAAGGCTGAATGCAAGTTCATCACCATTGAATGGGATGGCGCTATTCCGAGCCTGCAGGCCGGTAAATTTGATGCTTTCATCGCTTCCATGTCCATCACCGATGAGCGTAAAAAGCAGGTTGATTTCAGCAACAAATATTACAACACCCCTCCGGGTCTTGCTGCTCCGAAAGATACCGACATTAAAGGCACAACCAAAGAAGATCTGGCCGGTAAAACCATCGGCGTGCAGATCTCCACAACCCATGCCAATTACGCAGAAAAAACCTTCACGGACAGCACCATCAAAGCTTATCCGACTGCGGAAGAATATCGTCTTGATCTGGCCAATGGCCGTCTTGATGCCGCAAGCGATGACAGCGTGACCCTGTCCCAGTGGCTGAAAACCGAAGACGGCGCTTGCTGTAAAATGGTTGGCACATGGGCTCCGGTTCTGGAAATTCATGGTCCGGGCGCTGGCGTAGCCTTCAAAAAAGGCAATCCTGAGCTGATCGCCAAATTCAATGATGCGATTAAAGCTATTCGTGCGAACGGCAAATATAAAGAAATCAACGACAAATACTTTGAATTCGACGCTTATGGCGCGGAAACAGACTAATATCGTCGGGTTTACCGGCTGAAACTCTCTTAAAGCTGCATCCTTGTGATGCAGCTTTTTTATGTTTGCTGCCATTGATCCCGATTTAATGCAAAAACCACATCAACATATGCATAATCATCTGAAAGCCGTCACCTGCATGTCGTAAATACGAGTGTTTTGCGGGTGCGTGACTGATAGAGAAGAAAGAAATTTTTGAAATCCACAATATTAAATTATCACCATAATATGTTGATTTTTAATATTTTATATCAAGAATACCGTCTGATTACCTGCAGATAAGAGTGATTTAAACCATGTCCAGAGCTTTATTTTTCCGTGTGCGGGCAAAACATGATTTTTGATACTTGCCTTTAACGCCGGAATGATGGGAATATCGCCGTTAACAAATTTTTCTTCGTAAAGAAAATGCGCTAAAAAAACGCCAGCGAAGAGAAGAAAAAAACAACAATGCTTCTTACAATGGGACTTATGGGGGTATCAGAAGAATGAATAAAATTACGGGAGCAAACCGTCGTTTCAGCAAAGCTCTGCGCGGGCTGGCAACTGCCGGTGTGGTGACAATCACTGCCGTTGCAGCACTGACCGCATCCGCGCATGCTCAGGAGCAGCTTACACTGAAAGTCGGTTCGGAAGGCGCCTATCCTCCCTACAATTTCGTCAAGGCTGACGGCACGGTTGCAGGCTTTGAAATCGACATCGCCAACGCACTTTGCGAAGAATTAAAAGCCAAATGTCAAATCATTGTGCAGGACTGGGATGGTATGATCCCCGCCCTTCAGTCCGGCAAGCTTGATGTTGTGATCTCCTCCATGTCGATCACTCCGGCCCGTAAAGAACAGGTCGATTTCAGCAATAAATATTACAATCCTGCTGCGGCAATCGCCGTGCCAAAAGATTCTGATATCAAAGGCACAACAAAAGAAGACCTCGCAGGCAAAACAGTCGGCGTACAGTCCTCAACTGTTCATGCTGTGTTTTCTGAACAAACCTATTCCGACAGCACCATTAACAATTACGGCAGCTCGGATGAAGCGCGTATGGATATGGTTGCCGGTCGTGTTGATGCTGTGAACGACAATATCGTATCGCTGATTGACTGGCTCAAGACACCGGAAGGTGCCTGCTGCAAACTGGTTGGACCAGTGAAGGCGAATCTTGAAATTCACGGTCCGGGTGTTGGCGTTGCCATCAAAAAAGGTCGTGAAGAACTGGTTGAGAAATTCAACACAGCTATTCTCGCCATCCGTGACAACGGTAAATACAAAGAAATCAACGACAAATATTTTGATTTCGATATTTACGGCGAATAATTCCGAAGAAACCGGTCAGATCCGTCTGGCCGGTATTTTAATAAACTGATCTTGACGGGTGACAAACCGGATTTGCCACCCGTCCTCACAGGGATAGACTAAATGGAAAAATATGCTGTGTTAATTGGCTTTGGTCCGGACGGATGGGGGCTGAGCATAGCATGGGGGCTGTTGACGACCGTTTTGCTGGCGCTTGCCACTTTGCCAATCGGTTTGTTACTCGGTTTCCTTGTGGCTTTAGGAAAGCAATCGGCAGAGCCATCGCTGCGCCTTGCTTCCAATATTTATACAACGATATTCCGCGGACTGCCTGAGCTGCTCACATTGTTTCTGGTGTATTTCGGCGGCTCTCTTGCAGTTCAGAAGGTTTTTGCGCTGATCGGCTTTCAGGGTTCAGTAGAGGTCAATGCCTTTGCCGCCGGTATGATCGCTCTGGGCTTTGTTTTCTCTTCCTATTCCAGTGAAGTGTTCCTGTCCGCGTTTCGCGCCATACCGAAAGGCCAGTATGAAGGCGCTTTCGCCATCGGCCTCACCAATTTTCAGACCATGCGCAAGATTATCTTCCCGCAGCTGATTAAAATTGCTCTGCCGGGTCTCGCCAATCTCTGGATGGTTCTGC
Source organism: Pseudochrobactrum lubricantis (assembly GCF_041929865.1). Lineage (NCBI taxonomy): Bacteria > Pseudomonadati > Pseudomonadota > Alphaproteobacteria > Hyphomicrobiales > Brucellaceae > Pseudochrobactrum > Pseudochrobactrum lubricantis. The sequence continues at coordinate 222,502 of NZ_JBHEEE010000003.1, forward strand.
TCAAAGATACATCGCTGGTATCGGTTATCAGCCTGACAGATATTCTGCGTCAGACTTCGGTTGCTGCGCGCGTCACCAAAGAACCGTTCCTGTTCTACGGCGTGGCCTGCCTGATCTATCTGGCACTTGCAATTATCTCTTCTTACTTTATCGCCCGCATTGAAAAATGGGCTGAAGGCAGCCGCAAACAGCCGGCAGCAAGCGTGGTGCGTCAATGACAACAATAAGCAATATGCAAACTGATCGCGTTTTCCGCCCTGCTGAGCCGCCCCGTCCGTGGACAGGCGCACGCATTACCGGCCATATATTGGTTGCTATCTGGCTTGCGCTATTCGCCGGTCTTGCAATCTATCTGTATAATTCATGGCAGATTGATCTGGTTGAAACCTATGCACCGCGTTACTGGAACGGTCTGAAAACGACCCTTATTCTGGTTGCGCTGTCGATTGTGCTTGGCGCTTTGCTGTCACTGCCGGTTGCGCTTGCTCGCATGTCGGACAACCGTATTCTGGGAGGCATCGCCTATGCCTATGTGTATTTCTTCCGTGGCACACCATTGCTGGCGCAGATCTTCCTGATCTATTACGGTCTGGGAACCTTCCGCCCGTTTCTGGAAACTATCGGACTCTGGGGCTTCTTCCGCGAAGCATGGTATTGCGCAGTTCTGGCATTTACGCTGAATACAGCCGCTTATCAGGCTGAAATTCTGCGTGGTGCAATCCTCAGCGTGCCTAAAGGCCAGTGGGAAGGTGCACATGCGCTCGGCCTGTCTAAATTCCAGACATTCCGCAAGATCATCCTGCCTCAGGCATTGATTGTTGCTCTGCGTCCTTACGGCAATGAAATCATTTTGATGATTAAAGGCTCCGCCATTGTTGCAATCATCACGGTTTATGACCTGATGGGCGAAACCCGCCGCGCCTATTCCCGTACATTTGATTTCCAGACCTATCTGTGGGCGGCAATCATTTATCTGGCGATTGTAGAGGTGCTGCGCAATATCATTGAATGGATTGAGCGCCGGATCACTGTCCATCTTATCCGATAGAGCGTGTCGCGTTTAATCATAGCCACTACGCTCGCTCTATCTTCTTGTTTTTACGCATGTCGTTATCGGAAAACCGGTACCCACTTTTCCGCGACATGCTTTAAAAGATAAGGCATTTGACAAACAAAAAAGCCTGCCTCTGATCTCAGAGGCAGGCTTTTTAATTGGTCGAACAAATCAGATCAGTTGTTGTTTGATAGAAGCTCCAGCAGCACATCAGCCCCCATTTCACCGGCAGGCTTATCCGTATGCATTCTAGTGATAATCCGCTCGAAACCATCAATCTGTGCCTGTCGCACCAAACCATCTTCAAGCAAACGCTCAATCTGACGGCACAGCATGCCTGCACGGACAAACTCGTTAAAGAACTCAGGAATGACCGGCGTATCATCAATAATATTCGGCAGTGATGCGCTCCAGATGGTTATCAGCCGCGTGATGAATAATCTGCTGAAGAGATCGGCCTTGTAGGTAATCACTGCCGGAATTTTGGTCAGCGCCAGTTCAAGCGACACAGTACCGGAAGCAGCCAATGCCGCATCGGCCTTGGCAAAGGCATCCCATTTCGCAGCCTCACCGGTAACAATAACCGGCTTAACCGGCCAGTCTTTCGTCAGGTTCTGCACATAGGCTTCATGGCGTTCCGGTGTGGGCAGAATTGCATGCACAGTTCCGTTACGCTCATTCAGCAATTGCAATGTTGTGCCAAATTCTTTGAGCAAAGCCTGTATTTCAGACCGGCGGGACCCCGGCAAAAGCAGAATGGTTTTCTCGGCATCTTCTGCCGGTGCTTTGCGGTTTTTCCGCGCTTTAGCCACATCCAGCAATGGCTGATAGCTGCTCAGCCGGTGGCCGACATAAGTCGATTTCGGGCCGGAAAGGCGCTGCATAACCTCTACCTCAAAAGGCAGAACCGTCAGCACATGATCAATATATTTGCGCATTTCCTTGGCGCGCTGCGGACGCCATGCCCAAACCGTCGGGGCAATATATTTGATGATCGGTATCGACGGATCGGCCTGACGCACCTTCTTCGCCACGCGGTGAGTGAAATCCGGACTGTCGATAATCAGCAGGCAATCCGGCTTTTCAGCCACAATCGCTTTGGCTGTCTGGCTGATCCGCATAATCAATTTCGGCAAACGTGCCAGCACTGCTCCAATACCCATCAGGGCAATCTCATCAGGATCAAACAGGCTCTGCAATCCGCGCTGTTGTAAATGTGTGCCGCCAACGCCCACAAGGCTGATCAGGCGATCCGTTTTCGTACGCAGCGCATCCACGAGATCCGCCCCAAGCAGGTCTCCGGATTCCTCACCGGCCACAACAGCAATTTTCAACGGAAGTTTTTCACTCATATTCAAACCGGCATCCTTTGGATTAAAGTGGTTCCGGTCAGAGCAAAATCATTGGAACCGTATTATCTCTTTATCTGGTCGCATTACAGCTGCCGTCAAGTTGACTGTGCAATGCTTTACCCTGCACCGATTAAACGAAAGTGCTTCGGTTGCAAGAGCTGCAGCATAGTTGCTGAACAGCGGCAGAGCTATACAGGTTTTGAAAAATTATTCGCGCGGACTGTCAAAAGTTACAATAAACAAGCCCTGAGCATCGGCGGATTGAACTGTGTCATGATAGGACAACATCACAGTACGGCCAGCCTCGATGGCGATACCTGCAAGCCCTGCGGCTGCAATATTGGTCACCGTATCAATACCGATTGTCGGCAGATCAGCCCGCTCATCCTGTGCAGGTTTTGCGCATTTAACCAGCACTCCGCCCTGACGCGGGATGCGGCCTTCCTGACGCAACTGGCGCACACGCTCAATCATATTGTCGGTGCCTTCAGCACCCTCCAGCGCCACAACACGACCACCGGCCGCAATGGCACCCTGCCCGACATCCAGCTTGCCCAATATGAAGGCAGCCTCACGTGCAAGATCGATATTATGCTGTTCTTTTTTATCCGGCTTAACCGCAGTCAGCACGGATGATGCCGGTGCCAGAATATCGGGCACAATCTGATGTGCACCGACCATATTGAAACCGTAGGATTCCAGAAGCCCGATAAAAGCACGAAGCAAGGCATCATCGCCTTTGCCCAAAGCTTTAAACACCCGCGGCAGAGCACGGATGGTTGTCATATCCAAACGTATATCGCTTAAATGCGGGCGTTGGCGGACACCGCCCGCCAGAATAACATTCTTCGCACCGGCTTGTTTCAGCGCCTTAATCAGACGGGTGAATTCCACCACTGAAACAGTTTCATGGTCGAACCGTTTGAGACTTTCATCCGCCTCGCCCTTCAGACAGATGACAAAGGGCGGATTGCCTTTCTTTTCAAGAGCCTCTGCCACAACTTGCGGCAAAAGCCCGTTACCGGCAATAATAGCGGTTCTGGCTTCAGCATCTACGGCCCGGACAGAAACAGCGCTTTTCGTCATATTATGAATGGTCTTCAATATGACCGTGCTTGCCATGCAGAAGCGGTGTCGTGAACGAGCTGCGCTTGGCATCGGCTGTGATGAAAGCAATCAGATCGCCCACTGCCGGTGAATCTGCAAACTCAATGCGCACGTCTTCCACGCGCTCTTTCACCGGTTTTGTACGGTCAAACAACATACGTGTTGCACGGCGCACAGCATGAATTTCTTTACGTTCCAGACCGGACCGTTTCATGCCGATGATGTTGAGGCCGCCAAGATGCGCATGAACGCCAATGGCCATGCCGAACGGAATAACATCCTGCACAACAGCCGCCATACCGCCAACAAAAGCATGATGGCCGACGCGGACAAACTGGTGCACAGCAGCGCCACCGCCGAGAATTGCATGATCGCCGATTTCACAATGGCCGCCGATCATCACATTATTCGCAAAAGTAACGTGATTACCGACATCGCAATCATGGGCGACATGGGCATAAGCAAGAAATGTGGAATTATCGCCGACATTGGTATAGCCGCGGCTGGTATCGGAACCACGATGCATGGTTACGCCTTCGCGGATCATCGCATTTTTGCCGACCAGCAGCTTGGTGTGGCCACCTTTATGCTTACCGTTTTGCGGTTCGCAACCGAGAATAGCGTGCGGGAAAACTTTGGCGTTTTCACCAAGTGTCGTAAACCCCGTGACAACAACATGGCTCATCAGCTCGCTGTTATCACCAATCTCTGCGCCTGCCTGAACATGGCAGAAAGCGCCGACAGAAACACCCTTACCAAGTTTGGCGCCCGGTTCAACGCAGGCTGTCGGGTGAATAGAGGTTTCACGCATTCAAATCACGCTTTTTCTTCAGTTATGTCAAAGCCCGAACCGGACTTTGAAAATTAATGTATTTGTTTGCAGGATCGCCTGTATCAGACTGTCTGCTTACGCACCGGTCATTGCAGAGACATCCGCTTCGGCAACTTTAACGCCGTCAACTTCAGCGACACATGCAAATCTTGAAATATTTCCGCGCTGCTTCACTTTTTTAACACGAAGCAACATGCGATCACCCGGAACAACAGGACGACGGAATTTTGCGTTATCAATTGTCAGCAAAAATACGGTTCCTGCATTTTCAAGGCCCATTTTGAGCATTGAAATCGCACCGGCAGTCTGCGCCATAGCTTCAATGATCAATACACCGGGCATAATAGGGGTCGCAGGAAAATGTCCAGTAAAATGTGGTTCATTGAATGTCACATTTTTGATACCGGTCGCGGAATCATCACCGTCAATATCGACAATACGGTCGATAAGAAGAAACGGATAACGATGCGGCAGAACTGCCAGCAACTTCTGAATATCTGCTGAACCAAGGCTGTTCTGCTCAACATTCTCACTCATATCAGGATTTCTCCTTTTTAGACTGTCCGATACTGCGCAACGTCGCAATATCGCGGAACCACTGCTTCAGCGGTCTGGCTGGCAGACCACCCCATCTCTCACCATCGGGAATATCATTCATCACACCGCTCGCAGCAGCAATCTGCACGCGCGAACCGATTGTGATGTGATCTGCAAGGCCGACACGCCCGCCAAGCATTGTCATGTCGCCGATGGTAACACTGCCGGAAATTCCGCAGTGACCGGCCACAATACAATGCCGCCCGATTTTTACATTATGTGCAACATGCACCAGATTATCGATCTTGGTGCCCTCGCCGATCACAGTATCACTCAATGAACCGCGATCAATCGTGGTATTCGCACCGATTTCCACACCATCCTGAATGATGACGCGACCAAGCTGCGGCACTTTTTCAAGTCCTGCAGGACCCGGCACATAACCGAAACCATCCTGCCCGATGCGAACACCCGGATGCAGATAAACACGATTACCGATCAGCGCATAGGTCAGGGAAACATTCGGCGCGATGATACAATCGCGGCCGATTTTACAGCCTGCGCCAATCACACTATTCGCACAGATTGTTGTACCTGAACCGATAGATACACCGGCACCGACGACAGCGCCCGGCTCAATCGTAACATCGCTTTCAATTTCAGCACTCGGGTGAATCGTGGCATTTTCAGAAATACCAGGAACACCCAGCAATGAGCGCGGATGCACAGCCTGCGCATAAAGCTTACGGCCGACAGCAGCAAAATCCCGCTGCGGCGATTTACTCACCAGAATCGCAACGCCCTCAGGAATCAATGATGCCTGCGCTTCTGCGCATAGCACAGCGGCCGCTTTGAGCGAGCTCAGAGCAGCTTCGTTTTTCTTACCTTCAAGGAAAACAAGAGAATCCGGTGTTGCATTATCCAAAGACGCCAAATGCTCAATTTTCCGGTCGGCATATTGCTTTGTCAGCAATTCTGAACCGGTAAATTGAGCAATATCAGCGACGTTGAGTGCACAGGACAGCGTATAAAATACAGGATCTGCCATCAACATACTTTCTCTCCTGAGGCGGATCTTCTTTTCAGAGATTACGCCTCAGGAAAAAGCAAATTTATCAGAACTTGCTCGACATACCAAAATTGAAGTTCTGAACTTTGTCGGAATCTTCTTTCTTAATAGGAATAGCATAGTCAAAGCGCAGCGGACCGAACGGAGAAGCCCACATCAGACTTACACCAGCCGAAGCTCGCAGTGCACTGCCGGTTCCCATTGCACCTTCAGTCTTGTTACCATAGAGCGTTGCAGCATCTGCGAAGAACGCACCACGGATACCAAGGCTTTCCGGAACAACCGGCATCGGGAACTGAACTTCAGCGCTGGCGTTGAAGTAAGTTGTACCACCGAGCCAGTAACGTTCACTACCATCAGAAGAATCCTGATAGGCACCGATACCGTTATATTTAAAGCCGCGGATCATATCAGTGTTACCTTTGAACATATCAAAGATACGCAGACCGTCATCGGTGAAGGAGTGAATGTAACCACCACCGGCAGTCAGCACACCAACAACATCAGCTTCCTGCAGCAAGGTCTTGTAATAGCTTGCTTTTGCAGTTGTCTTCATAAATTTGGCATCGCCGCCGAGACCAGCAAATTCCTGACCGAAGCGAACATAGATACCGTCATGCGGATTGTTCGGGTTATCGATCGTATTATAAGTCAAAGCATAAGAAATCGACGAACGCAGCCATGGGCTCTGTGCAGCAGCTTCAATCAAAGCCGGAGCGTAGATCGCCATATCTTCGCTCTTGAGCTTATACTTTTCCTGAACCAGGTTATAACCGATGCTCGCACCGAAATTGTCGGTAATCGGCAGACCAAAACGGATTGTACCACCGGTCTGTTCTACGTCATACTGATCTTTAACGCGATACGACTTACGGAAAATATCGAAGCCTGCAGAAACGCGCTGACCGAGGAAATAAGGCTCGGTGAACGAGAACGAATAGTTACGCGCATCATCCTGACCGGCACCTGCACCAATACGGATATACTGACCACGACCGAGGAAGTTGCGCTCTGCAACCGAACCTTCAACCGAAGCACCCGGTGTTTCACCACCCGATGTATAACCTGCACCGATGGAGAACTCACCTGTAGGCTTTTCAACAACGTCAACGATCAGCACAACCTGATCCGGCTCAGAACCCTGAGCGGTCGAGATGTTAACTGTCTGGAAGAAGTCCAGAGCTTCGAGACGACGCTTGGCGCGTGTAATCATAACCTGATTGAAAGCATCGCCTTCGCTCATGTCGAATTCACGACGGATAACATAATCACGGGTCTTATCGTTACCGCGGATTTCGATACGCTGCACGTAAGCGCGCGGACCTTCTTCCACGTTATAAACGACCGAGATTGTGCGGTTTTCGAAGTTACGGTCGCCACGTGGCTCAACCTTAGCGAAAGCATAACCGCTACCGGCAACGCGCTCAGTTACAGCTTCAACCGACTTTTCAACGTCGTTGGCGCTATAAACTTTACCTGCGCGGGTCTTCAGCATGCCGCCGAGCGCTTCTGTATCAACACCGGCGATTGAGCTTTCAACCTGAACATCACCGAATGTATAACGCTGACCTTCTTCAACAGTGAAGGTGATCGTATATTCGTTTGTCGCAGGATCCAGAACCGCATTGGACGAAATCACGCGGAAGTCAGCATAACCACGGTTGTAGTAGAAACGACGCAGCGCTTCTTCATCTGCCTGCAGACGATCTTCGCTGTAAATGTCGCCGCGTGTCAGCCATGACAATGGATTGGTACGCTTGGTGGAGATCACGTCACGCAGACGACGACCACCGAAAGCTTCATTACCTACGAAATCGATATTGGCGATTTTTGTACGGCCGCCTTCAGTGATTTCATAAACAACGTTTACACGACCCTGACCGAGATCAACCGTACGGGCGTTCACAACAGCGTCGCTGCGACCGACATTGCGGTAAGCCTGAATGATGGCCTGACGATCTGATTCCATCTGTGCAGGATCAAAAGGGCTACGCGCCTTCAGCTCTACCGCACGACCGAGATCAGCATCTTTGACTTTCTTGTTACCCTGGAAGAGTACGTTGTTAACAACCGAGAACTCGGAAACAGTGACAACGAGTGCACCGCCCGACTGGCTGATACGAACATCAGAGAACAGGCCCATATTGAAAAGGCTTTTTACAGCCGCATCAATATCAGCATTGGTGAATGACTTGCCAGGCTTAATGCCGATGGCACCACGAATTGTCGATGCATCAACCCGCTTGTTACCGCGAACGTCAATACGACTAACGACTGCTGCCTGTGCAACACTCACAGTAGCAAATGAGATCGCTGACGTTCCGGCAGCAACCATAGCTACCGACATAGCGACCGCAGAAGCAGCACCAAAGAACTTTGAATTTGCCGTCATAGGTCTATTTAACCTTCGTTTCGTTGCCCCGGGCCGTAATCCGGGAAAATAGCGCATAATGCAAACTGTAATAACCAGTTTTCATATACAAGCAAGCTTCACTATTAAAATCTGTTTACTTCATTCCCGAACGTGGCACAGGTGCCACGCAAATCCAATAGCATGGTAAACAGATTATTGCTTTTCTTGTATAATCCCCTCGTATTTTACACAATTCGTTAATGTTTTAATTCAAAGGCTTGAGCCTTGTCCAGTTCAGATTAGCAGCCAAAGAGATCATTGTAAAAGACGAATCCCATAAAGCCGAGAACGACAAAGAAACCAAGCCGGAAGAATAATTCCTGTACTGCCACCGGAACAGGACGTCCCAAAACAGCCTCTCCCGCATAAATCACCAGATGCCCGCCATCAAGAGGGGGAAGCGGAAATAAATTGAACAATCCAATGCCAACCGACAGCATAGCAATCAGCTGAACAAGCCATTCAAAGCCGTGTTGCGCCGCTTGTCCGGCCATATTAGCAATTTTTACGGGTCCGCCCAGCTGACATTTATCTTCACGCCCCATTACCAGTCTCTTCATAAAAGTACCGGTACGGCTGATGATATGTCCGGTTTCGACCACAGCCTCACCCACCGATTCGAGCGGGGAATATTCAACCTTGCGGTAATTGCCTGTGTCTTTGGTGATCGTAACACCGATCACACCGAGCTTGATTTTGTTACCCAGCGCATCCGTCTGTTCCATAATTTCAGGAACAGCTTTCAGGTTGATTTCCTGCCCGTCGCGCTCAACCGTGAAAGACAGTTCATCACCGCTGCGTCCGTTCACAATACGTTGCACATCGGCAAAACTATTGATCTGCGTACCTTCCACATTGATGAAACGGTCACCCGGTTTAAAGCCTGCCACAGCGGCAGGGCTGCCTTCATTAACCTCTGCAATAGTCGGATCAGCAACAAGGCGTCCGTAGCTGGCAAAGAAGAAGCTCAGAATGGCAATTGTCAGCAGAAAATTGAATGCCGGGCCTGCAAAAACGGTTGCAGCACGCTTCCAGACCGGCTGCGTCGCAAAAGCAACCTTGCGCTCGGCTTCAGTCATGGCGGACAGACCCTCGCCGTCCGGCGCACTGGCGGCATTCATATCACCGGCAAACTTCACATAGCCGCCAAGAGGAATCGCACAGAGCTTCCAGCGTGTACCGTTACGCGCTGTATAACCGATCAGCTCCGGTCCGAATCCGATAGAAAAGGCCTGAACGCCGATACCGCACAGACGGCCGACGATGAAATGTCCCATCTCATGAACAAAAACAACAACAGCCAGAACGAGAATAAACGGAAGTAATGTGCCAACCAGCAGGCTGTCGCCGCCGAATAAATATGCAAGGGGATCACCCAAAACTCTAACTCCCGTAATTCAAAGTCTCAAAATATGCTTTTACCGCAGCGCTACTTACAAAGGCTGCAAAACAATGCCGATAAACATTGCTGAAGGTGAATCCGGCCCTGTCACCAGAGCACCGATAATATAGAGCATGACAGCCGCCACAATCAGGCCATCCACGCGATCCATCACCCCGCCATGCCCCGGCAGCAGCTTGCCGGAATCCTTGGCTCCGAAGCGGCGCTTGACCCATGATTCTCCGAGGTCGCCCATCTGTGAGGCAACCGAGAGCGCAATAGCCAGAATAACCATCGGATATTTCACGCGGTCAAAGCTGAAATAGCTGACCGCCGCTGCAGCAATCATTGCTGCCACAACACCGCCAATTGCGCCGGACCATGTTTTATTCGGAGAAAAGCGCGGAGCCAGCTTCGGCCCGCCGAGGCTGCGTCCGGTGAAATACGCAAAAATATCCGTCGCCCAGACCAGTGCGAAGAGATAAATAATTGCAATCAGACCTGAGGTGGTTTCGCCGCGCAAAACCGCCAGACAGACCATCGGCACACCGGCATAGATCAGCCCTGCCGCAGTCCAGTTAGAGCGCTGGATCAGGAAAACCGCACCGGCTGCAAGAATGGCCAGAATCTGAATTGCCGGAACCTGTATCAGCATAAGACCCGCAGCAACCGAGAGCACCGCCCAGCCTGCCGTCAGGCCGGAGCGTGTCTGCTTCGAGGCGCTCAGCGTTGTCCACTCATAGAAAATCGCGAAGCCAATCACCACAGCCAGCACACGGAAACTCATACCGCCCAGCCAGATCAGCAGAATTGTAACGGGCGCAAGCACTGCTGCCGTCATGATACGCAATTGAAGATTGGACACGAAAACCCTCGCCCCTAGAGCATTTTTAGTTTAGATTGAATCATTACAAATGCTCTATCTGTTTGATTTTACGCGCATCTTGCTCCGAAAACCGCTTCGCACTTTTCGGGATGCGCTCTAAGTCTGTCTATTTATGATCCGGCCAAGCTGAAACGCACAGCACGAACCTAACCCGCATTATGCCGCAAAGGTACCACGTCCGTTTCACCGGACAAATTTTGCATGTCATCAGCTTCCAGCCCGCCAAAGCGGCGAACCCGCTTCCGATATTCATCAATCGCAGCAAATAAATGCGCAGGCTTGAAATCCGGCCAATATTCCGGAGCGAACAGAAATTCTGAATAAGCAGCCTGCCAGAGCAGAAAATTGGACAGCCGCATTTCGCCGCTGGTACGGATAATCAGGTCAGGATCCGGAATATCTGCTGTATCAAGCCTTTCAGAAATCATTTCAGCCGTGATCGCATCCGGCTTCATCTGCCCTGCCGCAACAGCTTCGGCAATCTGACGCATTGCGCGCGCCAGTTCGTCCCTCGCCCCGTAGTTAAAGGCAATAACAAGCGTCAGACCGCTATTGGCTGCGGTCAGTTTTTCGGCCTCATTCAGAAGCACACAAATATCGGAGGCAAGGTCATCACGCGCGCCGATAATACGTACACGGACATTCTGACTGTGAAGCTTATTCAGATCGCGGCGGATGAACAGCTTCAGCAATCCCATCAGTTCCGTGACTTCGGAATTCGGACGCGACCAGTTCTCGGAAGAAAATGCAAAGAGGGTAAGAAATTCCAGCCCTTTATCCCCTGCAGCACGCACAATGCCGCGCAGAGCATCCACACCCGCTTTATGACCGGCAACACGCGGCAGACCGCGTGCTTTAGCCCAACGACCATTGCCATCCATAATAATGGCGATGTGGCGCGGATCGGACATTCAGGCATATTCCTTTTTTTGACAAAACGGCTGCCGTCAGGCGCCATGCTTATCCGGTTTAAGAACTTAGAGAATTATCAGCATCAGACTGCAACCAGCAACAACATGCATAATTATTCTGTACTATAATAGAATCCGCAAAATGTCTTTTGCACGGCCACTCCGGCATTCACTATGCGTATTCGCGGATATATTCTTTTCACCGGAGATATACGGCAGTCTCAGATATCAGAGTGGTTAATTGATACTGAACCACTCTGATGCCTGTTCTTACAGTTTAGAGCGACCTTTATGCCCCCGATCGGGCGAATGGTGCCTTAGACCTGCATAATTTCCGCTTCTTTGGAAACCAGAAGCTTATCAACTTCCACAATGGTTTCGTCAGTCATTTTCTGCACTTTGTCAGACAGGGTGCGGCTGTCATCCTGACTGATGGTGCCGTCTTTTTCCAGTTTCTTCAACTGATCCATACCATCGCGGCGCACATGACGAACGGCAACTTTAGCACCTTCGGCATATTGGTTCGCAATTTTAACCAGTTCCTTACGGCGCTGTTCGTTCAGTTCCGGCAGCGGCACACGCAGTGTCATACCGTCAGTAATCGGGTTCAGACCCAGACCGCTGTCGCGGATTGCACGTTCAACCGCACCGACCATGCTCTTGTCCCAAACGGAAACAGACAGCATACGGGCTTCAGGAACAGTAATCTGCGCCACCTGATTGATCGGCATGGTCGAACCATAGGCTTCAATCGTCAGAGGCTCCAGAAGGCTTGCTGAAGCGCGTCCGGTACGCAGACCACCCAAATCATGTTTGAAGGACTGAATCGCACCATCCATACGGCGTTTCAGATCATTTACATCCAGAGCGTCGCTCATAATATCTCTCCTTGGGCGTACACCAAACATCTTGCGCTTTTACAGCGCATAATACTGCCTGATAGTCGGAAACAGGTTTCAGACCACACAATTCGCTTTTTGTTTAGAACAGCTTGACGCAAATGATAAGCACAAAATCAAAGCTTTGCTGAATTGAATCTGTGTACACACACAGATTCAATTCAGGAACCGGTGCTTATCAGGCGTCTGTCACAACCGTGCTGCGGCCTTTGCCCTGCAAAATCTGCGCAAAGCCGCCTGCTTCATGAATGGAATAAACCACGATCGGAATGCGGTTTTCCTGTGCCAGAGCCACTGCCGTCACATCCATCACAGCCAGACCTTTATCCAGCACTTCCTTGTGGGTCAGACGGTCGAAACGCGTGGCAGACGGATCTTTCTTCGGATCAGCACTGTAAATACCGTCAACCTGCGTGCCTTTAAACAAGGCATCCGCACCGATTTCAGCAGCACGCAAAGCAGCCGCAGAATCGGTTGTGAAGAACGGATTACCGGTACCACCGGCAAAAATTACAACCTTGCCCTGATCCATATAGGCGGTTGCCTGACGCTGCGAGAAGCTCTCGCACAGTTCCGGCATAGCAATCGCCGAAAGCACAACTGCATCAACGCCCTGCTTGACCAGAGAGGTGCGCAGAGCCAGCGAGTTAATCACTGTAGCCAGCATACCCATATGATCGCCGGTTACGCGGTCGCCGCCTTTGGAGGCAACAGCCAGCCCGCGGAAAATATTACCACCGCCGATAACCACGCCGACTTCAACGCCGAGCGCACGCGCTTCGGCAATATCACTTGCAATGCGGTCAGCAACGGACACGTCAATGCCAAATCCCTGCTCACCCATCAGCGCCTCACCTGACGCTTTGAGGAGAACCCGTTTATACAGTGTCTTACCAGCCATGGGATCCCTTTTTTGATTTCGGTCCGAACTTCCCCACCGGCAAGCGGACATGGTTTTTAAATAGTCCGGTGCACATGAACTTGCAGATATTCACATTTTTAGCCGGAACACAGAATGATTTTCTGCCGCGAGCAACCGTCGCCAAGCATAATTGCATGACCGGTGCAGATGACAAGAAAAAGCATGAATATGTTTCGCATACATCAAGGGCATCGCATTGTCACGCGATGCCCTTTCATAACTGACAAGTTTTTAGAGCCTGTTGCATTTTATGGAATGCTTAGCGCCCGCTCTGTTTTCTTGTTTTACGCATGTCGTAAAAATGCCGGCCTGACAGAGTCAGACCGGCATTTTAAATTCGGGCAGTAAACCCACATTCTGAAAGGCGCATCGCAATTCAGGAGGCGCCTGTAAAGAATTAGCCTTTGTTTACGGCAGCAACTTCAGCAGCGAAGTCGGTTTCTTCTTTTTCAATGCCATCGCCCAGAGCGAAGCGAACAAAGCCGGTTACCTTAGCAGGCGCGCCGATTGTTTTTTCTGCTTCTTTAAGCGCAGCTTCTACGCTCAGGTCTGGGTTGATAACGAAAGCCTGCGACAGAAGAACAACTTCTTCAAAGAACTTGCGCATACGGCCGTCAACCATCTTGGCGATGATTTCTTCCGATTTGCCGGACTGACGGGCCTGATCAGCAAAGATTGCTTTTTCGCGCTCAACAGCAGCAGCATCAACTTCAGCAGAAGTCAGAGCCAGCGGGTTGGTTGCAGCAACGTGCATAGCGATCTGACGACCGATAGCGGCAGCAGCTTCTGCATCACCGGTTGTTTCGATAGCAACCAGAACGCCCAGCTTGCCGAGGCCGTCTGCAACGCCGTTGTGGATGTAAGAAGCAACAACACCGTTTTCCACGCTCAGAGCAGCGGAACGACGGAATGCCATGTTTTCACCGATGGTGCCAACAGCATCTTTAATGGTGTCAGTTACAGTCTTTTCCGAACCCGGATAGGTTGCGTTTGCAACGGCATCAGTTGAACCGTCGGTGCCCAGAGCAACCTTGGTTACGTTCAGAACGATTTCCTGGAAAGCAGCATTACGGGCAACGAAGTCTGTTTCGGAGTTAACCTCAACAACAACAGCTTTTTTGCCTTCGCTGGCAACGCTTACCAGACCTTCAGCAGCTGTACGGCCGGCTTTCTTGTCAGCTTTAGCGATACCCTTCTTGCGCAGCCAGTCCATGGCAGCTTCCATATCGCCATTATTTTCGTTCAGAGCGGTCTTGCAGTCCATCATGCCTGCGCCGCTGAGTTCACGAAGTTCTTTAACCATTGCTGCGGTAATGCTCATTGTCGCCTCTCAGAGAAAGCAGCAGACATCCGGCAAAGCGGCATGCCCGCTATGGATCATTGTTCAGACAGCGGACCTGTCTTTTATCCAATGACCGATTAATCATTACAGCCCGCATTGCAATTTCTGCAAAGCGTCAACTGTATACATACGGGATAGCAGGAGCCGAAAAGGCTCGAATTAAATAAGACACAGATTTCACCGTGCGCAGACGGAATCAGAAACGACTCACCCGTTTCAGATATTTACCGGTTTAAAACTTCAGTTTTTTGAAGCTCTGCAAACACGGCAAATTGTGTCTTTTAAGCAGAATATCTGCCGGATCTGAAAACAGATCCGGCAGACAAAAAAACGAATTAAGCGTTTTCAGCAGCTTCCAGAGCTGGCTCAACAGGAGCTTCAGCCTGCGCACCGATATCGATGCCCAGAGCGCCCTGCTGACGCATAATGCCGTCCAGAGCAGCTTTAGCAATCAGATCGCAATAGAGCGAGATTGCGCGAGCAGCATCATCGTTACCTGGGATCGGGAAATCGATCTGGTCTGGATTACAGTTGCTGTCGATAACAGCAACAACAGGGATACCAAGACGCTTGGCTTCCTGAATTGCAATCGATTCCTTGTTGGTGTCGACGATGAACATCAGGTCAGGAACGCCGCCCATATCCTTGATACCACCGAGAGCGCGGTCCAGCTTTTCGCGTTCGCGTTCCAGAGTCAGGCGTTCCTTTTTGGAATAGCCCTGAGCTTCGCTCGACAGCAGTTCGTCAAGCTTGCGCAGACGCTGGATCGAGTTGGAAATGGTTTTCCAGTTGGTCATCATACCGCCGAGCCAGCGGGAGTTGACGTAATACTGAGCCGAACGGCCAGCAGCGTCAGCAATGATTTCCGAAGCCTGACGCTTGGTGCCAACGAACAGAACGCGGCCGCCACGAGCAACAGTATCCGAAACAACCTTCAGTGCATTGTGCAGCAGAGGAACGGTCTGAGCCAGGTCAAGAATGTGGATGTTGTTACGTGCACCATAGATGAAAGGTGCCATTTTCGGGTTCCAGCGATGTGTCTGGTGACCGAAGTGAACACCAGCTTCCAGAAGCTGGCGCATGCTGAAATCAGGCAATGCCATTGTATTTTCCTTTTCCGGTTGAACCTCCACGGGCTGAGGCACAAATGTGCCACCGGAGGCGTTGTGCGGATTTCTCCCGCCCATAACCCAAATCCCGTGTGTGGAATAATGCGGCTGGTAAACGATGAATGAAGAAAATGCAAGCCCTGAACGGTCAAAAACCGCCGGAAGCCGGAACGCAGCCTTCATTATCAGATATTACACAGCCATAAGACTATAGCACAGGGACATTCCCGCCGGAACTCTTGTTCTGCGGCGGAAACATCCCTGCCCTTATCTGCGTTTAAACAGCTTCATAGGCCGGATAATCGGTATAACCCTTTTGCGCACCGCCATAGAAAGTTGTGTGATCGGCCGGTGCCAGCGGCCAGCCGCGCTGCATACGCTCGGCCAGATCAGGATTTGAGATATATGGCCGGCCGAAAGCCACCAGATCTGTAAGCCCTTCATCGAGAACACGCTCAGCCGTTTCCTGCGTATAGCCGCCGGCAAAGATCAATGTGCCCTGATAAACCTCACGGAACTTCTTCAGGAATTCACGGCCTTCTTCTTTTGCCAGCAAACCACCGGCATTGCCGATATGAATATAAGCCAGTTTGCGGGCGGAGAGTTCAGCAGCCAGTGTCAGCCATGTTTCTTCCTCCCCGTCAAAGGCATGAAGATCAAACAGGCGGCTGAAAGGTGTCAGGCGGATACCGACACGGGCAGAGCCGATACGTGCAACGGCCGCATCAACAACCTCCAGCGCAAAGCGGATACGTCCGGCAATTGTCGCGCCGCCATAGCCATCTTCACGCTTATTGAAACCGGCATTGATGAACTGCTCAATCAGATAGCCGTTTGCACCGTGAATTTCGACACCATCAAAACCGGCTTTAACGGCATTATCCGCGGCATCGGCAAATTCTCCGGTAATGCGGGCAATATCGTCAGCATTCAATGCACGCGGTGCGCTGGGGGCAACCAGCCCCGGTGTTCCGCCCTCACCAAGGGCAAAAACATTTGAGTCTTTTGCAATTTCAGCAACCGGCGCAACAGGCGCAATACCGTTCTTTTGTACGGAAACATGGGAAACACGTCCGACGTGCCAGATTTGTGAGAAGATTTTACCACCCTGCGCATGAACGGCATCCGTTACTTTTTTCCAGCCCTCAACCTGCTCGGCAGAATATACACCGGGCGTATAGAGATAGCCGCGCCCCTCATCAGAGATCGGCGTTCCTTCACTCACAATCAGGCCTGCTCCGGCACGCTGGGCATAATATAATGCCGTGTCGCTATTCGGCACCGTATCAACGGCACGTGCGCGTGTCATAGGCGCCATCACCACACGGTTTTTAAGCGGCAGGCCATTGAGGTCATAGGAAGAAAAAAGATCGGACATTATAATACCTTTGCTTGTAAAAATTATCCGCGCCGCCGCAGCACGCACGGATCAATCTCAGTCACAGAGATATTTATAGTCAAGACTACAGAATACAAGGCACGGAAATTCAATAAAATGAAAAAAGCGGCAAATCCGTTTCCGGAAGTGCCGCCTTGTCATCGAAACCTGTAGAATTATGCCGGATTATTCGCAGGTTGCCGCCGCTGCCGGTTTAAACATTTCCAGATTGACCAAGGTGCCTTTCATGGAAAAATCACCGTAATCCATGTTCAGATCACGGGTCACACCATTGCGGTAGAGTTTGAAATTCACGCGATAGACCGGCAGCCCCTCGTCGCTCTCTTCATCATCAAAATAAGCGACGGTCACAGGCCAGCTTTCCTGCTTGGCCACCTCACCCATGACTTTCGTTTCGGTGTCTTCAGGCAGCACCTGCCCTTTCCCGATCACGGCTGTGGTCGCCATAATCTTATTGGCATCATCGGAACCGTCAAAAATTGTCGTCTGATAAAAAGTGTCGCCCTTTTGCGCGCGAACAAGCAGTTCTTCCATATGACGGGTCGGAAACTGCGAGAGTGCCAGTTTCAAATCCTGTTTTTCAGGCTTGGTCAGTGCCACATCCATCTGCTTGTCGCCAAGCGCCGCATTCCCGCGCACTTCTTTAATCAGCTCTTTATCGACAAAGGTTTTATTGACGAAACGGAATCGGCTGCCGTCTCCGGCTTCAAAAGTAGTGGTCTGCTGATCGGTAACCCGCTGATCCTGCCCTTCCATATCGATACGGGTCACGAAGCGGAAATTTGTTGTATAGCCTTCGCAGGCCGAGCCGTTGAACTCATAGACCATACGTCCGGTTACACCGGCAATGCCGGATTTTTCATCGGCGCGTTCCAGTGTCAGATCATAAACTGCGCGATGCGGCAGAAGTGTGCTTCCTGCATAAGCTACGGTGCTCAGCACTGCAGGAACAACAAAACCAGATCCGAACACAAGGGCCTGCAAAATGGGGGCCTGCAAAAAACGCATAAAGATTCTCCGATAAATTTATCGCCATGTTAAAATAACTCATGGCGGAAGCGAGGCAAAAATCACAGCTTTTGCTATGCTCCACTGATTCTGTCAGTTTGAACTTTATTTTTGTATATGCATGACACCTAAAACACACAGATCACGCATAAACATTCATCCCAACAATTCAGGGCCGACATTCGGAACCGACAATGAAGGGCAAACTGTTAAAGAATCCCTGCGGAATATAAACCGCCCCAAAATGACCTTATTGTTTGCCGTCCACTCTGATGTGACGATAAAATAAAACCGGAAAGAGCGCCATGACCTCGACAATCGAAACCCGCCTCAAAGATCTCGGCATTTCAATTCCAGAATCCGCAGCACCGGCTGCAGCCTATCTGCCTTTTTCCCAGAGCGGTAATCTGCTGTTCACCTCCGGCCAGCTGCCACTGAAAGACGGCAAGCTCGTTTCCACCGGTCTGGTTGGCCGCGACCTGACCATTGAACAAGCACAGGAAGCTGCAAAATATTGCGCGATCAATGTGCTGTCACAGGCAAAAGCGGCTCTTGGCGGCGATCTTTCCCGCATCAAGCGCATTGTTAAAATCACTGTATTTGTTGCGTCTGTTGTTGATTTCACCGATCAGCACATTGTTGCCAATGGCGGTTCTCAGCTATTCATCGACGTTCTCGGCGATGCAGGCAAACATGCCCGCTCCGCTGTTGGCATGGCTGGTCTGCCGCTGAATGCACCGGTTGAAATCGAAGCCGTGATTGAGGTTGCCTGATTATGAGCGCTGCGCCTCGTGATGAACTGAAATGGCTTACCCGCCGGCCGATTGCCCATCGCGGGTTGCACGATATGAATAAAAAGGTCTGGGAGAATACTCTCCCGGCCTTCAGTGCAGCCATTGCAGGCAATTATGCCATTGAATGTGACGTGCATCTGACCAAAGACGGTGAAGTCATCGTGTTTCATGATGATGTGCTGGATCGCCTTGCCGGCCGCGAAGGCCGCATTTGTGATCTGACACTGGCCGAGGCTCAGTCACTGACCATCGGCACCACACAGGATCACGCTCCGTCGCTTCGCCAGATGCTTGATCTGGTTGCCGGACGCGTGCCGCTGGTTATCGAACTCAAAGGCATTGAAGGTCAGGATGAAGGTCTGGTTGCCGCCGTTGCCAAAGAGCTGAAAACCTATCAGGGCGAAGCGGCGATCATGTCCTTCGACCATCACCTCATCCGCCGTTTCCGCAGCGATGCACCGGGTGTTGTTGCCGGTCTGACGGCAGAAGGTACAAGTGCCGCCGATATGGAAAAGCACTTTGCCATGCTCGCGCATGATGTGGATTTTGTTTCTTACAATTTCCACCATCTGCCAAACCCGTTCATCAGCTTCTTCCGCACCGTGCTCAACCGTCCTGTCATCACATGGACAGTGCGTAGCGCGGAGGAAAAGGCCGTGAGCGACATGCATGCACAGCAGATTACATTTGAAGGCTTTGTACCGGATAGCGTTCTTGCTTGATAAAACAATATCTTACCGGCGCATAATGTGATGCGCCGGTAAAAACCAGGCATGACAAAACGGGTGGGAATGGTTGATTGCTATGCGTGAGGAAGCAGAGGAAGAAACCAGCATTATTTTGCGTAACGTCAGCTCCATGCAGGGTTTCAGCCCTGAGGCATGGGCGCAATTTTCTGAAACCAGCAAACATTCCGCAGCCACGTCCACAGACGGTATTGCTGCGAACAAATCCTATAATCCGTTTCTCTCTTATGCCTATCTTTCCGCGCTGGAAGATTCCGGCTGCGTCGGTGAAAATACCGGCTGGCTGCCCTGCCATATGCGCCTTGAAACACAACAGGGCGTATTGCTGGCCGCAGCTCCTGCCTATCTGAAATCCCATAGTCAGGGTGAATATGTTTTTGACCACGGCTGGGCTGAAGCCTTTGAGCGTGCCGGTGGTCAATATTATCCCAAGCTGCAACTGGGTATTCCGTTCACTCCGGCAACGGGCGCACGCCTGCTGACTACAGAGAATAATCCTGAACTGCGCCGCCTGCTTGCCAGTGCCGTTGCGCAATTCACCAATCAGAACCAGTTGTCATCCGCACATGTAACCTTTGCTGAAGTGCCGGATATTCAGGCTCTGACTGAGACCGGCTTCCTGCATCGCAAGGATCAGCAGTTTCATTTCAAAAACAATGGCTTTCAGGAATATAGTGATTTTCTGGAAGAACTTGTTTCCCGCAAACGTAAAGCCTTAAAGCGCGAACGCCGCGAAGCTCTGAGCAATGGCATTTCCATTGACTGGCTGACCGGCTCCGATCTGACAGAAGACATCTGGGATCAGTTCTACGCATTCTATATGGATACCGGCAGCCGCAAATGGGGGCGTCCATATCTCAACCGTGAATTCTATTCGCTGATCGGCGAGCGCATGGGCGATGATATTGTGCTGATTATGGCCAAGCGCGACGGGCACTATATTGCCGGTGCGATCAATTTCATCGGTGGTGACCGGCTGTTCGGCCGTCACTGGGGCTGTATCGAAGATCACCCGTTTCTGCATTTTGAAGTCTGCTATCATCAGGCAATTGATTATGCGATTGCACATAAATTATCAGTGGTAGAGGCTGGCGCACAGGGTGAACATAAGCTGGCACGCGGCTATGAACCTGTGACCACCCATTCCGCCCATTATATCAGCCATCCCGGCTTTCGTGATGCTGTGGCGCAATATTTGCGCCGCGAGGTCCGCGAAGTCGAAATGAATAACAGCTATTATGCGGAACACAGTCCGTTCCGCAAATTCCATCAATCTGAATAGGGAGCCATCCATGACCACGCCTTATGCCAGCGACAATATTTTCGCCAAGATCCTGCGCGGCGAAATTCCGAGCCATAAAATCTATGAAGATGATGATGTCTATGCATTTATGGATGTGATGCCGCAGGGCAAAGGCCACAGCCTTGTCATCCCGAAACAGGGTTCACGCAACCTTCTCGATGCAGACAGCGCCGTGCTGGCCAAGCTGGCTGCTGCCACGCAGAAAATAGCCGTTGCGGTGAAGAAGGCTTTTGATGCTGATGGTGTAACCGTCATGCAGTTTAACGAACCGGCGGCAGGTCAGACCGTTTTCCATCTGCATTTCCATGTCATTCCGCGTTTTGAAGGCGTTGCCCTGACCGGTCATACCGGCAAGATGGAAGATCAGGCTGTGCTTGCTGAAAACTGTCAGAAGATTATCGCAAGCCTTTAATCTATAAGACTTATATCTCTGCACAGAGCATTATAAAATAAGAAGTCCTGCGAGCAGCAGGGCTTCACCGGTCAGCACACCGACCAGAATACGCTGCCCCGCCAGCAGAAACGCAATGAAGCCAAGAATGGCGGAACCAGCCCGCAGCCACATCGGCGAATTCGCAAGTTCTCCCGTCGGATAGAGAATAAGCTGGGCAATAACGCCCGCCACCAAGGCTGTCGCCACACAGCGCACCAGCACCAGAGCTTGCGAATCCTCGCGCATTTTGCCGCCAACCAACACGCCGAGAAAGCGCCAGATATCCGTCGCCAGCGCACCGGCGATCAGGATGAATAAATATGGCCACCACCATGTATCAAAGCTTGCGAAATTCATGACAGCACTTCTTTCTGAGCCTCTTTCCGGCGCAAATTCTGCACATAGAGATGAAAGCCGAAGGCCATCGCACCACCGGTCAGGCCGGTGAGCAACAGATCATATCCCGGTGCAATGGCATGCATCACCGGAAAGATCAGCAAGCCGCTCAGCAAGGCCGCTTTGCCCGCCTGCTCACGCGATGAGCGCCAGAGCGAAGTGAGAAAATACATCGGTGTCAGCATGAAAAGCGCTGCAAAGAGCAGCGGCGGAAAACTGGCAGAAAGCAGATAAATCAGCGCTACAACAGCCGCATTGGTCAGCACCAGTGTTACACCGATACCGGCAAAATAGCTGGTGCGCAGATCACGGCGAATATGGCGCAACTGTTCCATTGCCATGACCCATGCGGTCACCGCCACAAAATGCGAGAGAAACAGCAAAGTGATCTTGCGCGAACGCGGCCCTTTAAGCTCTGGCAACAAGGCCACAACCATCGGCATCAGACGCACGGAGGACAGTGCCACAGCCAATGCAGCGGCAGCCATTGAGCTTCCAGCAGAGATCGCACCGATCAGAACCACTTTGGCGGGCAGAGCCCAGATCGTCAGCGTCATAAACACTGCCTGCCCCATGGTAATACCGCTCTCAATGGCCAGACCGGAAAAGCCGATAAATGAGCTGATCAGCAGCAGCGCCGGTATGCTGAATATGTTGCGCGCACCACGTCCGAACCATTGCAACCGCTCCGTAAAGGATGAAACGGCATCCGCATTATAGCCATTTGCATTATGATGCGCTTTTAGTAACTGCGGCGCAGACTGGCTTACAGGCGGCTGATGATCTGGCATGGGAAACTATCTTACATATAAATGTCAGCATATATGACATTATTGTTAGACCCAGCCCATGTGCTTTGCAATGCTGTCAAAAGCAGTCATTCGTAACAGGCATGAAGTTCTTATCGTCAAGCCTGTTATGCATAGTCCGTTCAAGACACATGAATGTAAAATCGCGACAGAATGACCTTATCAAAGACAAAGCTGGCAAAAGCCTCCGGTAAGAGATAAGCCCTTTTGGCAGAGCAGTTTACGTTTAGGTTAATCTTCAACTTCTGCTCTTACGCCGATACTGCGTATTAACAGCATACAATACATATGCGACTAACTCTCTGACTCCTCCCTGTCAGAGATCCTTCGAATATAGGTTTCCCATGCTAGAAGATCGTATCCGCAATTCCTCCTTGCAAGATAAAGTTGTGACACCTGCCGAGGCCGCAGCCCTTATCAAAGACGGGATGACAATCGGCATGAGCGGTTTTACCCGTGCCGGCGATGCCAAAGCCGTGCCGGTTGCCATGGCTGCGCAGGCTAAAGACACACCATTCAAAATCACCCTGCTTACCGGTGCATCGCTCGGCCATGATGTCGATAAAATCCTCACCGAAGCCGGTGTACTTGCCCGCCGTATGCCGTTTCAGGTTGACCGCACTTTGCGCGCCGCCATCAACCGCGGTGAAGTGATGTTTATCGACCAGCATCTTTCTGAAACTGTTGAGCAATTGCGCTCCAATCAGATCGGGCCGGTTGATTATGCGGTTATTGAAGCCATTGCCATCAATGAAGACGGCGGTGTGATCCCGACAACCTCTATTGGTAATTCGGCCAGTTTCGCCATTTTGGCAAAGAAAGTGATTGTTGAGATCAATCTCAGCCACTCTCTGGCACTGGAGGGGCTGCATGATGTCTATATTCCGACCAAGCGCCCGTCCCGCGATCCGATTCCGGTTGTGTCCTGTGAAAGCCGCATCGGCACGCCTTATATTCCGATCCCGCCTGAAAAAATCGCAGCGATTGTCATCACGGAACAGTCGGACAGTGCTTCACTGATTGAACCGGCAGACAGCGAAACATCAGCCATTGCCAGACACCTGATTCATTTCTTTGAAAGTGAAGTAGAAAAAGGCCGCCTTGACCTGTCTCTTAACCCGTTGCAGGCCGGTATCGGCACGATTGCCAATGCGGTTCTGACCGGCCTCGTGGACAGTCCCTTCCATCATTTGCGCATGTATAGCGAAGTGTTGCAGGACAGCACATTCGATCTGATGGATGCAGGTAAGCTCAGCTTTGCTTCGGCCTCTTCGATCACACTCAGTCAGGCTTGCGGCGAGCGCGTTTTCGGTAATTTCGACCGCTACAAAGACAAGCTGGTGCTGCGTCCGCAGGAAATCAGCAATCATCCGGAAGTTATCCGCCGCCTTGGTATTATCGGTATCAACACCGCGCTGGAATTCGACATTTACGGCAATGTGAATTCCACCCATGTGGCCGGTACACATATGATGAACGGCATCGGCGGTTCGGGCGACTTTGCACGTAATGCCTTCCTGTCGGTTTTCGTCACCAAATCGGTTGCCAAGAATGGTGCGATTTCCTCAGTCGTGCCGATGGTGCCGCATGTCGACCATACGGAACATGATGTGGATATTCTGGTGACAGAACACGGCCTTGCCGATCTGCGCGGCCTTGCTCCGCGTGAACGCGCATCCGTGATTATCGAGAATTGTGCCCATCCGGATTACCGCCCGCAATTGCGCGACTACTTTGCCCGCGCCTGTGAGCGTGGCGGTCAAACCCCGCATATTCTTGAAGAAGCCATCTCATGGTATGCGTTGAAAGAGAAAACCGGTACGATGTTGAAAAGCTGATCCGGCTTTCAGCACATAGATTTCTCTAATAAAAAAGCGCCCGTTTGAAACGGGCGCTTTTTATTTTATTCCTTCGTTCTTGGAACCTTCGGCACAGAAGCCGATTTACGCTTCGGTTCCGTCGTCTCCGGAGCAGAGCTGCTATCTGCTGCAACTTTGGCCGGTTTCTTTTCCGGCTTGGCTGCAGCTTCCGCAACCTCCTCATCAGGCTGTTCTTTCTGCGGCTTGACCGGCTTGGCCTTCACCACATACATCACCAGACCAGTCTTGCCATCCGGTTTTTCGCCGGTTGTGACTTTGACCGTGCCGCCATTTTTGAGCTTGCCAAACAGCAACTCGTCGGCCAGAGGCTTCTTGATATATTCCTGAATAACACGACCCAGAGGGCGTGCACCCATGCGTTCATCATAGCCCTTGTCAGCCAGCCAGTTGATAGCTTTCTTATCCAGTTCAAAGGTCACGCCGCGATCAGCCAGCTGGGCTTCCAGCTGCATGATGAATTTCTGCACCACTTTATGGATAACAGGAACAGGCAGCGGGCCAAACGGAATAATCGCATCTAAGCGGTTACGGAATTCCGGCGTGAACAGACGGTTGATCGCCTCCATATCGTCGCCTTCGCGACGGGTGGAGCCAAAGCCGATTGCTGCTTTCGCCATATCTGCCGCACCGGCATTGGTGGTCATAATCAGAATGACATTGCGGAAATCAATCTGCTTACCATTGTGATCTGTCAGGCGGCCATGATCCATAACCTGCAACAAAATGTTGAACAGATCCGGATGGGCCTTTTCGATTTCGTCGAGCAGCAACACGCAATGCGGATGCTGGTCCACGCCATCAGTCAGCAGACCACCCTGCTCAAAGCCGACATAACCCGGAGGTGCACCGATCAGGCGCGATACGGTATGACGCTCCATATATTCGGACATGTCGAAACGCAGCAGCTGCACGCCCAATGTGCTGGCAAGCTGTTTGGCAACTTCCGTCTTACCCACACCGGTCGGACCGGAGAACAGATAGGAACCAATCGGCTTATCCGGCTCACGCAGGCCCGCACGCGCCAGTTTGATCGCAGAGCTGAGCGATTCAATCGCCAGTTCCTGACCATAGACCACGCGCTTGAGATCTTTCTCCAGACTGGCAAGCACCTGCTCGTCATCCTTGGAGACAGTCTTCGGCGGGATACGCGCCATGGTCGCCACGGTCGCTTCAATCTCTTTGATGCCGATAACCTTTTTGCGTTTGGCTTCCGGCAGCAGCATCTGGCTGGCACCGCTTTCATCAATCACGTCAATCGCCTTATCCGGCAATTTACGGTCAGTGATATAACGGGCAGACAGTTCTACTGCGGCAGTGATCGCATCATTGGAGAACTTCACTTTATGGAAGTCTTCAAAATAAGGCTTCAGACCGCGCATGATTTCAATGGCATCCGGAATAGTGGGCTCGGCCACATCAATTTTCTGGAAACGACGCACAAGTGCCCTGTCCTTTTCAAAGAACTGGCGGAATTCCTTGTAAGTCGTTGAGCCGATGCAGCGAATCTGACCGGAAGACAAAGCAGGCTTCAGCAGATTGGACGCATCCATTGAGCCGCCGGATGTGGCACCCGCACCGATAACGGTGTGGATTTCATCGATAAACAGCACGGCACCCGGATAATCTTCCAGCTCCTTAACGACCTGCTTCAGACGCTCTTCAAAGTCACCGCGATAACGGGTACCGGCCAGAAGACTGCCCATATCGAGCGAGAAGATCGTATCATTGAGCAGAACTTCCGGCACATCGCCGTCAACAATGCGCTTGGCCAGACCTTCGGCAATCGCGGTTTTACCCACGCCCGGATCACCCACATAAAGCGGGTTATTCTTGGAGCGGCGGCACAGAACCTGAATAGTACGGTTGATTTCGCTTTCGCGTCCAACCAGACGGTCGATTTTACCGGCCTTGGCTTTTTCATTGAGATTGACGCAATAGGCGGTCAGCGCATCAATTTTCTTTTTGCTCTGTTCTTCATTCTCAGGCTGCGCTGAATCTTCAGCACTATGCGCCTTGCCTTCGGTCAGATCATCACTGACACCCGAACGCTTGGAAATACCATGAGAAATATAATTGACCGCATCATAGCGGGTCATTTGCTGTTCCTGCAGGAAATAAGCCGCATGGCTTTCCCGCTCGGCAAAGATTGCGACAAGCACATTGGCGCCGGTCACTTCATCGCGGTTTGACGACTGCACATGGATTACCGAACGCTGAATCACCCGCTGGAAAGCGGCTGTCGGCTTGGAATCCTCATCATAACCGGTCACCAGATTATCCAGCTCGCGGTCGATATAGTCGGTGACAGTCTTTTTAAGCTGCGCAATATCGACATTGCAGGCACGCATAACCGCGCCGGCATCTCTGTCATCAATCAGAGCAAGCAGAAGATGCTCGAGCGTGGCATATTCGTGATGACGTTCATTGGCGATGGTCAGCGCCTGATGAAGTGCTTTTTCAAGGCTTTGGGAGAATGTTGGCATTGTACCTCACTTTTTCTCCATCACGCATTGCAGCGGATGCTGATGTTGACGGGCGAAATCCATCACCTGCGTCACTTTGGTTTCGGCAACTTCATAAGTATAGATACCGCATTCACCGACCCCGTGATTATGGACATGCAACATGATGCGTGTCGCATCTTCACGGTTTTTCTGGAAAAAACGCTCCAGCACATGAATAACGAAGTCCATCGGCGTATAGTCATCATTCAGCAGCAGCACCCTGTACAGGCTTGGCCGTTTTAAGCGGGTTTTCGTCCGCGTAATAACAGCTGTACCATTACCCGGGTCCTTCGGGTCACCATCGTCACTCCCCATCGCAGGAGACTTGGCCTGCATAAAAGGAGTAACCTGTAAAAAATGGTCTGCTGCACACATTCCTGATCGTATCCGTCCTGATCGTATCTGTATTTTCTGAAGTCACGCTGTATGGCGGGAAACCACACATCGTAGACCTATTATGTAGGTTGAAACGCGGCAATGTTAAGCCCCGCAGAACACAAAGCCCGACACGTCCTCATTCACGTCCAGAGTATCGCGCCTGCAGGAAAAAACCAGCATGAAACACATCATTTAAGAAAAGATTTCCGCAAACCGCACAGGGGTAAATTAATTAAGCACGCAAAATTGTCCCCGTTTCTGCATTTTAAATACCAGTCTCAATATCGGCCTGAAGACTGGCAAGTGATTCAACCAAATCACTCTCATCAGGGCCGGTAAATTGCAGCCCGTAATGCCTTAGTCCCTTAGCTCTGATTGTTAACAGTTTCAGGACAGAAGATGCGTTACAAACAGGAAAATACGCTTTTGCAGAGCAAAATTTTCATAAGACTCACATTTTCTTGAAGCTGGCTTGAAAAGAAACACCTCATAAATTTTTTATTTATTAGCAGGTACTTAACACGTTGCAGACAGACCGGATGGCCGTTCTGACATGCCCGCCAGCTAAAAAAGCATCATAAAAATCAAAAAAAGATCATGATTTGCCCGTCTATAAACGGATTGGTAAGGCTGTTGGCAATATGATCACGGAAATGTTCGTGGCGTGTCCTTTGCGCCACACCTGAAAATTGGCAGTCCAGGTAGGTAAGTCACCGTGTATCATGCGTTCCGTCACGCCGCATCCGGCATCAAGATTGCGGCCCGCTCATTGTTAGCAGTAACAATGGCCGGCGCCCTCACTCTTACCATCACGACAGGTTCCGCTCAGGCAGCAAAGAACCCGCGTCATGCCGCGATTGTGATTGATGCCAATACCGGCAAAACCCTGTTTGCAGAAAGCGCAGATGCCAAGCGTTTTCCCGCTTCCCTCACCAAAATGATGACCCTTTATATGGTCTTCGAGGCGATGCAGGCCGGACGCATCAACAAAAACACCAAAATTCCGTTCTCCAAATATGCAGCAACCCGTCCGCCGACAAAAATCGGTGTGCCGGCAGGCCAGACAATCAGCGTTGAAGATGCGATTATGGCGCTGATTACCCGCTCAGCCAATGATGCTGCAGCTGCTCTTGGTGAATATCTCGGCGGTTCCGAGCCACGTTTTGCACAGATGATGACAGCCAAGGCACGTCGTCTCGGCATGCGCTCCACCACATTCCGTAATGCTTCCGGTCTGCCAAACCCGAACCAGCAGACCACTGCCCGCGATATGGCGATTCTCGGTATCGCGCTGCGTCAGCATTACCCGCAATATTACGGCTATTTCGGCCGCTCCAGCTTCCAGTTCCGTGGCCGCACGATCAATGGTCACAACCGTCTGCTCGGCCGCGTTGAAGGCGTTGACGGCATTAAAACCGGCTATGTAAACGCATCCGGCTATAATCTTGTCACTTCCGTCAACCGTGACGGCCGTCGCATCGTCGCCGTTGTAATGGGCGGCAGCAGTGGTGCATCGCGTGACGCAGCAATGACCCGCCTTATTCAGGCGCATCTGCCAAAAGCAACACCATCGCGTCGTGGCAGTGATGCCCTGCTGATTGCCCGCAATGATGCACCTGCAGGCCCTGCAGTTGCGGCTGAACCATCTCCTCTGCCGCGTGCGGTTCCGCTGCCGGCTGAACGTGCCGACCAGCCGGTTCTGGTTGCTGATGCTTCCGGCTCCGCAGGCAGCGCACAGGATGCAATCAGCGCAGTAATCGCCCGTCAGAAGCCGGTTCCTGCCCAGCAGCCTGAAATGCTGGCTCTGGCAGCACCGACACCGCGTCCTTCCGCTCCGGTATCTTCCCAGCTTGTGGCTATTCCAACGCCTAAAGCATCGATCCCGAATGTTGATCCGGTTACCACAGCTTCCGCCAATACAGCTGCTTCCCGTATGGGTCTGGCACCAAAGCCTGTTGCTGCTGTGCGCAATGAACCGATTGCTGTACCGCAGGAAAATACCCGCCAGCAGCAGCCGCAACAGACTGCCGTTGCCATGGCCGCCGCAGCTGATGTTTCCGGTGCATGGGCTATTCAGATCGGCTCCCTGCCGAGCGAAAATCAGGCACAGGAAATGCTGAATAAAGCCGCCCAGCAGGCAGGCAGCACCCTGCGTGCAACCTCCCCGATGACTGAGACTTTCAACAAGGGTAACAACACATTCTACCGTGCACGTTTTGTTGGTTTTGACACCAAAACTGCCGCATGGGATGCCTGTGCTGCCCTGAAGAAAAAGAACTTCAGCTGCTATGCAATTGCGCGCTAATGCGCGCGGTTCGCACCGTTTAGAGCATAATTTCTTAAATTTGAATCAGTTTAAGTTAAAACTATGCTCTAATTTCAAAGTGTTAGAGCGACCTTTATGCACCCAATGGGGCGCATGGCGCTCTAAGACCTTAATATCCGATATTATCCGGCTTTGTGTTTCGCCGGTATAGTTCAGGCAGGCCATCTGCAAACCCAATGAGTATTGTGTAAAGGGTTTACAATGTCGAATATGCTCAATCTGTTTGGTTTCACCAATGTTGATCCGGTGGAATCCGACTCACAAAAGCCAGGCAAAACCACTTTGCTCAGCGTCCACGCCCTGCGTAGTGCTGCTGCCCGTCTTGCCGATCTGCGCGCTGACGGCGCATCCCTGAATACGCGTGAATTTGTAGGGCTTCTGGTCTGCAATGCACAGCGCAGCCGTCGTATCAGCCTGCCGGAAGCATCCCTGCGCATTGCGACAGGCAATGTAAACGGACGCACAGCAATCCGCCTTAAACTGCGCTGATATTGTTTATTGATTAAATAAGACCCAGCGCCGCCAGTTCGCGGCGCAGCTCCACAGGCAAAGCCTGCATACCGCCGCCCGTTCCGGCTCTGTCATCCTGCGGCACTTCTTCATCCGCAATATAACGCCAGCCCTGAAACGCTCTGCGTGGCTGCCAGACAGTCGGGATCACTTTCGGTTCCAGCACCAGATGACAACGGCCGATACCGTCTTCACCGGTAAATGTGCGCACTTCCAGCAAACGCTGACGCGCCTGAATATTGCCCTTGATCACCCAATAGAGTGAACCACCGTCAAGCAGCTCTGCCTGTCGTTTCGGTACCATTCGTGTTGTATGAAACTGCTCCGGCACCACGCCGTTTGCACGGCATTCCTCAAGGCGGAAATCAATCCACGCTGCCAGATCTTCAAGGGAATCACATCCCACACAGAGTTTTACAAGATGCAGAGCCATGAGCGGCAATTACTCCGTTGTTTTAGCGATGTCCAGCATTCAGCGATTGCACAAACAAAAACGGGCAGGATTGCTCCTGCCCGTCTCTCAGATATTTTACGAATTAAGCTGCTTCGCCTGCAAGCTTCTTTTCGCAGCGCAGCAACATGCCGAACAGGTCGCGCGGCTCATCCGGATCTGCCAGCAGATCGAGATTTTCATAGAGACCTGTGGATTTCAGCTTGTCATGAATATAGCGCAGTGCCGAGAAATCTTCGGTCGCAAAACCAACCGAGTCAAACAGGGTGATCTGGTTCTGGTCACGGCGACCCGGAACAGTACCGTTCATCACCTGCCACATTTCGATAACCGGATGATCGGCATCGAGCTGCTGGATTTCGCCCTCAATACGGGTCTGCGGCGGATATTCAACGAAGATATCGGAGCGCAGCAGAATGTCTTTGTGCATTTCTGTCTTGCCCGGGCAGTCACCGCCAACGCCGTTGATGTGAATGCCGCTACCAATCATATTGTCGGTCAGGATCGTGGCATTCTGCTTGTCTGCGGTCACAGTGGTGATGATCTGAGCGCCCTGCGCTGCATCTTCCGCACTGGTGCAGGTGACGATTTCAAAACCGAATCCTGCAAGATTCTGCTTGCACTTTTCAGTGGCAGACGGATCAATATCATAGAGACGCAGGGACTTAATGCCGAGCAGCGCCTTGAATGCCAGCGCCTGAAACTCGGACTGTGCACCATTGCCGATGATCGCCATGGTCTGCGCATTTTCCGGTGCCAGATATTTGGCAACAACGGCTGAAGTCGCAGCAGTGCGCAGCGCTGTCAGAATGGTCATTTCGGTCAACAGCATCGGATAGCCGGTATCCACATCGGACAGCATGCCGAATGCAGCAACGGTCTGCAGACCGTCTTTCATGTTCTTCGGGTGGCCGTTGACATATTTAAAGCCGTAAAGCGCACCGTCACTGGTCGGCATCAGCTCAATCACGCCGTCATGGGAGTGGGAAGCAACACGCGGGGTCTTGTCGAATTTTTCCCAACGCAGAAAATCTTCTTCCACATAGGCAGAGAGTTCTTTCAGGAATTCTTCAATACCGACTTTCAGAACCAGCTTCATCATGTGGTCAACACTGACAAATGGTACGAGGTTCAAAGTTGTTCTGTCACGCATCAGGTTTTCTCCCTCCGGTCTTGCCGGAACCTGTTAAACTAAGAAAAGCGCTTCATGCCCATCAGGAACAATTGAAGCGCTTTGGTTGTAAATCTTGTCAGCTTTATGCAAAGCTGCGGGTCGGACGATCCATCACGCTGCGCCCCATAAGGCTGGCGATCAGATCGACCATCAGGAAGGCTGTACGACCACGTTCATCAAGGAACGGATTGAGTTCGACCGCCTCAAAACTTGTCACCAGCTCGCTGTCATGAAGCATTTCCATAATCAGATGGGCTTCACGGAATGTCGCGCCGCCCGGAACTGTGGTGCCAACGGCCGGTGCGATATTCGGATCAAGGAAATCCACATCAAGGCTGACATGCAGCAGGCCATTGGCTTCCTCAACGCGCTTCAGGAAGCGGTTGAGCAGTGCAACAACGCCGTGCTCGTCAATCATACGCATGTCATTGACAGTCACTTCAGTCTTGCGGATCGCTGTACGTTCTGCCGGATCAACCGAGCGGATACCAATCATGCAGACATTGGCCGGATCAACCGGAGCCAGCACTTCAGGGAAAGTGCCTTCAAAACCCTTCTGGCCGGTATAATAGGCCACAGGCGTGCCATGCAGATTGCCGCTTGTGGTGGTTTCCAGCGTGTGGAAATCCGTGTGGGCATCAAGCCACAGCACAAAAAGCGGACGTCCCTGCTCTTTGGCGCGACGGCTCAGACCGCAAACCGTTCCGGCAGCCAAAGCGTGATCGCCGCCGAGGAAAATCGGGAAACCATCAGCACTGGCGTCATAGGCAGCTTTATCCAGCGCCTCAATCCATGCCACGATTTCCGGCAGATTTTTCAGAACCGGATTGGAATGGGTCAGATTGCGTTTTGCAGACGGTTCCACATTGCCCAGATCGGTAACATCATGACCCAGCTCTTCCAGAGCCTGTGTCAGTCCGGCGGCGCGAAACGCGCTCGGCCCCATTTCGCAGCCCATACGTCCGGTTCCGTCCTGCACAGGTGCACCAATCAGCTTACAATGCATATATGTTCCTCACGACTGTAAATTGTCTGCCGCCATGACTGCAAAGCGCAATCAGAGCGGTGATTTTCCGGTATAAAACCACGAAACATTGGCAGAGTGGACAGAGAAGATTGGCAAATCTCCACAGATGCTTTATCAGATTGCGCAGTTAAATGAACAAAATGGTAACACAGTGGACGAACTCGACCAGAAACTCATCACCCTGCTCCGTCATAATGCACGCCGCAGCATCTCTGATCTCGCCCTTGATGCTGGTGTCTCACGTGCCACTGCCCGTGCCCGTCTGGAGCGTCTGGAAAAAGACGGCCATATTCTCGGCTATACAGTTATTCTGCGTGCGGACACTGTTGAGCAGGCTGTTCGCGGCATTATGATGATCGAAATTGAAGGCCATGTGACAGAACGCGTGGTGAAAGCGCTGGGCGGCTTCTCCGAGATTTCAGAAATTCACACCACCAATGGCCGCTGGGATCTGATTGCCGAAATCAATGCCGATACGTTGAGCGACCTCGACAGTGTGCTGCGTCGTGTCCGTCTGGTTCCGGGCATTACCAATAGCGAAACCAATCTGTTGCTGGCCACACCGCGCAGTACCAGAGCACGGCTGTAACCACACAGACACAGTATCAATCCGATCTTTGATTAAATATGATTAATTTACTCAATTATTAAATTACATATTTGCAAAATACGATAAATCCTCCTATGGCAGCGCATATCTATTAACAAAGCTTAAACAACCATCCTCCCAAGGAGTTGCGCTGATGTCTGCTTATGCTGCTGGTGGTTCTGCCACCGGTGCACGCAATTTTTCATGCCTGCATAAATTTTCACTTTTCTTTCTTACAACAACGGTTTTAAGCACTGCTGCATTTCTGAACCTTACGCCTGCGGCTCTCGCCCAAACGGCACAGCCCAAAAAACAAACGGAAAAACAGCAGGCGGATAATGCATGCGGCACATTACAGCTGAACACAATTACTGTCGGCACCGGCACAGTCGGCTCCGGCAGCTACGGCACAGATGCCCCGAATATTGTCACCATCGACCGCGAGACGATTGACCGTGTTCAGGCTGCCAGCCTGCCGGAACTGGTAAAACAGACACCGGGAGTGACCATGCTCGGCGGTGTGCGTATTCAGGGTCAGAGCATTGCCATTCGCGGTTTCGCCCGTCAGACCGATGTGCGTATTGTCATGGACGGCGCGCAGAAGAATTTCGAGCGCTACGATCAGGGAACCGTCTTTATCGAGCCGGAATTGCTTAAAAGCGTTGAGATCGAAAAAGGCGCGACTTCCATCAAATATGGGAATGGCGGTTTCGGCGGCACTATCAAGATGGAAACCAAAGACGCAGCCGATATGTTGCGCGAAGGTGAGAACTGGGGTCTCTGGTCCAAGACCGGCTATCAGACAGCCAATAAAGGCTGGGTACAGAGCGGCGCTATTTATGGCCGCACAAATTATAGCGGCATCAATTTTGACGGTCTTGCAGCCGCCACATGGCGCAAGACTGAGGACATGCGTATCGGCGGAGGTGAGCGTTATAATTTCTCCGACAGCAAGCTCACATCCTTCTCTGCCAAAGGCAGTGCCAGCGCTGACGGCCATGAGCTGAAAGCGACTGCAAGCTACGGCATGAGCGAGAACTGGGGTCCGCCCGCAGCTATTCGCGGACAGGTTGAACCGATTGGCAGTGATGTCAAAAAATACGGTTATTATGAAGCGATCCGCCGCCGCCTCGCCTGGCGCGATCTGAAAGATTTCAGCTCATCCGTTGAGCATAAATTTTCCGGTGACAGCGATCTGGTCAATACGCGCCTGATGGTGAGTTATGCCTTTACATCGCTTTATGCCGAGCGCCCTGATGGTGTGAGCACGTCTGCATCGCTTGGCGGCAAGTGGAACGAATCCAAATATTCCGACCTGCGGATCGAAGCGGAAAACACATCCAATTTCACGCTTGGCGGTTTTAATCACAGCCTGAATTACGGCATTCAGCTACAGCGTCACAACCGTGATATTGTCATGTATGCCGATACTTACAAAAATAATGCCAATTACAATTACGGCTATTTTGCTCCGTATAATATGCCTGAAGGCAAGCAGGAAACTTTCAGCGCTTTTGTGATTGATAAGATTGCCCTGACCGATCAGCTGACCATTATTCCGGGTCTGCGTTATGATTATGTGCGATCAACAGGCAAGCCTAACGCAGCAAAGACCTATAATAATCCTGCTGCCGGTCATGATTACAGCGCAGTCAGCCATGACGGCCTGACACCGGGTCTGAGCATGACCTATGACGCAACCTCAAATCTCCGTCTGTTTGCTGATTGGGCCTATGCAATGCGTATGCCGAATATTGATGAGCTCTACTCCACACAAAGTGCCAGCAGCAGCCTGCCACGCACCAGCCGTGACCTTGAAGTGGAACGCAACAACAACTTCCAGATTGGCGTTGAAACCATTCACAACCAGCTTTTCACCAGTGATGATCAGCTGAAAGT
The DNA here is from genome assembly GCF_041929865.1 of Pseudochrobactrum lubricantis. Classification (NCBI taxonomy): domain Bacteria; kingdom Pseudomonadati; phylum Pseudomonadota; class Alphaproteobacteria; order Hyphomicrobiales; family Brucellaceae; genus Pseudochrobactrum; species Pseudochrobactrum lubricantis. The sequence goes on from NZ_JBHEEE010000003.1 coordinate 257,942, forward strand.
GCGGGCAACAGCTTATTATAACCATGTTACCAATCCGATTAACCGGCGCTTTGGTACTAAAAACATGCCTGAAAAACGCGGAGATGGTGACACTTACTGGAACATGCCGTCCTACTACTCTGCCGGTATCGAGATTTCAGCCCATTACGACACAACTTATATGTTTGCCGATGCGGCCTTCTCTACAATGCATGGCAGCCGTCATGGTGCGCTGAATAATATCTATGGCTATAACACCTATCTCAAAGATCTGGCACCGGCGACACTGGTGACAACGCTGGTCTGGAAAGTACCTGATTATGATCTGACGCTGGGCTGGACAGGGACTTTTGTCGCCAGACAGTCCAAGACACCGCATAATCAGAATGGCGGCGAATATGCCCGCCCTGAAAGCGCAGGCTATGGTATCCATGATCTGTTTCTGACATGGGCACCGCAAAGCGGTATGATGAAAGATACCAAGCTGGATATCGGTCTCGACAATATTTTTGACAAGAAATACGAACCTTATCTGAGCGACGGCATTACCGCCATGCCTGGCCGTAATTTCAAAGTCAGCCTTAGCAAGAAGTTCTGAGACACAAAAAAGCCCCGCATAATGCGGGGCTTTTTATTGGGTAATTATCTCAGAGAGTTTTTGCTAATTGGCAACCGGCAAGATCAAAGGGATTTTGCCAGTTTGTCGAAAGCCATCAGCGTTTCGAGCAGACGCGGCATATCTTTCAAAGGCACCATATTCGGGCCGTCGGAAGGCGCATTGTCCGGATCCTGATGCGTCTCAATGAAAACACCGGCAACGCCGACCGCGACCGATGCACGGGCGAGTGTTTCAACAAATTCACGCTGACCGCCGGTGCTGCCACCCTGACCGCCCGGTTGCTGAACCGAATGAGTCGCGTCAAAAATTACCGGTGCGCCAAGACCCGCCATAATCGGCAAGGAACGCATATCCGACACGAGTGTATTATAGCCGAAAGATGCACCACGCTCGGTCAGCATCACATTCGGATTGCCGCTCTCCACGACTTTGGCCATGACATTTTTCATGTCCCAAGGTGCCAGAAACTGACCTTTCTTGATATTGACCACACGGCCGGTATTAGCCGCAGCAATCAGCAGATCAGTCTGACGGCAGAGGAATGCCGGAATCTGCAACACATCAACAACTTCACCGACAACAGCGCATTGTTCTTCAGTATGCACGTCCGTCAGTACCGGAAAGCCGAAGTCTTTTTTAAGATCAGCAAAAACTTCCAGAGCCTTTTCGAGGCCGATACCGCGCTGACCTTTCAGCGAAGTACGATTGGCTTTGTCGAAGCTCGATTTATAAACCAGACCAATGCCGAGCTTATCTGTCATTTCTTTCAAGGCACCAGCCATATCATAGGCGTGTTCACGGCTTTCCATCTGGCACGGGCCGGCAATGATCGACAATGCGCCCTTGTTGGAAAACACTACATTGCCTGACGGCGCCTTAACCTCAACAACAGGATTGGCAGTCATATCTGTTCCTCAAAATTGAAAAGTACCTGACTTTTCCCAATAAATAATGGCGCAGGTAAATTTGCGCAGAAAACCGCAGCGCGGTTTCATTTTCAGCATATGGACATTGCAAACCGCAATATCCAGTCCTTTTGATAAAAGCAAAACGGGCACTGTTAAAGTGCCCGCTTCAGATCTTAAACCAGACGGCTCTGAGTGACCGCTGCCTCGATAAAGGAAGCAAACAGCGGATGCGGCTCAAACGGACGCGATTTCAGCTCCGGATGATACTGCACACCAATGAACCACGGATGATCAGCATATTCGATGGTTTCCGGCAGAACACCGTCAGGTGACAGGCCGGAGAAGGTCAGACCGGCTTTTTCAAGCTTTTCCATGTAGTCAATATTGACTTCATAGCGGTGACGATGACGCTCATGAATATCTGTCGAGCCATAAATATCAGCAATACGGGTGCCGCTTTTCAGCATGGATTCATAAGAACCCAGACGCATCGTACCGCCGAGATCACCGGACGCAGAACGCTTCTCCAGCATATTGCCTTTGAGCCATTCCGTCATCAGACCGACAACCGGTTCCTTCGCAGGACCGAATTCTGTAGAAGAAGCATCTTTGATACCGGCAAGATTACGCGCGGCTTCAATACATGCCATCTGCATACCGAAGCAGATACCGAAGTAAGGAACTTTATGCTCACGGGCAAATTTTGCCGCGAGAATTTTGCCCTCGGCACCACGCTCGCCAAAGCCGCCCGGCACCAGAATGCCGTGAACTTTTTCGAGATAAGGTGCAGCGTCTTCGCTCTCGAACACTTCCGCTTCGATCCAGTCGAGATTGACTTTCACACGGTTGGCAATGCCGCCATGGGTCAGAGCTTCGATCAGCGATTTATAGGCTTCTTTCAGGCCGGTATATTTACCGACAACTGCAATAGTAACCTCACCTTCCGGATTATGGATACGGTTGGCAATTTCTTCCCAGCGTTCCATCTGCGGCTTTGGTGCCGGTTCAATGCCGAAAGCAGCCAGAACTTCTGAATCCAGTCCCTCATTATGATAAGCCATCGGCACATCATAAATCGACTTAACATCCAGCGCCTGAATAACCGCGCTCGGGCGGACATTACAGAACAGCGAAAGCTTCTTGCGCTCGGATTCCGGAATTTCACGATCCGCACGGATCAGCAGAACATCCGGTGCAATACCGATAGAACGCAGTTCTTTCACCGAATGCTGTGTCGGCTTGGTTTTCAGCTCACCCGCTGCCGGAATATACGGCATCAATGTCAGGTGAATATAAACGGCTGTGTTGCGCGGCAATTCGTTGCCGAGCTGACGGATGGCTTCCAGAAACGGCATTGCTTCGATATCGCCGACTGTGCCGCCGATTTCGCAAAGCACGAAATCATAATCTTCATTACCTTCCGTAATGAAGTTTTTGATCTCATCCGTTACATGCGGAATGACCTGAACCGTCGCACCGAGATAATCGCCGCGGCGTTCTTTCTCGATGATGTTCTGGTAGATGCGGCCGGTAGTGATATTGTCCTGCTTTGTCGCAGAACGACCGGTGAAACGCTCATAATGACCGAGGTCAAGATCGGTTTCCGCACCGTCATCGGTCACAAATACCTCACCATGCTGGTAAGGAGACATCGTGCCCGGATCAATGTTGAGATAAGGGTCGAGCTTTCTGATCCGCACGCGGTAACCACGTGCCTGAAGAAGAGCCGCCAGTGCTGCTGCAGCTATGCCTTTTCCAAGGGAAGAGACCACGCCGCCTGTGATGAATACATATCGCGCCATGGGCTTATGTCGTTAGACTCTCCTGATTGATTCCGCCACTAAAAAATGACTTTCGTAACGGATTTTTCATTATTCTTAACATTTAACCGTCAAATCCATGAGGGATTTTTTGGTAAAACCCAATTTCACGCAACAACACCACCGTAAGGAATTTTCCTGACAGTGCGGAAATTACAAAACCTGCGTTGAAAACGCGCTACGGAAATCTGCTCCGCAGCTCTGAGCAAACAGATAGTGCTTCGACAAACAAATTGCCACTGCTTATTCGCTTGTCCTGAAAAACTTTTTGTAAAACTAAATTTACTTCACAAAAACGCAAAAAGCCGGCCTGAGCCGGCTTTTGTTTTATGTCGGCATAATCAGAGAACGACGACAGTCGCTCCAAGATTTACACGCTCATAGAGTTCCATGACATCTTCATTGGTCATACGGAAGCAGCCATTTGAAGCCGAGCTGCCGATTGTCCAAGGCTGTACCGTGCCGTGAATACGGATATAGGTGTCTTTATTGCCCTGAAACAGGTAGAGCGCGCGTGAACCCAGCGGGTTACCCAGACCACCGTCCATACCGTTTTTGAAACGGCCGTAATGTTCAGGGCTGCGCTTGACCATGTCTGCGGTCGGAATCCAGCGCGGCCATTCCCGCTTCGCGTTGATCGTGCCGCTGCCTTTGAATTCCAGACCGACTTTACCGACAGCAATACCGTAACGGCGGGCTGTGGTTGGTGTTTCTACCAGATAAAGGAAATATTTTGCCGGATCGACAACGATTGTCCCTACCGGATAACCCGAGAAGGCAACTGTCTGTGCCTGATATCTCGGATCAATATTATATTTGCCTTTGGCAGCCTTCTGGGTTGTGGCTTTCTTCTTCTCCGGCTTGGCGGCTTTAGCCGTCGTATCCGTTGATGCGGCCGCAGCAGCCGTCTGGGCGGCAGCCTGACCGGTGAGAGCGGAGAAACTTAAGCACAAACCGGCAAAACCGGCGATGAGAACACGGGATGAAATCATGGGGCTTTCTCAAAACACTCTTTTATGTCTCATCAGCACGATGAGCCGAAGATGAGGTGTAAACAGGTTGCTTGCTGATAGGCCAAACTCACTGATCTCTCAACGGGCAATATGTTACCCACAAGCTAATCCCGTCGTCTATGGCAAGCCTGCAACACTTTTATTGCAAAACCTTTAAAATAAAAAAGCCTCCGCGAAGGAGGCTTTTTATCATTCGTAAATCCGGCATAAATCCGGCTCTTACTGGGAGCTCGGAACCGGGCTTGCAGGTGCGGCAGGCTGTGCCGGTGTGCTTTCCGGTGTTGTTGTACCACCGCCAAGCTGATCCAGAATACCGTTGCCGCCTGCAGGTGCAGTCTGTGAGCTGCCGGCAGGGATACGATTGAGAATATCTGTCGGACGTTCGCCGTTCATAGCGATAATGCCCAGAAGCAGCGAAGTTGCAAAGAAACCTGCACCCAGAATTGCAGTTGTGCGGGTCAGAGCATTGGCTGCACCGCGCGCAGTCATGAAACCTGAACCACCACCGATACCAAGACCACCACCTTCGGAGCGCTGAATCAACACAACGCCGACAAGTGCGAGAACGATCAGGAGATGTATAACAATAAGAACGGTTTGCATGGGTTTCCGGACTGCTTTCTTATAGGAGTAGAAACGGCTTTCTACACGGATTTATCCGACAATCCAACCCCCTGCAACCGAATGCTTGCAAGGGATTGATATTTATTCAAATTCAGAGCACGCGATAGGCGTCGCAAATTGCGAGGAAATCTGTGGCTTTCAGGCTGGCACCGCCGACAAGCGCGCCATCCACATCAGCAACACCGAGCAATTCAACAGCATTATTCGGCTTGACCGAACCACCATAGAGCAGACGCAGATGCGCGCCTTTGGTACCGAAACGCTCAATCAGCTTCGAGCGGATGAAAGCATGTACAGTGCGCACATCCGAAACGGTTGGTGTCAGACCGGTGCCGATTGCCCAGACAGGCTCATAGGCAACAACGGTATTTTCCGGTGTCACACCTTCAGGCAGCGAATCTGCAATCTGCTGACCAACGATTTCGAGTGTCTGATCGGCCTGCTTCTGTTCAGCGGTTTCGCCAACGCAGACGATCGTAGTCAGGCCGGCTTTCCAAGCGGCCTGTACTTTGGCGCAAACGGCTTCACTGGTCTCATGATGATCTGTGCGGCGCTCGGAATGACCGAGGATCACATGGCTTGCGCCTGCTTCTTTCAGCATCAGTGCAGAAATATCACCGGTATGCGCGCCTGATTCTGCTGCATGGCAATCCTGACCGCCAACGCCGATAGCATCGGTTTCCGGTGTAGCCGCAGCACGCGAAATAAGAGTGGAAGGTACGCAGATCACCACATCGAACTTGCGGCCGATATCCGTGCTGAGATTGGCAGCGATTGCGCGCAGTTCACCCAGCTGTTCGCCGGTGCCGTTCATCTTCCAGTTACCCGCAACAAGCGGACGTATTTCCGGGGTCATTACACCCTCCTCACCAATGATTTCAGCCGCATTGCATAGCGGCTTCTGACACGGCCTCGCCGGTTTAGACCGGTGCGGCAGAGCCGGTTCGTGCCCAAAACTGAAACCGCTCTAGCAAATTCAGACCTGAAAGCAAATCCCCAAACGCATCGCTCAACATGGCTTTAACGGCAATAATGCCACAATTCTTTTCGTTCTTAGTGCCCTGAAGGCAGGTTTCCGTTTGACTGCATTATCATCGGCGGCTATCCCCTTATTTAACAAAGTGAGTTTACTCCACAAAGGTACTTCTATGCTTGACAGCTTGCGCACTGCATCCAAATCATGGGTCTCGAAATTCTTTCTCGGTCTTCTCGTCCTCTCTTTTGCCGCATGGGGTATCGCAGATGTGTTCCGTGAAGGTTTCAGCGGCAATGCTGTTCTGGAAGCCGGAGGCTCATCCGTATCGCCGACTGAATATCGTCTGGCCTATGACCGTCAGGTGATTGCTGTTTCCAACCAGCTGCGTCAGCAGCTGACCCGCGATCAGGCTAAAGCGCTCGGTATACCGTCACAGGTAACCGGCCAGCTGGTTGCAGGCGTTCTGCTTGATGAACAGGCGCGTCAGATGGGACTGGGCATGTCGAAAGATCACCTCGCCCGCCTCACCGGTGAAGATCAGGCATTTCTGGATTCCAGCGGCCGCTTCTCCAATAACCAGTTTAACGCAGTGCTGCGTCAGGCCGGTATGAGCGCACAGGACTATTTCAACAGCCGCACCAAATATGCGCTGCGTCAGCAGATCGTTGAAGCTGTGTCAGACGGCATGAGCGCACCGGACACATTGTTCAAGGCGCTGGCGCTTTATGACGGTGAAAGCCGCACGGTTGATTACATTACCCTAACTCAGGAAAAAGCCGACACAATCGCGACACCTGATGATGCTGAACTGAAAAAATGGTATGATGGGCATCTCGGCAATTACCGCGCACCGGAATATCGCAAAGTCAGCTATGTGCCGCTTGAAGCGCAGGACATTGTCAACGAAGCCGATGTTATGCCGGAAGAGATTCAGGAATATTACAAAAAGAACATTGCCCGTTTCTCGACTGAAGAAAAGCGTACTCTTGAACAGCTGAATTTCGCCAATGAAGAGGAAGCAAAAGCGGCTTCGGATAAAATCAAGTCCGGCACCAGCTTTGCTGATCTCGTTACCCAGAGCGGCAAAAAGCCAGAAGATGTTAAACTCGGAACATTTGTAAAAGGCGATTTGCCGGATGCAGTGATTGCTGATGCGGCTTTCGCTCTGCCTGCCAATGGCACAAGCGATGTTGTAAAAGGCGCATTCGGCCCTGTACTGCTGCATGTCAGCGCAATTGAGCCTGCAGCTGTGAAAACAGAAGCAGAAGTTGCACCGGAAATCCGCAAAACTCTGGCTCTGACACAGGCGCTGACCTCATTGAATGCGGTTCATGACTCGTTTGAAGAAGAACGCGGTAATGGCGCAACATTGGCGCAGGCTGCTGAAAAGCTGAAGCTCAAAGTTAAAACTGTTGAAGCTGTTGATGTGAACGGCAATGCTCCGGACGGTAAGCCGGTTGCCGATCTGCCGCAGCTGCCTTCCTTCCTGACTTCTGTTTACCAGTCGGATCAGGGCATTGATAATGATGCACTGCCAACCCCGACCCGTGGCTATATCTGGTATCAGCTGGATGGCGTGACACCTGCCCGCGACAAAACATTTGATGAAGTCAAAGATCAGGTTGCAGCCGAGTGGAAACAGGATGAAGCAGCAAAGCGCCTGACAGCCAAAGCTGAAGAGCTGCGTAAGCGTCTTGAAGCCGGTGAAACTCTGGATGTTCTTGCTCAGGAAGCCGGCGTTGAAAAACAGACCAAACGCGGCCTGACCCGTACTGCTACAGATTCTGAACTGGCCGAGGCTGCGGTTGCGCAGATCTTCGGCGGCGCGGACAATCTCACAGGCGTTGCAAGCGGCATTAATAAAGAAACCCAGATCCTGTTCAAAGTGATTGAGACAACTGAGCCTGCCGGTGTCAGCGCGGAAAGCCTGCCTCAGGGCACACGCGATGCGATTTCCTCACGCATTGGCGACGACCTGCTGGAACAGCTCGTCGGCCGTCTGCAGAGCGAATATCCGGTTAAAATCAATCAGACCCTGATGGATCAGGCTCTTTCCTTCTAACGCCTTCTCACCTTTGAAGGCAGGCGGAGCCTCACTAAAGATTCGAGTACACTATGTCAGATTTCAAAAGCTACATTGCCAAAGCTGTTACAGGCACACCTTTAACTCAGGCGGAGTCCAAAGCAGCGTTTGACATTATGATGTCCGGTTCCGCCACCCCTGCCCAGATCGGCGGTTTTCTGATGGCTCTGCGCATGCGCGGTGAAGCCGTTGCGGAAATTGCAGGCGCAGTGGAATCAATGCGTGCGAAAATGATCCCCGTCGATGCACCTGCCGGTGCAATTGATATTGTCGGCACCGGCGGCGATCAGTCCGGCTCCTATAACGTGTCCAGCTGTGCAGCCATTGTGACTGCGGGCGCAGGCGTTATCGTTGCCAAACACGGCAACCGCGCTCTGTCCTCACGCTCCGGTGCAGCAGATACACTGGCAGAACTGGGCATTAATATTGAGGCCGATCCGGCAACAATCAGCCGCTGCATTCATGATGCAGGTCTTGGCTTTATGTTCGCGCCGATGCATCATTCTTCAATGCGCCATGTCGGCCCTGCCCGTGTAGAGCTTGGCACCCGTACAATTTTCAACCTGCTTGGCCCGCTCGCCAATCCGGCTGGTGTTAAACATCAGCTCGTCGGCGTTTTCTCCCGCGACTGGGTACTGCCGATCGCCAAAGTGCTGAAAGAGCTCGGATCAGATCATGTCTGGGTTGTTTATGGCGATGGTCTGGATGAAATGACCACCGCAGGCACCACCAATATTGCAGCGCTGCATAATGGTGAAATCACCGAATTTGAAATCACACCGGAAGAAGTCGGCCTGAAGCGCGTTGCTTTTGACACTCTCAAAGGCGGCGATGCGCAGCATAATGCTGCGGCTTTGCTTCGCGTTCTTGGCGGTGAAGCCGGTGCTTATCGCGATATCGTGCTGCTCAATGCCGGTGCTGCACTCGTGATTGCCGGCAAGGCCAAAGATATCAAAGAAGGTATTGCCCTTGCTGCACAGTCGATTGACAGCGGCGCGGCCAAAGCCAAACTCGATCAGCTGATTGCTGTATCGAACAGCAAAACAAGTGAATAAAATGACCGATATTCTCAAAAAGATCGAAGCCTATAAGCTTGTTGAAATTGCAGAAGCCAAAGTCCGTTTGCCATTGGCAGACGTGAAAAAAGCTGCGGCCGATCAGTCACCTGCCCGTGGTTTCCTTAAAGCATTGGAAGCAAAGCAGGCTGCCGGTTCTTTCGGTCTGATTGCGGAAATCAAAAAAGCCAGCCCGTCCAAAGGTCTGATCCGTCCGGATTTTGATCCGCCTGCATTGGCAAAAGCCTATGAAGATGGCGGCGCTGCCTGTCTTTCTGTTCTGACAGATACACCGAGCTTTCAGGGTGCTCCGGAATTCCTGCAACTGGCACGCGCTGCCTGCTCCCTTCCAGCGCTACGCAAAGACTTTCTGTTTGATCCTTATCAGGTCTATGAAGCGCGTCATTGGGGTGCGGATTGCATTCTCATCATCATGGCAAGCGTTGATGATGCTATGGCTAAAGAGCTGGAAGAAACCGCCTTTTCGCTTGGTATGGATGCACTGATCGAAGTGCATGATGAAGCTGAGATGGAACGGGCGCTCAAATTGTCCTCGCGTCTACTCGGCATCAACAACCGTAACCTGCGTACTTTCGAAGTCGATCTCGCAGTTTCTGAACGTCTGGCAGCCATGGTGCCGGATGACCGTCTTCTGGTTGGTGAAAGCGGTATCTTCACGCATGATGATTGCCTGCGTTTGCAGAAATCCGGCATCTCCACCTTCCTGATCGGTGAAAGCCTGATGCGCCAGCAGGATGTGGCCAGTGCAACCCGCAAACTCCTGACCGGCAAAGAGTAAGCTATGAGCAAGCTGACACATCTCGATGAAAGCGGCGCTGCGAATATGGTCGATGTCGGCGACAAAGCCGAGACTGTGCGCATTGCCACGGCTTCGGGCTGTGTCACGATGCAAAAGCAGACGCTTGAGCTGATCCTTTCCGGCAATGCTGCCAAAGGCGATGTGATCGGCACCGCCCGTCTTGCCGGTATTATGGCTGCGAAAAAGACCTCTGATCTTATTCCGCTTTGCCATCCGCTGATGCTGAGTAAAGTCTCGGTTGATATTGAGCCGGATGAGACATTGCCCGGCTTGCGGGTCAGTGCAACCGTCAAACTCACCGGCAAAACCGGCGTGGAAATGGAGGCACTCACGGCTGTCTCCGTCGCCTGCCTGACGATTTATGATATGGCAAAAGCTGCCGATAAAGGCATGATCATCGGCAATATCGCCGTCGACAGCAAAACCGGCGGCAAGTCCGGCGACTGGCAGCGCTCTTAGCAGATCGCTCTTATTTTTACGGGGTAGGTTTCATGGCATTATTACCGGTTGATGAAGCATTGCGGCTTTTGCTGGCGGATAAAATGCCTTCCGGCCATGAGCAAGTCGCTCTGCATGAAGCCGGTGACCGTGTTCTCGCCACGTCAATCTTTGCCTCATTCAATCAACCGCCCTTTGATGCCTCGGCTATGGACGGCTATGCCATTCGCTTTGCCGATGCAGAACAGCTGCCGGTGACACTGAAAGTCATCGGTGAATCTGCAGCTGGCAAAGGCTTTGATGGCACAGTCCGATCCGGTGAGGCTGTGCGTATTTTCACAGGTGCGCCAATGCCTGCCGGTGCCGACACGATTGTCATTCAGGAAGACACGCTGCAGGAAGGCAATCTGGTCACATTGTTACGGGATGTGGACAAAAACCGTCACATCCGTTTCAGCGGGCTGGATTTCAAAGACGGAGAATGCTTGCTGCAAACCGGCCATCTGCTTGATCCGGCATCGCTCTCTTTGGCTGCAGCGTCCGGCCATGCGCAATTGCAGGTCTATAAACGCCCTAAAACAGCTATTCTTGCTACCGGCAATGAGCTGGTGCCTGCGGGGACTGTTCCTGCGGCAGATCAGATCGTCAGCTCCAACAGTTATGGTGTCGCAGAAATTGTACGGCGCAATGGCGGCACGGCAGATGATCTGGGTATTGTGCCGGATGATCTGGCACTTATCGAACAATCCATTCGCAATGTTGCAGCTTCGGATGCCGATATTCTGATTACGCTGGGCGGCGCATCCGTTGGCGATCATGATCTGGTGCATAAAGCACTGACCAATTGCGGCGTTGAACTCGGCTTTTACAAAATCGCCATGCGTCCGGGCAAACCGCTGATGTTCGGCCAACTGGAACGCGAAGGCAAATCGCCCCTGCTCGTTCTTGGTCTTCCAGGTAATCCGGTTTCCAGTCTCGTCTGTTCCTATGTGTTTCTGGCGCCGCTGGTTGCGCGTCTGGCAGGCAAAGCCGCGACCACCTATATTGCCGGCGCCAGACTGGCACAGGACATGGCTGCCAATGGCAACCGCCGCGATTATGCCCGCGCAGCACTAACCCGCAACAGCGATGGCGAGTTACTGGCAACGCCCCTGCCGGTGCAGGATTCTTCCATGCTGACCGTGATTACCCGTGCGGATGCTCTGCTGATCCGTGAGCCTTTTGCTGAGGCAGCCAAAGCCGGTGATCGCTGTCAAATCCTGATGATACGCTGAAATCCTTTAAACAATCGGATTAATCACTTTTAAAGCCTTGCAGAACAATACTGGAACATATAGTGTTCGTTCTGGGTTTGTTTTAAAAATTGATTCTCGCAACCGCGCCCCGTGCATGCGGTAATGCGTTTAGTCCGCACGACTTCATTATCTGCCACCATAATTTCAGTAACCGGCAGATAATATAAAGGCTTTGGGAGCGTATAATGCTGACGCGTAAACAACATGAATTATTGCTGTTTATCCATGACCGCCTGAAGGAAAGCGGCATTCCCCCTTCGTTTGACGAGATGAAAGAAGCGCTCAATCTCGCTTCCAAGTCTGGTATTCACCGTCTGATTACTGCTCTGGAAGAACGCGGCTTTATCCGCCGCCTGCCAAACAGAGCGCGTGCTTTGGAAGTTGTGCGTCTGCCGGACTCGATTGCACCAGGTCTCAACAGCCAGAAGAAATTCTCACCAAGTGTCATTGAAGGCGATCTCGGCAAAAAGAATGTCACCGAACTGCCTAAAAAGGCTGCTCCAGCAGCAGAATCTGATGCACCTGCCGGTATCAGCGTTCCTGTGATGGGGCGTATTGCAGCCGGTGTACCGATTTCTGCGATCCAATCCCAGACCCATATGATTACCCTGCCGCCGGAAATGCTTGGCAGCGGTGAGCATTATGCGCTGGAAGTCAAAGGCGACTCGATGATCGAAGCCGGTATTCTCGACGGCGATACAGTGATTATCCGCCGTGGTGATACCGCCAATGCCGGTGAAATCGTTGTGGCTCTGGTCGATGATGAAGAAGCGACACTGAAACGCTTCCGCCGCAAAGGGGCATCTATTGCGCTTGAAGCAGCCAATCCGGCCTATGAAACCCGTATTTTCGGTCCTGACCGCGTACGTGTTCAGGGCAAGCTGGTTGGTCTGGTACGCCGCTACTAATATGCCTTCGGAGCGAAAACCGGCATTACTGCCGTTTTTCGACCTCAGGCAGTTTATTGCTCCTGCTGCATATTCTTGCATGGGCAATAACGGGTCATTTAAGTAGTGCGTCTCCCGACAAGACAATACAGCAAACGCCCTACAAGCCTATGTTTCGCTGCACTATTATGCTGTGACTACACATTCATATTAGCTACGATCATCAAAAAGTACGACGGCTCTTATTTCGGATCTTCCAGATTGCGGGCAGCACGGGACCAGAGACGGTAGCTATGCCATGGTCGTTGCGGCTCTCCCACTGCAAACACGACCTGAGTCTGTTCCGGCCGATATGCCAAACCAGTTTGATGCTCTTGCGCCTTTATAGTCGCGCTTTGCAGCATAGCCGGAAAAAGACTTTGTGCTGTATCTGTATATCTGCGGCTATCGGGTTCCAGATAAATCTCTGCCACGCCTCGTAGTGCCAGCTGCTGGCGGGTGATGATGGCAGGGGCATTTTGCGTTACTGTGCCTGTAATATTGCTGGCTTTTCTATCGGGGCAAGACAGGTTTCCTGCATAAGCGAGAATAATAATATCACCGATAGTACAGGCGACATCTGCCGCAGGCCGGTTCTCGGCATAGGCCAACACCTGCCCGTTTTGCAGATCAAAGCTGCATAACCCGTCCTCACAGACAAAACCTTCTGAACCTGTCGCGCTGCTATTATCCGGCGTTTTAACCTCATGGATTCTATAGGCTTTGCGCCAGTTATCGATTGTGAAGGCAGCCGGTCGTGCACGGTTTACATAGAGACTGTTGTTCTGGCGGACTGCAACCAGTCTGGCATCTTCCGAGATAATAATATCCGGCAAAGTGTTCATACTCAGTACAATTCCGCCAAGGATCAGAAAGAACAGCGATATCAGTCGCAAATGACTGGTAAAGATCATCGCCGAAAGCATTGCCGCCGTCCAAAGCAACAATACCGGCACGGGCACCAGGCCGGGGATCAGATCAGGGGAAAGTCCGGCAACAAAATGTGCAATCCATTTAACCAGTTCAATGCCTTTCCCCATCACCTGTAAAGGCAGCCATTCCAGTCCTAAAGGCATCAGCAGCAGAGATAGCACAGCAAAAGGCATAATCAGCACCGAGATCACTGGTAATGCCAGTGCATTTCCCAACATGCCAAGCGGTGCCATATTGTTAAAATGAAAGGCTGCAAAAAGCCCGCTGGCCGTACCGGCTAAAAGCGAAGTCGCCGCAATCCCGCCAAGCCAAATCCTGAGCTTACCCCCCAATGTCGTCTGCCGCGTCGCTTGTTCATTGCTTTGTCTCTTGCGTAATTTCCACCATGCAAAGCCTGCAATCAGCGCGCCGGTCGCAGAATAGGACATCTGAAAACTCGGCCCCAGAATTTCATGCGGTGTCACAAGAATACTGAACAGCGCTGCAATCGCCAGATTGCGCAAGGTCAGAGCTTTACGATCTAAAATCACCGCACAAAGCATCACGGCCAGCATGATAAAACTACGCTGTGCCGCCACATCTGCACCCGACAAAGCCAGATAAAAACCCGAATAAAACAGCGAAATCAGTGCGGCGATTTTCTTCACCGGATAATAGAGCGCTAAAGAAGGGAATAGTCCGGCAATGCCACGCAGGCTCACCATAACAATAGCTGCTGCCAGCGCCAGATGCAGGCCGGAAATTGAAAGAATATGCGCCAATCCTGCAATGCGCAGCGCCTCATTGGTTGTCTCGCTGATCCCTGCCCGCTGGCCGGAGATCAGCGCTGCAGCCACCGCCCCTTCTTCGCCGGACAGTGCCTGCATAATCCGCCCGCCGATCATCGCCCGCAACTGACCGGTCAGCGCCTCAACGGATGCAGTCCAGTTCTTTGATACTGCATCACCGGAAAATTCATCATCGACCAGTTTCGGCACGCCGAGATAGAAGCCATTACCGCCAATACCGCGAAAATATCCATGAAATGCGAAATCATATTGCTCGGAACGTACCGACCCGCCATGGGGACGCAATCGCACCGCCCCTTTCAGAACAGAACCGGTTTCAGCCTGTGCAGGTAAGTCACGGGCAGAGAGCCGCAACCGCTGCGGCGCATAGCGCAGATGCGGTTTTTCCGTTGTCAGCACATCGGCAACAATACGCCAGCGTCCGGCTTTGCCATTGTCTTCAGCCTCCTGCTCGAGCGAGACAATCCGCGCTGTCAAAGTGGTTGAAACAGAACTGCCAAGCATTTGTGTTGCATAACGCTGCGTCTCCCATTTCGCAGCCAGCATACCGGTCATAAAGGCTAATATCAGTATAAGGCTGATGCGCCTTATCAGCGTGTCACGCAGCAAAAACAGCAGCCAGCCGAACAGGCTTGCCGGTGCAAACAGCTCTATCCAGTATGGTTCGGCCTTCAGGGAAAAATAATGAACCGCCCCTGCTCCACTCGCAACGGCCAACAACAGGAAAACCGTCCCGCGTTCATATTCAAACAGCAGAGCATCACAGATATTATCCAGAAAACGCTGCCAATATTCCCGCAGATTGAGCCAGATGATCCGTGCTCGCTTTCGTCCGCTATAAACAGCACCATCATCGGGGATAATCTCTGCATCCGGCACCGGAGCAAAACCGAGCATGAATTGCTCGGCAGTTAATCCGCTGCTATGTTTCGTCCGGTCAGCCGTGCTCCCTGACCCGCCATCATCGTGACGGGACTCAGTCTTGCTTGCCTGATGGCCACATTCACCGCCATAACCATTCGCCATGCTGTCTGAATTGCCCCCGCACCTGACAGCTGCACAATTATACGTCCAAAACAGCCTATTTCACGCAGGAATCTTGCATCGAGCGGCGTTAAACACCGGTTCTGCGCTTTGATTTTTGCATCAAGTCTTGCACGTTGTGCTGCCTATGCTACATGAACAGCACAAGAAATCGAGAGGCGGCCAGTTACATTCTTTAGCCGATATATTCGGATATAAGCGTAAGATCCTGTAACCTTGCCGCAGATACGGAGCGACCGATGTCATCACCCGTTATTACCCGCTTTGCGCCTTCACCGACCGGCTATCTGCATATCGGCGGCGCACGTACAGCGTTGTTTAACTGGCTTTATTCCAAACATACCGGCGGCAAGATGCTGCTGCGCATTGAGGATACCGACCGCGAGCGTTCCACCGAGGCCGCAACGGCAGCTATTCTTGAAGGTCTGACATGGCTCGGCCTGACATGGGACGGCGATGCCATCTCCCAGTGGGAACGCGCACCGCGCCATCGCGAAGTTGCTGAAGAACTGGTGAAAGCCGGTAAAGCCTATTATTGCTATGCCTCACCGGAAGAACTGGATGCGATGCGTGAACTGGCGCGTGCAGAAGGCCGCCCGCCGCGCTATGACGGCCGCTGGCGTGACCGCGATCCGTCAGAAGCACCGGCAGGTGTGAAACCGGTTATCCGCATTAAAGCCCCGCGCGAAGGCGAAACCGTTGTGCTGGACGATGTGCAGGGCGAAGTGCGCTTCCCGAACAAGGATCTGGATGATTTCATCATTCTGCGTTCCGACGGTGCGCCAACCTATATGCATGCGGTTGTGGTCGACGATCATGATATGGGCGTTACCCATATTATCCGTGGTGATGACCATCTGACCAATGCTGCCCGCCAGACAGTTATCTATCAGGCAATGGGCTGGGATGTGCCTAAAATGTCCCATATCCCGCTGATCCATGGTGCGGATGGTGCCAAGCTCTCCAAGCGTCACGGTGCGCTCGGCGTTGAGGCCTATCGTGCAATGGGCTATCTGCCTGAAGCACTGTGCAACTATCTGGTTCGTCTTGGCTGGAGCCATGGTGATGATGAAATCATGACCATCGAGCAGATGATTGAATGGTTTGATACCAAAGACATCAACAAAGGCGCATCTCGTTTCGATTTCCAGAAACTGGAAGCCATTAACGGTCATCATATCCGCGCCAGTGATTCAGAAACGCTTACCAAAGCACTGATCGATGTTCTGCCTTATATTGAAGGCGGTACGGAACTGCAGGCTCTGCTGACCGATGAACGCCGTGCACAGCTTGTTGCAGCAATGCCGGGTCTCAAAGATCGTGCAAAAACACTGGTAGAGCTGGCTGACGGCGCGAAATTCCTGTTCGTCTCCCGCCCGCTGCCGCTGGATGAAAAAGCTGCCAGCCTGCTCAATGATGAAGGCCGCGCAATCCTCAAAGATGTATTGCCGAAGCTGGAAGCTGCCGAGTGGAATGCTGATGCGCTGGATACCGTTGTCCGCGCTCATGCGGAATCAACCGGCCTGAAACTTGGCAAAATTGCCCAGCCTCTGCGTGCTGCCCTCACCGGTCGCGCCACTTCACCGGGCGTTTTTGACGTTCTGGTGGTTCTGGGTCGCGAAGAAGCGCTCGGACGTATTCAGGATCAGGCCGTATAAAGCCTGTCAGAAGCCGTGTTCTTTCAACAGAATACGGCTTCAAACACGCCCTGAACACAGGAGTGTGATTTTCAAAAACCCGCCTCTGTCGTAAGAATGGCTAATTGACAGAAATTTGTTCAGAAAAACGCAAATTTCCACATTGCAACCTCCAACATTTACGATAGTTTGAGCCATAAATTTTGCAGGCCGTCATTCACAAATATCATGAATTTTGAGTGACAGCGGCTTAAGGATATTTTTCAAACTGGCAGCGCCGGTAAAAATACCCTAACTGTATGTTTCTATGCATAAGACTAAACCGAAACACCCGTTTTCGGCATTATGCTCCAAATTTACTGCTATCCACGAGCAGTGAGCGCGATGATGAAAGGAACCAGTATGTCTAATACGACAGCGACAATCACGCTAAATGGCAATTCGACCGAATTGCCGGTCCGCAAAGGTACAATCGGACCAGATGTCGTCGAAATCGGCCCGCTTTACAAGAATACAAATTCCTTCACATACGATCCTGGTTTCACTTCAACCGCTTCTTGCGAATCCAAAATCACTTATATTGACGGTGACGAAGGCGTTCTCCTGCATCGCGGCTATCCGATCGAACAGCTCGCCGAACAGGGCGATTTCCTTGAAACCTGCTACCTGCTTCTCTACGGCGAACTGCCAACCAAGACCCAGAAAGCAGACTTTGACTACCGCGTGACCCGCCATACTATGGTGCATGAGCAGATGTCGCGCTTCTTTACCGGCTTCCGCCGCGATGCGCATCCGATGGCCATTATGGTTGGCTGCGTTGGCGCCATGTCCGCCTTCTACCACGACTCAACCGACATTACTGACCCGCATCAGCGTATGGTTGCTTCGATCCGCCTTCTGGCGAAAATGCCGACACTGGCTGCAATGGCCTATAAATATCATGTCGGTCAGCCTTTCGTTTATCCGAAGAATGATCTTGATCTGGCTTCCAACTTCCTGCGCATGTGCTTTGCCGTGCCTTGCGAAGAATATAAGGTCAATCCGGTTCTGGCACGCGCTATGGATCGTATCTTCATCCTTCATGCGGACCACGAGCAGAACGCTTCGACTTCGACCGTTCGTCTCGCCGGTTCTTCGGGCGCGAACCCGTTTGCCTGTATCGCTGCCGGTATTGCCTGCCTCTGGGGTCCTGCTCACGGCGGTGCCAACGAAGCTGCATTGAACATGCTGGCTGAAATCGGCTCGGTTGACCGTATTCCTGAATATATCGCCAAGGCAAAAGACAAGAACGATCCGTTCCGTCTGATGGGCTTCGGTCACCGCGTTTACAAAAACTACGATCCGCGCGCCCGCATCATGCAGAAAACCACGCATGAAGTTCTCGGTGAACTCGGCATCAAAGATGATCCGTTGCTCGATGTTGCGATGGAACTGGAAAATATTGCACTGACCGATGAATATTTCATCGAGAAGAAGCTCTATCCGAATATCGACTTCTATTCCGGTATCACACTGAAGGCTCTCGGCTTCCCGACAGAAATGTTCACAGTTCTGTTCGCCGTTGCCCGTACCATCGGCTGGGTTGCCCAGTGGAAAGAAATGGTCGAAGACCCGCAGCAGAAAATCGGCCGTCCGCGTCAGCTTTACACAGGCTACGCACAGCGCGATTTCGTACCGCTGGCAAAACGCAAATAATCTGTGCCGGATATCTGAGAGCGCTATCTCAGATCAATATTCGGTTCTTACGAATAAAAAAGGCTCCTTCGGGAGCCTTTTTTATTGTTTCACAATATTCAAATCTCACAAAGCGCGTTTTATAAACTAAATTCCACCACAGATTTTCTCTAATATATTACCCGATATTAATTCCGCCCTATTCCCCTATAATTGCACTGACATAAGTCAGCAGGGAGCAAGTGCTATGTCTAAGTCATTTTTTAAATCCGGTATCGCATCCTCTGAAATCACCAGTCAGTCATTTTATTTGCGGCGACGGGATTTTATCAAGACAGGCATTGCTGCCGGTATTGGTTTGTCTCTCGGTGGCCTGCTGCCGGATATTGCCTCAGCCAAAGACAGTGCTGACGGCTTTAAAACCGATGAGACGCTGACACCAAAAGACTCAGTGCTGACCTATAATAATTTCTATGAATTCGGCACAGGCAAATCCGACCCTGCCAGCTATTCCGGCGGTTTCAAACCGCGCCCGTGGACAATCGAAGTCGGCGGCATGGTAGCAAAGCCTGCGACTTTCGACATTGATGACCTGATTAAGACGATGAGCATTGAGGAGCGTATCTACCGGATGCGCTGCGTTGAAGCATGGTCGATGGTTATTCCCTGGCAGGGCTTTCAGCTGTCAGAATTGCTGAAACGTGTTGAGCCGCTGGGATCTGCCAAATATGTGGCCTTTGAAACAGCTCTACGTCCAAAAGAAATGCCGGGTGTCGGCGGTGCATTTGCGGTACTTGACTGGCCTTATCGTGAAGGACTGCGTCTTGACGAAGCGATGAACCCGCTCACATTGCTGGCAACCGGCCTCTATGGTGAGAACCTTGCCAATCAGAACGGTGCACCGGTGCGCCTTGTTGTGCCGTGGAAATATGGTTTTAAAGGCATCAAATCGATTGTCAAAATCACACTGACAGATAAAGAGCCGGTGACTGCATGGAAAATGCAGAACGCTTCGGAATATGGTTTCTATGCCAATGTTAATCCGGCAGTAGATCACCCGCGCTGGAGCCAGAAGACTGAAACACGGATTGGCAGCGGCAGTTTCTTCTCGCCTGACAGACGCGATACGCTTCCATTTAACGGCTATGGCGAGCATGTTGCCCAGCTCTATAGCGGTATGGATCTGACCAAGAATTATTAGAGCGGGAACCGGCATGAAACCAGATATCGCTGCGCAAACCATCGCTATGCCCCGCACAACCGGTAAACAAACAGCCGCGCGTAAGCCGCCGGTCAAAATCCCCAATAATCCCTGGCTGCGCTGGGGTATTTATGTTGTCGGCCTTGCACCGGCAGCATGGCCATTCTGGCTGGCTGCTACCAATCAGCTCGGCGCGAATCCGGTCAAAGAGTTCGAGCATCTTCTTGGCATATGGGCATTGCGCTTTTTAATCCTAACCTTGCTCGTCACACCGCTGCGCGATTTGTTCCGGCTGAATTTCCTGCCCTATCGCCGCGCTCTTGGTCTGCTGGCGTTTTATTATGTGGCCATGCATTTCGCGACTTATATCATTCTCGACCGTGGCCTGAACTGGCCGGATATCGTGAAAGATGTAACACAACGCTGGTTTATTATTTTCGGGTTTATCGGCTTTGTCATGCTGATTCCGCTGGCAATAACTTCAAACCAATGGTCAATTCGCAAATTGAAGAATAACTGGCAGAACCTGCACCGGCTGATTTATGTCATCGCTCTCGCCGGTAGCCTGCACTTTCTGATGTCGGTTAAAAGCTGGCCACCTGAGCCGCTGATTTACGGCTTGATTATCATTACACTGGTTTTGTGGCGCTTTGTACGCCAGCCCTATCTCACCTATAAAAAAAGCTGACCGGACAATAACCGGGCAGCTCTATCTTTTTAACGTAAGCAGCTGATTTTACCAGCGTTTCACCATGCGTGAAGCGCATAGGAAAGCCAGTAACGGCCCCACGCCAAAGCTCAGGAAAAGCCAGAATGCAGCACTGGATGTACCGGCAATACCACCCGGCACAGTCAAACCGCCAAGGCTGGTGACCATACCGGCCATTGCCGCACCGAGACCGGCAGAGAACAGCTGCACAGTGGTAATCGCAGTTGATGCCAGATCCTTCTCATCAGTCGGTGCAACTTTCAGCACCCGTGTCAGCAGATGCGGCCATGTCATACCCACGCCACAGCCCACAGCGATGAAACCGGCGCAGAGCGGCAGCAATTCCAGATAGGTACCATTGCTGGAAAATGGCAGCAGAAGCAGCAACAAAACCATACCGGCAAAAGAGGCCAGCGGGCCGATAATAATCACATCACGCACACGGCGCGATGAAATCCCCGAGCTCATGATTGAGCCGAGTGTCCAGCCTGCGCCCATCAGCGCAGCCAGATAGCCGGCAACCAATGGTGACTGATTATGCAGCACCTGCAGGAACAGCGGAATAAACACTTCCACCGATGTAACCGTCAGCGCCAGCAAAGACATGGTTACGATCACAGGCCCCAGCGGCTGGCTGAAACTGAAAGAACCACGCGGCAACAGACGATTTTTACTGGTGGCTTCCAGACGGATCATCAGACCGATCAACAGGATCGCCGTGCTGATACCAATCACATTCCAGATCACTTCAGAACTGACACTGCCAAGCGATACCGCAAAGACTGCAAGTGTCAGCAGGCCGAGCTGCGCAAAAGGCAGACGATTTGTGTCTTCCTCTTCATGGCGTACATCCGGCAACACAAACAGCGCCATTACAGCAAAAAGCAGCGCTGCAGGAACAACCGACCAGAAAGCAGCACGCCACTCGCCGAGTTCAGCGAAAATACCGCCCACAGCAGGGCCTACCAGTGTGGCAACACCCCACATGCCGGAAATCAGCGCCATAGCGCGCGGCCACAGCGCTTCGGGAAATACGATACGGATCATGGCATAGGACAAAGCCAGCATGAAACCACCGCCGAAGCCCTGAATGAAACGACCGACCAGCAGAGCCTGCATTGTCGGTGAAACAGCACAAATCAGGGTGCCGAGAGCAAAAACACTGGCCGAAATGGCATAGGCTTTGCGCGGGCCGGTTTTACGCAGCAATTTCACAGCCAGCGTTGAGCCGATAATGGATGCAACGACGAAAAGAGTGGTGTTCCACGCATAATAATCCAGCCCGCCAATATCCGAAACGACGGAAGGCAGAATGGTTGTAGCAATGTAAACATTAACAGCATGAAGCGCGACGCCACCTGCGAGCGCCATGGAACGAATGGCATTTTTGCCAGTCAACAAATCTCCCCAGCCAACTTTGTGGTAGCTGGTGAGCGATGCCGGGTCAGACATTTCAATCTCCGGACAGCTATCAAAAACCATGAGTTCCGGCGGGAATGCGCCTGTGTTTCTCATCAATTTTAACCGGAACATACCGGTCGGGTTGCAAATCCCTGAGGGAGCCGTTAATTATGCAAGCATAAACTTGGAATATTCAGCAGGAGATCAAATGTCAAGTTCTGACATTATCACTTCGGATGAAATGAACAGCGCTGCACAACAAAGCACCGCTGATCGTCTGCTGTTTATTCTTAAAACCCGTGGCCCGCAAACAATATCGGAACTTGCACGACTCGCAGGCACGGGTGCGGAAAATATACGCCAGCAATTACAAAAATCTGTGACAGAAGGCCTGATTGAACCCTATGCCACAGAAAAAAAACCAAAAGCCGGACGACCTGTGCAGTTCTGGCATCTGACGGAGAAAGGCAACAGCCGGTTTCCTGACAGTCATGCGGAGCTGACCGTTAGTTTATTGCGCCATATGAGCAGTCTGGGTGAAGATCTGACTGAGCGCGTGATCAGCTTGCGCGAACAGGAAATACTCAATAACTACCGCACAGCCATGCAGGATATGACAGCGCTGGAACAACGTATAGACTGTCTGTCCCGATTACGCAGTCAGGAAGGCTATATGTCGGAATGGACAAAGCAGCCGGACGGTTCATGGTTGTTGATTGAGAACCACTGCCCTATCTGCGCTGCGGCCACAGCCTGCCGCGGCTTTTGCCGTTCCGAACTCAATATTTTTCAGGCCATTCTCGGTGACAATTGCAAGATCGAGCGCTGCGAGCATATTTTACTCGGCGCACGACGCTGCGCCTATCGTATAACTCAAACCGGATAAACAAAAGCGATCCGGCTAAATGCCGAACCGCCTTCATCATGTTTATACAGTTCTGCTATTGTGGCGCAGTCAACTCAGGAAATTTGACGCCGAGCTGATCGAGATAAGTCGGATATTTCTCAGCATCGTAATAGAGCTTCTGCATTTCAGGGCGAAACTGCTGCATAATCTCCGTATTCAGCTGAATTTGCGGCTTGTCATCCGCACCAAGCATCGGCAGATATTTCTGATCCTTCTGCTGCACATTGGTAAAATAATCCTGTGCCGCAGATACCAGTTCCGGCTTGGTCAGAAGATCAACGCCGGTCATAGCAATGACCTTCGATCCGGCGACAACACCTTTATGAGCAATCGGTGTGGCCATAGACATGGCATTCGACCAGTGATGCCCCGGAAGGTTCGGAATATTCGACGGATAGTTCAGCGTGATTGTCGGCACAATCCATGACACATCGCCGATATCATCCGAGCCGCCGCTTTCAGGTTTTTCCGGCGGTGGTGCCAGTTTCTTCAGCTCTGTCGCCAGCCCGTCTTCCTTGCCTTTCACAGCCTTCTGCACAGCTTTGGCAAAGCTGTTTTCATCGTCAGTCCATTTCGGCAGGCCAACCTCCAAAATATTAGCATAGGCTGCCTCTGCCATCGGCTTGTTGAAATGGCGCGGTGCTGCGGTGCCGATAATCTGCCGTTCCACTGCCGTGTCAGACATTTTTGCCGCTGCTTCAGACATTGTATTGGCTATCGCAAAATTCTTGGCGATATTCTCAAAATCCGTTTCGCGGATAAAATACCACACGCTGGCAACAGACGGCACCACATTCGGCTGATCGCCGCCGTCAGGAATCACATAATGCGAGCGCTGTTCAGGCCGCAAATGCTCCCGCTTCATATTCCAGCCGATATTCATCAGCTCTACGCCATCAAGCGCACTGCGTCCGCGCCACGGCGCACCGGCAGAATGGGCAGACTCACCGGCAAATGTATATTTGACCGAGACCATACCGGTGCCATTGGCTGCGCCCCACGAGGTTTGCAGATTATTGCCGACATGGGTGAACATCACCACATCCGCATCCTTGAACACGCCGTCACGCACCATATAGGCTTTGCCGCCCAGCAACTCCTCTGCCACCCCCGGCCAGAGCACCAGCGTGCCGGAGAGTTTTTCCTTCTCCATCAGGTCTTTCATCGCCAAGGCTGCGACCACATTCACAGCTTGTCCTGAATTATGTCCTTCCCCGTGACCGGGTGCGCCCTCAATCATCGGCTTGCGATAGGCAACGCCGGGCATCTGGGACGTTTTTGGCAGACCATCAATATCACTACCCAGTGCAATCACAGGCTTACCGGAACCCCAGCGTGCTACCCAGCCGGTCGGCAGACCGGCAACGCCGCGCTCAATAGTAAAGCCGTTCTTTTCCAGAATATCCGTGATGTATTTTGAAGTTTCCACTTCCTGAAAGGCCAGCTCACCAAAGCTGAAAATTGAATCCGTCATCTCCTGCGCAAGCTTGGCGCGGCTCTCCACACCCGCTGTTACTTGCTGCTTATAGGCTTTGACATCCTGTTCTGATTTTTGTGCTGCGGCCTGACTGAGCAAAGAGGCCGACATCATAAGGCTGAGTGCAATTTTAGACGAGAGAGTACAAGACATGTAGAACTCCGTTACTGAATTTGCCTGAGATTATGTGACAGTTACCCGCAGACAATTCATCATAAAAACGCCATACACAACCCTTAAAATAACAATAACAAGCTTTTGATTTTACAGTATTTATTGTCATTTTAACAATCACTGAATATCGAGTTTCATTTCCCAAAACCAGCCTTTCAGTTACACGCAATCCTTTTCATTACGCTGCGAAATGAAAGCCGGTATGCGTAAGGCCACAATCCGGACTGTTCAGAAAACTATTCTCTGATACCGGCAGGATTTAGCTTTTTGTTATTGCCGGTTTCGCAACTTTCGCCGTTTCAGCCTTTCAAGCAATTTCTATACTGACCCATAATTTGCCGCATCCATAAGCACCCTCATTCAGAGGGAAAAGGCAAACGGGAACCCAGTATGAAAAAGCTCAACCGCCTGTCCAAACTCAGCCTTCTGACACTTGCCCTCCTGTCGTCTTCTGCCGCCTATGCTGAAAGTTTGCAGCTTAACGGTACGCAGCTCACCACTGCGCAGGTGGCAAAGTTCGCAGCGAACACAAATGAAAAAGTCGAAATCGCTCCGGAAGCTGCACAAAAAGTCAGCCATAGTTTTGAACTGGTAATGGAAGCCGCGTTGCAAGGCACCGCCGTTTACGGGCTGAATGTCGGCGTGGGCTGGAACAAGGACAAGCCGGTTTTCAAAGAGGTTAAAGGCCGCCGCACGCTGGATGAAGAATTGCTGGCACTTTCCCGCCGCTTCAACACCAGTTCGCTTCATGCCCATGGTGGCGGTATTGGCGAGGCTATGCCTGCGCAGGCAGTGCGCGCCGGTATGCTGATCCGCCTCAATGAAATGCTCGGCGGTGAAACCGGAACGCAGCTGAGCGTGGTAGAAGCCTATCGCGATTTCCTCAATCACGACATCATCCCCGTTGTGCCGGAAAAAGGTTCTGTCGGTGAAGCTGATATTACGCTCGCCTCCCATATTGGTCTGGCAATGATCGGCGAATGGTTTGTGGATTATCAGGGCAAGCGTATGTCTGCGGCAGAAGCTCTGAAACTGGCCGGTCTGAAGCCGATTGAACCGGTCGGCAAAGACTTCCTTTCCATTCTCAGCACCAATGCACTGACTGCCGGTCAGGCCGCTTTGCTTGCTGAAGAAACCCGCCATTATCTGGAAGCCGCCACAGCCGTTTTCGCCCTGTCGCTTGAAGGTTATAACGGCAATGTCGCGCCTTTCCTGGCTGAGACAACCGAACTGCGCCCGTTTCCGGGTATGGTGAAGGCGGCAGCAGATATTCGTGAAGCGCTGGATGGCTCCTATCTCTGGCAGCAGTCTGATGGCCGCGCTTTACAGGATCCGCTCTCTTACCGCACGATGGCCTATGCGCTCGGCAATGCATGGGAAGCGCAGGCCGCACTCGAAGAAGCTTTGCATATCCATATCAATGCCAGCGATGACAATCCGGCCGCTGTGGCTTCCGACAAGCCTGCGGAAAAAGCGGCTGACAGTCATAACCAGCTGCATAAATATCAGGTGGCAGGCGATGTACATGGCGCGATTTATCCGACCGCCAATTTCGACATGCTGCCAGTTGCCACTCGTGTGGAAAATCTGAATGTCGCCCTCACCCGTCTGGCGCAGAATATTGTGATGCAGACCATCCGCACGGAAAATCCGGATTTCACCAAACTGCCGCGCTTCCTTGCCGGTCCTGAGAATGAAGGCCATGCTTTCGGTGCCATGCAGAAGCCGCTTGTTGCGCTCTATGCGGAAAACCGTCAGCTGGCCATGCCAGTCTCGCTCGATACATTCGCCATGGCAGGCAATATTGAAGATACCGGCAATAATGCCCCGCTGGCCGTGAGCAACCTGCAGCGCATTCTCGGCAATATGTACAGCCTGTCATCCATTCAGCTGCTGCATTCGGCTCAGGCGGTTGATCTGCGTGGTAAAGTTGCACTCGGAAAAACCTCCGCAAAACTGCTGGAAACCTATCGCGCACAGGTCAAATTCGTCGATCAGGATCGCATATACACGCCGGATTTTGCAGCCGGTGTGCAGGTGCTGCACGCTTTCACGCAGCCAGCCACCAAGTAATTTTTAAATCGCATAACTGCCTGCATTGCAAAGTGATGCAGGCAGCCAGAATGAGGAAATGCCGCAATGCAGGATAAAGTCTTCAAAGGTAAAGTGGTTCTGCCCGATCAGGTCATTGACAATGGCTGGGTGCTGGTCAGCGACGGCCGCGTTGTCCAGACCGGTCAGGGCACAGCCCCTGCAGGTGAAAGCCACGGCGGTGCGGATTATCTGGTGCTGCCGGGTGCCATTGACGGTCAGGTACACAGCCGCAGCCAGAAAAATCAGGAAGAATTTATCTGGTCGACCCGTTCGGCCGCTGCAGGTGGTGTGACGACGATTGTCGATATGCCCTATGACGACGGCGACCTGATCGCCACGCCGGAGCGCTTCACCCGCAAGGTGGAATCCGCTGGCAAGGAAGCGCGCGTGGACTTCGCGCTTTATGCCACGGCGCATCCGGCAGACGGCACCAAACATATTGACGGTCTGGTGGAGGCCGGTGCGACCGGTTTCAAATTCTCTACCTTCGGTACGCATCCGGAGCGCTTTCCGCGCATCACCCCGCAGATGCTTTATGAGTGTTTCTCGGCGATTGCCCGTCACGGTCTGATTGCCGGTATTCATAATGAAAATGATGAAATGGTGCGCTATTACATCGATCAGGTGGAGAAAAGCGGCCGCACTGATTATCTGACCCACAGCATGAGCCGCCCGCCGGTGACTGAAACTCTGGCGATGGCTGAAGTCTATGAAATCGGCGCGATGAGCGGTTGCGCCACCCATGTGGTGCATTGTTCCGTTGGCCGTGGCTATGAACTGGCTGCGGGTTATCGCGCACAAGGTTATGCGGCAACGGTTGAAGCCTGCATCCACTATCTGACATTGTGCGAAGAAGATGATGTCAGCCGCCTGATCGGCCGCGCCAAGATCAACCCGCCGGTACGCAATCGCGCCGAGCGTGAAGCCATCTGGCAGCAACTAGCCGCCGGTAATGTGACCATTGTTTCCACCGATCATGTGAGCTGGTCGCTTGATCGTAAAAACGATGAGAATATGCTGAAAAACGCATCCGGTGTTCCGGGGCTGGAAGCGCTCTATGCGCTGCTGCTCAAAGGTCTGGATGAACGCGGTCTGTCGCTCAGCCATGCTGCCCGCCTGCTGGCGCATAATCCGGCGAACCTGTTCCGTCTCGGTCAAACCAAGGGCGCGCTCGGTGCCGGTCTTGATGCCGATATCGTCTTGGCACGCCGTGATCCATACACTTACAAAGCGGCAGAAAGCGGCAATAATATTGTTGGCTGGAGCCCTTATGACGGCATCAAGCTGCCGTTCCGCATCACCCATACATTTGTGCGTGGTGAATGTGCCATGGCTGAAGGTGTGGTCACAGCTGAACCAGGTTCCGGTCGCTTTGTACGCCCTGCTCTGCGTAAAGGAGCCGCGTAATGGCGGCCTCCAACACGCTCGTCGATAGTGACCGGCTCTGGCAGGATATTATGGCGCTGGCCGATATTACCGAGCCGGGCAAGCCTTACACACGCCGTTCCTTTACGCCGCGTTTTCTGGCTGGCCGTGCCTATCTGATTGAGCAGTTCAAAGCCGCCGGTCTTGAGGTGCGCATTGATACCGCAGGCAATCTGATCGGCCGCCGTGCCGGTGCCAAGCCGCACGCCAAAACCATTATGATGGGTTCGCATAGTGATACTGTGCCATCCGGCGGGCGCTTTGACGGCATTGCCGGTGTGGTGGCGGCACTCGAAGTTGCCCGCGCCCTGCGCGATGCCGGTATTGAATTGCAGCACAATCTGGAAGTGGTGGATTTTCTCGCTGAAGAGCCGAGTGAATATGGTCTATCCTGTGTCGGCAGCCGTGGCATGAGCGGTCAGCTGACCAATGCCATGCTCGACTTTACCGGCCCGCAGGATGAGCGTCTCGGCGATGCGCTGATCCGTGTCGGCGGTAATCCGGCCAAGCTTCCAGAGGCTGTACGTCAGGATATTGCCGCCTATCTGGAACTGCATATTGAACAAGGCCCTGTGCTGGAACAGAGCAAAACGGATTTGGGTCTGGTGACCGGTATTGTCGGCATCACCCGTCTGGAAATCGCTTTTCAGGGTGCTGCTGACCATGCAGGCACCACGCCGATGCATATGCGCCGCGATGCGCTTTATGCGGCAGCGCAAGCCGTCACTGCAATCCGTGAACAAGCAGAAGCCTTGGCATCTGAACCGGACGGCTATTTTGTTGCCACTGTCGGCATTCTCACCCTAGAACCGGGCGGTGCCAATGTGGTGCCGGAACAGACTAAGGTGATTGTTGATATCCGCACCGGCAAGCGTGAAAAGACCCTGCGCTTTCTGGAAAGCATTGATGCGGTAACACAACTTGCTGCCGCGAAAGCCAATGTGGAACGCAGCAACTTCAAGACCCTTTCCGATACCATGCCGATGGATTGTGACTTAGGCCTGCTGGATGATCTGGCAAAAAGCGCCGATGCACTCGGCCATAGCCATCTGCAACTCGCCAGCGGTGCGGGACATGATGCGGCCTTTATCGGTCAGCTGGCACCGGCAGCCATGGTCTTTGTGCCATGTCTTGGCGGACGCAGCCACACACCGGAAGAATGGGCAGAAAAATACGACATTGCAGCAGGTGCTGCAGCAATGTTTGCGGCAGTGCGCCGTTTTGACGAGCGCACTCCGGTTACCAATCAAACGCATAACAGCATTTAAGAGGAGGCCATTATGGGGCGTATTTTAACATTGGATGACGTGGAATCCGCAATTGCAGGCGGTTCGGTCTTTGCAGCCGGTGGCGGCGGCTGGGTCGAGCATGGCCGTATGCTGGGCACCACCGCGGTCACCATTGGCCGGCCTGAACTGGTGGATATGGAAGAAGTATCCGATGACGCATGGATTGCCACAGCCGCTGCGATCGGTGCACCGGCCAGCACTACCCAGTGGGAAATGCTCGGCATCGACTATGTAAAAGCCGTTGAACTGCTGCAATATGAGCTGGGCGACGAAGTCTATGGCCTGATGATCGGCCAGAACGGCATGTCCAGCACCATGAATGCATGGCTGCCTTCTGCTGTTCTCGGCACCAAAGTGATTGATGCTGTGGGCGATATCCGCGCGCATCCGACCGGTGACATGGGCTCCATCGGCATGGCCAACAGCCCTGAGCAGATGATCCAGACAGCTGTTGGCGGTCACCGCGATTCCAACTCCTATATCGAGCTGGTCACACGCGGCGCGACAGCCAAAATCTCACCGATCCTGCGCAAAGCCTCCGATATGTCCGGTGGTTTCATCGCCAGCTGCCGCAATCCGCTGCGTGCTTCCTATGTGCGCAAGAATGCAGCGCTCGGCGGTATTTCCCGCGCTCTGACCCTTGGTGAAGCTATTCGCGCTGCCCGGAACAAAGGCGCGGCTGCGGTGATTGATGCGATCTGCAAAACCACCAATGGCAGTATTCTCGCGCAGGGCAAAGTCACCGCCAAGAATGTGCATTACACGCAGGAAGCTTTCGACATCGGTACCATCACCGTGCGTGACGGCAACCGCGATGTGATCCTGCATGTGATGAACGAATATATGGCCGTGGATGACGGTGACGGTCAGCGTCTTGCCACCTTCCCTGACGTGATCACCACGCTCGATACCAATGGCAGCCCTGTCAGTGTCGGCAATGTCCATGAAGGCATGGAAATTCTGGTGTTCCACATCAACAAGACAGAAATCCCGCTCAGCGCCTCGGTCAAAGATCCGAGCGTTTATCCGATCGTCGAAAAGGCACTCGGTATCTCGCTTGCCGATTACGCACTGGCCTGAGTTAGCGGTTTAGAAAGTATTATTATGTCCAAGAAACAATTTAACGTCACATCCGGCACCGAGCTGCGCTGTAAGAACTGGCGCGCTGAAGGCCTGCTGCGTTTGATGGAAAACGTGCTGGCTGTGGGTGAAGACCCGGATAATCTGGTGGTCTATGCTGCACTCGGTAAAGCTGCACGCGACTGGCCATCCCATGACAAGATCGTTGAAAGCCTGCACAAGATTGAAGAAGACGAAACGCTCGTCGTACAGTCCGGCAAGCCGATCGGCATTCTGAAAACCCATAAACAGGCACCGGTCGTGATTATGGCCAACTGTAATATGGTTGGTCAGTGGGCGAAGGCTGAAAATTTCTATGAATGGGAAAAGCAGAACCTGATTTGCTGGGGTGGTCTTACTGCCGGTGACTGGCAGTATATCGGCTCGCAGGGCGTTATTCAGGGCACCTATGAAATCTTCATGCGCATTGCCGAACAGAGCTTCAACAATGATCTGGCCGGTCGTCTGATCCTCACCGCCGGTCTTGGCGGCATGGGCGGCGCACAGCCGCTGGCAGGCCGTATGGCCGGTGCCGTAACCCTCTGCGTTGAAATCGATCAGGAACGCATTCAGAAACGCAAGGATATCGGCTTCCTTGACGTGATTGCCAAAGATCTGGACGATGCGCTGGCGCAGGTCAAAACAGCAATGGCCGAGAAACGCGCTGTCTCCATCGGCGTTTACGGCAATGCCGCTGATCTTTATGAGCAAATTCTGGCACGCAATATCATTCCGGATATCGTGACTGACCAGACTTCCGCCCATGATCTGGTTTACGGCTATGTACCGGCAACCCGCTCTCTGGCTGAAGCCCGCGCGATGCGCAAGAGCGATCCGCAGACACTGATGAATGAAAGCCGCGCTTCCATCGTTCGTCATGTCACAGCCATGCTTGGCTTCCAGAAAGCCGGTTCGGTCGTTTTTGACAATGGTAACCTGATCCGCACCCATGCCAAAGACGGCGGCGTGGCAGATGCGTTCAACATTCCGGTCTTCACCGAAGCCTTCCTGCGCCCGTTGTTCTGCCGTGCGATTGGCCCGTTCCGCTGGATTGCACTGTCGAATAATCAGGAAGATATCCGCATTATCGACAATTACATCCTCAAGGCTTTTGCGGATAACCGCATTGTCACCAACTGGATTCATCTCGCCGGTAAAAATGTACCGTTTGAGGGTCTGCCAGCGCGTATCGCATGGCTCGGTCATGGCGAACGCACCCAGCTGGCACTCGCTGTGAACAGCATGGTGCGGGATGGTACATTGTCCGGCCCTGTTGCCTTTACCCGTGATCATCTTGATGCCGGTGCCATGGCGCATCCGAATATCATGACTGAAAATATGCGTGACGGTTCTGATGCGATTGCCGACTGGCCGCTGATCAATGGTCTGGCCATGTGCTCGTCGCAGGCTGATCTGGTCGCGATCCATTCCGGCGGTGGCGGCTATTCCGGTTATATGACCAGCGCGGGTGTAACCGTTGTAGCTGATGGTACAGATGATGCGGATATCCGCATTGAACTGTCGCTGACCAATGACACCTCGCTCGGCGTGATGCGTTATGCCGATGCCGGATATGAAGAAGCGCTCGATGAAGCGGAAAAGAAAAACATCCGCCACTTCAAACTGGCGTAAAACCTAGAAAATGCCCCCGTGAAGAAAACAGGCGGAACTCCGGTTTCGCCTGTTTTCATTTCCAGAGCATAATTCCTTAAACTTAGATCAGTTTAAGGTAAAATTATGCTCTAATTTTAAAGTGTTAGAGCGACCTTTGTGTGCCAAGTCTGGCACACGGCGCTCTAAGCCGATTATGGAGTAAGTGCCTCGCGCAATTCGCGCACCAATTCTCTTTCGGCAACCGTCAGGGTACGGGCATTGGAATAGATCACAAACAACCTGCGCAAAATATGCGGCTTGAGTTCAAGGCTCACCAAGGTGCCCTGCTCCAGATCACGGCGCACGGCTGAAACCGGCAGCAGAGTGGCAAGCTTTTCACGCCGGATCATCGCGATCATCATCGGCAGAGAATTGATCTCGATGACCGGTTCAACGGACAAGTTGTGCTCGCTCAACTGCGCATCCAGCAATTGCCGGATGCCGAAAGTCAAAGTCGGCAGAACCAGCGGCACCTGACGAAGCGCCTCCAGATCAATCGCTGCGCCCTGAGAAAGTTCTGCTGCCAGATCGGGATGACAGATCAGCGACAGAGGCTCTTCAACATTGAGGCTGAAACGCGCCATATGCGGCATATCGGTTTCCAGCACGGCAAGGCTGATCACACCCGCCTGCACCCAATCCTGCAAGACACTGGTCGGTGCTTCCAGAATTTGCAGATCAATTTGCGGATGGTTCTTTCGCCAGCGCAGCACCGCATCGGTCATGCCTGCCAGCAAAGTGCTTTCCTGACTGACGGACGGCAAAACGCCAATACGTAAACGCGAACGGTTGCGCCCCAATGATCCGGCACTATGCACGGCCATGGATTGCAAACGCGCATCGATCAGATCGCTGCCGATACGAAAAACCCGTCCGGCATCTGTCGGCACAAGCCCGTCGCGGCGGCGCTCGAACAGTGGCTTGCCGATTACCTGCTCCATCTTGCGCAGCTGGCCGGTAATAGCCGGTTGGGCGACTTTTGCCATACGGGCGGCTGCTGTGAGATTGCGATTGTTGTCAATGAGCCGGAAATAACTGAATTGCCGTCTGGTGAGCTGCGGCTGATAAAGCGGCGATGTTTCACCGGAAATCAGTGCCGCACGAATACGGCGTACGGTCTCCTCCGCCACCGGATGCGGATCGGCAATATGCACCCGCACCTGACTGATGAGCGGCGGATCAAGCGGCACCAGTTTAAGACGATGCAAGCCCATACGGTTGGCAAGCGTGCTTTGCGGCACCAGAAAGGCCGTATCAGGGTGCTCCCCGCTTAAGCGTGCCAGAGTACCCGGATGATCCTGCGTGAAGCGGACATTTTTAATCGGATGCTTTGCCAGATAGGCAGAGAGATCATGCAGCAGCGGCTCCGGCAATGCAGGCACAATCACAGGGCCTGCAAGCATATCCTGCAAAGCAGGCGCTTCGCCTGACTGTACCGGCAGACTACGCGCCAGCACCCACGGATCATCGTGAATAGCGACACCCTTTTTCTCATAACTGAAAATAATCCGGCTGCTTTTCGCACTCTCTGTCAGCGGCAAAGCCGGATCACCATCCGCACTGCCCCAATGCGGCTCAATAAACACATCCGGATAGTCTTTCTGCAAACCGGCAAGTGCTGTGCTGATGGCTTTGGAGACATTGCCGAGCGAGAACATCAGCTGGACTTCCACCACCAGATGACTGAATTCATTCTCTTCGGTACATTCCCGCATCGCCGCCTGACGGGTAAAGGCCTCAGCCTGCAACAGCGGAATAGCAGCACGGTACAGCCAGCGTCCGGCCACAGTCGGGGTAAGCCCTGCAGGCACGCGACGGAACAATTGTGCACCGACTTCCTCCTCCAGATTCTGCAGTGCCACGCTCAGTGTTGACAGCGCAATATCCAGCATTTCAGCCGCCTTGCTGAAACTGGTTTGATGGCAGG
The DNA here is from genome assembly GCF_041929865.1 of Pseudochrobactrum lubricantis. NCBI lineage: Bacteria > Pseudomonadati > Pseudomonadota > Alphaproteobacteria > Hyphomicrobiales > Brucellaceae > Pseudochrobactrum > Pseudochrobactrum lubricantis. The sequence goes on from NZ_JBHEEE010000003.1 coordinate 291,950, forward strand.
CCGCCACGAAGTAAGAAAGCTGCCGCAGCTCGATCATAGGCACAGACCTTCATCAGTGATTTTTACCAAGAATATCAATCCAATATGCCATAAATACAAAAATATTGTTCCGTCGAAACACTATTTCGTTTTTCGCTATGGAGACATTCATTTTTTGTCAAATGCCGACACAAAGTTAAATTGTTACTGTCTCGTATTGCTGGTGGGAGATGAGAGATAAAAGACCACAGCCGGAATGTTTGGGGGAGAGCCAGTCCTATGACGGACGTTACACATAATCCAACTATACCATCGCATACAAAGCATAATTCCAACGCCAAAAAGGCTGTCGCTGCTGCCTCAATCGGTAATGCTCTGGAATGGTATGATTTTACAATCTACGCCTTGTTTGCGGTTTATATCGCCAAGAATTTCTTTCCTGGCGGCAATGACACTGTCGAACTGATCAAGTCGTTTCTGGCCTTTGGCCTCGGCTTTCTGATCCGTCCGCTCGGCGCGGTTGTGCTCGGCGTTTACGCTGATAAAGCCGGTCGTAAAGCGGCGCTGTTTTTGACCATCATGATTATGGCAGCCGGTACGCTGCTGATTGCTATTGCACCAACCTATGCCGCGATCGGTATCGGCGCACCGATGATCATTCTTGCTGGCCGTGTGCTGCAGGGTTTCTCAGCCGGTGGTGAAGTCGGCAGTGCGGCAGCCTTTCTGGTGGAACATGCACCGGAAGGTCAAAAAGGCAAATATGCTGCATGGCTGCAGGCCAGTATGGCATTTTCCAATATTATCGGTGCCTTTGTAGCACTGGGCGTTACATCGCTGCTGACTGAAGATCAGATCGGTGACTGGGGCTGGCGTATTCCGTTCATCCTCGGCCTGCTGATTGCACCTGTCGGTCTGTGGATGCGCCGTTCGCTTGATGAAACACCACACTTCAAAGCGAAATTTGACGAAAAACCGGAAGCCGCGCACAAAGAACATGCTCCGCTGAAAGAGATTTTCACCACTTATCGCGGTGCATTGCTCAAAGGTACAGCCTTCTCCGTGCTCTGGGCAGCCAGCGTCTATGTCATGGTTATCTATATGCCGGTCTATGTGCAGCGTGCATTCGGTTTCACCGGTACGCAGGCATTTATCTCGGCGCTTATCAGTAATATTCTGATGGCTATTGCCTGTATCGCTGCCGGTGCTGTTTCCGACAAGATCGGCCGTCGTCTGACACTGGCGATCACCACAACCGTATTGCTGGTGGCTATCCATCCGCTGCTGTGGTGGCTGCATCACTCACCGACACTCGGCACCCTGATCACTGTTCAGAGCTGCTTCTGTGTTATGGTTGCCGGTGTGGTTGGCGTTGCACCTTCCGCCCTGTCCGAAGTCTTCCCGACCCATATCCGTTCAACCGGTATGTCGCTGGCCTATAACATCTCCACCACAATTTTCGGTGGTTTTGCTCCGGCAGCGCTGACATGGCTCGGCACCACTTCGCTCGGCTACAGCGCCCCTGCATGGTATGTCAGTATCGCAGCTGTTATCGCATTGTTCGCGATTTTCCAAATGGGCGACAATAAAAAGACAGCCTGACGATACAGACTGACAAACAAAACTAACGCACCCGCCATACACAGCTATGGCGGGTGTTTTTATTTACAGCTGCTCTGAAACTTTAGGCCTATATGCCTGCCGCACAGACTCATTTTATTACCCGTAATGCACTTATTTTATTTCATTAATAACTTGCCATGCCGCCTCATAAAATTTAGAGCGGGGTTAGTTATTAAATAAGGACTATCTGTAATGAAAATGCTGGCAAGCTTTTCGGCTTTCGTAGGCAAGACTTTTGCGGTCTGGGTTCTGCTGTTTGCCGTACTGGGTTTTGTATTCCCTGAGACCTTTAAACAATTCGCCCCTTATATTGTTACCCTGCTTGGTATCATCATGTTCGGCATGGGCCTCACCCTCTCCCTTGATGACTTCCGTGAAGTGGTACGCCGTCCGGTCGATGTGGGTATCGGTGTTGCCTCGCAGTTTCTGATTATGCCGCTGCTTGCCGTATTGCTGACCAGGATCATTCCGATGTCACCGGAAGTCGCTGCCGGTGTTATTCTCGTCGGCTGCTGCCCGGGCGGTACATCCAGCAATGTGATGACCTATCTCGGCAAAGGCGATGTGGCGCTGTCCGTTGCCTGCACCAGCGTGACCACGCTGGCCGCACCGCTGGTAACGCCATTCCTCGTCTGGTTCTTCGCCAGCCAGTTCCTGCCGGTTGATGCAATGGCAATGTTCATGAGCATTGTTAAAGTGATCCTCGTGCCACTGGCACTCGGCGTGCTGGCGCAGAAACTCATTCCGGGCGTCGTTAAATCCGCTGTCCCTGTGCTGCCGCTGGTAAGCGTGACCGGTATTGTGCTGATTGTTGCCGCCGTTGTGGCAGGCAGCAAAGGCGCTATCGCCACATCCGGCCTGCTGATCTTCGTGGTCGTGGTTCTGCACAATGGCATCGGCTATATGCTCGGCTTTACCGCTGCCAAACTCACCGGCATGTCGCTTGCCAAGCGTAAAGCCATTGCAGTTGAAGTCGGCATGCAGAACAGCGGTCTGGGTGCCGCCCTTGCCAATGCGCATTTCTCGCCGCTGGCCGCAGTGCCAAGTGCGATCTTCAGCGTATGGCACAATATTTCCGGCGCGCTGCTGGCGAATTATTTCGCCCGCATGAAAGATGATAAATAATCATCATCTCTGTTCAAAATAGTAAGACCGGCTCATCCGTCAGAATGAGCCGGTCTTTTTTATGCTTTACGGTTCACCCGGAAGATCAGCAATGCCGTTGCAAAAATCAGCAATGACGCCGTTGCAATCACCCACATAAAGGCCTGATCGAAGGCCATAAAGCCAACCTCACGCAGATGCTGCGCCTGTTCCGCAGGCAGGGTTTCTGCCAGCAGCAAAGCTTCATCCAGACTGTCACGGATCGTTTCAGGAAAACCCGATCCTTCCGGCACGATCATAAATGCCGTATAGATTGCGGTCATCAGACTGCCGAAAATCGTAACACCTGTAGCACCGCCAAGTTCGTAGGACACTTCCTCAACAGAAGCTGCCATACCGGCTTTTTCTTCCGGCGCATTGCCCATGATCGCAGTTGAAGCACCGGTCATTGCCGCACCGACACCAAAACCCATAATCATCAGGCCGATCAGCCAGATCTGCGGCTGCATCTGGAAGCTCAGCAGATAAAGCGCTGTGCCAAGACCGGTAATCAGCATACCGCCCCAAAGCACCCGTGCCTCACCAATTTTTGGCAGTCCCCAGCCAACCAGCGGCCCCGCAACAAAGGCGGCCAGCGGAATTGGCAGAATGAGCAGACCGGCCTGCAGCGGCGAATAACCGGCAACAAGCTGCAAACGCTGGCTAAAAACCAGCTCCACACCGATCAGAGCTGCCGAAGAGACAGAAGCTGCCATCACGCCGGACGAGAATTTGCGGTTACCAAACAGCGAGAAATCAACCAGCATACCATTGGTTGCCCGCTGCCTGCGATAGAACACCACCAGCGCAATCAAACCGACAATCATAGAGACGGTAAAAAGCAACATGGAACTGTCGCGCTTGGCCAGCTCTTTCAGGGCAAAAGTCACGCCGACAAGACCGATCATGACCTGAACGGAACCGATCAGATCCCATTGGCGGTTTTTATTACCGGGACGGGTCTCCAGCACGGTCAAAGCCAGAACCAGCGCAATCAGCACCACCGGCACATTGATAAGGAAGACGGAACCCCACCAGAAATATTCCAGCAAAACACCACCGACAACAGGACCGAAGGCTGCACCGCCGGAGGCCACCGCCGCCCAGATACCGATTGCGAAAGAGCGTTCGTTCTCATCCTCGAAAGTCAGGCGAATGATCGAAAGTGTTGCCGGCATCATCATTGCAGCACCAACGGCAAGCAGCACGCGGGCAGCAATCAGCATTTCCGCATTTGGCGCATAGGCTGCTGCGAGTGACGCAATACCAAAAACCACAAGCCCCGCTGTGAACATACGTTTATGCCCGAGACGGTCGCCAAGACTGCCGACACCCGGCAACAGGCCTGCAACGACCAGCGGGTAAGCATTAATAATCCAGAGTTTCTCTGATGCGCTGGCCGCAAGATCATGGGTAAGCCGCGGCAATGCTGTGTAAAGCACAGTCATATCAATCACGATCAGGAATAATGCACTTGAGACGATGGCCAGTACCAGCCAGCGATTATGCAATGTCATTGATAATATCCACTTCTTCTGTGCTGAAGTTTCAGCACTTTTATAACCTGCCCCGCAGAACGACAAAATGTGTTGTTTTACGGAAAAAGCTTGAAACCTGATGGTCGTTAATTTAAATCCATACGTATGGAAAGTAAAAAACTCAAAAAAATTGGCCGTCCGCGCACCATTGACCGCAATCATTTGCTGGATCTGGCCGAAAAGATCGTTGTGGAGCATGGCGCACCGGCTTTGACCATTGATGCGCTGGCCAAGGCTGCCGGTATCACCAAGGGCGGTGTGCAATATTGTTTCGGCAATAAAGACGGGCTGGTCGATGCCATGCTGACACGCTGGGGTGTTGATTTCGACAAACAAGTGACCGCCATGCAGAATGGCAGAACCGATGCCCTCTCCCATATAGCGGCGCATATTCGCGTAACAAGGGACAGTGACCCGCTTGGTGATTCACGTCTTGCGGCCATGCTTGCCAGTCTTGAACCCAGTTCAGAACAGCTGGATAAAACACGGCAATGGTATCGCAAACAACTGGACGGGCTGGATGTCTCCACTCAGCAAGGACGCAATACCCGCCTTGCATTCATCGCCAATGAAGGTGCTTTCCTGCTGCGCAGTTTCCAGCTTTTTGATCTGAATGAAGAAGAATGGCAGCAGATTTTCCACGACATTGAAAAGCTGCTGCCCAAAGATGCTGATGATTAATCTGTATTACTGTCCATAAAGCGCATCAGCAAGAATGCGCACAGCTTCTGCCGTACGAGGGCCGAAACCAAGCATATAGGGCCCGTCAAGAACGATCAGCGCCTTGTTTCGGGCTGCGGGCGTGTTTTGCAGCGCTTTATCCGAAAACACATCCTCTGCTTTAGGCCCGCCTGCCCCGTCGGACAGCATCAGCACCACTTCCGGCTCCGCTTCCAGCAACCATTCTGCTGACACGGCTTTATAGCCTTTATAGACCGCAAGCGGATTAACGCCCCCTGCATGGCGGATAAAGGCATCTGCCGCCGTATCGCTGCCCGCACCGCTCAGCTTCGCCAGCCCGTGGAAGAACACCACTTTCTTTCCCCGCCCTTCCGAGACTTTGCGCACATGCGCCATAGCCGCATCAAAATCTGCCGTAACCGATTTTGTCAGCACTTCCCCCTGCGGCTCCAGCTGCAGACGCTCGGCAATCAGGCTGATTTTTGTAACCAGTCCCTCACGGCTGTTAACCGCCGGAATATACAGCACAGGCACACCGGACTGGTTGAGCACATCCACCACTTCCGGCGGGCCGATATCTTCCGACGCGATAATCAGATCTGGATGCAGAGCTAGCACACCTTCGGCGGACAGGCTGCGGCGGTAACCGACATTGGTCTTACTGGCTGTATCCGCCGGATATTTGCTGCTGCGATCAAGGGCGATGATTTTTTCATCCGCGCCGAGTGCATAGACGATTTCGGTCACATCAGGCCCGAGCGTGATAATGCGTTGCGCCGTGCCTTGTTGCTGCGCGGCACGGGCAGAACTCACATTCAGCCAGAACACCACAACGATCAGAGCGATTGTGAGCAAAAATATCGCCTTCATTGCGTAATAATCGGGATGATTTTTCGCTTTAGTGAACAATTGTCTGATTTGCATAATTAAAGTTGACTCTATTTATCATGATTTATATAGCCTCTAATTAATATGAATTAATGAGTCAACTTAATGCATGCCAATAGCCGGAAATCCCTCCCGCTGTGAACCGGCAGCATCATCGGGGGCAATATGAAAATCTCTCAGAAATCCGCGTTTCGTCTGCTGGGTACAACCGTGCTCAGTACAATCGGGCTGTTCGCATTCAGTGCAACACCTCTTCTTGCCCAGACTAAGCCGGTTAAAACCCAGCAACAAACAGATGAGCAAAAAACCGCTGACAAAGCGAAGTCACAGGTGCTGGAACTTGATACCATCACCATCTCCCCGCTCAGCAATGATCAGGCGGTAATTGATGCGATTGCTTCCACCAGCCTGATCTCACGTCAGCAGATCGACCGCATTCAGCCGACAACTGCTGCCGATATTTTCCGCTTTACACCGGGTGTTCATGCCTCACTGAACGGTGATGATCCGGCAACCTCGATTAATATTCGCGGTCTTCAGCAATATGGCCGTGTTGCTGTAACGCTGGATGGCGCAAGGCAGGATTACTGGCGTGTCGGCCACGGTTCCGGCTCGTTCTATATTGAACCGGAACTGCTCAAGCAGGTGACCGTTATCCGCGGCCCTGTTTCCAACATTTATGGTTCCGGTGCCATTGGCGGCGTAGTTGCCTTTGAAACCAAAGATGCCCGCGATTTTCTCTATGACGGTGAAACATGGGCTTTGAGCGAAAAGCTGCGCTATGAAAGCAATGGAAAAGGCTTCCTCACCAGCACAACCGGCGCTTACCGCTTTAATGAAAATTTCGATGTGATCGGTAATCTCAATTACCGTGACAGTGATGAATATAAGAATGGTGACGGTGATTATGTGCGCTGGACAGGTGAAAAAGCCATCAGCGGCATGGGTAAAGTCACCCTGCGCCCTGCAGAAGGACATGAGTTGAAATTCGGCATCTCCCGCCAGAAATATGAAGATATCATCACCGGCAGCAGCGGCTCTGCTTCCCCAACCCTTTCGCGCTATAATGCTGATACGATCGTCAGCACCTATACAGGCAGCTACACCTACAGACCGGATGATAATCCGTTCTGGGATCTCTCCGTCAACGCCTATCACAGCGCGACGGATAATGACCAGTTTCAGGTCTGGCAGCTGAAGGACTATGGAAAAACCCGTTACTATGATGTTTCGACATCCGGTTTCCGCGCTCATAACAGCTCGCGTTTTGAAACCGGGAGCCTGAAACACACCGTAACCTACGGCATGGATTACTATAAATTGCGCGGACGCTCCGATACTGACAATTTCGGCAATGGCGAGCAGCAGGCCTATGGCGGCTTTGTGCAATGGCAGGGCGAATATCAGAAATGGCTCGAAGTGATCGGTGCTGTCCGGTATGACGGTTATAATCTGGATGGTACCAGCAAAGCCTCTCCGGGTAATCCGTCTCAGGATGTCAGCCTCGACGGCAATCGTGTTTCCCCGCGCCTGAGTGTTGGTATTACACCGGTTGAGGGCATTCAGTTCTACGGGCTTTATGCGCAGGGTTATCGCGTTCCGCATATGCAGGATGTGTTCCGCCAGAACGGTTCTCACGGTTCCGGCTATGAGCCGAATCTGTTCCTGAAACCGGAAGTCGCCACCACCTATGAGGCGGGCATCAATCTGCGGCAGGATAATCTGATTGAAGCCGGAGATCAGCTGCGCACCAAACTGAATATCTTCCACACTGATGTGAAAGATTACATCAACACGGTTAAAATCGGTAATTACACGACATCGGAAAATGTCGGCACTGCCCGTCTGCGTGGCGTAGAGCTGGAAGGCACCTATGATACATGGTGGGGTTATGTGAACCTCGCCGCCTCCTATACCAATGCGGAAATGAAAGACGGCATTTACAAAGGCGAATCCCTGAGCAACACGCCGCTGCATAATTTCAGCGCCGCGCTGGGTCTTAAAGCACTGGATGATCGTCTGGTTTACGGCATTGAATATCAGAGCCTTGGTAAAGTGACCCGTGCGATCAGCAATGGCGTGACTGTCTATCCGCGCACCGATCTGGTGAATGTCTTTGCCAACTGGCAGGTCACTGACAATGTGAAGCTCGACTTCGGCGTCGATAATATCTTCAACAAAGCCTATACCGACGCGCAAACCGGCTGGGCAACAACCTCAGATATAGAACAAGGCAAAGGCCGCACTTTCAAAGTGGCCATTACCGGACGTTTCGGCGGTTAAAACGCCAATCCTCTCCAGTCTGGCAGGCGGCATTTTATGCTGCCTGTCTTTTTTGCGTTCATCCTGTTTCCAAAATCGAGAACACCGTGTCAGAGCATTCATCATCACTGCACAGCTATGCCAATATCCGCCTCGTCAACGGGGCAAGCTACCTGCCGCCGATTATCGACCGTCTCAACTCCTATGAAGCGCATTATGATGCGCAAGAAGAACTGCACGCATTTTATTACCCTTTCGGGCAGATCGAGTTGAAATCGCAGCCTGGAGGTTATCAGGTTTCATTACGCGCCGGTGAAACTGTGGGGCTGAGCCGCCTGAAAGATCTGGCTGCCGTTGCCATCAAACTCTATACCAAAGAAGAAGCACCGGACATTCTCTGGGAAGGCGATCATGCCGGCGAGCAGCCACTGCCGCAATTCCGGCTGATGAGTGTTGTCTCTACACGCTATTTCACACCGCATATGCTGCGTATCCGTTTCAGCGGTGAAGACCTCAAACGCTTTTCCCTGTTCGGTGCGATGCATGTGCGGCTGTTATTGCCGACCCAAGCAGTGCCGCAGCCTGTCTGGCCGATTATGGGACCGAACGGCCTGCCCTTCTGGCCGGATGAAGCAAAGCGACCGGCAGCGCGCGCTTACACCATCCGCAATCTCAATATTGAAGAAGGCTGGATGGAGATTGACTTCTATATTCATGAAACCGAAGGGCTGGCCAGCCAATGGGCTAAAAATGCCCGCACAGGTGATATTGCCGGTCTGATGGGGCCGGTCGGCCGTCCGCTGCGGCAGGCAAAACAATATCTGATCGGTACGGATATGACCGGCCTGCCCGCTGTCGGGCGGATGCTGGAAGAATTCGCACCGGATGTTACCGGCCATGTGCTGATTGCCGTTGATGCACAATCTGATATTCAGCCGCTCACACATCCTGAAGGTGTGACTGTCGAATGGATTGTGAATGCCGATCAGGATGCCGCAGCAACAGTGCTGACAGACAAGCTCCGCGCTTTGCCATGGCCGGACGGTAGTGACAGTTTCGGCTGGTTTGCCGGTGAAGCTGACTGTGCCAAAATCATGCGTGATTACTGGCGCAAACAGCTTGGCAAATCCCGTGACCAGACACTGGTTGCCGGTTACTGGCAGAAAGATTCAACCGGTTTCATGGCCGGTTGATATTTACTGCAACGGCCACCAGAACATCAGCACCGGTACGGCCACGCAAATAATGATGAAAGACAAAGGCAGGCCAAGGCGCGGATAATCGCTGAAACGATATCCGCCCGGCCCCATCACCAGCGTATTGCACTGGTGCCCGATCGGCGAAAGAAAGTCACAACCGGCACCAATCGCCACAGCCATCAGAAATGCTTCGGGTTTAAAACCGAGGCCTGAGGCAAAACTGGTGGCAATCGGCGCCATTACCAGCACTGTCGCCGCATTATTGAGAAACGGTGTGACTGCCATTGCTGTAATCAAAATCAGAGCCAGCGCACCGGCAGGCGGCATTTGATGTGCGAATATTGTCAGCCATTGCGCAATCACATCCGTTGCACCGGTTGTGCGCAAGGCATCACTGACCGGAATAAGCGCAGCCAGCATCACGAGAATCGGCCCGTCAACGGATGAATAAACCTCACTGACCGGAATAACCCGGAAGACAACCATCGCCACTGCCGCCGCAAAGAAGGCGATTGAAACAGGCACAACGCCCAAGGCAGTTATTCCGATAGCAACCAGCAGGATCGACAGCGGGATCAGCCCGCGCCGGACACTGCCGAGCAGAATGGTACGCCGCGCCAGAGGCAAGCAGCCCAGTTCGCGCAGCAATGGCGGCAAAATCCCCTGTCGCCCCTGCAACACCACCACATCGCCCTGATGAAGAATAACCTCGCGCAGACGCTCGCTGATACGCTCACCCTGACGGCTCACCGCCAGCAGATTAACATCATAATTCTCATAGAGATTAAGTCCGCGTGCCGATGTGCCGATCAGTGCGGAATCCTTGCCGATCACCGCCTCAATAGCCTCAATCTCGGCAGAACCGGAATTCTCGGAAGGTATGCGGTCTTCCGTCAGTTTGAGCTTGCCATTGCTGACAATCGCATCCAGCGCTTTCGGATCACCTTCCAGCAGAATAACATCGCCTTCAGCAATCACCGTATCCGGCAGTGGTGCAACGCGTTTTGTATCGCGCAAGATGGATGTCACCATCGCATTGCCTTCGGCCGGTTTCACCAGATCAGTGATCTTTTTACCGATAACCGTCGCACCTTTCGGCACCCGTGCTTCTGAGACATAATTGCGGATTTCAATAGCCTCATCCACACTGACATTTTCGCGCTTACGCTGCGGAACCAGCCAGTAGAACAGTGCCAGATAAATAATCCCCACCACCGCCAGCGTTGCACCGACCGGCGTGAAATCAAACATGGTGAAACTCTCGCCCACCATTTCAGCGCGTACACGGGACACCACAATATTGGGCGATGTGCCGACCTGTGTCATCAACCCACCAAGCAGCGCGCCAAAGGCCATCGGCATCAGGAAAACCGACGGGGAGACATTGGAGCGGCGCGCAAATTGCAGTGCAACCGGAATCATAATGGCCAGAGCGCCGACATTTTTCACGAAAGCCGAGAGAACTGTCACCACACCGACCAGCAACAACATTTGCAGCCGCACGGCATTGAGATGCGGCACGAAACGCTGCACCGCCGCCTCCATCAGGCCGGAGCGTGCCACACCGGCACTGACAATCAACGCACTGCCGACAATGATAACAATATCATCCGCAAAACCGGTGAAAGCTTTGTCATAGGGAACCAGACCGAGACTGACAGAGATCAGCAGGAAGCACAGCGCAACCACATCATAGCGAAACCGATCCCAGATAAAGACAGCCATCATCAAAGCGATAACCATGAGTGCCAATATCTGATGCAAGGTCATACGGCTTGCTCTCCCTGTCTTTTCCCCGCTCTGTCATGAGTAAAGGGAATCGCATCTGCATATTTCAGCTTTTATACAGCAGACAGAATATTTTTCTTTTATTGATTTGGGGAGAGAAAAAAGACGGCATAAATGCCGCCTTTTAAAAAATTAAATATCTCAATGTTTTCAGAACACAAGGCAGAAATACTTATCTGCCGCATGAAGATTTATCTGATTTTTATCAGATAACAGAAACCACCCATGCAACGATCTGTCTGGTCACATCACTGAACCCTGCATCCAATGCACGGATATAGGCTTTGTTACCAGCGCCGCTGACCGGTGCGGATGATGTGAAGACTCGTGTGGCACGCACTTCACCTGTCTTGTCATTCAGCACACGAACAGCCAGTTCTATCTTGGCTGTCTGCGGTGAGGACGATGCATTAATACCGAAATCACGCAACTCCGCCTGCACCTGATAATTGATCGCGAGACCGTCACCCGGACGTCCGACACCACCGACAGCATTACTGTTTTCAAATGCCTGCACCAGACGCGCCTGCACCAGATTGGTCAGACGGTCGCCCCACTGTGCTCCTTTAAGATAGGTGATAGAGCCCGGCGCATCGTGAATAACAATATTCTCACTGTCCAAAGCTTTGAGTGCTGCCGGTGTCGGCACCAATATCTGCACATTCTTACGCTTCTGCGAAACCTGCACCTGCGGCGATGAGCTGAGGCTGAATGTATCGAGCGGTGTTGTCGTACAACCGGCCAGCAGAACTGCGGCACCGAGAACTGTCAGTTTATAGTTCAGAATATGCTTCAGCATCAGTGACGTTTCCTTCCGTCATATTGCGGCACAGTGCCTGAACCACCAAAAATAATACGCTGAGGATCCCGCTCAAGATCGGTAATCGCCTGTTCAATACGCTGCAGCGAACGGCGGCTATCCACGACAACCGACTGTACATCGCTTAAGCCCTTGCCCGAAAAGCGCGCCAGATTATCCGCAACCGGAGCCAGACGCTTATCCAGATTGTCCGAAGTTTTCTGAATGGAGGCGAGTGTCGCCTTCGCCTGTGCCACAACACCTTCGCGGTCTTCCGGCGACAACAGCTTGTCCACTTTGGCCATGATGCCATCCACGCGCTTGGATGCCTCATTCAGGCGCTGCATCATTTCACGCGCTTCCTGAATCGTCTTCTGAACATCCGCAGCATTATCGCCGATCGCACTGATAACATCGGCATTTTTGGCCAGCGCATCAGTAAAGGTCTTGGCATTATTGACTGTATCGGTCAGCGGACCACGGGCATCATTGACAAAGCCCTCCAGCCCGCCAAGCACACGCTCGGTACGGCCGAAAATATCCTTCGCGGTCGCCATAAGATCGGTAAAGATTGACGGATCAGCATTGATACGCGCCACATAGCCGCCCTTCTCCGCCTCTTCCATCAGATTAGGCTCCATCAGGCTACCGCCCTTAAGCTCAACAAAAGCGATACCTGTCAAACCCTGAGAAGAAAGCTCGGCCTTGGTGGAACGGGTAATCGGCGTGGTGCGGTTCACTTCAGACTGCACAATCACCATATTCGGATTGAGCGGATCGAGGAACATTTGGCGCACATCGCCAACCTTAATCCCGTTAAACAGCACCTGACTGCCCTTGGACAGACCGGTCACAGAACCGGGAATACGGATTTCCAGCGGCAGCGTATCATTGCCGTCACCGAAACGCGCAGCCCAATAAACGAAACCAAATGCGGCAAGTGTCACAGCAAGTGTGAAAATACCGACCAGAACATAATTGGCTTTTGTTTCCATTACTGATTCAATTCCGTATCTGGTCCCGCATCAAGATTTGTATTCTGGTTTTCAGTCCCGCTCAAATCCGTTCCTTTTTTCTCAACCGGTATTGCTGAGCTTTTGCGCCGGCGGTTTGCTGCATTCATATCAATCTGCCGTGCTCTCTTACCGTTGAAATAGGTCTGTACCCAAGGATCGTCAAATTTCAGCAATTCTTCAACTGTGCCGTCTACCAGCACTTTCTTTTGCCCTAATACAGCAATTCGGTCGCAAATTGCAAAAAGACTATCAAGATCATGGGTTACCATATAGACGGTCAGCCCCATCGTATCGCGCAAATTGGCAATCAGATCATCGAAATCTGCCGCACCGATCGGATCAAGCCCTGATGTCGGCTCGTCGAGAAACACCACTTCGGGATCTAGCGCCAGTGCGCGTGCCAGTGCAGCGCGCTTAATCATCCCGCCGGAAAGCTCAGACGGATATTTCTCCGCCGTATCCGGCTTCAGCCCCACCAGATCAATTTTGAGCCGTGCCAGCTCGTTCATCAGCTTCGGCGACAGGTCGAGATATTCGCGCATCGGCACCTGAATATTTTCCAGTACCGTCAGTGAGGAAAACAGCGCACCTTGCTGAAAAAGCACGCCCATACGCATATCAATCGCCATTTTCTGACGTTCATTGACCTTATCAACATCCTGTCCGAAAATATCGATCAGGCCGGATTTCTTCTGGTTCAGCCCCAGAATAGTGCGCATCAGCACCGACTTGCCCGAGCCAGACGGACCGATAAAACCAAGAACCTCGCCGCGGCGAATATCCAGATCCAGCTTGTCCAAAATCACATTACGGCCAAAAGCAACCGTGACATCACGCACGGAGATCACGGCTTCCTGCGCCGCTCCTGCATCTGTGCCCTGTGATGGCTGCCGGTTGTCTTTGCTTGTCATATTCATCCGTATGTTTATCGTAATGCTTTATTTTTAGAACTCGATGGCTGCGTAGAAAATCGCAAACAAGCCGTCCACGACAATCACCACAAAAATCGATTTCACCACCGATGAGGTAACGCGACGACCCAGTGATTCTGCACTGCCTTTTACCTTCATACCCTCAACCGAGGCCATGATACCGATAATCATCGCCATGAACGGCGCTTTAATCAGACCCGCAAGATAGGTTGAAGTCACAATCGCGTCACGCAACCGGCTCATAAAAGCTTCCGGCGGAATGCCCGAATAGGCCCATGCAACAAATCCGGCACCGGCCAAAGCGGCCAGATCGGCAATGATTGTCAGCATTGGCAGAACAATCACCAGTGCCACCAGTCGCGGAAACACCAGCACACCAACGGGATTGAGACCAATAACCGTCAGCGCATCGGTTTCCTCGCGCATTTTCATCGAGCCGATTTCCGCCGTGATCGCGCTGCCGGATCGTCCTGCAATCATAATCGCAGTGAGCAACACCCCGATTTCACGCAGCACGAGAATACCGACCAGATCGACCACGAAAATTTCCGCACCGAAATAGCGCAACTGAAAGGCGCCCTGCTGGGCGATAATCGCACCGATAATCGTCGACATCAGCAAGACAACAGGAATCGCGCCGACGCCCATTCGGTCAATCTGATTGACGATAGCTGCATAGCTGATGCCGTTGCCGCGACCGGACTTCATCTGCGAACCGCGGATCGTCGCACCAAGAATATGCATCGACATCAAAAAATCATCGCGTGCCGCATACATGAAGCGGCCGAGCTTATCGAGCAGAGCAATTGCAAAAAACGGACGGCGGTGTTTTTCAGGCAGCTGATAGCGCTCAACCGCAGCGCCGACCTCTTCCAGCAGCGGTGTCCAGCTCGGGCGGATATTATCAATATGCACACTGATCTGCTGTTTGCTCAGCGCAACGCGCAGACGCTCAATCAGCCATGCTCCGGCCGTATCGAGACCGGATATGTCACCCATATCCACTTTCACAACCGGTGCCTGCATTTTATCTGCAAGACCGCTTTCCAGCTTGCGCATCTGATTATCAACGCGGGCGACAGTCAGCGACGTCCAGCGGCCGGATAAAGAGATAATAGTCGCGCCATCATCCGCCACCACATTAATTTCGGGTGCGGATGCAGGGCTGCTACTTGTTTTACCCGTTTTATCGGTCAACATGCGTCTTCCAAAACCTGAGTCTGTTTGGAAATAACCGGATCAGATATGCGCCGGATTACTTCCATCCCTTCTGCAAATATCCAAGTCTATCAGCTTTCTGATAATCCCGAACGCCTGCACCAATATGATTTATCTGCACTATACCAGGCGTAAATTTCTATAATTACGGACAGTACCAATGCAATATAATCTAAACCTGCTTATTGAGCGCTACCCGATTGCAGGGAAATTTACAATCTCGCGCGGCTCCAAAACCGAAGCTGTGGTCGTAGTGTGTGAATTGAGTGACGGTATTCACAGCGGTCATGGCGAATGTGTGCCTTATGCCCGTTACGGCGAAAGCATCGAATCAGTCAGCGAACAAATTCATGCGATTGAGCCTTTACTGAAACAAGGCGGATCGGCAGAAAGCCTGCGTGTAAAACTGCAATCCTTCATGCCTGCCGGTGCCGCACGCAATGCCGTCGACTGCGCCTTGTGGGATTTGCAGGCAAAACAATCCGGCACGACAGTTGCTGCTTTGCTCAATATTGCACCGCGTCCGCTGATTACTGCGATCACCGTCTCCATTGATACGCCGGAAGCTATGGCCGCAGCCACCGCCAAGCTCGCTCATCATCCGCTGATTAAAGTGAAAATCGGCGGTGAGAATGATGCTGCGCGTATTCGTGCCGTGCGGGAAGCCGCACCAAAAGCACAAATCATTCTGGATGCCAATGAAGGCTGGAATGCGGATAATTTTGCTGAAAATATCGGTGTGGCCGCAGAATGCGGGATTGCACTGATCGAACAGCCACTGCCTTCATCCGATGACAGCTATCTGTTACAGGCCAGCCGCCCTGTGCCGGTCTGCGCTGATGAAAGCGCCCATACATCTGAAGGTCTGGAAAAGCTGAAAGACCGCTATGATGCGGTGAATATCAAGCTGGATAAGACCGGCGGCCTGACTGAAGCGCTGGTCATGCGTGACAAAGCCCGTTCTCTTGGCCTGCAAGTGATGGTCGGCTGCATGGTTGGTTCGTCTCTCGCCATGGCACCTGCCCTGATGGTGGCGCAGGATTCGGATTTCGTCGACCTCGACGGCCCGCTCCTGCTGGCGCGTGACCGTGAACCGGCATTGCATTATGACGGAACAACAGTCTCCCCGCCTCTGCCTGAATTGTGGGGTTAACCGAATTTCGGTTAAGCGCGATTTCACTCTGACTGAGACATAATCGCGCTCCCCTTTCGGCTACAGGCCGCAAAAGCGTATTTTTTGATTTTTACAGTGCCGAATGAGCAGTCTGTGATTTGTAACTTGCCCGAATATCCCATATACGACCTTATTCCTACAAAATGGCACGCTTGTCCGAAGCGCCTCCCTTTGAGACAAATGCGCCAGAGTGTTTTTGGTTAATGTAGTTTGGGCAGACCATTGCGGAAAAGAAATAAGTCCGGCGGACTGATTTCTCCGCACAAGCGGAACCCGCTTTTGCTTAACTGCTTAGCTGTCACGGGGATGACTACCCCAATCGTCTGACTGGACAAGAATTATATGACAAAAAAATCATCCAACGACACGAATAACACCGGCACCGCACAGGTATCCGGCACAGACAGAAAATTCTCGGACTTTGAAGAAGCGGCACTGTTTTACCACCGCTCGCCAAAGCCGGGTAAGCTGGAAATCCAGCCAACAAAAACACTCGGCAACCAGCGCGATCTGGCACTGGCCTATTCCCCGGGTGTTGCAGCTCCTTGTCTTGCTATTCAGGATGATCCGGCACTGGCTGCCGATTATACTGCCCGCGCCAATCTGGTTGCGGTTATTTCCAACGGTACAGCCGTTCTCGGTCTCGGCAATATCGGCCCGCTGGCTTCCAAGCCGGTGATGGAAGGTAAAGCCGTATTGTTCAAGAAATTTGCCGATATTGATGTTTTCGACATTGAAATCGACTCGCTCAAAGTCGAGCGTATGGTTGATGTGATCTCCGCGCTGGAACCAACCTTCGGCGGCATCAATCTGGAAGATATCAAAGCGCCGGAATGTTTCGAAGTTGAAGAACAGCTCCGCGCTAAAATGAACATTCCGGTTTTCCACGACGATCAGCACGGCACAGCGATTATCGTAGCCGCAGCCGTTATGAATGGTCTGGAACTGGCCGGCAAAGATATCACCAAAGCCAAAATTGCCGTTTCCGGCGCCGGTGCGGCAGCCCTTGCCTGCCTTAACCTGCTGGTCAGCCTTGGTGCACAGCACAAGAATATCTGGGTCAGCGATCTGGAAGGCGTTGTCTATAAAGGCCGTAACGAGCTGATGGACCGCTGGAAAGAGGTCTATGCGCAGGATACCGATGCACGCACATTGAATGACATTATTGCCGATGCGGATGTGTTCCTCGGCGTGTCTGCCGCAGGTGTATTGAAGCCGGAAATGGTTGCCAAAATGGCGCCTACCCCGCTGATTATGGCTCTGGCCAATCCGAAGCCGGAAATCATGCCGGAAGAAGCCCGTGCTGTGCGTGAAGATGCAATCATCTGCACCGGCCGTTCGGATTATCCGAACCAGGTGAACAATGTTCTCTGCTTCCCGTATATTTTCCGCGGTGCGCTGGATGTCGGCGCAACAGCCATTAATGAAGAAATGAAAATGGCTGCGGTGAAGGCAATTGCTGCTCTCGCCCGCGAAGAAGTGTCCGATGTGGCAGCCCGTGCCTATTCCGGTGATACACCGGTATTTGGTGCCAATTATCTGATCCCGTCGCCGTTTGATCCGCGTCTGATCCTGCGTATTGCTCCGGCTGTGGCAGAAGCTGCTATGGAAACCGGTGTGGCAACCCGCCCGATCACCGATATGGAAGCCTATATCGACCGTCTCAACCGCTTCGTGTTCCGCTCCGGCCTGATTATGAAGCCGGTCTTTGCCGCTGCACGCCGCTCCGCAGACAAAAAACGCGTTATCTATGCCAATGGTGAAGAAGAACGCGTTCTGCGCGCTGCTCAGGTGGTGCTGGAAGAAGGCATTGCACAGCCGATCCTGATCGGCCGTCCGAATGTGATCGAAACCCGCCTGCAACGCTATGCGCTGAAAATCAAACCGGGCGTTGATTTTGAAATCATCAATCCGGAAGATGATCCGCGTTACCGTGACTATGTTGATCTGATGCATAAGCTGACCGGCCGTCAGGGTATGACACCGGAAGCCGCCCGTTCCATCGTGCGCACCAATCCGACTGTGATTGCTGCTCTGGCCATGATGCGCAATGAAGCCGATGCGATGATCTGCGGTCTCGAAGGCCGTTTTGAACGCCATCTGACGCTGGTCAAACAGATTCTCGGTGTTCAGACCGGTCTGCATGATCTTTCCACGCTCAGCCTGCTGATCTCCTCACGCGGTACCCTGTTCTTTACAGATACCTATGTGACCATTGATCCGAGCGCTGAAGAAATCGCGGAAATGACCATTCTGGCGGCAAAAGAAATCCGCCGCTTTGGTATTGAGCCGAAGGCTGCCCTGCTGTCGCATTCCAACTTTGGTTCGCGCGATTCAAAAAGCGCAGCCAAAATGCGTCAGGCCTGCGCAATTCTGCAGGAACGCGCACCGGAGCTGGAAGTGGATGGTGAAATGCATGGTGACGCAGCTCTGTCGCAGTTCCAGCGTGACCGCGTATTCCCGAATTCCCGCCTAAAAGGCGAAGCCAATCTGCTGGTCTTCCCTAATCTGGATGCCGCGAATATCACCATGAATGTGCTGAAGACTGTGACTGATGCCCTGCATGTCGGCCCGATCCTGCTTGGTGCAGCCCGTCCTGCGCATATTCTCACACCGTCGGTTACATCGCGCGGTATTGTCAATATGACAGCACTGGCCGTTGTTGAGGCTTCACAGCGCACAACAGCCTGATTTCGACAGCGCGGTAAAAATATTTGAACGCCGCATCGTTTCAAAAAATGATGCGGCGTTTTTTGTTGATGTAAAAATCTCAATCTGATGCATCAATAAAGTGCTGAAAATTACAATTATTATTATAAATCAATAATTTACACGTCATTTACCATCAATATTCATACTCTTCTCATTAGCAGTTCAGATTATTTGAGCGGAGTATTTCATGTCTTCATCAATCCATTTCAAAATAGCAGCTTTCCAATTTTCATCATTTAAAGCCGTGTTGGTTGCAGCCACACTTATATTTGCAAGCAGCCCTGCAATTTCACAGAATCTGTCTGATGGCCGTATATGCCGTGCCTACGAACAGGACTTACGTAATATTGATTATCATACCAGCCTGAATGCGCGGCAGGCCAAACGCTACCAACAGCTGAGCCAGATGCAGCGGCAGGCCAATAGTGATGCCAGACGCTATTCCTGCAATCCGGGACCATTCAGCAATGGTTCTGCTTCAGAAGAATGCCGCTATATACGCGCTTCCCAACGTCGTATCGAAAGCGCCTTACAGCAGATTTCCCGTGCAGCGGCAACACCACAGCAGAGACATCTGCGACAGGCAATTTACACAGATATGCGCCGCTATAATTGCCGCAGCCCGCAAGAGGTTGAACAGCTGATGAAAGAAAATCGCGCTGTCACCACAACACGCAAGCGCATTAAACAGACTTATAAAAAGCCGAAAACTGTCAGGCAGGCCGCATTGCAGCAGCCAGCCGTCTTCGTACCTGCGGAAAACATAACCAGCACCACGGATCTGATACCGGTTAAGGCAACCGCCAGTGTCGGCAAATCACCCTTCTCCATTCCGGCAGTCCCTGTGATGAAACATACAAAAGCGGCGGAGAAATCCCCGCCGCTTATTCAGGAAGCCGTTGATTATGTGCCTGATCCGGCGATCAGGCGCGTCGGGCCAGCGTATTTTCCCGCCCAATAAGCGGCAAGAGATCAGCCAGTTCAGGACCGGAAGCAACACCGGTCAGCGCCAAACGCAAAGGCATAAACAATGTTTTGCCTTTGCGGCCGGTTGCAGCCTTCACAGCCTCTGTCCAGACTTTCCAGACATCACTGCCCCAAGGTGATTCCGGCAGCAGATCGAAAGCCTGCGCGATGAAATCCTTGTCTTCATCGGCCACTGCATCACTGAAAGGCTCGGTGCGATTGACCACTTCCCACCACTGCGCAGCATCCTGCACATGGTCGATATTACCACGTACAGTTGCCCAGAAGGCTTCAGCTTTGTCGCCGGAAATATCCAAGGCTGCCAGACGCGGTTCAACATCGGCAAATTCCAGATGATGGATCAAAGCGCGGTTGAGACCGGTCAGATCAGCCGGATCGAATTTGGCATTGGATTTTGATGCATGGGACGGTTCATAGCGTGCCGCCAGTTCTTCCATAGTTGCAATCGGCTCAACATTATCCGATGTACCGGTCAGCACCGCCAGAGAAGCAACCGCCATAGGCTCCACACCGGCTTCGCGCAAACTACCAACCGACAAAGCACCGGAGCGCTTGGACAGGCCTTCACCGCTGGTAGTTGTCAGCAGATTATGATGACCGAAAACCGGAACCACATCGCTCAGTGCGCGGAAAATTGCAATCTGCGCACCGGTATTGGTCACGTGGTCATCGCCACGGATAATATGGGTAATGCCCATATCAATATCATCCACCACCGATGGCAGCGTATAGAGATAGGTGCCGTCTTCACGCACCAGTACCGGATCAGACATGGAAGCAAGATCAACAGTCTGCGGGCCGCGCACCAGATCATCCCAATGCACTTCTGTACGCTCGGTTTCAAACGGCGTTGCTTTGAAATTCGGCAGCAGAAAACGCCAATGCGGCCTACGGCCTTCAGCTTCAAAAGCCGCCTTCTGCTCATCCGTCAGTTTCAGTGCATCGCGGCCATAGACCGGTGGCAGACGGCGGGTCAGACGTAATTTACGGCGCAGTTCCAGCTCTTCTGCTGTTTCATAACAGGCATAGAGCAAACCGGCTGCTTTCAGCTTTTCAACGGCAGCATCATAAACGGCAAAACGCTTGGACTGATATTCGACACGGGATGGTTTGATGCCCAGCCAGTCGATGTCACGGGCAATCGCTTCCGCATATTCAATCTTGGAGCGCTCCACATCCGTATCATCGTAACGCAGGATGAATTGCCCCTTATTTTTGAGCGCAAACAGCCAATTATAAAGCGCCGGACGGGCATTGCCGATATGGATATAGCCGGTCGGCGACGGTGCAAAACGAACGATTACAGTCATAATTTTCTTCTTTGTTTTTTGTATTAATGCCGGTCGCGGAAGCGGTTGGTTATCGGATAGCGGCGGTCGCGGCCAAAATTTTTGGTGGTAATCTTCACACCCGGCGCCGATTGTCTGCGCTTATATTCAGCGATGTAAAGCAGGTGCTCCACACGCTCGACCACAGCGCGATCATAGCCCTCAGCGACAATCTCATCCACACTGCGCTCATGTTCAACCAGCGCCTCCAAGACCGCATCCAGAACCGGATATGGCGGCAGGGAGTCCTGATCTGTCTGATTATCGCGCAGTTCCGCACTCGGTGCCTTGTCGATAATATTTTGCGGCACAACTACACCTTCAGGCCCCATAGCACCTTCCGGCAGATGATGGTTACGCCAGTCAGCCAGCGCATAGACCTGCATCTTGTAGAGGTCTTTGATCGGATTGAAGCCGCCATTCATATCGCCGTAAAGCGTGGCATAGCCGACAGCCATTTCCGACTTATTGCCGGTGGTCACAACCATCGAGCCGAATTTGTTGGAGATCGCCATCAGAATAACGCCACGGGCGCGGCTTTGCAGATTTTCTTCTGTCACACCGCTCTCAGTACCGGCGAACATTGGTGCAAGTACATTGAGAAAGCCCTCAACAGGTTCTGCAATCGGCACAATATCATAACGACAGCCAAGTGCTTCAGCGCAGTCTTTAGCGTCTTTGAGCGACATTTCGGACGTATAGCGATAAGGCAGCATCACTGTATGCACGCGGTCTTTACCCAGAGCATCAACAGCCAGCGCCGCACAGATTGCAGAATCCAAGCCGCCGGACAGGCCAAGCACGACGCTTTTGAAACCGTTTTTGTTCACATAATCACGCAGGCCATGCATACAGGCAAGATAGTCTGCCTCTTCACCTTCCGGCACCCAGTTGCGGTCGCCGTCTGCACAAGACCAGCCATCCGCACCGCGTGTCCAGTCACTCATGGAGACCAGTTCTTCAAACTGGGGCAGTTGCACGGCCAGATGATGATTGGCATTGATAACAAATGAACCGCCATCGAACAGCAACTCATCCTGCCCGCCGGTTTGGTTGGCATAGACCAATGGCAGACCGGTTTCGACAACCTGACGCACAGCTATCTGGTGACGCACTTCCATTTTGGAGCGGTGATATGGCGAGCCATTCGGCACCAGCAGAATTTCCGCGCCGCTCTCTGCCAGCGTTTCACACACGCCGAGCTCACCCCAAATATCTTCGCAAACCGGAATACCTAAACGCACACCACGGAAATTCACCGGCCCCGGCATAGCGCCAGCCTGAAAATTGCGCTGTTCGTCAAATTCACCATAATTCGGCAGGTCAACTTTGAAACGTTCGGCAATGACCTTACCGCCATCCAGCACCATCACCGCATTATGCAGACCGGTTTCGCGCTGCAAAGGCGTGCCGATAATCACACCGGGTCCGCCGTCCGCAGTTTCCAGCGCAAAGGCCTGCACTGTCTTTTCGCAGGCTTTGACAAAAGCAGGCTTGGAAACCAGATCTTCCGGCGGATAGCCGCAGATGAACAATTCGGTAAACAGGATCAGGTCAGCCTTGGCATCAGCCGCAGTTTTGCGGGCTGCGCGCGCCTTGGCAAGATTGCCCTGAAGATCGCCCATAACCGGATTCAGCTGGGCGATTGCGATACGTAATTTATCGGGAGATGTGGTCTGTGTGCTCATAGCACAAGCATTACCGCGACTGCCTTTTTCTTGCAATGAGAAACGGGTGCAGATCAGTGAATACAGGCACCCATATCATTATTTAAGCAGAAAAAATCAGCGGTCGTACAAGCGGCCAGAGATGATAAATCCAGATGGTTGCACACATGATCGACGCGATCAGCACGGCAAGTGAGCCTGCATCTTTGGCAATCTGAATATCTTTCTTGAAATCACGGCTGATAGCGTTGCAGGTCGCTTCAACGGACGTATTGATGACTTCCACCAGCAACAGAAATAATACCGCGCCGACCAGCAACAGATAGGCTGCCATATCCGCAGCCACAAACCATGCCACAGGCAGAGAGACAAGCAGCAGAAGCAGTTCCTGCTGCACCGGCTTTTCATGGCGCGCCAGATGGTTCAGCGACCGCATCGAATTGATAAATGCTTTAAAAATGCGTTCCATATTGCCCCGCAATAAACCGGAAATCATAAAAATACGGGCGGGAAACCAAGCCCCGCCCGTATAGTTTTATCTATTTAAAATCAGGCATTTGCCGCGATTTTCTGAGGTTGTGAATCACGGTCTTTCTTCAGAAGTTCCGCCACGAGGAATGCCAGCTCCAGAGCCTGATCCGCATTGAGGCGCGGGTCACAATGGGTGTGGTAACGGTCGGACAGGTCTTCTGCAGAAATGGCGCGTGCACCACCGGTGCATTCGGTCACATTCTTACCGGTCATCTCAATATGAATACCACCGGCATGAGTGCCTTCGGCCTGATGCACTGCAAAGAAGCTCTGAACTTCTTTCAGAATACGGTCAAACGGACGGGTCTTATAACCCGCAGCAGTAATCGTATTGCCATGCATCGGATCGCAGGACCAGACAACTTTACGGCCCTCCTTCTCAACTGCACGGATCAGACGCGGCAGATGATCTTCCACTTTGTCATAGCCGAAACGGGCAATCAGGGTCAGACGACCGGCTTCATTTTCCGGATTCAAACGGTCGATGAGACGCAGCAGATCATCAGCTTCCAGTGAAGGACCACATTTCATACCGATCGGGTTCTTGATACCACGGCAATATTCAATATGCGCATGGTCAAGCTGGCGGGTACGGTCGCCGATCCACATCATGTGGCCGGATGTGCCATACCAGTCACCCGAGGTCGAATCCACACGGGTCAGCGCTTCTTCATAGCCAAGCAGCAGAGCTTCGTGGCTGGTGTAGAAATCGGTTTCACGCAGCGCATGATTGCTGTCTGCGGTAATACCGATAGAGCGCATGAAATTGATGGTCTCGGAAATGCGGTTGGCAACGGCAACATAGCGCTCGTTCTGCGGGCTGTCCGAAACAAAGCCGAGCGTCCATTTATGCACGTTTTCCAGATTGGCATAGCCACCCTGTGCGAAAGCACGCAACAGGTTGAGCGTTGCCGCAGACTGGCGGTAAACCATTTCCTGACGGTTCGGATCCGGAATACGCGATGCTTCATTGAACTCGATACCGTTGATGACATCACCACGGTAAGAAGGCAGTTCCACACCATTCACGGTTTCCATGTCGCTTGAGCGCGGCTTGGCAAACTGACCGGCAATACGGCCAATTTTAACAACAGGCTGTGATCCGCCGAAAGTCAGCACAACAGCCATCTGCAAAAACACGCGGAAAAAGTCGCGGATATTGTCCGCGCCATGTTCCGCAAAGCTTTCTGCACAATCGCCACCCTGTAAAAGGAAGGCGCGACCTTCAGCCACTTCGGCCAGTTGCCTGGTAAGCTTGCGCGCTTCCCCTGCAAAAACCAAAGGCGGATATGTACGCAGACGAGCCTCGACATCGGCCAAAGCCTGCGCGTCCGGATAAGAAGGCACTTGCTTAATCGGCATGCCTCTCCAGGATTGCGGTGTCCAGTTCTTCGTCATTATAGCACCTGTAATATATTCTGATTTTATTTAGAGTTATCCCCTGCTGCACCGCACCATTGCAGTAACAGCCTTGCGTATATAGTCCACCGGAAGACAATGTACCAGCCGCAATTAAGCCGACAGGCTCCAGCCTTGTCATTTTTGCCAAGATTTAAGTCACATCTTGTAATTTTATGACGAAATCCATCAAAACTCACAAAAAAACCGGCGATTACCACCGCCGGTCTGTCACTCTGTCTCATGAGCGATACAAATAATCAGCCCTGACGCTGCCCTTTGACCAGCCTGTAGCTTGGTGTGTACATGGTCACGAACTCTTCCGCAGCGGAAGGATGCAGCGCCATTGTGCGGTCAAAATCATCTTTTGACGCTGCCGCTTTCAAAGCAATACCAAGCAGCTGCGCCATTTCACCGGCATCCAGCCCGAGCACATGGGCACCCAGCACTTTACGCGTATCCCCATCAACAACCAGCTTGGTCAGCATTTTCTCATAGCGTCCGGCCAGCGTATTGCGCATCGGGCGGAAATGCGCGCGATAGATTTCAACATTGGCATATTGCTTCGCCGCCTCTTCCTCCGACATGCCAACAGTGCCGATTTCCGGCTGCGAAAAGACAGCGGTCGGGATCAGCTCATGGTCAGGGCGCATCGGATTGCCCTTAAATGCCGTTTCAAGGAAGCACATAGCCTCATGAATGGCGACAGGCGTCAGCTGAACACGATTGGTCACATCACCGACAGCCCAGATATTCTCCACATTGGTATGGGAATATTCGTCAACAATGATCGAACCGTCTTCCGCTTGTTTCACACCGGCATTTTCAAGGCCAAGTCCTTTTGTATTCGGTACGCGGCCGATTGCCTGCAACACCTGATCGGCAGCCAGCACTTCACCATTGCTCAGTGTAACACTCAGACGGTGCTCACCTTCGGCTTCTGCAACTGAGGTAATATTGGCTTCCGTGACAATACGGATGCCTTTTTCAATCATCGCCTCAGTAACCAGCCGGAACAGATCGCCGTCAAAACGGTGCAAAATCTGTTTGCCGCGATAGACCAGCGTGGTCTCAACACCCAGACCGTTGAAAATACCGGCAAATTCAACAGCAATATAACCGCCGCCCTGAATAGTAATCGACTTGGGCAGCTTAGCCAGATCAAAAACCTGATCGGAATTGATGCAAAGCTCGTGCCCAGGCATGGCATCATCCATAAACGGATGACCACCGGTCGCGATCAGAATGGTTTCCGCAGTAACAGTTTTGCCGCTACCGACCAGTTCAATCGTATGGGCATCTTTCAGCACGGCACGATAAGGCAGAATCTCCGTCTTCGCATTATTCAGCCCCTTGGTATAAAGGCCTTCAAGACGGGTAATTTCAGCTTCTTTATTGGCAACCAGCTTTGACCAGTCAAAACTGGTTTCGCCGACAGTCCAGCCATAACCTGCAGCATCACTGAAATGTTCCGGAAACTGGGATGCATAGACATAAAGCTTTTTCGGTACGCAGCCGCGGATCACACAAGTGCCGCCCATGCGAAACTCTTCTGCCAGCCCGACGCGTTTTCCCATAGCTCCGGCAAGACGCCCTGCCCGAACACCGCCGGAACCGCCGCCGATCACAAACAGGTCATAGTCATAACTGGTCATTTTAGTCTCCGAATTTTTTACGCGTTATCCGAATATGTTACCGGCACAATGGCTTAACAAGAGGAACCGTTACAGAACCTTACAACAGTCAAATTTGAGATTGAATCGTTGAAACCGATGTAACTCATTGTTTTTACGTATTATCCCACACAGTTTTGCTGGAAATGCCGTAAAGTCACAAGCTCAACGTGCCAAATAATATGCAATAAAAAAGCCCGGCACTCGGACCGGGCTTTTTCTGTCATTGAGACTGAATTATTCAGCAGCAGCCGGAGCTGCACTGCCGGCAGCTTTCGCCAGCACTTCACCAACCTGCATGGCCAGATCACGGGCAACGCCGTTCTGCCAGACTTCAGCAGCCTTCAGCACTTCACGGGTTACAATCGGGCCTTCAGAAATCAGCTTCTTACCGGCTTCGGATGTATAGAAGCCGCTGATTGCCTTCAGTTCATCTTCACTGAAAGAATTTGCATAGGCACGGGCAGCTTCGGTTTCCAGATCGGAGCGGCGGGCAGCCAGTGCCAGAGCCTTATCATCAACTGTTTTGGTAATGATTGCTTCGAGATTCGGGTCTTTCTGGATCAGCTCAGATTTCAGAGCCTGTGCTGCACGTGGCAGAATGCCGTCAAACTGTTCGGTAGCGCCGATTGCAGCAATTGCAGCACGCGCGGCTGCCAGATGAGACTGCGAAGCCTCCTGAGCCTGCGCGAGATTGACACCAGCCAGTACTGTAAGCGCCGCCAGCGGCGCAATAAGACGGCGATAGCCAGTTGCCTTGGTCATATGGTCAATACTCCGTTTTTTATTCACTTTACACCGTTCTGTACGGCGTGAAATCTGTTTGTTCCGGCAATAGCCGACAGATATGTATTTAAAATTACGACAATGTACGGATGCCTGATGTGCCTGCAATAATCGCAGCACGCGCAAGCCCGATAAACAAACCATGCTCTACAACACCCGGAATGGCGAAGAGTGCGTCTGATAATGCTTTTGTATCCGGAATACGGCCAAAAGATGCATCAAGAATATAATGTCCGCCGTCCGTTACGAAAATTTCGCCGTCTTTCATGCGAAGATTCAACGGCGCTTCCAATCCGAGACCGGCAATAGCCTTTTCAATTGCCAGCTTTGTTGCGGCCAGACCAAAACGGTTCACTTCAACCGGCAGCGGGAAGCGGCCGAGTGTGTCCACCACTTTTGATTCGTCAGCAATAACGATCATAGCATCAGATGCGGCAGCGACAATTTTCTCGCGCAATAAAGCACCGCCGCCGCCCTTAATCAGCGACAGATCGCCATCCACTTCATCTGCACCGTCGATAGTGAGATCAAGATGCGGGGTTTCTTCCAGTGTAGTCAGCGGAACGCCCAGTTCAGCGCACAAAGCAGCGGTGCGCTCAGAAGTCGGCACGCCGATAATTTCGAAGCCTTCAGCCACCTTAACGGCCAGCAAACGCACAAACTCTTCAGCTGTGGAGCCGGTACCGATACCGAGCTTCATACCGCTTTTCACATGGGTTAAAGCCTCAGCGGCGGCGGCAATTTTCAACTGACGCGGATCAACTGAACTCATAAATCTGCTTCCCGTATTTCCATTTGCAGCTTTGGCTGCGAAACGCTTTATGCCTTAACAGGCCACGCGCGGTAGTCGCGCAAAACACCGTTAATGCTGCTTATTTCCGCACTGCTGTAGCACGAGCATCACGCGCGGCAAATATATTATTGTTCCCATTTCATCTATTTAGCGAAAAAGACTATCAATAAGCCGCATTTCAGGTAGGTTTTGCCAATGCCGCACACTTTCCGTGCCGTGTTCTGTAAAATAGCGATAAGCCAAAGGGCAGATATGTCTCATTCCTCCGCAACCACCACAGCGCAACCCGTTATCGTCTTTGATCTCGACGGCACACTGGTAGATACAGCTCCGGATTTGCTCGACAGCCTCAATCACTGCCTGATTGCCGGTGGTCTGACACCTGCCGATCCGGTCTCTCTGCGTAAATTTGTCGGATCCGGCGCGAAAGTGATGATTGAGCGTGCTTATCAGGCACAGAACCGTCAGCTGACGGATGAGGATATGAAGCAGCTGTTTGCCCTGTTTATGGAGCATTATAACGGCAATATGCCGGGCAAGTCAGCCTTTTATCCGGGGGTACTGAACAGTCTCGACCGGCTGAGTGCCGCAGGTTATGTCCTTGCTGTCTGCACCAACAAGTTTGAAATCAGTGCCAAGGCATTGCTGGAGCGCATGGGTGAAGCGCATCGCTTTGCCGCGATCTGCGGACAGGATACCTTCCCGTACCGCAAGCCTGATCCGCGCCATCTGACGGATACAATTGCGCAAGCCAAAGGCGACCGTTATCAGGCGGTTATGGTTGGCGACAGCCGCGCCGACATTGACGCGGCCAAAGCTGCCGGTATTCCGGTGATTGCCGTTGATTTCGGCTATACCGATCTACATGTCTCGCATTTTGAACCAAGTCGCATCATCTCGCATTTCGACGAAATGACACTGGATATGATCAGCGACTTGCTGGAGACAGCAAAACAAGCAGCTGAATAATTTTATACGACCTGTGGAGCACTATGACCGGTAAGCAGAATATTCAAGCTACTCAATCCTTTGGCAAAACCATTGATTTTGGCAAAACTGCCTCTGATTACCGGAATTTTCGTGCCGGTTTTCCGCCGAAGTTTTTCGATGCTTTAAGCGCGAAAAACTATATCAGCCCTGAACAAACAGCGCTTGATATTGGCACGGGAACCGGCACCGTCGCCCGCGGCCTTGCACAAAAAGGACTGATTGTTACCGGTGTTGATCCGGCGCAGGCTTTGCTTGATGAAGCTGCAGAACTGGACAGAGACACAGGAGTTAACATCCATTACCGGACAGGCTCAGCCGAGAGCCTTACCGAAGCGAATGATAGTTTTGATCTTTTGACAGCCGGACAATGCTGGCACTGGTTTAATCGTCCGAAAGCGGCTCAAGAAGCAAAACGGGTTCTGAAACCTCATGGCCGTATCATTATCGCTCATTTCGACTGGTTGCCCTTTGCAGGGAATGTTGTTGAAGCAACAGAACAGCTTATTCTGAAATACAATCCGAAATGGACAATGGGCGGTGGCAGCGGAATTTATCCGCAATGGTTACAGGACTTGGCAGAAGCTGGTTTCTCTACGATTGAAACCTTCTCTTTTGATCTGCCGGTTTATTACAGCCATGAAGCATGGCGCGGACGTATTCGTGCAAGCGCGGGTGTAAAAGCCAGCCTGTCAGCTGAAGAAACGGTTCGTTTTGACAGTGAACTCTCTCAAGCTTTACTGAAAGGCTTTCCTGAAGACCCTCTGGCAATTCCCCATCGGGTCTGGGCTGTCACAGCACTCAACACAAAATAAAAAAGCGGGATTTCTCCCGCTTTTTTATTGCCTGTTACAGAGGCGAAATATCGCCTTTGGCCCATTCTGCTGTTGTCTCTTCAAAGAAGTCATTGAAGCGGCCTGCCTCAATCGCATCGCGGATACCCTGCATCAGATATTGGTAATAATGCAGATTATTCCATGTCAGCAGCATACCGCCCAGTGCTTCATTGGATTTCACCAGATGATGCAAATAGGCACGGCTATATTGGCTCGATGCCGGACAGGCTGACATTTCATCCAGCGGGCGATGATCTTCCGCATGACGCGCATTGCGCAGGTTCACCTTACCGCGACGGGTAAAGGCCAGACCATGACGACCTGCACGAGTCGGCATAACGCAGTCGAACATATCAATGCCGCGCGCAACCGATTTCAGCATATCATCCGGTGTACCAACGCCCATCAGATAGCGTGGTTTTTCGTGCGGCAAGATCGGACAGGTCACATCCAGCATATCCAGCATTACCTGTTGCGGCTCACCAACAGCCAGACCACCAACGGCATAGCCTTTGAGATCCATATCCTTCAGCGCCTGTGCGGATTGCTCGCGCAGCTGCACATTATCGCCGCCCTGCACAATACCGAACATCGCCTTGCCCGGCTGATCGCCGAAGGCCACTTTACAACGTTCTGCCCAGCGCAATGAGAGTTCCATTGCCTTCTGCATCACATTGAAGGATGCAGGCAGTGCGGTACATTCGTCGAGCTGCATCTGAATATCGCTATCGAGCAGCCCCTGAATTTCAATAGAACGCTCCGGCGACATTTCATAAGCGCGGCCGTCAATATGCGAGCGGAAAGTTACGCCCTGCTCTGTCAGCTTGCGCAGCTGCGCCAGCGACATCACCTGAAAACCGCCGGAATCGGTCAGGATTGGTCCCTGCCAGCCGCCAAACTCATGCAAGCCACCAAGACGTGCCACGCGCTCGGCACCCGGACGCAGCATCAGGTGATAGGTATTGCCGAGAATGATATCAGCACCAAGGTCTTTGACCTGATCCATATACATGGCTTTGACGGTGCCTGCGGTGCCAACCGGCATAAAGGCCGGTGTGCGGATAGTGCCGCGCGGCATAGTAATTTCACCGCGCCGTGCTTTGCCGTCTGTTGCCAGCACTTTAAATTCAAAATTTTCACTAGTCATATCAAAATCTCTTAGTATTATTTTTCGCAGTTTCGGACGGAAAACCGGCTTCCACTTTTCCTGAAACTGCTCAGGCGTCGCGACGCGTCAGAAGGCTGGCATCGCCATAGGAATAAAACCGGTATTCATTGCTAATGGCATGGGCATAGGCCGCCTGCATTGTCTCGAAACCGCTGAAAGCCGAGACCAGCATGAACAATGTCGAGCGCGGCAGATGGAAATTGGTCATCAGCATATCAATCGCACGGAACTTATAGCCGGGTGTGATGAAGATATCGGTCGCGCCTGACCAAGGACGGATAATGCCATCCTCACCGGTTGCGCTCTCAATCAGGCGCAAAGATGTGGTGCCGACAGAGATAATCCGCCCGCCCCGCTCATGCACGCGATTGAGTGCTGTTGCGGTTTCTTCAGAGACATAGCCGATTTCCGCATGCATCTTGTGATCGGCAGTATCATCCGCCTTAACCGGCAGGAAGGTGCCTGCACCTACATGCAGCGTTACAAAATGCTCTTTCACGCCCTTGGCGCGGATACGCTCCAGCAGTTCCGGAGTGAAATGCAGACCGGCAGTCGGTGCTGCCACAGCCCCTTCTTCACGGGCATAGACAGTCTGATAATCCTGTCTGTCCTGCGCATCTTCCGCCCGTTTGGACGCAATATAAGGCGGCAGCGGAATATGACCAACGGAAGCAATCGCTTCATCCAGCATCGCACCGGAGACATCAAACACCAGCAGCACTTCACCGCTGTCGTGCTTTTCTGCAACCAGAGCATCCAGCGTGCCTAGAAAACAGCTGGAACCCGAATGGCCGAAACGAATGCGCTCGCCTTCCTTCACGCGCTTTGCAGGGCGCAAAAATGCTTTCCAGCGATCAGCACCGGTGCGCATATGCAGGGTCGCACTCACGGTTGCGACTGTACCGTCACGCTCACGCGTGCCCTCAAGCTGCGCCGGAATAACTTTGGTATCATTGAAAACCAGCGCATCACCTTCGCGCAGCAAATCCGGCAGATCGCCGACATGCAGATCCTGCAAAGGCTGATCCGGAATGACGCGCAACAGTTTTGCATGATCGCGCGGGGTAACCGGACGCAGCGCAATGCGCTCTTCCGGCAGGTCAAAATCAAACAGATCGACGCGCATCACTGGCCTCAATTTCGGGGAGTTCAAATTTTTCTAAAATTCGCATTGCCCTGCCATACAGAACAGCGGGCAAAAAATAAAGGGCGCGTTACGGCTTGAACCATAACGCGCCCCTCAAATCAGCAAGCTGACAGATCAGAAATTACAGATCAGCAGCGATTTTTGCAGTAGTGATTGAATCCGGATCAGTTACCGGCTCACCGCGCTTGATCTTGTCAACATTGTCCATGCCTTCAATAACCTGACCCCATACGGAGTACTGGCGATCCAGCCAAGGTGCATCAGCAAAACAGATATAGAACTGGGAGTTAGCCGAGTTCGGGTTCTGGCTGCGTGCCATCGAGCAGGTACCGCGTACGTGCTTGGTATTGGTGAATTCTGCCTTCAGGTCAGGCTTGTCCGAACCGCCCATACCGGCGCGGGATGGGTTGAAGCTGGAACCGCCCTGTTTACCGAACTTCACGTCGCCGGTCTGCGCCATGAAACCATCGATCACGCGGTGAAATACAACGCCGTCATAAGCGCCTTCACGTGCCAGTTCTTTAATACGGGCAACATGACCTGGTGCCAGATCTGGATAGAGTTCGATTGCAACTGTACCTTTAGTGGTTTCCAGTACCAGTGTATTTTCCGGATCTTTATAAGCCATGGGGCTTCTCCTGTAGATTTTTCAGGCTGCAACTCAGACAGCCGCGTTTAAAGTAGAATTACTTACGATCGGCCAGAACAATGGCTTTAACGATACGGTCAGGATTATCAACCGCGCCATTGGCAGATTTGCTGCCTTTTTTGATTTTATCGACGGTTTCCATGCCGCTGACGACTTCGCCGACAACAGTATACTGGCCGTTCAGGAACGAGCCTTCATCAAACATGATGAAAAACTGCGAATTGGCAGAATCCGGCGATGAGCTGCGTGCCATGCCGACGGTGCCGCGCATAAATGGCTGCTTGGAGAATTCTGCCGGAATATTACCATAGGACGAACCGCCGGTGCCTGCACGACCCCGATTATAGTCCTTATCCGCATTACCGAACTCTACGTCACCGGTCTGCGCCATAAAGCCGTCAATCACGCGGTGGAACACAACGCCGTTATAAGCACCATCGCGCACCAGTTTCTTGATCTGCTCAGCATGTTTCGGAGCCAGATCAGGGCGCAGTTCAATAACGACATCACCGTCTTTCAGAGTCAGAACCACTGTATTTTCAGGGTCTGCGGCCTGCGCATTGACCGGCTGCAAAGCGGCAGTTGCTGAAAATGCGAGAAGGGCTGTGACAGCCAGTAATTTACGCAAAAAGGACATGATTTTTCCTGTGTGAAGCTAAATTCTTATTTTTTAAGCTTATGCTTTAGGGCTTTTTCGATAACAGGCGGCACGAAGTGGCTGACATCGCCCCCCATTGCCGCAATCTGGCGCACCAGTGTGGCAGTAATAAAACGCACATCGGGGGAAGCGGGCAAAAACACAGTCTGCACATCCGGTGCCATACCTGTATTCATACCGGCCATCTGCATTTCATAATCAAAATCAGTGGCATCGCGTAAACCGCGCACCATCAGCGTTGCGTTGAAACTTCTGGCAGTGTCCACCACCAGACCGCTGAAACTGGTATAATCAATACGGCTATTATCTTTGCCGAAAGCCTGCTCTCCGGCCTCGCGCAGCAGCTCAACCCGCTCTTCAAAGCTGAACATCGGGGTTTTGCCCGGATGGACGCCGATAGCGACAATCACCTTGTCAGCCAGCGCGAGAGCCCCGCGCAGAACATCAAGATGACCATTGGTGACCGGATCAAATGATCCTGCATAGAGAGCTGTTTTCATACCCAATGAATTAATCATTATACTGACCAATTTCAATGTCTAAAGCGAAGTACATAACGGGTTCAGCAAAGAGGGGAGCAAGAACCTCTCTAAGCCTCAGTCTTACATCAAAAGCATAGGTTTACGCGCTCCCAAAGTGAACCTAGCATGAATAGACCGGTCAGAAATAATTCAAGTGAAAACGCCTATATTACCGGCAACACAGTAACCGCACAGATCTCACATGCCACAAAATGAAAGATTTTATGCAACCTTTGTGTCGCTTGCGCGTAATATAAGCGAAAGGATAAAATGATGATGCTATTTATTCTCGCAATCTCAATGATCGTCGCGATGATGTTTGCAGCCATTATCCTGATGATCGAAGAAAGTGCCTCCAGGCGTCTGAGCAATCAGAAATCCGTCTTCGACCTGCGCTCTGTACGGCGTGTCGCCCGCGGCACCAGATCAAAGCGCATTACACACGCATAAGTGAAGTGATAATATCTTGGTTTCGCCTAAATCAGGCCTAAATAGATACAAAATACCTCTTTAATCAGAGGGCAGTTGCAGCCGGAACCTCCAGTCCAGGCTTTTATTTCAAGGCGGTGTGAGAAGACACCGCCTTTTTCTTTATGTGAGCACAATAAAAAACGCCCCGTCAAAATGACGGGGCGTTTTTTTCAGAACTTATTCTGCAGCAGGTTCATCACCACCCGTTTGGGGCGTTTCCTGAACCGGTGTCTGTTCACCGGCGGTTTCCGAGGTTTCATCCTCTTCATCATCGGTTTCAGAAATACGTTCAACCGACACAACCTTTTCACCATCAGCAGTGTTAAAGATGGTTACGCCCTTGGTGGAGCGACCGGCAATGCGGATGCCGCCAACCGGCACGCGGATCAGCTGACCGCCATCCGACACCAGCAGGATCTGGTCACTTGCTTCCACAGGGAACAGCGCAACCAGCGCACCGATTTCATCGGTTTTCGATGTATCAGTTGCGCGGATACCTTTACCGCCACGGCCGGAAATACGGAATTCATAGGACGAAGAACGCTTGCCGTAACCGAACTCGCTGACTGTCAGAACAGTCTGCTCATGGGCTTTCAGCTCTTCATAACGCTCATCATTGAGTTCCGCATCTTCGGTCACGTCTTCACCGACGACTGCGATATCTTCCACATCATCCGAGCCGAGGCTGCGGCGCTCAGCAACAGCGCGCTTCAGATAGGCTGTACGCTCGGCCGGTGTCGCTTCCACATGCTCAAGAATAGCCATAGAGATAACTTTATCGCCATCGGCCAGATTGATACCGCGTACACCAATCGAATTACGACCGGCAAAGACGCGCACATCATCCACACGGAAACGGATACACTGGCCGCCGGCAGCGGTGAGCAGCACGTCGTCATTAACCGTACAAGTATCGACCGAGAGGATTTCATCGCCCTCTTCTTCCAGCTTCATCGCAATCTTACCATTGCGGTTGACCTGAACGAAATCGGATAGCTTGTTACGGCGCACAGTACCGCGCGTTGTAGCGAACATCACGTCGAGTTCTGCCCAGCTTGCCTCATCCTCAGGCAACGGCATAATCGTGGTGATACGCTCACCCTGCTGCAAAGGCAGCATATTAATCAATGCCTTACCGCGGGATTGCGGAGTACCGATCGGCAGACGCCAGACTTTTTCTTTATAGACGATACCGCGCGAGGAGAAGAACAGTACCGGCGTATGGGTATTGGCCACAAACAGACGGGTAACAAAATCCTCGTCCTTTGTCGCCATACCTGAGCGGCCTTTACCACCACGACGCTGCGCACGATAAGTATTCAACGGTACACGCTTGATGTAACCGGCATGGCTGACAGTAACGACCATATCTTCACGGGCGATGAGATCTTCATCATCCATTTCAGCGCCGCCAAGGGTCAGTTCAGTACGGCGTGGCGTGGCGAATTCATCACGAACCGCCGCCATTTCATCCTTAACAATGCCGAGAATGCGCTCACGCGATGCCAGAATAGACAGGTAGTCTTTGATTTCTTCGCCGATCTTGTTCAGTTCATCAGCGATTTCATCACGGCCGAGAGCTGTCAGGCGCTGCAGGCGCAGTTCAAGAATAGCGCGTGCCTGTTCTTCCGACAGGTTATAGGTGCTGTCATCATTCAGGACATGACGCGGATCGTCGATCAGACGGATCAGCGGTGCGATATCGGCTGCAGGCCAGCGGCGTGTCATCAACTGCTCACGCGCGGTTGCAGGATCCGGTGCACGGCGGATCAGCGCAATAATTTCGTCGATATTGGCAACGGCAATCGCCAGACCAACCAAGACATGCGCACGTTCGCGGGCTTTATTCAGCAAGAATTTGGTGCGGCGGCTGACAACTTCCTCACGGAAATGCACAAACGCATTCAGCACTTCCATCAAGGTCAGAAGTTGCGGCTTACCACCATTCAGCGCCACCATATTGCAGCCGAAAGAGGTCTGCAGCGGGGTGTAGCGGTAAAGTTGGTTCAGCACCACATCAGCATTGGCATCGCGCTTCAGCTCAACAACCACACGATAACCGTCACGGTCGGATTCGTCGCGCAGATCGGAAATGCCTTCAATACGCTTGTCGCGTACCAATTCAGCCATTTTCTCAATCATGCTCGCTTTGTTGACCTGATACGGAATTTCCGTAATCACGATGGATTCACGGTCATTGCGCATCGGCTCGATGGTCACACGGCCACGCATCAGCACAGAACCGCGACCGGTGCTGTAAGCCGAATAAATGCCGGAACGGCCGAGGATCAAACCACCGGTCGGGAAATCAGGCCCCGGAATGATCTCGATCATTTCTTCCAGAGACATTTCAGGATTATCGATCAGGGCAATACAGCCATTGATCACTTCACCCAAGTTGTGCGGCGGAATATTGGTGGCCATACCAACGGCGATACCGCCGGAACCATTGACCAACAGGTTCGGATAGCGCGCCGGAAGCACTTTAGGCTCCTGCTCACGACCATCATAATTGTCCTGAAAATCAACAGTGTCCTTGTCGATATCTTCGAGCAGAACCGAGGAAACTTTTTCCAGACGGCACTCAGTATAACGCATCGCAGCGGCACTGTCGCCGTCGATGGAACCGAAGTTACCCTGCCCGTCAACCAGCGGTTCGCGCATGGAGAAGTCCTGCGCCATACGCACCAGCGCATCATAGATAGAGGCATCACCATGCGGATGGTATTTACCCATCACTTCACCGACGACACCGGCAGATTTACGGTAGGAGCGGTTCCAGGCGAGCCCCATCTCATTCATGGCATGGAGAATACGCCGGTGGACCGGCTTCAACCCGTCACGAACATCAGGAAGCGCGCGGCTGACGATAACGCTCATAGCGTAATCGAGGTAGGACCGCTGCATCTCCTCCACAATAGAAATCGGTTCAATACCGTTAAATTCGTCTGAACCGGGCGGCGGAGTAAGGTCTGTCACTATTCAAATATCTTTCATAAAGAATCGATTAGTTTTGATAGATTGTACTCTATCCCATAACTTCAAAATCACGAAATTTCGACTGCCTTGCGGCGGCCTTCATACACACCAAATATAGCCGATTTTGTGCTTTTTTGGCATATTTATCACCCTGTCACGCATAAATCAGAGAATATTCTTGTTTCCCGTTCGAGACGGGCGCAAATGCATCAGAATACTTCATCAATCGGCCTTTCAGAACCGACACAAGAACCATCTTGCGCTTATACGGCAAAGACAGGCATAATTCTTACAATCATTCATAAAGAACAAGAACAGGAACACGGATGAGCTTTTATGACAGTCTCTTCAGCGCCTTTGTCACACTGCTCGTAACCATTGATCCGCCGGGGCTTGCACCGTTATTTCTCGCCGTCACCACCGGCATGGATCGCCGTGAACGGGCACAGGTTGCCAAGCGTGCCAGCATCATCGCCTTTATCATCCTCGCGCTCTTTGCCGTTGCCGGCGCGCAAATTCTTATGCTGTTCGGCATTACACTTGGCGCATTCCGCGTTGCCGGTGGTCTTTTGCTGTTCTGGATCGCATTTGAAATGATCTTTGAACGCCGTCAGGAACGCCATGAGAAAAGCGCGACGGTCGCCATCACCAAAGATCATATCCGCAATGTTGCCGCCTTCCCGCTGGCCATTCCGCTGATTGCCGGCCCGGGCGCTATTTCCGCCACAGTCCTTCTCGGTGGTACATTTCCGACCATTGGCAGCAGACTTGCTTTGCTCGGCATTCTGCTTGCCTGTATCGTGCTTTCTTACATCGTATTTCTGCTTGCAGAGCGCGTGGATCGCTTCCTAGGGGAAACAGGCCGCTCCATCCTCACCCGCCTGCTCGGCGTTATCCTTGCCGCTCTGGCAGTGCAATTTGTGGCGGATGGTATCAGGTCATTGATTGTAGGAAGCTAAACAAAAAAAGCCCGCGTCAAACGCGGGCTTTTCTTTTTGAGAGAATAAATCTCAGAATGGAATATCATCATCCAAATCATGGCTGAAACCGCCGGACTGCTGCTGCGGGCTGGAACGGCCGAAATCATTACCGCCGCCGCTGCTGCCATAGTCACCGCCGCGCGATGAACCGCCGCCACCGGCAAAGCGATCACCGCCGCTGCCTTCAAAACGGCCGCCGCCACCGCCGCCGCCTTCGCCACGGCTGTCGAGCATCTGCAACTCACCGCGGAATTTCTGCAACACGATTTCAGTTGTGTAGCGTTCATTGCCATTCTGGTCTGTCCATTTGCGGGTCTGCAACTGACCTTCAATGTAAACCTTGGCGCCTTTTTTCAGATACTGTTCTGCAACTTTGGCCAGATTTTCGTTGAAGATTACAACGCTATGCCATTCGGTCTTGTCCTTACGCTCACCGGACTGGCGGTCGCGCCAGCTTTCCGATGTTGCGATACGCAGGTTTGCAACCGGCTCACCGGAGTTCAGACGGCGGATTTCAGGATCCGCTCCAAGATTACCGACGAGAATAACTTTATTGACTGAGCCTGCCATAGACCTGCACTCCAAATTTTTTTCTTACAGTTTGCGTGACAATACATAAGGCAGCTCCCCGAAGAAAGGGAAAGATAGCTTATCCAAAACAAAAAAGCCGCCGCGGAAATCCGCAGCGGCTCTGATTTCACAGCGGATAATTCCGCCATACTCACGATTAACGGGAGTAATATTCAACAACCAGATTTGGTTCCATCTGAACGGCGTATGGAACGTCGGACAGGCCTGGAACGCGGCTGTATGTTGCAGTCAGCTTGCCGTGGTCAGCAACGATGTAGTCAGGAACATCGCGTTCTGCGAGCTGAACAGCTTCCAGAACGATAACCAGCTGCTTGGACTTTTCGCGAACTTCAACAACGTCACCAGCCTTCAGGCGGTAGGACTGAATGTTAACGCGACGACCGTTTACGTTTACGTGACCGTGGTTGATGAACTGACGGGCAGCAAAAATGGTCGGTACGAATTTGGCGCGGTATACAACTGCGTCCAGACGGCTTTCCAGCAGACCGATCAGGTTTTCACCGGTATCGCCTTTACGACGAGCAGCTTCTTCGTAAGTTTTACGGAACTGCTTTTCGGAGATATCGCCGTAGAAGCCTTTCAGCTTCTGCTTTGCGCGCAGCTGAATACCGAAGTCGGACAGCTTGCCCTTACGGCGCTGACCGTGCTGACCCGGGCCGTATTCACGACGGTTTACAGGGGATTTAGGACGGCCCCAGATGTTTTCGCCAAGACGACGATCAATTTTATATTTGGAAGATTCGCGCTTACTCATCGCATTTCCCTTTAAAAGTTATACCGGCGCGGCAGCTTGTCTGCCTCGCTCGAAGGAAACGCGCCCTCCTCTGCCTTCTTGTTGTGAAGACTGACAGAATATTGCGACAGCGAATGTGGCAATTATTCACGGGACACGTCAACAGATACGGGGAATCTGTAAAGACACCCTGAAATCCTGAGCGGCTTTTAAGGAGTGAAGGCCTGTCTTGTCAAGGCCTGCGGCGCAGACAGCGGCTTGTTTCCGTATCTTGATCCGAAACCAGCCACTTATGTTTCAAAACACATGCCGGTTTCTTGCGTTGCAACATTGCCATTCCTTGAAACTTGTCTCAACTTAAATATCCAGCATTCCTAGAACAGAGATCGGCATGATAAAATTTATAATACGCATATATCCTGATGTAATCGCTGTTCTGTGCGGCCTTCTCATTATCCCATGGATACTCGGCGTTCCCGGGCGGCCGACACCGGCTCAATTATCAGGCTGGAACATCGGTTTTTTTGCAATATGCGCCTATCTGCTACTCTATCAAACTATAAAATCCGTGAGAAATTTTGAGTTTTATAAAAAGAAGATTTCAATTCACCGGCCTGTTTCAAATATTCTCATTGCTGCGGCCTTATTCATTCCTCCGCTGATGGTGGCTTCATTTCTTTTGCTTGTTTATTCTTAACAACCTCACATCATAGGAAATGTTTTTGAAGTGAGGAACAGAGAATTCTCGATACATATTACTGTAAAACGATATAGAAGGCAGCTTTTAACCCTCATTTGCACTAAAATAGATCATAGTTTTCAGCGATATTTTAAGAACCAATATTAATCAGATCATCACGATCAACAGGTATATTACATTCAATCAATAACCGGCAGGATTTGCTATGTTAACTCTTCCTTTTAAAGCCTCTGTTGTAATAATTTCTCTTATCGGTTCATCCTCCCTTGTTCAGGCGGAAGCTGCGCCAAAACAGAGCTCTGACTTTAAAGCCAATTACAATCTGGCCATCAATGACAGCAAGGCAAAGCCGGAAACTGCTTTATGCTCTGCAACAGTGCATGATCTGACCAAAAACAAGAAATATAAATATGACCGGTTCGGCTTTACGCAAGCCGATTATGATGCTGCGCAACTGAACCGCAACAACGGCAATGTAACCGTCAGGCTCAACGGCGAAGCCCGTCAGCGCAACGGCAGTGCTGCATGGGATGTAGTTACAGTCGATTGCAGTGTCAGCAAAAACAAAGTCCGCTCTGTATCCGTTACCGTGAAAAAATAACACGATAAGACAGGAAGGTGCATTGTCAGAGCGACCTGCATTCAAACCGGATCACGGCGCTCGCTCTATCTCTTTGTTTTTACGCGTATCTTATCCAAAAACCGTTTCCCATTTCTCAGGATACGCTCTGACAATGCGCCTTTGATTTATTGTTGCGCATCGAAACGCGCCCGCTCCTCACGCATTGTGTGGCGGTTATCGACCGCCCATTGTCCCAGATTGTCAATCGGCTTTGCCAGCGACAGTCCCAATGCAGTCAGCGAATATTCCACTTCCGGCGGTGAAGTCGGACGTACAGTGCGCAACACCAAACCGTCACGCTCCAATGAGCGCAAAGTCACTGTGAGCATACGCTGCGAAATACCCTCGATCAGACGGCGCAGCGCATTGAAGCGGATCGTGCCCTGCTGAAGATTGAGAATAACCAGCAGGCTCCATGTATCCCCCACCCGATCCAGCACTTCGCGGATCGGACATGTACCGTTTTCATCCGCTGTAAATCCTGCGGTATCAGCCAGAATCGGCGGGATATTTTTTTTGTCATCATGCTGTGGCTCTGCTGAATTTTTCTTCAGCGCGGCATTCATCTGAGAGGTCATTACCTTCTCCTTCATTGCACGCGACCGTAAAATTGAACGGTAAAGCGCGCATTTGCAGGTGGTTACTTTGAAGTGACTTGCTGACTTTAAAGTGCATTCTTCACAGTCATTTCAAATCATATTACATAGTTACTTATCGTAACCTGATTAAAAATAATTCTTATCAATCTTATAATATGAGGTAAGTCCTATGTCAAAAATCGCAATCATCGGTGCCAGCGGCTATGTCGGTACAGCCTTGCTTAATGAAGCAGTGAAACGCGGCCATCAGGCGAGCGCCCTTGTACGCCATCCGGAAAAAATCACTGCCAATGCCAATGTCACGGCCGTGAAAGTCGATGTTCTGGACACAGACGGACTGGCTGCACTGTTGAAAGGCCATGATCTGGTGATCTCCGCCTATAATCCGGGCTGGCAGGAAGCCGACATCCGCAATATTCACATCAAAGGCAGTAAATCTATCACTGAAGCTGTGAAGAAAGC
Organism: Pseudochrobactrum lubricantis; assembly: GCF_041929865.1. Taxonomy (NCBI): domain Bacteria; kingdom Pseudomonadati; phylum Pseudomonadota; class Alphaproteobacteria; order Hyphomicrobiales; family Brucellaceae; genus Pseudochrobactrum; species Pseudochrobactrum lubricantis. The sequence continues at coordinate 334,165 of NZ_JBHEEE010000003.1, forward strand.
CGGCATCAAACGCCTGATCGCCGTTGGCGGCGCAGGCAGCCTTGAAATCAACGGCGCTCAGCTGGTGGACTCCCCTGAATTTCCGGCGGAATATAAAGAAGGCGCGCTGGGTGCCCGTCAGGCACTCAATGATCTGAAAACCGAGAATGAACTGGACTGGTCTTTTGTCTCACCGGCAATTCTGCTGGTGCCGGGTGAAGCCACCGGCACATTCCGTCTTGGCACAGATTCTCCGGTTTTTGACGATAAGGGCGAAAGCAAAATCACCGTCGGCGATCTGGCTGTCGCCATTCTCGATGAAGCAGAACAGGGCAAACATATCCGCCAACGCTTCACAGCAGCATACTAAAACATCAAATGAAAAAGCCCGCTAAAAGCGGGCTTTTATATCAAGAAGGAATCAAGCCGAGACGCTTAGCCTGCGGTGAGTTCTTTTCATCTGCACGCAAGGTCAGCACCGAAACGCCTGTTGCCGTCACCGCAACCGTATGCTCGAACTGAGCCGAGAGTAACCCGTCCTTTGTGGTGACAGTCCATTCATCGGCTTCAGTTTTTACATTGCGCCGCCCCTGATTGAGCATTGGCTCAATGGTGAAAACCATGCCTTGTTGCAGAAACAGGCCGGTTCCGGGTTTACCGAAATTAAGAATTTGCGGCTCCTCATGCATTTCACGGCCGATACCGTGACCACAATAATCATGCACAACCGAATAGCCGTTGCGCTTGGCATGATGTTCAATCGCCCAGCCGATATCGCCGATCCGCACACCCGGTCGCACAGCCGCAATCCCCATCCACATTGCTTCATAAGCGGCGCGCACCAATCGCTTGGCAGCAGCATTCACCTCGCCGACACAATAGGTTTTGCTGGAATCCGCGATATAGCCGTTCTTTTCCAGTGTAATGTCAAAATTGACAATATCACCGTGTTTCAGCACATCCGTTTGTGACGGCACACCGTGACAAACCACATGATTGACTGAAGAGTTCAGCACAAAACCATAGCCATACTGGCCTTTACTGGCCGGTCGGGATTGTAAATCCTCAATGATAAAGCGCTCGACTTTGTCGTTGATCTCAAGCGTTGAGACACCTTCAAGCGGCGTTTTATCCAGCATATCAAAGACAGAAGCCAGCAAACGCCCTGCCTCAGCCATCAGCGCCAGTTCCTGTGGTTGCTTAATCATGCTTCACTCACACTCAGTGAAGACACAGCAACACCGGCAGCATTCAGCTCACGGCGCATAATTTCTGAAAAACTGAGCGTCGGATTGGTTTCGCACAACATGCCGATCTTAATCCAGAAGGCAGCCTGCGCATTAATAGAGCGGCAGGTCACCTTGCTCGCAAGACGCAGCTGCTCATGCAGCTCGTCTTCAATATTTACAATCCCCATAAGGCCTCACATATGTTTCATATACATAATATATACGAAACATATATTGAATCTCAAGGCGAATAATAGTCAGCGATCAGCTGATGAGCTCCACATCGACCACACCGCTGATGGCCTTCATCGCGCTGGCGATCTGCGGGCTGATACGATAGCGATCCGGCAAGGCAACTTCGACCTCGCGCTGACCATTATCTTTAATCACGATAAAGCTGACCTCGCCATCACCACGGGTTTTGAAATAAGGCACAATCTGATCGAGCGCATCGCTGTTACGCAGGAACAGACGCAGTGCCTTTTGCAGTCGGCTGGCCTCATCCTCAAGCGACACGACCGTGGCAATGCGCAGGCTCACACCTTCCGGCCGGTTCTCAGCGGAAACAGTAATCACTACCGAGCGACCGGGTTCCAGCAGGTCGCGGAATTGCTGAAGCGCTTCCGAGAACAATACCGATTCAAACTGACCTGTCGCATCAGAAAAGGCGATGATGCCCATTTTATTGCCGGTCTTAGTCTTGCGCTCCTGCTTGCTGATAACTGTTCCGGCAAGACGACCATTGGTTGCGCCTTTCTTCACCGCATTGGAGAAATCAGCCCAGCTCTGAACGCGCATTTTCTGCAGTGCTTCATTATAATCATCCAGCGGATGCGCGGAGAGATAGAAGCCTGCGGCCTGCAATTCGCGATGCAGTTTCTCAGATGAAGTCCAAGGCGTTACCACCGGCAATTGCAGCTTTTCTTTCGGCACCAGACCGGTGCCAAAAATATCAGACTGCCCGCTATTGGCATTTTCCTGCGTGCGCTGGGTATAGGCCATCAGACTGTCCATACCGGAACTCAGAGCCGAACGGTCAACACCGAAACAATCCAGCGCACCGGCATTAATCAAGCTTTCAAACACACGGCGGTTGACCATACGCGGATCAACGCGCTCGCAGAAATCTTCAAGGCTTTCAAACGGTTTTTCTTTCCGCTTTTCGACAATATGTTCAACGGCAGCATCACCAACGCCTTTGATCGCGGCCAGCGAATAGAAAATCTTGCCTTCGCCGACTTCAAACGGGCGGTAGGATGTCATGACCGACGGCAACACCACCTCAATACCAAGACGCAAGGCATCACGACGGAAATCATTCAGCTTTTCCGTGTTGTTCATATCATAGGTCATGGATGCGGCGAGAAACTCAGCCGGATAATGCGCTTTCAGATAGGCGGTATGATAAGAAACAATCGCATAAGCCGCAGCGTGGGATTTGTTGAAACCATAGTCAGCAAATTTGGCAAGCAGGTCGAAAATCGTATTGGCCTGCGCCTTGCCGACACCGCCTTCAATCGCACCGTCAACAAAACGGACACGCTGCTTGTCCATTTCTTCACGGATCTTCTTACCCATCGCACGGCGCAGCAAATCCGCTTCACCAAGCGAATAGCCGGAAAGCTCCTGCGCGATCTGCATCACCTGCTCCTGATAAACGATAACGCCCTGCGTTTCCTTCACCAGATGGTCGATTTTCGGGTGAATAGAGGCTATCTCTTCCTCACCATGCTTGCGCGCATTATAGGTCGGAATATTCTCCATCGGGCCCGGACGATAGAGCGCCACAAGCGCAATAATATCCTCGATACGGTCAGGCTTCATACCGATGAGTGCTTTACGCATACCCACCGATTCCACCTGAAACACGCCGACCGTTTCACCGCGCGATAGCATTTCATAGGTCAGCTGATCGTCAAACGGCAGCGTTTGCAGATCGATATCAACGCCTTTACGGGCAATCAGCTTCACAGCCGTATTCAGAACCGTCAGCGTTTTCAGACCAAGAAAGTCGAACTTTACCAGACCGGCCTGCTCAACCCATTTCATATTGAACTGGGTGACAGGCATATCTGAGCGCGGATCGCGATACATCGGCACCAGCTCCGACAATGGCCGGTCACCGATAACAATACCTGCAGCGTGCGTGGAAGCATGACGATAAAGTCCTTCCAGCTTCAGCGACATATCGAGAAGACGACCGACAACCGGTTCCTTCTCACGCTCCTCATTAATGCGCGGCTCTTCATTAATCGCCTGTCCGAGCGATACCGGATTGGCAGGGTTCGACGGCACCAATTTACACAGCCTGTCCACCTGCCCGTAGGGCATTTGCAGCACGCGACCAACGTCGCGAAGAACCGCACGCGCCTGCAACGTACCGAAAGTGATAATCTGCGCTACCTGATCGCGACCATATTTTTGCTGCACATAGCGGATCACCTCTTCACGGCGATCCTGACAAAAGTCGATATCAAAGTCCGGCATCGACACACGATCCGGATTAAGAAAGCGCTCAAACAGCAGAGAGAAGCGCAGCGGGTCAACGTCCGTAATTGTCAGCGCATAAGCAACCAGCGAGCCCGCACCGGAACCACGCCCCGGCCCCACCGGAATATCCTGTTGTTTTGCCCATTTAATAAAGTCCGAAACGATCAGGAAGTAACCCGGAAATTTCATGCGGACGATGATCGAAATCTCATAATCCAGCCGTTTAATATAGTCTTCATGTGTATGGCCTTCAGCAAGGCCGAACAGTTTCAACCGCTCTTCAAGACCTTCACGTGCCTGACGCGCCATTTCATCCGCCTCTGCCTGCAAAGCGGCTTCCGGATCGTCGGATTCACCGGTAAAGCGCGGTAAGATCGGCGCACGGGTTTGCGTGTACCAATGGCAGCGGCGTGCAATCTCGACGGTATTTTCCAGAGCCTCCGGCAGATCGGCAAACAAAGCCGCCATTTCGTTCTGAGACTTCAGATAATGATCCGGCGTCAGACGGCGGCGGTCATCCGATGCAATGACCTGACCATCTGCAATAGCCAGCAAAGCATCATGCGCTTCATAATCTCCGCTCTGCTTGAAGAATGCCTCATTGGTTGCAACCAATGGCAGCTCATATTCATAAGCCAGATCAACCAGTTTGGATTCAAGTACACGGTCATAACCGCGCTGGCGGTGCAACTCGACATAAAGACGATCGCCAAAGATGTTTTTTAAAAACTCAAGGCGGCTGCGCGCACGCTCTTCCCGTTCATTGCTGAGCGGTTTGCCAATCGTCCCCTCTGCCCCGCCGGTCAGAAAAATCACATCCTCTGACAAATCCGGCAGCCAGTCGGCGCGGATATGCACCGGATCACCGGCTTCTGTTTCCAAATAAGAGCGGCTGACCAACCGCACCATATTGGCATAGCCTTCTTCACTGGAGGCCAGCAGTACCACCGGTGACAAATCCAGTGCATCGCGGCGGTTAATTGAACGGCCTTCCGGCTGATGGTCGCCAAAGGCAATATCAACAACACAGCCGATAATCGGCTGTACACCATCTTTCGATGCTTTCTGCGCAAATTCCAATGCGCCGAACAAATTATTCGTGTCTGTTACGGCAATTGCAGGCGCATTATCATCCTTGGCATGGCCGATAATTTTGCCGATTTGCAATGCCCCTTCCAGCAATGAGTAAGCCGAATGCGTGCGCAAATGAATAAATACCGGCGCACCGGCAGGTAATTCAGAAGCAGCTACGGCAGAAACATCAGAAGGCAAAGGCATATACTCCGTCATTGCAATCATCGCCTGCCCGCTTGTGCAGTGATGTATCGCAGTACAAAGCCTTACATAGAAACTGCATTCCAAAAATAACAGTTCTGTAAGACGGGAAAATCAAACCGGATAATGAACTGAAGCCCGTCAGACTCCGCAGATTCATCAGATCCTTTTTCCCGCAATGCCGTCATGATGTCCAGATGCATAAGCACATTCCGGCAATCATTACACATTCTATATCTCTAGCTGGCTATATCTTCAGCCAGCTACATCTTTAAACAGAGCGTGCCACGTTTAATTGTATCCGCTGTGCTCGCTCTATCTTCTTGTTTTACGCATGTCGTATAGGAAAACCGCTGCCTACTTTTCCGTGACATGCTCTAGTTAAATCAGGCTTTGAGCAGCGTCAGAACGCTGCCAGCCACATAGCAAATGTTGCTACAAACAAACCGATGGAAATGAATGACATAACATCACGAACCAGATCAGACATGATATGAACTCCATTTGTTCCTGTATGTATGCAATTTGTTCAATTATTGTTCCGCAGTCAACCCCTCTTTGTTCACGTAAAAACATCTATAGTTAGTGAAATATGAACCGCTGATTTGCCGCCTGGTTATGTAAGCAGCGCCTGTTTTGTTTTTGATTGTAGTTTCAGCTATTTAAGCCGCAGCTCTTGTTTCCGTATCTACAGAACAAATAAAAATGCCGCATGCATATTTCAGCATACAGCATTCAATAATTCAGCTTGTCTTGCAATCAGGCGGCAGGTTTTCTCAAATCGAGATCAACAATCTTGCCGTCTTTCAGTGTAACGCAACGATCCATGCGTCGTGCCAGATCATGATTATGCGTTGCGATCAGCGCAGACAGGCCGGACTGACGCACCAGCGCCTCCAGTGCCTGAAACACATAGGATGATGTTGACGGATCGAGATTGCCTGTCGGTTCATCCGCAAACAGCACCAGCGGTGCATTAGCAACTGCACGGGCAATGGCCACACGCTGCTGCTCACCACCGGACAACTCCGACGGGCGGTGCGAAGAGCGGGGCCCGATACGCATATAATCCAGCAAGTTCTGCGCACGCTGTGATGCAACTTTGGATGACAGGCCACGCAACATTTGCGGCACCATCACATTTTCAAGCGCGGTAAATTCCGGCAGCAGATGATGGAACTGATAGACAAAGCCCAGATCATTGCGGCGCATGGCTGTGCGTTCATCGTCATCCAGCTGTGCGCAGGAGGTTTTGCCTAATATCACATCACCGGAATCCGGCTTTTCCAGCAGTCCTGCCGTATGCAGCAAGGTGGATTTACCGGCACCGGATGGTGCAACCAGCGCCACCATTTCACCGCGCATCAGCGTGAAATTCGCATCTTTAAGAATAGTCAGCTCACGGTCTGCTTCATGATAGCTGCGGCAGACATTTTTCAGCTGGAGGATCGGCTCTCCGGACATAGCAGCCATTATTCGTACCTCAGCGCTTCAACAGGATCGAGTTTGGCCGCACGCCAAGCCGGAAAAATCGTTGCAATAAATGACAAGAACAGCGCCATACCAATAACAGAAAGCGTTTCACTGAGATTCATTTCAGCAGGGAGCTGACTCAGGAAATAAAGCTCCGGATTAAACAAAGTTGTGCCCGACAACCATGAGAAGAACGCACGGATACGCTCCACATTGAGGCACACGACAACGCCGAGCACCACGCCTGCCAGCGTTCCCGTGACACCGATCGCCGCACCGGTCATCAGGAAAATACGCATGATTGCACCGCGGGTTGCGCCCATTGTGCGCAGGATCGCGATGTCACGCCCCTTATCTTTCACCAGCATGATCAGACCGGAAATAATATTCAGCGCCGCCACCAGAACGATCAGCGTGAGGATCATGAACATCACGTTACGCTCAACCTGTAGGGCTGAGAAGAATGTGGCATTACGCTGACGCCAGTCTGTCAGCATCACAGGGCGTTCTGCCGCCTCTTCCACACCGGCACGCAGATCATCAACCTTGTCCGGATTATCGGCAAAGACCTCAATCGACTGGACACGATCTTCCTGATTGAAGAACAATTGCGCCTCGCCCAAAGGCATCAGCACAATAGACGCATCATATTCCGACATGCCGATCTCGAAGATGGCCTTGATCGGATAGGCTTTGGTACGGGCATTCACACCAAACGGCGTTACGTCACCATCCGGCGAAATGATTTTCAGATCATCGCCCACACCCAGACCGAGATTCTGCGCCATACGGGTACCAATGGCCACACCGTCAGACGTGTCAAAGCTCGCGAAAGTACCGGATTTCACATTCTTGGCGATCAGCTCAAGCTTATTCACATCCTGCTCGCGCAGACCACGCACCAGCGCACCGGTGCCTGCACCGATACTGCCCTGCACCAGAGCCTGACCTTCAACGACCGGAATGGCGAATTTCACGCCTTGCAGCGCATCCATACGCTTCACCAGATGATCGTAATCTTCCAGCGGACTGTCGATCGGCGCAACAATCAGGTGGCCGTTGATACCGAGAATACGGTTGAGCAATTCTGTGCGGAAGCCGTTCATCACCGCCATAACGATGATGAGTGTGGCCACGCCGAGCATGATGCCGGTGAATGAAAAACCGGCAATCACAGAAATAAAAGCCTCGCGACGGCGGGAACGCAGATAGCGCCATGCAATCATACGTTCCAGTGAGGAGAATGGTCCGGTGCCCTGACGCTGTGCCTGAGCTGCCGGTTTCTTTTCCTGTTGTTTCTTTGGCAATTTATCGAGCAATTGCGCTCCCCCGTTGCCTTGATTTCCACCTGTCGCAGGCTTTTTGAACATTACTGCCCCGCAGTCAGAAGATTGATTGCGGCTTCAACAGTCATAGTCTGACGTTCACCGGTTTTACGATCTTTGACTTCAACTTCACCATTGGCAACGCTGCGCGGACCGGCAATGATCTGCACCGGTACACCAATCAGATCCATGGTTGCGAATTTCGAACCCGGACGGTCGTCGCTGTCATCGAGCAGAGGATCGAGACCGGCATTGGTCAGGGCTTCATAGAGCTTTTCCGATACAGCATCACAAGCCGCATCGCCCGGCTTCATATTGACGATACCTGCACCAAACGGCGCAATGGCTTTCGGCCAGATGATACCGTTTTCGTCATGGGATGCTTCAATCGTTGCAGCAACCACGCGTGAAGGGCCGATACCGTAAGAGCCCATGGAAACCAGATGTTCTTTGCCATCCGGTCCCTGCACTTTCGCGCCCATTGGCTCGGAATATTTGGTGCCGAAATGGAAGATGTGACCAACTTCAATACCGCGTGCAGCAACCTGATTACCTGCATCGACTTTTGCCCATGCGGCTTCATCGTGCATTTCTTCAGTCGCAGCGTAAGGCGTTGTCCACTGGTCAACGATAGATGCCATTGCAGCATCATCAAAGAAGTCGATATCCGCACCCGGAACTTTCAGATCGAGATAAGCGCGGTCACAGAAAACCTGACTTTCGCCGGTATCCGCCAGAATAATAAATTCATGGGACAGATCGCCGCCGATCGGGCCGGTATCAGCACGCATTGGTACAACCTGCACACCAATACGGGAGAATGTGCGCAGATAAGAAACGAACATGCGGTAGTAAGCGGCTTTCGCGCCTTCGTAATTCAGGTCGAAAGAATAAGCATCTTTCATCAGGAATTCACGCGAACGCATCACGCCGAAACGCGGACGCACTTCGTCACGGAATTTCCACTGAATGTGATAAAGGTTCAGCGGCAGGTCTTTATATGAACGCACATAGGAGCGGAAAATATCGGTGACCATTTCTTCATTGGTCGGGCCGAACAGCATTTCACGCTCGGAGCGGTCTTTAATGCGCAGCATTTCCTTGCCGTAAGCATCATAGCGGCCGCTTTCGCGCCACAGATCAGCGGACTGGATTGTCGGCATCAGAATTTCATTGCCGCCTGCGCGGTTCTGCTCTTCACGAATGATCGTATTGACCTTGTTCAGAACCTTCAGACCCAGCGGCAGCCATGTGTAAATACCGGCTGACTGCTGGCGGATCATCCCCGCACGCAGCATCAGACGATGGGAGACAATTTCTGCCTCTTTTGGATTTTCTTTCAGGATCGGCAAAAAGAATCGCGACATACGCATGGAGGAACCACCGGAAATTGCTCCCGATCCCGTTAGAATCAGGAAAAAACACATAAAATCTCTCGTGTTTATTAACCACTTATCATGGCAATGAAAACCCGTCTCACGCAGAGCGGAGCCAGCAAATCTTCAGTCACGAAGGCATGCAGACCTGACGGATAAAGCCTGCCAAATTATGGCAGCGCCCGATGATTCCTTATATTTCAGGAGATCGGGATAAAAATAATGTGAGCTTTACAGCATTTCCCGCTGCCTGAACGGCAAAAGACAGGTTCAGCTTCAGTTTTATTTATTTGTGACAATTTTTTTACATTTTTGATTTTCATCCAAAAAGCACTCTAAAAACTGCAATTCCTGTGATAATTTCATTTTAAATCGAATTAAAAACATTGAAATTTGCTTTTCGGCTTCAATTCTTATGGCATTTTTGTGTCCCCGCTTAAAAAAACGCGTGACAACTGATATTTCTCATTCTATTTTCCAAGCAACGACAACAGAGAGCAGGCTTAACTACTCTCTCACGCGGTCAAAGTCTTGGGAGGATGCAACTCAGGCGCGGTATTTCGCAGCCGCCTGTAACAAGGAAACGAGTTGGACGCGTATTTTATCAGCAAGGCTAACGCCTTGCTTTTTTTTACATTTTAATAATACAAATATAGTGTGATTATAAACTCCGGTTTTGCTTCATCACGATAATAAAGCAATTCTCCTCAAAACTCATGTCATGCAAGGCCGTGCTATTCAGTGATGCTGGTGCCGGACATAATTATTTGATTACGATATGTTTTAGGTGCAATCCCCGTCACCCGTAAAAATTCGCGATTGAAATTCGATTTGGTGAGAAAGCCGCTGACAAATGTGATCTGCGTCACCGGCTCATCCGTCTCCTGCAACAGACGACACGCTTCTTCGACACGAAAATTATTCACATAAACCGATACGCTGATCCCGCGACACCGGTTAACTGCCTCAGAGACATGGCGTGGTGGCCTGCGCAGCCGGTGTGCAATGCGCTTCAGGTTGAGCTCCATATCCTTATAAAGCTGTTTATCCCGCATAAGCGCATCCAGCTCCGTCACGATTGCCAGATGCTCATCTGTTGTCAGTGCACTCTCAGATACAAGCGCAGGCGCCTTCCCCTCATCCCGCTCATCTTCATCGGCATTGGTGCGATTATTCAGCGCCACACCGGCCGCCGCGCCCAATACCAGCAGTGACAGAATATTGGTGACCAGAATGATCGAGGGGGAATAGCGGCCACTGTTCCAAAGAAAATCAAAATTAATCAATATATCAACGATTACAGAGCCGATCAGCATAGCAGCAGTTATCTGCATCGCCCGATAAGAGCGCATAATTCCGTCCAACCGCGCAGCAATCAGCACATCCGGCCCCGCAAAGCTCAGGCGCAGCAGAGCCAGACCATAGGCCAAAAATATCACGATAATTGCCAGCGCCGCCAGATCACGGCGTATAAGCAGCAACACAAACACCGCCAATACCGGCAGCAAATGCGGCCAGATTTTATCGACCCGCAAAGCATCATCACTATTCTGCACCGTGAGGCTGCGAAAACTTAAATAAGACAATCCGGCAATTATCGATGCCAGTAAAATCTGCACGGGCAGAACAGCAAGGATGTCATAGCCCCAGCGCAAGCCGAGCAGAACCGATTGCAGCATATAAGTGCCGATCAGCGCGATGAAAAACATATCCGCACGACTTCCCGCCTCGCGATTGCGCAAGAGCTGCACCAGTATAATCGCCAGCAATATTGTCAGCACAAATGGCAACGGAATAAAAATCATCGGCAAATATCTCGGTCATGTCTCATCTTGCGATCAGGAACATGAAGCAAAACACGTTATGCGTCGACCTTGATCCTGTTTCAGGTCGCAGAAATACACAGTCCGGCAAATGATCCCTGCATTATCAACGCAGTCAGGATCAAAATTATGGACTATATGCTTCTCTCAATTTTACTTTCTGCCATTCTCACGCTCAGCGGTTGCAGCAATGAAACAAGCGCATCAGAAAAATCCGTGGCAACCGACGGCATAAAGAGCGTAACGATCAGCGGTGATGCCAGCCTTATCCGCTTGATCGCGAAAGACGATCAGAAACAACAGGCTGTCATGAGTGCCAAGCCATCGGGCTGGCTTTCCGGCTGGTTCTATAATGACTGTAAATCCAAAGGTGAGATGATTGTCAGCGGCCAGACATTGCTGATTAAAGCGCAAAACAGCGGCTGGTATGACCTGTCCGAATGCAGCACTGATCTGCAAATCAATCTGCCGCGCAATGCAGGCGTGACGATTAATCAGCCTGCTTTCAAAGGGGACTTACAGGGGCAATTCGCCGATCTGAATATAGAGACCCGCGCCGCAGATATCAGCCTGCAAGGTGCCGCCACATCAGTCAGAATTCGCGGCGATGCTTTCCGCACCCGCCTGCAATTTGAAGATGCTGCGAAACCGGAACGGATTGATATTGCCGGTCGTGCCCTTGATACCAGTCTGATCTTTGCCAAAGGGACTTCTGTCAGCTACCGTATCAGCAGCAAAGCCTCTTTGCTCGATGCCAAGCTGCCGAACACACCTGATGCGAAACTGAAAATTCTGATTTCAGGCGATTATACCCGTACTGAAATCAGATAATTTCTTTCTATATAAATCTATGAATACAGATGGTTACAGAAAGAACTTAAGCTTTAGATTCGTAACTTCACGATAAATTTTGATTTATCGTGAAGTTACGAACAAAATCTATCGCTACAAACGTAGCATTTTCTGATTGCTGGGACCAAAATTATTCATTCTGCGCCGTTCATTATCAGGATCATGAGGAAACACTAAAACTGAGCGCTCATAGCTAAAGATTTTATTTAGATCGCTTTCAATTTCAATGGAACAATAAACATAATCGCTATTATCAATTTTGAATTTGATCCAAGCATCTTTTAACCAACTTTCCGGCATTTTATTAGCTGCCATCATTTGTAAAATTGCCTGCCAATAATATGCTGCCGAGATATTAAAATGACGGTCTTCCGGCACAGCTTTTCCATGAGACAAATTAAAATGAAGAGTTTCTTCACGATGTCGCATTAAAAAACGAGTATATATTCCTAACGCCCAATATCCTCCAATATCATTATAGCGGCTTACAAAACTATCCAATATATCGTGACAAATGCCTTTAAATTGTATGCGCCTTGGCATGATGAAATACTCCAACTGTCTCCTTGCTCTTTGCAAGAGTAGAGCTTTACGTTCACAGCTCAGGGAAGAAGTGCGGAATATCATCCAGACCGAAACCGAGTTTCTGCGTCACAAACCAGAACAGGCCGAAAATCACTGTCGCAAGGATGGTCGTACGCAGAAAAGCCAGCCAGATCCGCGGGCGCGCCGGTGCGCTCGCGACTGTGCCGCGCACAATATTATTCTCTTCTGCCTGTGTACGCAGACCGAAAGGCAGCATGGCAAACAGGCTTGTCCACCAGATGATAAAATAGATCGCCATTCCGGACATAACAGACATATTTTTCCTCCCCGCATAATTCTCTTAAAGGATTATGCATCATTATTGACCGCAGCATAGAGCAGCGAAAGAACACGGGCAAGAGACAGCATCACGCAGTTTCTCACAATGATACGCATAAAAATGCCAGCTTCAAATTTCAGGCAATGCGCTTAACCTGCTTATTATTTCGAATAATATCAGGTCATTAGCCGATGATGCGCAATATATTTCTCTACATTATAACATTCATATTATGCAGCATTGTCAGTTTCATTCCTGCTGCCAAAGCGCAAGAATCCGACGCACAACAACTGGCAAAGAAACTGGCCAATCCGGTTTCCAGTCTCATAAGCGTGCCTATTCAAAACACTTATACTTGTTGTACCGGCGCCAATAATGCCGGTCGTTTTACCACCAATATTCAGCCGGTTATTCCCTTTTCCATCAATACCGACTGGAATTTGATCGTGCGCACCATTGTGCCAATCATTCAGCAAAGCTCCCCTGCGCCGGATATCGGAGCGAAACTCGGACTGGGTGATACGGTACAGAGCTTTTTCCTGTCTCCGGTTCAGAAAACAGATGGCATCATCTGGGGGGTGGGACCGGCCTTTCTGTGGCCAACCGCCACCAATGCCATGCTTGGCAATCAAAAATGGGGTGCAGGCCCGACAGCCGTTGCGCTCAAACAAATACACGGCTGGACGATGGGCATGCTGGCCAATCATATCTGGTCCTTTGCCGGAGAAAACGACCGGCAGAATGTCAGCGCCACACTGATCCAGCCTTTTATCAGCTATACTTTTCCCAATACGGTCGGCTTATCGCTCAACAGCGAAATGACCTATGACTGGACGAATGAGCAATGTACAATACCGGTTGATCTCGGCATTTCCAAAGTTTTCACCTTCGGCAAGCAACATGTCAGCCTTGGTGTTACCGGCCAATATTACGCAAGCAAACCGGATAACGGCCCTGACTGGGGCGCTCGTTTTACAGCGACATTTCTGTTTCCCAAATAAAAACCGCCGGTGAATGGCTCACCGGCGGCGAAATATTTATCCTGAACAGAAACGATCAGGCTTCCGGAATACGGGTGACAAAAACTGTGGTCACCGGCTTTTTGCCCCAGACATCATTGGCCGCAGCACGCACTGCACGCCGCGCGGCTTCACGCACCAGCTCGATATCCTTGCGACGCGCGCGCGGAATACTGTCAACAGCGCTGACGACTGCATCATAGAGCAGGTCTTCAATCAGATTGCGCTGACTGTCTTCTTCCGGCAAACCAAAGGCCACAACCTCCGGCTCATCATAAATTTTATGCTGATTATCAAGAAGAATGGACACCGCCACATGGCCGACATAGGCCAGCTTGCGGCGCTCGGTGATGCCCATTTCATCTTCATCACCAATCAGACGACCGTCTTTATAGATGCGGCCGTAAGGCGCCTCATCAATAATCTTCGCTGGCCCCGGAGCCAAACGCAGCACATCACCGTTACGCACCTGTGCCACATCCGGAATACCGGCCTGTATGCCCAATGTGCCTTGCGCAACCAGATGCGCAGCTTCACCATGCACCGGCACCAGAATTTGCGGGCGTACCCACGCATACATGCGCTTCAGCTCATTGCGGCGCGGATGACCGGAAACATGCACAAGCGCATCATCATCCGAAATGATCTTGATGCCCTGCTCGATCAGCATGTTTTTGATTTCAATGATCGATTTTTCATTACCCGGAATAGTACGGGACGAGAAAATCACCGTATCACCGGCGGTCAAAGCCAGTGAGCGCATTTCATCGCGCGCCAGCTTGGCCAGCGCAGCGCGTGGTTCACCCTGACTACCGGTCAGCACCATCACCACATTTTCACGCGGGACATAGCCGTAATCTTCTTCCGAGAGGAATTCCGGCAGACCTTCCATATAACCAAGCTCGGTTGCTACCGAGATACAACGCTTCATCGAACGGCCAACAACCAGCACCTGACGACCGGCATCACGTGCAGCTTCGGCAATCGAGCGGATACGGCCGACATTGGAAGAGAATGTGGTGATTGCCACACGACCTTTGGCATTTTCGATCAGCTCACGCAGGCTTTCCGATACCTGACGCTCGGACGGTGATTCACCCTCGCGCATCGCATTGGTGCTGTCGCAGACCAGTGCCAGTACGCCTTCATTACCCAGCTGTTCAAAACGGGTTTCGTCGAGCACAGGCCCGAGCGACGGCTCCGGATCGATCTTCCAGTCACCCGTATGGATCACACGGCCAAGCGGCGTAGTAATCGCCAGCGATACCGGCTCAGGAATGGAGTGGGTAACGGCCAGTGCTTCAATCTTGAAGCTGCCTACTTCAAAACTTTCACCGGCGCGGAACACGGTCACCGGAATTTCCGGCGCATTATATTCAGCCTGACGTTTGGCTTCGAGCAATCCGGCGGTAAACGGGGTCGCATAAACCGGCAGGCGCAGACGCGGCCAGAGATCCAGCAGCGAGCCATAATGATCTTCGTGCGCGTGGGTAATGATAATGCCGCGGATATTATTACGCTCGGCTTCCAGATAGCGGATATCCGGCAGGATCAGGTCAGCCCCCGGCAATTCAGGACCTGCAAAACTCACGCCCATATCGATAATGATCCATTCACGCGCATGCTCCGGCCCGTAGCCATACATTGCGAGGTTCATACCGATTTCGCCTACGCCGCCCAATGGCAGGAACACCAGTTCCGCTTTGCCATTCACAGCGCTATCGTTTTGCACATCATCCAAACGGGACTGGGGCATTCCCCCTCCTCAATAAATATTACTTCCGACACATTATCATGTGGCATTTTCCATGCTCTTTTAAAGACAGAGCCGGATGCACACAGGCATGACAATGCAAATTCAACATATTAAAGCATTTCCAGCAAAAGTGGGTACCGGTTTTGCGCCGGATAATGCGTAAAACAAAGAATTAGAGCGGTTCCAACGATTCAGTCATAACTGGAAGCGCTCTAATTTCATGACCGCTAAAGTGATTTGAAGCAAGAATAGTTCTCAAAAATTCTCAACTTACAAAAAGAAAACTGAAGTTTTGCACTTCAACTTAACAATTATAGCAATACCGGCCTTTTACCAGTTCACAGCCTGCACTTCATTACAGGATGCTTTAGCGTGTTTCAGCACCAAAGAAAACCTCACCGGCGGAGATCGTCTGTTTACGCCCCTGTGGCAGGCTCAGAACCAGATGTCCCTGCGGATCGATCGAGGAGAAGATACCTTCCAATGTCTCGCCGCCGCTTTGCACCCGAATGACTTCACCCAGCCTTGCCGCATGACGCAGCCAATGGGTACGGATAGTTTCCAGACCCTGACCGTCATTCCACAAAGCAAAATTCACAGCAAAGCGCTCTGCCAGCGCCTGCAAAAGCTGTTCTGCACCCTGTGTATAACCATTGGCTTTCAGACTGCTTACCGCATAGGGCACGCCTTCCGGAATATGCAGCACATTCACACCAATACCGATAACCAGAGCCTTGCGCCCGTCTTTCAGCAAAGCAGATTCCAGCAGGATACCCGACAGTTTCGCACCATCAGCCAGCACATCATTCGGCCATTTCAGCTGAAACCGTGTCTCTGTCTCCGGCAGCAATTGCTCAACGGCTTCAACCAGTGAAAGACCGGCGACGAAGCTCAGTGTGGCAGCCAGCTCCAGCGGATAATCATGAATAAGCAGCAAGGTTGCAGCGAGATTACCGGTCTGTGTTGACCATTCACGACCACGACGACCACGGCCGGAGCGCTGATCCTTGGTCACATACCAGACAGCGCTTTCCGCCCCTGTCTGTGCTTCTGTCAAAGCCTCGGCATTGGTTGAACCGATATATTCGAATTCCTTTAGCCCGTAACCGGCAGCAATTGCTTTCTCACTCAGAACAAAACTCATCATGCACCTTACAAAAAGAAACGCCCGGCATAAACCGGGCGTTTATAACATGCTTATTCAGATCGTATCAGAAAAATGCTTTGGCAGCATTTGTCGCCCAGATCATGATCGGCGAAGCGATCAGCGCATAGAGCAGAACGAAAGCTGCGGATACGCCCATCACCAATTTCAGCTCACCGGCGGGTGCTTCAAGACCGCCTGCAGGCTCATCAAACCACATGATTTTGATAACGCGCAGATAGTAGAAGGCACCAACAACGGAAGCCACGATACCGATAACCGCCAGCGGCACCAGACCAGCCTGAACTGCTGCAAGGAATGTGTACCACTTACCAAAGAAACCGGCCAGCGGAGGAATACCTGCAAGCGAGAACATGAAGATGGTCATGATTGTCGCCATCACCGGATTGGTGCGGGACAGACCGGCCAGATCATTGATCTCTTCAACAGTGCCGCTCTTGTTACGCATTGCCAGAATGAATGCGAATGTACCCAGTGTCATCACCAGATAGATCAGCATGTAAATAGCAACGCCGCGCACACCGTCTACAGTACCGGCAGCAAGACCAACCAGAGCATAACCAACATGGCTGATGGACGAATAGGCCATCAGGCGTTTGATGTTCTTCTGACCGATCGCCGCGAAAGCACCGAGGATCATCGAGGCCAGAGCCACGAAGACGATGATCTGCTGCCAGTCAGCGGTCAGCGGGGCAAA
Organism: Pseudochrobactrum lubricantis; assembly: GCF_041929865.1. Lineage (NCBI taxonomy): Bacteria > Pseudomonadati > Pseudomonadota > Alphaproteobacteria > Hyphomicrobiales > Brucellaceae > Pseudochrobactrum > Pseudochrobactrum lubricantis. Next base: position 351,489 of record NZ_JBHEEE010000003.1, read on the forward strand.
GGCACCCATGGTCACGCGTACCAGCAATGCAACAGCAGCCATTTTCGGAGCCGCAGCAAAGAAAGCGGTTACAGGGGTTGGCGCGCCTTCATAAACATCCGGTGTCCACATATGGAACGGAACAGCGGAGATTTTGAATGCCAGACCGGCCATGATGAAGACCAGACCAAAAACCAGACCCAGCTGACGCTCGCCGCCGGTAACGGCAGCAGCAATATCAGCAAAGTTGATTGTGCCGGTGTAACCATAGACCAGAGAAATACCGTAAAGCAGCATACCCGAAGACAGAGCGCCGAGAACGAAATATTTCAGACCAGCTTCTGTGGAACGCACGCTGTCGCGGTTGAAAGCGGCCAGCACATAAAGCGCCAGCGACGACATTTCAAGGCCGAGATAGAGAGCCAGCATATTGTTGGCGGATACCATCAACAGCATACCGACAGTCGACAGCACAACCAGAACCGGAAACTCAAACTTGTTGAATTTCTGGTCTTTGGCAAAGCCGACCGACATGATCAGCGTGACGACCGAACCGATCAGCGTCAGCACTTTCATGAAACGGGTGAAGCTGTCGCTGATAAATGCCGAGCCGAAAGCAGCGCCATCAGCAGGGAAAACCAGCACGAGTGCGAGCGCACCAAGCAACAATGCTACGGAGAGACCCGTAACAATGGTGTTGGCACGGTCGCCGGAAAATACACCCACCATCAGCAGCACCAAGGCGCCAACTGCGAGCAGCACCTCCGGTGCAGCGAGAGTAAGGTGGGCAATCAGATCGGTGTACATCGCTCGATGCCTTCGTCTTAATTTGCAACAGGCATGGCAACACTTGCCACAGCCGCATTGTAGTTGGTGACCAGAGCGTCAACGGCACTCGCAGTCGCATCAAAGACCGGAACCGGATAGACACCGAAGAAGATCGTCAGAATGACGAGCGGATACAGGATTGCTTTCTCACGCGGAGACAGATCCAGCAGCGCTTTCAGGCTTTCCTTATCAAGCGCACCGAAAATGACGCGGCGATAGAGGTAGAGCGCATAGGCAGCCGACAGGATAACACCGGTTGTTGCAATCACAGCAATCCATGTATTGGCCTGGAATACACCGAACAGTGTCAGGAATTCACCGATAAAGCCGGAAGTCCCTGGCAGACCAACATTGGCCATGGTGAGGATCAGGAACACAACCGCATATTTCGGCATGTTGTTGACCAGACCACCATAGGCCGAGATATCACGTGTGTGCATACGGTCGTAAACCACGCCAACGCAAAGGAACAGACCGCCAGAAATGATACCGTGCGACAGCATCTGGAACAATGCACCCTGCACACCCTGCGCATTGGCAGCAAAGATACCCATGGTCACATAACCCATATGGGCAACGGACGAATAGGCGATCAGCTTTTTGATATCGGTCTGAACCAGAGCCACCAGAGAGGTGTAAACAATGGCGATAACCGAGAGCCAGAATACGAATGGTGCAAAGTCTGCGGAAGCCAGCGGGAACATTGGCAGCGAGAAACGCAGGAAGCCGTAGCCACCGAGTTTCAGGAGAATACCCGCCAGAATAACCGAACCGGCTGTCGGCGCTTCAACGTGCGCGTCAGGCAACCATGTATGAACCGGCCACATCGGCATCTTCACCGCGAAAGAAGCGAAGAAGGCCAGCCACAACCATGTCTGCATTGATGCAGGGAAGTCGTATGCCAGAAGGGTCGGAATATCCATTGTACCGGCGGTGAAATACATTGCCATCATAGCAATGAGCATCAGCACCGAGCCCAGCAGCGTATAGAGGAAGAATTTCAGGCTGGCGTAAACGCGGCGCTGACCACCCCATACACCGATGATAATGAACATCGGAATAAGGCTTGCTTCAAAGAAGACGTAGAACAGGAACATATCCAGTGCGCAGAACACACCGATAACGAGCGTTTCAAGGATCAGAAACGCAACCATATATTCCTTGACGCGGAAGTCCACGGACTTCCAGCTCGCCAGAATACAGAACGGCATCAGGAATGCGGTCAGAACCACAAACAGCATGGAAATACCGTCCACGCCCATGTGATAGCTGATGCCTTCACCGAACCATGCATGTTTCTCAACCATCTGGAAACCGGCATTTGAATTATCAAAGCCTGCCCAGATCACCAGAGACAATGCAAACACAAAGATTGTGGTCAGAAATGCAACATTACGGATATTGCGGCGCGCTGCCTCGCTGTCGTCCTTGATCAAGAGGATCAAGAACGCACCTACGAGCGGCAGAAACGTGACCGTTGAGAGAATTGGCCAGTCGGTCATCAGAAAGAGCTCCCGATCATCATCCAGGTGACGAGCGCGGCGACACCGATAAGCATCGCGAATGCGTAGTGATAAAGGTAACCGCTCTGCAGCTTAACAACGCGGTTGGTAATGCCGACTACACGAGCCGCCACACCATTCGGCCCCATGCCGTCGATAATCTTGGTATCACCGGTTTTCCAGAGGAAGCGACCAAGAGCCATGCTCGGGCGAACGAACAGGAAATCATAGAGTTCGTCGAAGTACCATTTGTTCAGCAGGAACTGGTACAGGCCAGGATGACGGGCTGCAATTGCCTTCGGTGTTTCCGGCGAGCGGATATAGAAAGCCCATGCAAAGATGAAACCCAGCACCATTGCAATGAACGGCGAGAATTTAACCCAGGTCGGCACACCGTGGAAGTCATGCAGAATGTGGTTATCCGCACCGGTGAACAAAGCACCCTTCCAGAAAGCATCATAATGATCGCCGAAGAAGTAACCGACGAAGAAGAAGCCTGCGAAAAGTGCACCAACTGCGAGAACGAACAGCGGAACCAGCATCACCGGAGGTGAGTCATGAACGTGATGCATAACTTCAGCGGTGGCGCGTGGCTTACCGTGGAAAGTCATGAAAATCAGACGCCATGAGTAGAAGGATGTGAATGCAGCAGCGATCACCAGCAGCGTGAAGGCAAAGCCCGATGCAGCTGAGTGCGAAGCAAATGCAGATTCAATAATCGCATCTTTGGAGAAGAAGCCGGCAGTACCGATAACAGTGCCCGGAATACCAAGACCTGTCAGCGCAACAGTACCGATAATCATCATCCAGTAGGTGGTCGGGATCAGCTTACGCAGACCACCCATACGACGCATATCCTGCTCATCAGATACCGCATGGATCACCGAACCGGCACCCAAGAACAGCAGAGCCTTAAAGAATGCGTGTGTGAACAGGTGGAATACGGCAGCGCCGTAAGCGCCGACGCCGAGTGCCACGAACATGTAACCGAGCTGCGAACAGGTCGAATAAGCAATCACGCGCTTGATGTCGTTCTGTACCAGACCAACGGTCGCGGCAAAGAATGCAGTGATCGCACCGATAATGGTTACAACCAGCAGAGCTGTTTCAGACTGTTCAAAGATCGGCGACATGCGCGCAACCATGAACACACCTGCGGTCACCATTGTCGCCGCGTGGATCAGAGCCGACACAGGTGTCGGGCCTTCCATCGCATCAGGCAACCATGTGTGCAGCAGGAACTGTGCCGATTTACCCATCGCGCCCATGAAGAGCAGCAATGCAACAACGGTCAGAGCGCCTTGTTTGTCGAGTTCAAAACCGAGGAAGCTTAAGACAACCTGCGATGCATTTTCACCGGCAGCATAATTCTGGGCTGTCGAGAAGATCGTGGCATAATCCACGGCGCCGAACAGAACGAAGATACCGAAAATACCAAGCAGGAAGCCAAAGTCACCAACGCGGTTGACCACGAAAGCTTTCATCGCAGCCGCATTGGCCGAAGGTTTCTTATACCAGAAGCCGATCAGCAGGTAGGATGCAAGACCCACGCCTTCCCAGCCGAAGAACATCTGAACCAGATTGTCAGAAGTTACCAGCATCAGCATCGCAAAGGTAAACAGCGACAGGTAAGCAAAGAAACGCGGACGATGCGGATCGTGATGCATATAGCCGATCGAGTAGATATGCACGAGCGCCGACACGCTGTTGATAACAACAAGCATGATCGCGGTCAGTGTATCCACACGGATCGCCCAGTCAAAAGACAGGGTACCGGAAGTCAGCCAGTGCAGAACCGGCACACGGACAGGCTCGGAGGAGCCCATTGCAACAGTAAAGAACGCAACCCATGACAGCGCAGCCGCAATCACGAGGAAGCCGGAAGTGATATATTCGCTGGCTTTGGCTCCGATCTTATTGCCGAAAAGTCCGGCAATAAGAAAGCCCAGCAGCGGAAGGAAGACGATCGCGTAGTAGAGCATCTGCCCGTCAACCTTTCATGACATTGACATCTTCCACCGCGATAGAACCACGGTTACGGAAGAACACGACAAGAATAGCAAGACCGATTGCTGCTTCAGCAGCTGCAACAGTCAGGACGAAGAGTGCGAAAACCTGCCCGACCAGATCGCCGAGCGTTGCGGAAAACGCAATGAAGTTCAGATTGACCGAGAGAAGAATAAGCTCGACCGACATCAAAATGACGATCACATTCTTACGGTTGAGGAAAACCCCGAAAACGCCAAGCGTAAACAGGATCGCCGACACGGTCAGATAATGTTCGATACCGACTACCATCATGAGGCTCCTGTTAAATACCCTTGCCTGTTTCGACTTTTTTGATCTCGATCGCAGTTTCCGGTGTACGGGCAACCTGCGCAGGGATCGACTGACGTTTGACGCCTTCTTTATGACGCAGGGTCAGCACAATCGCGCCGATCATCGCCACCAGCAGGATCAGGCCGGCAATCTGGAAGTAGAAAACGAAATCCGTATAGAGAATGTCGCCAAGCGCCTGTGTATTCTGGCGTGTCGCCACATCAGGGATCGGGTAAGCGGCATTTGCTGCAATTTTCGGCGAGAAGATCGAGGCGGAGAATGCCAAAATCAATTCTGCCAGCAGAACCACACCGACCAGAGCACCAACCGGCGCATGTTTAAGCGCACCCTGTTTGAGCTCAGCAAAATCCACATCCAGCATCATGACGACGAAGAGGAAGAGAACCGCCACAGCACCGACATAAACAACCACAAGGATCATTGCCAGGAATTCAGCGCCCGTCAGCAGGAACAAAGCCGCTGCGTTGAAGAAAGCCAAAATCAGAAACAAGACCGAGTGAACGGGATTGCGTGCGGTGATAACCATCAGCGCACTCGCAATCATGATGAAGGTGAATAAATAGAAAAACGCCGCCGCTATACCTGTCAGCATGGGGTTCCCCAATATCCTTTAACTTGGCAAGGCAACTTGCCTGTCCTACCACCTCATATCCCACAGCCAAAAACCGCGACATGAGGCAAAACTTCAAGCACAACAGCCATGAGCACCAAAAGCTCCGGCTATTGCACCAACTTAAATATTCAGAGCATTTCCGGTTTAAATTGAACCGCAGGAAATGCTCTATCTTTTTGTTTTCCGACGCGCATCTTATCCGAAAACCGCTTCGCACTTTTCGGGATGCGCTTCAGCCCTGCCCTTTCCGGACAGAGAAACTCATCTTAGCGATCCGATGGGCTTAGCCCATCTTAGCGATAAGGTGAGTCCATCGCGATATTGCGCGCAATTTCACGTTCCCAACGGTCACCATTGGCGAGCAGCTTTTCTTTATCATAGTAAAGCTCTTCGCGGGTTTCCGTGGCGAATTCGAAATTCGGCCCTTCAACAATCGCATCAACCGGACAGGCTTCCTGACAGAAACCGCAATAGATGCATTTGACCATATCAATGTCATAACGCACGGTGCGGCGGGTTCCGTCATTGCGGCGCGGACCGGCTTCAATTGTAATTGCCTGTGCCGGGCAGATCGCTTCGCAAAGCTTACAGGCAATGCAGCGTTCTTCACCATTCGGATAACGGCGCAGGGCATGTTCACCGCGGAAGCGCGGTGAAACAGGACCTTTTTCATGCGGGTAGTTCAATGTTGCCTTAGGCGCAAAGAACTGACGCATGGAGAGAAAGAATGCTCCGACGAATTCTTTCAGAAGCAGTGATTTAGCGGCTTGAGCGATAGAAGCCATGTGATGTCTCCTTAACCTACGAGGCCGGTAAATTTGAGGAATGCAGCGGTTGCCACAACCATGAACAGCGAGATCGGCAGGAATACTTTCCAGCCCAGACGCATCAGCTGGTCATAACGGTAACGCGGTACGAATGCCTTCACCATCGCAAACATGAAGAAGCACATGCAGAGCTTCAGCATGAACCAGACAATGCCCGGCACCCATGCAAGGAACCATACATCCACGATTGGCAGCCAGCCGCCAAGGAACAGAATGGTCATCAATGCGCACATCAGAGTGATGGCAACATATTCACCGAGGAAGAACAGCAGGAACGGTGTCGACGAGTATTCGATCATATGACCGGCAACAAGTTCGGATTCCGCTTCAACCAGATCGAACGGAGGACGGTTGGTTTCCGCCAGTGCTGAGATGAAGAAGATCACGAACATCGGGAACAGCACGAGCCAGTTCCAGTCGAGGAACGAGTTCGGCAGACCCAGCGAAGTACCAAGACCTGTGGACTGAGACAGCACGATGTCGGTCAGGTTCAGGGAACCGGCAACCAGCAACACTGTTACAATCACAAAGCCGATCGAAACTTCATAAGAAACCATCTGCGCTGCGGAGCGCAGTGCACCGAGAAACGGATATTTCGAGTTTGAAGCCCAGCCACCCATAATCACGCCATAAACTTCAAGTGAAGATATAGCGAGAATGTAAAGGATACCGACATTGATATTGGCAATTGCCCAGCCTTCACTGACCGGAATAACTGCCCATGTTGCCAGTGCCAGCAGTGCCGAAATAAACGGCGCCAGCAGGAACACGGCTTTGTTGGCACCCGATGGGATGATCGGCTCTTTGAATACGAATTTCAAAAGATCCGCAAAAGCCTGAAACAGTCCCCAAGGGCCGACAACGTTTGGTCCCCGACGCAACTGTACCGCAGCCCAGATCTTACGATCCGCATAAAGCAGATAGGCTACAACAATCAGCAATACGACGAGCAGAACGACTGACTTCAGCGCTATGATCAGCGCCGGTAAGACGTAAGCTGCAAAAATACCGTCCATTTTCCCGTCTCTCTCTTACAGCACTGCGTAGTTTTAATTCCCACGTAAGGGCAAGCTGTAAACCTTATTATTTAGCAATATCAGCTCCTTAAACCCGAAAGCTTAAGGAGCTGTATGCATCAATGCTTATTCGGCTGCCGCTTGGAAGCCACCCTTTGCCAGCGCGGAACATTCAGCCATCACAGCTGAAGCACGGGCAATCGGGTTTGTCAGATAGAAATCTGTGACAGGCGAAGCAAATGCAACGCCTTTAACTGCAGCTGCTTTTGCACCGAGAGCTGCGATATCCGCAACCTGACCGGCAGCCACTGCGTCAATCTGAGCCATATGCGGATAGTCCGCATAAAGCGCTGCACGCAGCTGAGCCAGACTGTCAAACGGCAGTTTCGCGCCCAGAATATCAGACAATGCACGCAGGATTGCCCAGTCTTCCTTGGCTTCACCCGGAGCAAAACCGGCACGGTTTGCCAGCTGAACGCGGCCTTCCGTGTTTACATAGGTACCGGATTTTTCTGTATAGGTGGAACCTGGCAGGATCACATCAGCAGCGTGGGCACCGGCATCACCATGGGTGCCGATATAAACAACGAAGCTCGAACCTTTGTTGGACAGATCAAGTTCATCTGCACCGGCAAGGAACAGCACATCCATCTGGCCGACCATGTCAGCAGCTTTAGCACCGCCCTCACCCGGCACGAAGCCGAGATCAAGTGCGCCAACGCGGGCAGCAGCAGTGTGCAGAACTGCAAAACCGTTCCACTCTTCGCTCACTGCGCCAACGGCATTCGCCAAAGCAGCAGCCTGAGCCAGTACAGCCTCACCGGTTTCACCGGTCAGTGCACCCTGACCAATCAGGATCAGCGGACGCTGTGCGTTTTTCAGAACATCAAAGAACTTGTCTTTGCCGCTTGCTAGCTGAGCCAGCGTATCAGAACCGGCGCCGAGATAGTTATAAGCATAACGCAGGTCTGCCTGTTCACCGATCAGACCAATCTGCAGTCCACCCTGACGCTGACGCTTCAGAATACGTGCATTGAGCACCGAAGCTTCAAAACGCGGGTTGGAACCCACGATCAAAATCGCATCAGCCTGTTCGATACCTTCAATCGTCGGATTGAAGATGTAAGAAGCACGGCCGAATTTAGGATCAAGCGCAACACCATCCTGACGGGCGTCAATATTGACGGAACCGAGTTTGGTCATCAGGCTCTTCAATGCGTAGAGTTCTTCCACATTGGCCAGATCACCGGCAATCGCGCCGATTTTGGCAGCTGAAGTCTTGGCAACAGCAGCTTTAACCGCAGCAAAAGCTTCGCTCCAGCTTGCAGCCTGCAGACGACCATTGACGCGAACATAAGGGCGGTCAAGACGCTGGGTGCGCAGACCATCCCAGATGAAACGGGTCTTGTCGGAAATCCACTCTTCGTTCACCTGTTCGTTAAGACGCGGCATAATACGCATCACTTCACGACCACGGGTATCAACGCGGATGTTTGAACCAAGAGCATCCATCACGTCGATAGATTCTGTCTTGTTCAGCTCCCAAGGACGTGCCTGAAACTCGTAAGGCTTGGATGTCAGCGCACCGACCGGGCACAGATCAATCACATTGCCCTGCAGTTCAGAGGTCATTGCGCGTTCGAGATAGGTGGTGATTTCAGCATCCTCACCACGACCTGTGAGGCCGAGCTCGGAAATACCGGCAACTTCCGTGGTGAAACGAACGCAGCGCGTGCAGTGAATGCAGCGTGTCATGATCGTTTTGACCAGAGGGCCGATATATTTGTTTTCAACAGCACGTTTGTTTTCGCGGTAACGCGAACCATCGGTACCGAAAGCCATTGCCTGATCCTGCAGATCGCACTCACCGGCCTGATCGCAAATCGGGCAATCCAGCGGGTGATTGATGAGCAGGAATTCCATCACACCTTCACGGGCCTTTTTGACCATAGGTGTGTTGGTGAAGATTTCAGGTGTTTCGCCGTTCGGGCCCGGACGCAGATCGCGTACGCCCATAGCGCAGGATGCAGCCGGCTTCGGCGGTCCGCCTTTAACTTCAACCAGGCACATGCGGCAATTGCCGGCAATGGAGAGGCGTTCGTGGAAACAGAAACGCGGCACGGTAGCGCCAGCCTCTTCGGCTGCCTGAAGAAGCGTGTAGTGATCGGGTACTTCGATCTCGTTACCGTCAACTTTGATCTTTGCCATCGCTTGTCCAAACCTGCGGCACTTGCCGCATTCTTTTAAACCCGCGGCATCCGCCGCATCATATTAATTCTGCGGCAATGCCGCTTCATGACTGAACGGGCAGACCGCAACCGGCCTGCCCTGAAGCTTATTCCGCAGCTTCGAGCCGGATATTACGGCTCTGAACAGCATTGCGGGTATAATCATCAATACGCTTTTCAATTTCCGGACGGAAATTGCGGATCAGACCCTGAATTGGCCATGCAGCAGCATCACCAAGCGCACAGATCGTATGACCTTCAATCTGCTTGGTCACATCGAACAGCATGTCGATTTCGCGCTTCTGCGCGTTACCGGTAACCATGCGCTCCATAACGCGCCACATCCAGCCTGTACCTTCACGGCAAGGCGTGCACTGACCGCAGCTTTCATGCTTGAAGAAGGCCGACAGACGGGCAATCGCTTTGATGATGTCGGTTGACTTATCCATAACGATAAGACCGCCGGTACCGAAAGACGACTTAACATCGCGCATACCGTCGAAGTCCATGATGGCGTCCATCATGTTTTCTGCGGTAACCACAGGACAGGATGCACCACCCGGAATAACTGCAAGCAGATTGTCCCAACCGCCGCGGATACCGCCGGCATGTTTTTCAATCAGTTCGCGGAACGGAATACCAAGTGCTTCTTCAACAGTGCATGGTGTGTTCACATGACCGGAAATCTGGAACAGCTTGGTACCGACATTGTTCGGACGGCCGATGGAAGAGAACCATGCACCGCCGCGACGCAGAATGGTCGGAGCAACTGCAATGGATTCCACGTTGTTCACAGTGGTCGGGCAGCCATAAAGACCCATATTCGCAGGGAACGGAGGTTTAAGGCGTGGCTGGCCTTTTTTGCCTTCAAGGCTTTCCAGCAGCGCAGTTTCTTCACCGCAGATATAAGCGCCCGCACCATGGGAAACGAACACGTCCATATCCCAGCCGCACTTGTTGTTTTTGCCAAGCAGACCGGCTGCGTAGCATTCATCAATTGCTGCCTGCAGGGCTTCACGCTCACGCATGAATTCACCGCGGATATAGATGTAAGCTGTATGTGCGCCCATTGCGCAACCGGCAATCACGCAGCCTTCGATCAGCGTATGCGGATCATGGCGCATGATATCACGGTCTTTACAGGTGCCCGGCTCCGATTCGTCGGCATTGACAACGAGGTAATGCGGACGACCGTCGCTTTCCTTCGGCATGAAGGACCATTTCATGCCGGTCGGGAAGCCCGCACCGCCACGACCGCGAAGGCCCGAAGCCTTCATCTCATTGATGATCCAGTCACGGCCTTTTTCGACAAAACCTTTGGTATTGTCCCAATGGCCACGGGACATAGCGCCTTTCAGCGACTTGTCTTTCAGACCATAAATATTTGTAAAGATGCGATCTTTATCAGCCAGCATCAATCAGCCCTCCGCTTTCGGATTGCCATCAGTCAAAGATGTCAAACCACCAATCGGCGCAGAGAAATCACGGTCGATCTGCGGACCCGGCTTGATGGTGTCGCCTTTACCTGCCTCAAAAGCATCAATGATTTCTTCAAGGCGTTCAGGTGTCAGGTCTTCATAAGCGTCTTTGAAGATCATGACCATCGGCGCATTGACGCAAGCACCCTGACATTCAACTTCTTCCCAAGACAGTGTGCCCGAAGCATTTGGTGTCAGCGGATCATGATGAATTTTGTGCTTGCACACTTTCATCAGCTCTTCAGCACCGCGCAATGCGCATGGTGTTGTACCGCAAACCTGAATATGGGCGCGTGTACCAACCGGCTTGAGCTGGAACTGGGTATAGAATGTTGCCACTTCCAGAACGCGGATCAGCGGCATTTCCAGCATAGCTGCAACATGCTCAATCGACGCCTTGGTGACCCAGCCATCCTGTTCCTGCGCACGCATCAGCAGCGGAATAACCGCAGACTGCTGGCGACCTTCAGGGAATTTCTTAATTGTCTTTTCAGCCCAGGCCTGATTTTCCGCATTAAACGAAAAGCTGGCCGGCTGAACGGAATCATCTGCGAGACGACGGACGGACATCAGCGGTCTACCTCACCAAACACAATATCGAGCGAGCCAAGGATCGCGGAGACGTCGGCCAGCATATGACCGCGACACAGGAAATCCATGGCCTGAAGATGAGCAAAACCCGGTGCACGCAATTTGCAACGATACGGTTTATTAGTGCCGTCAGACACCAGATAAACACCGAATTCACCCTTCGGTGCTTCCACTGCGGCATATACCTCGCCTTCCGGCACATGGTAACCTTCAGTGTAAAGCTTGAAATGATGGATGAGAGCTTCCATCGAGCGTTTCATTTCGCCGCGTTTCGGCGGAACAATCTTATTGTCCATATTCGACACAGGGCCGACGCGCTCTTTGCCGAGCAGCAGTTCACAGCACTGGCGCATGATGGAAGCGGACTGGCGCATTTCTTCCATACGGATCAGATAGCGGTCATAGCAGTCGCCGTTCTTACCGATCGGAATGTCAAATTCCATTTCATTATAGCATTCATAAGGCTGCGATTTACGCAGATCCCATGCTGCACCCGAACCGCGCACCATGACACCGGAGAAACCCCATGCCCATGCATCATCCAGCGACACAACGCCGATATCAACGTTACGCTGTTTGAAAATACGGTTGCCGGTAATCAGATTGTCCAGATTGTTCAGCGTCTTGAAGAACGGATCAATCCAGTTGGCAATATCCTGAACCAGCTGTTCAGGCAGATCCTGATGAACACCGCCCGGACGGAAATAGGCTGCGTGCATACGGGCGCCGCAAGCGCGCTCATAGAACACCATCAGCTTTTCACGCTCTTCAAAACCCCAGAGCGGCGGTGTCAGCGCACCAACGTCCATAGCCTGTGTGGTTACGTTCAGCAGGTGATTGAGAATACGGCCGATTTCCGAGTAAAGTACACGGATCAGCTGACCGCGCTTCGGCACATCAATACCGAGCAGGCGTTCAACCGCCAGCGCATAAGCGTGTTCCTGATTCATCGGCGCCACGTAATCGAGGCGGTCGAGATAAGGCACAGCCTGCAGATAGGTTTTGGCTTCCATCAGCTTTTCGGTACCGCGATGCAGCAGACCGATATGCGGATCAACACGCGCCACAACTTCACCATCGAGCTCGAGCACCAGACGCAGAACGCCGTGCGCCGCCGGATGCTGCGGGCCGAAGTTGATATTAAAATTTCTTACTTGTGTCTCAGCCATTCTCGGCATCCTGTGTAGAGGCAAAAGCTGCCAGAAACTCTGCTTCCGTCATTTTGCTCGTATCATTGGCAAAAGCGTAACTATCAGGCTTACAGTCGATATAAATCTCTGTTGTAAACCTGAATTGCGAAGGATCTTCAAACGCCTGAACGGAAACAACATTATGGGAACCATCCTGCATGCGCCACATCAGAGTGGAGCCGCAGACTTTGCAGAAACCGCGTTCACCCCATGCGGATGAACCGTAAAAGCCGAGATCATCACCTTTGGTGACTTCAAGACTGTCTCCGCAATCCACACAGAGAAACACACCGCCGGACCAACGGCGGCACATTGAACAGTGGCAGGCGCCCATTTCGTCATTCACAGGCTTCGCCGAAAACTGCACTGAACCACAGAGGCAGCGACCTTCCAACTTAGCACCATCAGACATTTTTAAATCCTTCAGCTAACGTGACAGATTAATTTGACTTCGCTTTCTCATCGCCCGGAAGCACATAATCTGTTGCTTCCCACGGGGACAAGAAATCAAAATTACGGAATTCCTGACGCAGCTCAACCGGCTCGTAAACAACGCGTTTGACCTGATCATCATAACGGACTTCGACAAAACCGGTCAGCGGGAAATCCTTACGCAGCGGATGACCTTCAAAACCGTAATCTGTCAGCAGACGGCGCAAATCCGGATGACCGGAGAACAGTATGCCGTACATGTCGTAAGCTTCACGCTCATACCACAATGCACCCGGATAAACGCCGGTGATTGACGGCACAGGTGTATCTTCATCGGTGATTACGCGAATGCGGATACGCAGGTTATGACGTGGCGACATCAGCTGATAGACCACATCAAAACGATTGACGCGGCCCGGATAGTCCACACCGCTCAGATCGGTGAAATTCACGAACTGGCACTGCACATCATCGCGCAGGAATGTCAGCACAGAAATAATCTGACTGCCCGGCACAGTGATGCTCAGCTCACCGTAACGCAGTGATGTTTCATCGATTTTGCCTTCGAGGCGTTCGGACAGATAGGCCGAGAGTTCATTGAGAGCTTCTTGAATCATCATATCCCCCAATCAACGCTCAATCGTACCGGTGCGGCGAATCTTCTTCTGCAGCATCAGAATGCCGTAGAGCAGCGCTTCAGCGGTCGGAGGGCAGCCCGGCACATAGATATCAACCGGAACAACACGGTCACAACCACGCACAACAGAATAGGAGTAATGGTAATAACCGCCGCCATTCGCGCAGGAGCCCATGGAGATCACATAGCGCGGCTCCGGCATCTGGTCGTAAACCTTGCGCAGCGCAGGAGCCATTTTATTGGTCAGCGTACCTGCAACAATCATCACGTCGGACTGACGCGGAGACGCACGCGGCGCAATACCGAAACGCTCAGCATCATAGCGCGGCATGGAAATATGCATCATTTCCACAGCACAGCAGGCCAGACCGAAAGTCATCCACATCAGCGAGCCGGTGCGCGCCCATGTAATCAATGCATCAGCAGAGGTAACAATGAAGCCCTTATCGGACAGTTCATTATTCAGCTCACCGAAAAACGCATCGTCCTGACCGATCAGCTTACCGGTATTCGGATCAATAATACCCTTAGGGCGGGGAGCTATCAGCGTCCCGCCACCCATATTGGCATTAGAAGACATAGTGTTTTGGCCAGAGGTCAATCCCATTCGAGGGCTCCCTTCTTCCATTCATAAATGAAGCCGATGGTGAGCACACCAAGGAAGACCATCATGGACCAGAAACCAAACATGCCAATTTCACCGAAGGACACAGCCCACGGGAACAGGAATGCAACTTCAAGGTCGAAGATGATGAAAAGAATGGATACCAGATAGAAACGCACGTCGAATTTCATGCGCGCATCGTCAAATGCGTTAAATCCGCACTCATAGGCGGACAGTTTTTCTGGATCCGGCTGTCTGTACGCGACCAGGAACGGCGCTACCAGCAACGCAATTCCGATCACCATTGCCACGCCAATAAAAATGACGATCGGCAGATAGGAACTTAAAAGCTCGTTCATTACCCTATTTCCGGCTTCAAGATGTAAAGTTGTGCACTACATAAGCCATTTGACGGCTACAGCCATGTGACACATTGCACCTTACAATCAATCTCGCCCAAACAGCTTCAAATGGCGTGCCGTGCGAATACAGTGCTTTGTGTGGGGACGGTTACCGCAGTCAACCCGTTTGCGCAAGCCTTTAAAGCACATGACTGCCCTGCGCTCACACGGATATGATTAATAAAAGCCATCCTGTTAACAACTCCGTGCCGCCCGCGTTTTGCGCAGACACCAGCAGTCATCACATCACTATATTACACAAGTTTCCGTAAAAATCATTCGGCTCTGATTTGCAGGCTAAAAAGAATCTGTTTCACACCGCAAGGCGAGTCGCCCCTCACCTCATGCGGCACATCATGCAAAATGCACAATATGCACAATCAGCCTGCAGATGAATCAATGTATTTTAAAACCTGATATTTTTTTGATTTATTTTTATGGGAAATGCCAATGCACGCACCACTTGGCGTGAGCGCAGAATTATTCATCCTGACCACCGCACTCCTGTCCGCAACTACCGGGATATTCGCTTATATCCTGCTGGATGGCAGCGGAACACCGACACTTATCGAGATCGTCGCTGTCAGCTCCCTGCTCATCAGCCTGATCGCATTCGCCACCACCCCACGGAAACCGACGAAATCACTTCAGCAGCCCTGCCGCCAAAATTGAAAAACAGGCAGCAATCCCCGCCCCTGCGGATATGCATTATAATAGATAGATCATAGAAAAGGATAATTGGCGGGGGGCGCCACTTTCTCTGAACTGTATTTTAAAGAAGAGAAAGTGGCGCGAGTGACGGGGCTCGAACCCGCGACCTCCGGCGTGACAGGCCGGCACTCTAACCAACTGAGCTACACCCGCGCAGTATTTTCAGAGATTATCTGAAAGCCTTAAGCTATTCGCTTGAGGCACCGTGACGTTTCCGTTCGGTATGGGCGCTGTCTAATGTGTTCACTATGAACTGTCAAGCGAGCTTTTGAAAGTTTTTCACCGAAAAGAGGATAAAAATGCGCAAAGCCCGAACAGAGCACTTTATATATATAGGCAGTCCACAAATGACCGATTTTATGCACAGCACGCGATAAAAAAACGAGCCCTCTCACTCCCTATAAGCATCTGAATTCAAAGAATCATCCGAAACATATGACGGGATGCATCAGGAATGTGAAGAAACAAAAATTAATTCAAATTTCTGTTTTATTTTTGATTTTTGCTCTTGCGCTTAGTCAAAGAATTCCTTAAACGAGCCTCACAGCCGCTTCAAAGCGAGCGGGCGATTAGCTCAGTTGGTAGAGCGCTTCGTTTACACCGAAGATGTCGGGAGTTCGAGTCTCTCATCGCCCACCATTCATTTCTGAGAAATCAGATTGGTGAATGACAATTATAGATATGTTGTGCTCATATTTATAATTGAAGACTTAAGTCAGCACATACCGCTTTTAGCGAGCGGGCGATTAGCTCAGTTGGTAGAGCGCTTCGTTTACACCGAAGATGTCGGGAGTTCGAGTCTCTCATCGC
>NZ_JBHEEE010000003.1:367775-455535 GCF_041929865.1 Pseudochrobactrum lubricantis
CCACCATTTCCTCCCCTCTTCTGCAAATCAACATTTTGTATCTTGCGCTGATTTTCAGCGGAAATTGTTTCATGCAGAATCGCAGTCTCATGGCTGACTAGAGCGGTTTAAGTCCAGATTGAATCACAGTGCTCGCTCTAGATTCTTTATTTGATCGCATTATCACGGGCGTCAAGTTGATCCAACTTGACTGTGAAATGCTCTATCCTCACATCTTCCTTTCTGCACTTCTTCTCCGCCTCATTTAAGAATCGCCTGCCCGCTCCGACCGCTTTTGTAAAGAAAAGAATCTGCCCGGAAACAGCAAAGATTCCGCCCCAAAACCGCTCATATCTTATATGCTGCGGTTAAGAATCAAGCTGAGCGGTGGCAGCACGCCTGCCGACCCTGCTGATGCCCTTTTGGCACATCTCCACATATTAATTCAGCCCTGTGTATAGCGGGTAAAATTATCAGAGAGACACCATAGGTATTGACGAAAAATTCATAACATATACCATATATAGTGTCTTGAGCAGTTCTTCGATTCTGCAAACCGCAGCTTCGTAACCACGCTCAAAACGGCTTTATCAGGCACAATGAAACCGGCGATACGCAATGCGATCCGGGATAGTTGCGTCGAAATTTTTGCCGGTTCTCAGGAGGCAACTCCTTTCCGGCGGAGAATCGGAACTTGTTGTTATCAACAGGCTCCGGGAATGTTGAAGACGGAAGAAATGTGATCCGTTGCGCCGGTGTTGTTTTCAGTATCGCAGGCACACAGATCACAGTTCAGCAAGGCAACAGGAATCAGGTTATGCGCAAGGTCAGAGCTGCTTTTCAGGAATCGGAAAACAAACAGATATCTGCATCTGTCGTTCAGAAACCTGTTTCAGCAGATTTGTCAGCGGTCAGAGCGAATCTTCGCCCGATGGCTTTATACGACCATCTCTGATGCCGCATCCGGCTCCTCTGTGAGCTGTTCCTTCCAGCCTCTCCCGCCGTCCGTTCCGTTCTTATCAGTTTAAGCAAGTTCAGCATGCGTTTTGCGGAATAACCGCAGTTTGTGCAGCAAATTTAAAGGTGCTCTTTGCACCTGAAAGGCCTCCGCCCTCTCGTTTCAAAAGCGGCGGAACCACAATGCTCGGATTTATCACCGCCGGTGCGTCTCTGGATGAACCATACCGGTGAGGAATACAGGGAAGCGTAAACAAGAAGTTCTTTGAGGGCACAACGCTCCGGAGAACGAAGAATCCCGCACCGCAAGGTGCAAAAGAGAAGAGCACCGTCAGGTGCAGATACAAGAAGGCACCGCAAGGTGCAGACCAATGAGGCCCTGCCAAGGGAAACTGTAGCCCCCGCTACAATGTCCGCTGACTATTCTCTCCGGAATAATCAACAGGCATATAACGCATATCAGTCTCTGAAAAATATCAGGGCGATCAAGAAACGAGGAATCCGATGTCCATTACTGTTTACAGCAAGCCAGCCTGCGTTCAGTGCACCGCCACCTATCGCGCTCTGGAACGTCAGGGAATCGATTTCAACATCATTGATATTTCTGCAGATGCAGAAGGCTACGACACAGTTAAACGTCTCGGTTATATGCAGGTTCCGGTTGTTGTTGCCGGTGACACACATTGGGCAGGCTTCCGCCCTGACATGATCAGCGCGCTGGCTTAATTATAATGGCCTGAGCGTTCCGGTTTGACTGTCATATCCGGACAATCCGCCTGACTGTTCAATCTGGCCGGTAATTCTCTGCCCGTCTTTCACTTTGCAAGACGGGCAGAAGCCGGAACCAGAAACGGCATTTCAGGCAAATCACAAAAGCTATGCCCTCTTCCTGTATAATGCACAGCATTGGCTGCAAAGCCGGACTGGTGCCACTATATATAGAGGGTCTTTGTTTGACTTCAGTGTCTCACTGGAGATTTAACATGAGGAAGTGGCTATGAGCATGCTCGTCTATTTTTCAAGCGGCACGCAAAATACGCATCGCTTTGTCACAAAAACCGGACTGCCTGCTCTGCGTATTCCGTGCAGCATGAAGGCCGATCTTTTACAGGTGACACAACCTTTTGTGCTGGTTGTCGCAACCTATGCCGGCGGGGACGGACGCGGTGCTGTTCCCAAGCCTGTGATCCGTTTTCTGAATGACAGTGCCAACCGTTCCTTTATTCGCGGTGTGATTGCCGGTGGCAACCGTAATTTCGGTGCAACCTATTGTCTTGCCGGCAATGTCATATCCGAGAAATGTCAGGTGCCGTTTCTGTATCGCTATGAGCTGGCCGGAACGGATGATGACGTTATCAATGTGCGGAATGGTCTGCGAAAATTCTGGCAGGCAGACCTCGCTGCCTGACTTCTGAGCCCATACAGGGTTCAACAACGAGATTAAATTGCTGTCCGCTTTCTCAAACGAAAAGCCGGATCAGTATTGTGAACAGATGTGAAAGCGAAGCCGGTCTTTGTTTTGCACATACCGACAAATAAATTGGCCAACACATATTGGCCGAAAAATGAATTGGAAAAACTGTGGCGACTCTTGAGCTTGAACGGACAGAAAAGAACAATACCAACAGTTCAAACAACGGGAGTTCTAAAAAGGACACTCCGGCAATGGACTATCATGCGCTGAATGCCATGCTGAACCTGTTCGGTCCGAATGGTGAGATCCAGTTTGATATGGATCGCAAGGCCGTTCGCCAGTATTTTCTCCAGCATGTGAACCAGAACACGGTTTTCTTCCACAATCTGGAAGAGAAGCTCGATTATCTGGTGACCCAGAATTATTACGAAAAAGAAGTGCTGGATCTGTATTCTTTTGAATTCGTCCAGAATCTCTTCAATCTCGCTTATAAAAAGAAGTTCCGCTTCCCGACCTTCCTCGGCGCGTTCAAATATTACACCAGCTATACGCTGAAGACTTTTGATGGTCTGCGCTATCTGGAACGTTATGAAGACCGCGTTTGCATGGTTGCATTGGCACTTGCCGACGGCGACGAGGCTCTGGCGATCTCGATCATGGAAGAAGTGCTGTCCGGCCGTTTCCAGCCTGCGACACCGACCTTCCTCAATGCCGGTAAAAAACAGCGCGGCGAGCTGGTTTCCTGCTTCCTGCTGCGCATGGAAGACAATATGGAATCGATCGGCCGTTCGATCAATTCCGCGCTGCAGCTTTCCAAGCGCGGCGGTGGTGTGGCCTTCTCGCTCACCAATATCCGTGAACATGGCGCGCCGATCAAAATGATCGAGAATCAGTCTTCCGGTATTATTCCGATCATGAAGCTGCTCGAAGATGCATTCTCCTATGCGAACCAGCTCGGTGCACGTCAGGGTGCCGGTGCAGTTTATCTCAATGCCCACCATCCGGACATTATGCGCTTCCTCGACACCAAGCGCGAGAATGCCGATGAAAAAATCCGCATTAAAACCCTGTCGCTCGGCGTGGTGATTCCGGATATCACCTTTGAACTGGCGAAGAACGACGAGGATATGTATCTGTTCTCGCCATATGATGTGGAACGCGTTTACGGTGTACCTTTCACGGAAATTTCCGTGAGCGACAAATATCGCGAAATGGTTGATGACGGCCGTATCCGCAAGCAGAAGATCAAGGCACGCGCCTTCTTCCAGACACTGGCGGAAATTCAGTTCGAATCCGGCTATCCGTATATCATGTTCGAAGACACCGTGAATGCAGCCAATCCGATTGCCGGCCGCATCACCATGAGCAATCTCTGCTCGGAAATTCTTCAGGTCAGCGAAGCCAGCACCTATAAAGACGATCTGAATTACGAACATATCGGCAAGGATATTTCCTGTAACCTCGGCTCGCTCAATATTGCGATGACCATGGACTCACCGGATTTCGGCAAGACCGTTGAAACATCAATCCGTGCGCTGACCGCTGTGTCGGATATGAGCAAGATCAATTCCGTGCCATCGATTGCCCGCGGCAATGATGAATCACACGCGATTGGCCTTGGTCAGATGAATCTGCACGGCTATCTGGCGCGTGAACGCATTTTCTACGGTTCTGAAGAAGGTGTGGATTTCACCAATATCTATTTCTACACCGTGACCTATCACGCGATTAAAGCGTCCAACCGCATTGCGATGGATCGCAAGTCGAGCTTTGTCGGTTTTGAAGATTCAAAATATGCCGACGGCACATTCTTCGACAAATATACTGACAAGGTCTGGGAACCGGAAACTGCCCGCGTTCGTGAACTGTTTGAAACAGCAGGCGTTGCGATCCCGACACAGGCAGACTGGGAAGAGCTGCGCAAATCTGTGATGGCGCATGGTATGTATAACCGTAACCTTCAGGCTGTTCCGCCGACAGGTTCGATTTCCTACATCAACAATTCGACCTCTTCGATCCATCCGATTGCGTCCAAGATTGAAATCCGCAAGGAAGGTAAGATCGGCCGCGTTTATTACCCTGCCCCGTTCATGAGCAATGATAATCTCGATTATTATCAGGATGCCTATGAGATCGGCGCGGAAAAAATCATCGATACCTATGCAGCGGCAACGCAGCATGTGGATCAGGGTCTGTCGCTCACACTGTTCTTCCGCGATACTGCAACAACACGCGATATCAACAAGGCGCAGATCTATGCATGGCGTAAGGGAATCAAGACAATCTACTATATCCGCCTGCGCCAGATGGCTCTGGAAGGCACACAGGTAGAAGGCTGCGTTTCCTGCACCCTGTAAACCCTATCCTTTTATATCAAACCGTCTGCTACAGCGCAGACGGTTCATCCGAACAGATCAGAGCACGTTATGAACGCCCAACCTAAACTCGTCTGCGCCACCAAGGCTGTTAACTGGAACCGTATCGAGGATGATAAAGATCTCGAAGTATGGAACCGTCTGACCGGTAATTTCTGGCTGCCGGAAAAAGTTCCGCTGTCCAATGACATTCCGTCCTGGGGCACGCTGACACCGGCAGAGAAAACACTGACCATCCGTGTTTTCACCGGTCTGACACTGCTGGACACTATCCAGAACACTATCGGCTCAATCAGCCTGATGCCGGATGCTGTGACCCCGCATGAAGAAGCTGTTCTGTCGAATATCAGCTTCATGGAAGCGGTTCATGCCCGCTCCTATTCCTCGATCTTCTCCACTCTGTGCTCGACACCGGATGTGGATGATGCCTATCGCTGGAGTGAGGAAAACCCGCATCTGCAGCGCAAAGCAGCTCTGATCATCAATGAGTATAAATCTGATGATCCGATGAAACGCAAAATCGCCAGCGTGTATCTGGAAAGTTTTCTGTTCTATTCCGGCTTCTATCTGCCAATGTACTGGTCGAGCCGCGCCAAACTGACCAATACTGCCGATCTTATCCGCCTGATTATCCGTGACGAGGCCGTACACGGTTACTATATCGGCTATAAATATCAGGTGGCTTTGGAAAAAGAGAGTGAAGCCCGCAAGGAAGAGCTGAAAGATTTCGCCTTCTCGATGCTGCTCGATCTCTATGAAGTTGAAACCAAATATACAGAAGCGCTTTATGACGGCACCGGTCTGACCGAAGATGTCAAAAAATTCCTGCACTATAATGCGAACAAAGCGCTGATGAATCTTGGTTACGAACCGCTGTTCCCGAGCACTGTGACCAATGTTAATCCGGCGATCCTGTCATCGCTTTCACCGAATGCTGATGAGAATCACGACTTCTTCTCCGGCTCCGGCTCCAGTTATGTGATCGGTAAAGCTGTTGCTACAGAAGATGATGACTGGGATTTTTAATTCTTCCGTCAGGAAATAAACGGTTTTTCATTGATATTCCGTCTGCTTTCCGATGATCCGAATATTTATGCTCCTGAGACCAAGCAACGTCTCAGGGGCATTTCTTTTTAGACACATCATTTAAGATATTGAAAACACAATCACATTTTACTTTGTGAATATAAAAAACAATTCACGACAGGCGTAATAAAAGTAATTCGTTAAGCAAGTTCAATGCTTAAACTTCATTTACTATGTAATTTAAGCCTTGAAAAACACTCTTCAGGCTATAAGTCGTAACAGGTCAGCAAGACCATAACGAAAAGAACTATCTGGAGTTAAGGCAATGAAAGCAATTTTTAAGCGCTTCCGCAAAAATGAAGACGGTGCAACTGCAATCGAATACGGCCTGATTGCCGCTCTGATCGCTGTTGTTATTATCGGCATGGTAACATTTGTTGGAACACAGCTGAGTGCAACTTTCAAAACAATCGGCTCGGCAGTTCAAACTTCTAATAAAGCACCTACTCCATAACCCTCTTAAGGTTTGAAATTTGTAAAATAAAACCGTCCGGCAATTGTGTCGGGCGGTTTTATTTATCAGTAGTCTACGAAGCACAACAATGAACTGAGCAAAATGAGAAAACGATTTTTTTTAAAATCAGAAACAGGCGCTACAGCCGTTGAATACGGATTGATTGTTGCGCTAATAGCGCTCCTTATTTCTGCTTCACTACTTCTGACCGGTACATCGTTTAATACGATTATGAAAATACTCTCGGACACTCTGGCAAAATAATATTAAAGCAGGCTGGGTTGAATTCCCCATGCCGCGCTTTGTCACGCTGCATTTTCTCGCCATCTGCCTTTATAGTCGCATAGCAAATTCTCTTTTAATGCCAATGCGATGAAAGCCTGATGAGTCATTTCCCGAATGCCCCTGTAAAACCCGATTATCTTCATTTCGATCCTGCTACCCGCCATGTACGCATTGATCCCCATCAGCCGGATTTTGTACAGAATCCCTATGCGGCTTACGCATGGTTGCATCACAATGCGCGGGTGTTTTTTTGGGAAGATTACGGTTTCTGGTGCTTTGCCGGTTATGACGACATCAACAAGCTGTTCCGCGACCGCCGTTTTGGTCGTGAAGAACCGGGCGGTTATCGTGCCAATGCAATCAATCGCGAACATCTCAAAGATTTCGACGGTGTTGAGCGCCACTCCATGCTCGAGATTGAACCGCCGGTACATACCCGCCTGCGCACCCTCGTCAACCGTGCTTTTGTCTCCCGTCAGGTAGAGCGTCTGCGCCCGCGTATCGAAAAACTTGCCAATGAGTTGATTGACGGTTTTGAACATCAGGGCCATGTTGATCTGATGCCGGCTTTCGCCACCCCTATTCCGGTTGTTGTGATTGCCGAAATGCTGGGCGTACCGACTGACAATGCCCCGCAGTTGCTCGACTGGTCGCATCGCATGGTCAACATGTATATGCACAATGCCACCCGTGAAGTGGAAGACAGTGCCAATCAGGCGGCCAAAGAATTCTCCGACTATTTGCGTGACTATGCTGCGCAGCGCCGCAAAAACCCAGGTGATGATCTGTTAAGCCTGTTGCTTGCCGCAGAAGAAAACGGTGCCAAGCTCTCGGAAGACGAGCTGATTACCACTTGTATCCTGCTGCTCAATGCCGGCCATGAAGCAACGGTCAATCAGACAGGCAATGCAGTGAAAACCATTCTGCAAAGCGGACTGGATCATCGCGCTCTGTTTGCCACGCCGGAATCAACTGCGGCTGTGGTTGAAGAAAGCTTGCGCTTTGATGCACCGCTGCATATGTTCACCCGTTACGCCTATAATGAGACTGAAATTGCTGAAGGCGTAACGCTGAAAGCCGGTGAACAACTTGGTCTGCTACTTGGTTCCGGCAACCGCGATTATCAAGCTTTTGAGCAGCCGGATCGTTTCTGGCCGGAACGTCCGGATCAGAAGAACGTCTCCTTCGGAGCCGGTATCCATTTCTGCATCGGCGCACCACTGGCACGTCTGGAAATGCAGGTCTCACTGGCGACATTGTTCAAACGTCTGCCGAATATCCGCTTTGCCGAGCCACCGCTTTATGGCGACACCTATCATTTCCACGGCATGCAAAGCCTGAAACTGGAATGGTAAAAACAAAAACGCCGCGTCCTATGGAACGCGGCGTTTTCTATTTCAGACAATATAAGTTTAAAGCTTTATCACATAGGTTTTACGAGTCGTTTCAATCACTTCCCACGTGCCTTTAAAGCCCGGTCTGATGATGAAACTATTGCCTGCCCGCAAAGTGACCGGCTCTTTGCCCTCTTCGGTCAGCACAGACACACCGCTGATCAGCTGGAAGAACTCCCACTCATCATAAGCGACATGCCATTTACCAACCGTCGACTCCCAGATACCGGCATAAAGCCCGTCTGAGGTCTCCTCCGCATTCCATGTTCTGAACTGCGGATCACCAAAAATGATACGCCCTTCTGCGGGCGCACCAATTTCCGGTTCAGACTCTGTATTGACTGGCAGCAACAGCGACTTCATCAGGCGATCTTTGCCAAAGCCTGTTCAAGATCAGCAATAATATCGTCAGCATCTTCAATACCGATCGACAAACGCACCACTTCAGGACCTGCACCGGCAGCAACTTTTTGTTCGTCAGTCAGCTGGCGATGCGTCGTGGATGCCGGATGAATAACCAGCGAGCGCGTATCGCCGATATTGGCCAGCAGTGAGAACAGTTCCAGCGAGTTCGCAAAAGTCTTACCGGCTTCATAACCGCCCTTCAGACCGAAGGTGAAAACAGCGCCGCCGCCCTTAGGCGAATATTTCTGCTGCAAAGCATGATATTTGTCAGTCGGCAGACCGGCATAACGCACCCATGAAACTTTCTCGTGCTTTTCCAGCCATTTCGCTACTTTCAGCGCATTGTCGCAATGACGCTGCATACGCAGCGGCAGAGTTTCAATACCGGCCAGAATCTGGAACGAGTTGAAAGGAGAAATCGCCGGACCAAAGTCACGCAAACCGAGTGTGCGTGCTGCAATGGCAAAAGCAATATTGCCGAAAGTTTTGTGCAGTTCCGCACCGGCATATTCAGGGCGTGGCTCGCTCAGCATCGGATAATTGCCGGATTTCGACCAGTCGAATGTACCGCCATCGACGAGAATACCGCCCATGGAATTGCCATGACCGCCGATGAATTTGGTCAGAGAATGCACAACAATATCTGCACCATGCTCGATCGGACGGATCAGATATGGCGATGCCATTGTATTATCAACGATCAGCGGCAGACCGTGCTTATGCGCGATTTCCGCAATCGCTGCGATATCAACAACGATACCGCCCGGATTGGCCAGACTTTCAACAAAGATCGCACGGGTTTTGTCGTCGATCTGTTTCTCGAAGCTGGAAACATCGTCCACATCACCCCAGCGCACTTCCCAGCCGAAAGACTTGAAAGCATTGCCGAACTGATTGATCGAACCGCCATAAAGCTTGTTCGCAGCGATGAAATTATCGCCGGTGCGCAGCAGATTATGGAAAACCAGCAACTGAGCAGCATGGCCGGATGCCGTCGCAACAGCAGCTGTACCGCCTTCAAGCGCTGCAACGCGCTCTTCCAGAACCGCAGTGGTCGGGTTGGTCAGACGGGTATAGATATTGCCGAATGCCTGCAGGCCGAACAAAGCGGCAGCATGATCCACATCATCAAAAACATAGGATGCAGTCTGATAAATCGGCGTGGTGCGGGCACCGGTTGTCGGATCCGGTTTTGCGCCTGCATGAATAGCAAGTGTATCAAAACCCGGGCTGCGCTTAGACATTCTCTACTCCCCAAAATAAACAATTTGGGTCAGGTTAGAATTTTACTCCCGCACAAGCAAAGAAAAAGATTCCGCTTATAACTATAATACACGCAAACTATTATCTTTTTCCGCAGGTACATCTATAAATTACCCGCAGATTTACATTGCGGCAAAACAGAAATTTTGAACCGCAATGTCACATAAAGCTAAAATCAGGCGCCGATCAGACGCTGATGCTGCTGTTTGGTGCACATATTTGTCACCACCTTTATTCCGGCAGCGCGGGCTTTGGCTTCAGCCTCTTCATGAGTGATTTCAAGCTGCAACCACAAAACATCCGGCTGTGTATTCAATGCCAGAATTTCATCGACAATTGCAGGCACAGCATTGGAAGCGCGAAAGACATCGACAATATCAATCTTCTCCGGAATATCGGAGAGCGAGGCATAAACTGTCTGCCCCAATATCTGCTTACCCGCCTGCCCCGGATTGACCGGAATAACTTTATAACCATGCTCCAGCAGATATTTCATCACACCAAAGCTTGGACGATCCTCATTCGGAGAAGCGCCGACCAGCGCGATCACATGTTTGGTTTGCAGGATAGATCTGACTTCCGTTTCATTCATGGCATTCTCCGTTTTCATGCTGCTATGCATCACATTGTGCAGAAGATATAATCTAGGCATAAAATGCGGGCAATTGAAGTGATGCGACAGGCCGGACGGAAATATAGAGTAAAAATCACCGGATTTTTATAGGGTAATATAATACCGCAATTTTAACGCATTGATTTTAAAAGATAATTACAAGGATATGCAAATTCAATACACTTGACGCCCACTCACAGGCACTGTATTGGACAGCCAGAAAGCGTGCATCTGTCAAAGATGAGCGGTTTTCATTTGTTACGCGCAGATTTCTGCCGCAACACAAGCAACAAAAAAAGCCTTGCTCCAGTCTCTGTTGCAAGGATTATTTCCAAGGATAACTTCAATGGCAACTTTTTCCCAGAAGCCAGCAGAAGTGGTGAAGAAGTGGATCCTGATCGACGCTGAAGGCGTTGTTCTCGGTCGTCTCGCTTCTCAGGTCGCCAACATTCTGCGCGGTAAGAACAAACCAACCTTTACCCCACACGTTGACGACGGTGACAATGTCATCATCATCAATGCTGACAAGGTTGTTCTGACCGGCAAGAAGTACACCGACAAGGTTTACTACTGGCACACTGGCCACCCAGGCGGTATTAAAGAACGTACAGCTCGTCAGATCCTCGAAGGCCGTTTCCCGGAACGCGTCGTTGAGAAGGCGATTGAACGTATGGTTCCGCGCGGTCCGCTCGGCCGTCGTCAGATGAAAAACCTGCGCGTTTATGCAGGCGCTGACCACCAGCACGAAGCACAGCAGCCAGAAGTCCTCGACATCGGCGCTTTGAACAGCAAAAATAAGAGGAACGCATAATGGCTGAGCAGCTCAACTCGCTCGAAGAACTTGGCACAGTTGCAGCAGCTGCTGCTCCTGAAGCTCCTGTTCACGTTAAAAAAGTCGACGCTCTCGGACGTTCTTATGCGACCGGTAAGCGTAAAGATGCGATTGCACGCGTTTGGGTAAAGCCAGGCACAGGCAAAATCATCGTGAACGGCAAAGAGTTCAACGCATATTTTGCTCGTCCGGTTCTGCAGATGGTTCTGCAGCAGCCAATCGTTGCAACAAACCGCACTGGTCAGTTTGACATTATTGCGACTGTTGCCGGCGGTGGTCTGTCCGGTCAGGCTGGTGCGGTTCGTCACGGCATTTCAAAAGCCCTGACCTACTACGAACCAGCTCTGCGCGCAGTGCTGAAAAAAGGCGGCTTCCTGACACGCGACAGCCGTGTTGTAGAACGTAAGAAATACGGTAAGGCGAAAGCCCGTCGTAGCTTCCAGTTCTCCAAGCGCTAATCGCGCTCTGGGGCTTAGTTCTCCAAGCGTTAATCTTTTATCGCTTACGAACGACAGAAAAGCGGATCTTCGGATCCGCTTTTTTATTTCATGCGACAGCATAGTCGCTGTCTCCTGCGTCTTGTGTCTCTTATGTTCGACATCATCAAGCCGCAGGATTCTTTTTCATGTATAATCGCTCTCCGTTCGCTACCCTTCCTCAACCGCCTTATTATATCGTTGCGTTTTCATCGCAGCGCACGGCGGATGATGATGCAGGCTATGGTGAGATGGCCGGTCAGATGGTTGAGCTGGCGGAAAAGCAGGACGGATTTCTCGGCGTGGAGAGTGTGCGGGATGCAAGTGGCTTCGGCATTACCAACTCCTACTGGCGCGATGAAGAAAGCATTCGCAACTGGAAGCGCAATGTCGACCATCTGGCAGCGCAGAAACAGGGACGCGCAGCATGGTATGAAACCTATGCTTTACGGATTGCCCGCGTTGAACGCGCCTATGGCTTCAATACGCACGGGACACAAGCCCGATGACAGCCAATCGTTTTACGTTCCGGCGTCTGGACTTGCAGGATATGGCACAGGCTTCCCGCATCCACCGGGCATCCTTCGATAACACTTTGCCATGGCTGAAAGGCCTGCATACACCACAAGAAGACCAATGGTTTTACGAGAACTGCGTCTTTCCGCAATGTGAGGTCTGGGCAGTATTTTCCCCTGATATGGCTGGTATTATTGCCTTTAAAACAGGCTGGATTGAGCAGCTCTATATTCTGCCGGATTTTCAAGGTCGCGGTATTGGCAGTGCTTTACTCAAACAGGCACAAACAACATTTCCGCATCTGCAATTATGGACATTTCAGCGCAATATTCAGGCACAGCAATTCTATGAGAAACACGGTTTTATCGCGATTGGTAAAACCGACGGCAGCGGCAATGAAGAAAAAGAACCGGATATGCTCTATGAATGGCGCAGAGCCGGTTCCTGAACTTATCCAAATCAGCCCTTCCAGACTTTTAAATTCTCACGGTTGATTTCCAGCTGTTTTGCCGGTGTCTGCTTGTAATAATCATCAGCCATACCGCTGATCCAGTCACCGTAATTCGGATTTGGCAGCATGATGAATTTTGAGCCGAACTTGTTCTGTTGTGCAGCAACCAGCAACCGGCGCTCACTATTATTCTTGTCGTAGAACTGTGCGCCAAAATCATTGAGATTGTCACCGGCGTAAACCACAACATCATAGCCCTTGGATTTTACCCGATCGAAACGCGCCTGCTTGTTTGACTGTTCAGTCCGCAGAAAAACCGTTTCACGCGATACACCGGGAAAACCGAGTTTTTGCAGATTACTGACAGTCGCTGCATAGGATGTGTCGTCACGATTGGAGATATAGAATATCCGCCCGCCATGGGAATTAACATAACGGGCGAAAGACACCGCTCCGGCAATAGCCGTTGCCTGTCGCGCCGCCATCCAGCGCGCCCATGTCGGCTTGGTATAAGGCACACCATTCTCCACCCGCCATGCGGCATAGGCGGAATTGTCAATCATTGTCTCGTCCAGATCAACAATCACAGCCTTCTTACGTCCGTCTTCCACCTTTGCCGTGTCAAACGCTCTGCGGGCAGTATTGAAAGCCTGATAAGCCAGTGCCTCATATTCACCTGATTGCTGCACCCAGTTCAAACCCAGCACGGCCTGCTGCTCAAGTTGAGCCTGCGCCGCTTTCTGATCCGTGACACAGCCTGCTGTTAAAACCGCCAGTGCTGAAACCACAAAAACATTGATTACCCTGCTTTGCATAATGTCCCCTCGGATGAATAGAAAAGCACTATCTGCAGGCAGAACGGGACACATCACAATCGCAACTCTGCGCCCGATAATTCTCAGCAATTTAAATATCGGACGCCCGCTTTATCAGCCCGCCAAAAGACGCTACAGCTTGTATCGTCAGTTTTGTTTCAGCTTACGGTGTTACTTCATGGCGCATAAATCCATCGACAATGCTTTTACGGCTCAGACGATCAAAGGAGCCGCAACCGACCCTACTCATGCCGGTGCCCTCTCCTTTATGCGGCGTCTCTATAGTAAAGATGTGAGCAATGCTGATGCGGTGGTCTGGGGCATTCCGTTTGATGCAGCTGTTTCCAACAGGCCGGGCGCCCGTTTCGGTCCACAGGCTATCCGCCGTGCCGCAGCGATTTTTGATAATGACCCGCAATATCCGTTTCAGCGCGATCTGTTTGAAAATCTGGCGGTAATTGATTACGGCGACTGCCTGCTCGATTACGGCAATCATCATCTGACACCGGCCACCATTGAGCAGGAAGCCGCCAAACTGATCGCCAATGATGCTTTTCTGGTGTCGCTTGGCGGCGATCATTTTGTGACATGGCCGATCCTCAAAGCCCATGCCGCGAAATATGGCCCGCTAGCCTTAGTGCAGTTTGATGCCCATCAGGACACCTGGTTTGATGACGGCAAGCGTATCGATCATGGCTCATTTGTTGCCCGTGCTGTACGCGACGGCATTATTGACCCAACCGCATCCATCCAGATCGGTATCCGCACCCATGCACCGGAAGATTGCGGCATTCAGATTCTCTATGGCCATGATGTTGAAGATATGAGCGCCAGAGACATTGTGCAGGCGATTGAAACCCGTACACAGGGGCGCAAAACCTATGTCACTTTCGACATTGATTGCCTTGATCCGGCCTATGCACCCGGTACAGGCACACCGGTTGCGGGCGGCCCGTCCTCGGCAAAAATGCTCTCGGTGCTGCGTCAGCTCGGCAAAATTGATATTGTCGGCGCTGATATTGTAGAGGTTGCACCGGCCTATGACCATGCCGATATAACAGCCATTGCAGGCGCGACAATTGCCATGCATTATCTGGGTCTGCTTGCGGAAAAGAAAGCCGCACGTTAAAGCGGTTCCGGTGAATATTGAATCACTGGCACTGCTCCGACTGTTTGATTTTACGCATTGTCCTCAGGCAAAACCGGTTCCCGCTTTTGCCGGAAATGCTTTAGTCTCACAAAATGAATCAACTGTTTGACAGAATGATTCAGCAATAACTCCTAACACTCTGAATTCTCTACCATTAAGGCAAAATTCAAATGAAACCGAAAATCTTTATTGACGGCGAACATGGCACAACGGGTCTGCAGATCCGTACCCGCCTTGCCGGTCGCACTGATCTGGAAGTCCTTTCTATTCCGGAAGAAGAACGACGCAATAAAGATTTGCGCGCTGATCTGCTGCGCTCGGCTGATATTGCTATTCTCTGCCTGCCGGATGATGCCTCGCGTGAAGCAGTAATCCTGCTTGAAGGCCATTCCACGCGTATTATCGACACGTCCACCGCGCACCGTACCCATTCCAACTGGGTCTATGGTTTTGCAGAGCTCGAAGCATTGCAGGCGCAGCGTATCCGCGAAGCCCGTCTGGTTGCCAATCCGGGTTGCTATCCGACCGGTGCAATCTCGCTCATCCGCCCGCTACGCGATGCAGGGCTGATGAACAGCGATTACCCTGTCACCGTCAATGCAGTCTCCGGCTACACCGGCGGCGGCAAGCAGATGATTGCCCAGATGGAAGATGTGAACCATCCGGAACATATGAAGGAAAATAACTTCCTCTATGGCCTGACACTCAAGCACAAGCATCTGCCGGAAATGCAGATGTATGGCAAACTCGACCATGCGCCGATTTTTGCACCAAGTGTCGGCCGTTTTGCGCAGGGTATGATTGTGCAGGTTCCGGTCCATCTCGATCTGCTCAAAGGCAAACCGACATCGGAAGACGTGCATAATGAGCTGAAGGCACATTATTCCGGTCAGAAAATCGTGCGTGTTGTCCCGCTTGAAGAAAGCAGCGCCATGGCGCGTGTGGATGCCGAAATGCTGGCAGATACAGATGGTATGAATCTTTATGTCTTCGGCTCCGAAGGCGGCAAGCAGATCAATCTGGTCGCCGTGCTGGATAATCTCGGCAAAGGTGCATCGGGTGCAGCCGTGCAGAATATGAACCTGATGCTGGGGCTGCGTTAACCGGAGCATTCATTACTATGGAACAGCAAGCAGTGATAAAGCCGGTATTTCCGGCACATTGGCAGATTGCCTCTGCAACACTGCTCGCTGACACCAATTCCAGCCATATCTGGAAAGCAATAATCACCGGAGAGGAACAGTCTCCGGTGATTGTTAAAGTTCTCAAGCCTGCCGGCCATGAAGAATTGCGCGGCGCTTATTATCTGCGCGAGCGTGACGGACATGGTGCGATCAGGCTGCTCGGCCTCACGCATGATCCGGTGATGATGTTGCTGGAATATGCCGGTGACTATGACCTCAAAGCCCATCTTGAAGCCGGACATGATGCAGATGCCATCCGCATTGCCGGCGAAGTGATCCGCGCTTTACACAGTCCCTCCGGTCGGGTTCTGCCGTCTGAATTACAGCCGCTGCTCAAGCATTTCAAAAGCCTGTTTGATCTGGCGGGAAAGAAAGCGGATATTTACACGGAAGCAGCCGATCTCGCGGCATCCCTGCTCAGACAACCTCATGAAATCATCGCCCTGCATGGCGATCTTCATCATGAGAATATCATTCGCAGTGCACGGGGCTGGCTGGCAATTGATCCGCACGGATTATGCGGTGATGCTGCCTTTGATTGCGCCAATCTGTTCTACAATCCGCTCGACCGTGATGATTTGTGCCTTAATATGCAGCGTGCTGCAGAAATGGCGCAATATTTCGCAGGGATCATCGACAAGCCTGCAGCCTATATTCTCGATTATGCCTTCTGCTATGGCTGCCTCTCAGCCGCATGGCATCATGAAGACGGCAATGCTGCAGATGAGGAACGTGAACTGAAAATCGCTGCCGTACTGCGTAGATTAAGACATCAGTTGTATCCATAAAAAAGCCCCGCATTTGCGGGGCTTTTTTTGTTACGCTGCACGCATTTCATATGCACCTTTACAGGCGCGCCAATGAGCGACAGCAAAGCTCAGCACCACCAATGCAAAGCCCTGATGCGCCAGCCCCCATTCAATCGGCACCATTGTCAGCAAGGCGATAATTCCGATCGCCGCCTGCATCAGGATCAGGCCGAGCAGCACAACAGAGCGTCGCGCGTGAGTTGTACCGGCAGCATGGCGATGCGCCTGCACAGCGTGCAGCACAGCCAGCACCAGCACCGTATAGGCAAACATCCGGTGAATGAATTGCACAGTCTTCGGATTTTCAAACAGGTTGCGCCAGTAAGGCTGGTTGATGAACAGGTCTGAAGGGATAATCGCGCCGTCCATCAGCGGCCATGTATTATAGGTCAGACCGGCATGCAGCCCCGCAACCAGCCCGCCAAGATAAATCTGCACCAGAATTGCCAGAACCAGCCAGCCTGCAAAGCGTTGCAAGCCACGCGGCGCTGGTTTTTCCGTATATTCAGCAAGCCCGCGCGCAACATAAAACACGGCAGTAATAATTACACAGGCCATAGTGAGATGCACAGCTAAGCGATACTGGCTCACCGATGTCAGCACACTCAAGCCCGATGCCACCATCCACCAGCCGATAGCGCCCTGCAAGCCGCCCAGCGCCAGAATGCCGAGCATCCGTGCTTTCAAGCCGTCCTGCAGGCGGCCTGTTACCCAAAAGAAAATCAGCGGAACAGCCACCAGAAAGCCGACGAAACGCGCCAGCATACGATGCGCCCATTCCCACCAGAAAATGAACTGGAACTCTTCCAGTGCCATACCCTTGTTGATCTGCTGATATTGCGGGATCTGGCGGTATTTATCGAATTCTTCCAGCCATTCCGCATGGTTCAGCGGCGGGATAACGCCATGGATAGGCTTCCATTCGGTGATAGACAGACCGGAGCCGGTCATACGGGTTGCACCGCCCACCATGACAATTGCGATCAGTACAACGAATACCGCATAAAGCCACCACCGCACCATCTTGCGGTTCTTGTCGTGGTTGGCACTGACCGGCTGTTGTGTTGCCGGTAATGCGGCATAATCTGTTATCATCAATCCTGCTCCGACTGAGTTTTACCCCCGCAGATACATGCCGCATGCGCACCGCGAATACAAGACAACAACACGCGACACGCAGACGCTGTTTTTATTACCCCTTTCATAAATGCAGTGACGAAGCGGAGACGAAAATCATTTCAGATTCAGGGCTGTCTGGTGTATGAGAGTGGTGACGGAGAGAGAAATATGCCTGTAAGACTGAAAAAACTGATCGGAACTGTGCTGCTTGTTCTGCTGATTGCAGTTTATGCGCTGCTTGCAACCATGATTGCGGTTGCCCATCTTGGCCAGTCTTCGGTCTGGGTACAGCTTGCTTATTTCTTCTTCACCGGCTTTTTGTGGATACTTCCGGCCATGTATCTGTTGTGGTGGATGGTTCAGCCGCCTAAAGCCCGCTGATTATGATCCGCACAGTCTGTTATTCCGACATTCATGAGGCTCTGCCACTCTGGAGCAATGACAAGACGGTGCATGGTATAGCCCAGTCCGCTCTCTGGACTCGGCTCTGGCAGCAAAATGTGAATCCTGACTGTCTTGTGCTGGCGCTGTTTATAGATGACAGCCCTGCTTTGTTATTGCCGCTTGAGGTTATCAAACAAAACCACAAGCATGTTGCGCGCTTTGCCGGCGGTTCCCATGCCAATTGCAATTTTCCGGTTCTGTTTCCGGCCTTTGCGCAACACATCAGCAAAGACCATATCACTGCACTGATTGCCTGCCTGAAAGAAGCGCGGCCGGATATTACGCTGCTATCCCTCACCCGTCAGATGCAGAGCTGGCTCGGATATAATAATCCGCTGCTCATCCTCCCCCATCAGCGCAATCCGAATCCGGCGCTGATTGCCACTCTGCCAGACAGTTTTGACACTGTGCTTGAGCGCAGCAATGCCTCGCGCAAACGCAAAAAGCACCGCCAGCATGCCCGCCGTTATGATGAAACAGGTGCATGGCGGATTTACACCGCAGAAGGTGATGCGGAAAACAGCGCTGCATTCAATGATTTTTATGCGATGAAAAGCCAGCGCTTTGCCAAACAGGGCATTGCCAACAGCTTTACCGGCGATGATCTGAACCGTTTTTTCCAGAAACTCTTCGCTGCACCGGAAAATGACACGCGCAGACAATATCGCCTGCATGTTCTTGAAGTTGCCGGAAAACCGCGTGCGGTCATTGGCTGCGCCTATTGGCAAAGCCCTGACAGTCAGACACCACTGCAACGCGGTCTGACTGTGGAATTCGGTGCCTTTGCCGATGATGATCTGGTCACCGCCAGTCCCGGAGATTTTCTGTTTTACGAAGCGATTGCCGCTGCCATTGATGACAAGCTGGATTATTTCAGCTTCGGTATCGGCGAGGAGAAATACAAACGCGACTGGTGCGATATTGAGCAGCCGCTTTATGACAGCCATATCGCGCTGACATTCAAAGGCCGGTTGAGCGCAACATTCAATCAGCTGCGCTCAGGTCTTGTCTATCGTATTAAAACCAACAAACATCTCTGGCCGCTGGTGAAAAAACTGCGCAGCAAGCTGCGTAGAAGCGCTTAATCCGTTTTTATGCGTGCGGTACCATCAGAATGGTCACATCATCCTGACCCGCCTCATGGAATGCCAGTGCCGTCTGCGCCACAGCCTGATCTTCGCTGTCAAACACATTCATCACAAAGACGGATGTATCGCTGTCGAGGTTCAGCGCCTGTTCGGCAGAGGATGCACCGGTTTCCACCAGCACGAAATCATAGGCTGTTTCCAGCGCTTCAAAAATCACCGGCAGACGCTCGGCCTGTGCCATGGCGGTTTTCGGATCAGAAAGACCTGTCGGAATCACATCCGCATCCGAATATAAATCCCCGTGAATAATATCGGTGAACTGTTTCACATTGAGCAGCAGGTCGGTAATGCCTGCAGGCCTGTTGCCATCCAGCATTGCCTGACTGACAGCACCATTGCCGGTCATATCCACGAGCAATACCCGCAGGCTGCGGTCAGCCAGTTCACGCAGCAGATGCACACTGCCGGCAGAACCGGCATCGCCTTCCGGCGAGATCAGAATGATGCGGCGGCGCTCCTGCAACATCAGACGGCTGGCAATTGCCGCCACACCGTTGGGCGCATAAATATCATCCGATGCCGGATCAGGTTCTTCCGTGGCATCCGGCTCGGACACAGTATAGCTGTCATAGATACGCTGAATTGTTTCAACATCAATTTCAGGACGGGCCATAGGCTGCTCTACCATCTCATTTTTATCGGAAACAGGCTCGGGAGCCGGCTGCACAATCAGCTTATTATCAATCTGTGCGGTTTTATTATGCGCAGGGCTAAAATTCTGTGCAACAGCACCATATTCATCGCCCCAGAGATTTTGTCCCCTGACAGCTCTGACAGGATTTGTTGTCATAGCGCGACCACTGAAAAGCTCACGCAGCAAAACAAAAACCGACAACAGCAACAGGCCAGCAACGAAACTCATGCTGACCATAGGCAGCACTTTAGGGAAATACGGTGCCCCTGCAACAGTTGCCGTTGAAAAAATCCGTGCATCTGCAGGCTGATCTGTACGATCAGCAATGCTGGAAGCCTCGCGATAGCGTGCCAGATAGGCTTGCAACAAATCGCGCTGGGCAGCAGCATCACGTTCCAAAGCACGCAGTTCAACTTCCTGACTGCCAGCCTCGGCGGCCTGTGCTTTCAGGCGGTTGAGTTCACGGGTCTGCTCCTGCTCGCGGCTGCGGGCAGTCGTCACCTCATTATCGAGGCTTTTCAGAATTGTATTGCCTTCCTGCCGGATTTGCCGGTCAAGATCGGCGAGCTGCGCACGCAAGCCTTGAATACGCGGATGCCCGTCGAGCAGCGTTGTCGACAGATTGGCAATCTCGGCCATCAGCGCTCCGCGACGCTCATTCAGCTGCTGCATAATACCGGAAGACATGACTTCCGGCAGGCTGTTGATCGGCACGCCGTTTTTAAGCGCAGTGCGAATGCTTTCAGCTTTAGCCTCACTGGCGGCACGCTCAGCTTTCAGACGCGACAGTTCCGATGAAATATCGGACATTTGCTGCGTGGCAAGAGATGTATTGCTGCTGGTATTGAGGAGATCGCTTGCCGCGCGGAAATCAGCGACTTTGGTTTCTGCCTCACGCACCTTCTTCGTCAGCCGTTCAATTTCCGGCTCCAGCCAGCCGGTTGCATCGCCTGTCAGCTGGCGTTTGGCAGCGGCCTGTGCTGCAATATATTCATCCGCAATTTTATCGGCGACATCGGCTGCGACTTGCGGATTTTTGGAGACAAACTCAACCACAATCACCCGCGAGCCGGTTACAGCATAGACCTGTAAATTCTCGCGCATACGGGTGAGAACCTGCTCTGATACCGGAATCGTGCGCGGATCAGGGCGCAATCCCAGCAATACCAGAACCTGTTTCACCGGCGACATGGTTTTCGGATAGAATTCCGCATAATCTTCAAGCTTCAGATCGGCGGCTACTTTTGCAAGGATTTTAGCAGAGCTGATCAGCTCTACCTGCGATTTCACGGCTTCCGGATCCAGCAGCGGACGATCCGTTTCCGATCCGACATTCGGGCGCGTGAAGACAGTTTCCCGTGCTTCAATCAGAATACGCGCTTCGGAACGGTAATAAGGCGGGAGAAACTGCGCAACACCCCATGTCAGCAAAGCAAACAGGAGTGCGCCCAGTAGAATGAACAGCCAGTTGCGCTTCAGAGCGGCAAACAGCGCTCCGATATCAATTTCCGCATTTTCTGCTGCATCACGCATCACTGACCCGATCCCCATAATCCTGCACAGGACTCTTATGGTAAATCATCAAGGTAACTATAGGGTTAAATCCTGCAATTTCCCCTCACCCTTCATACTAAGGGCGTATCAGGACTTTACTTTAGCAGTTTGTATTTAAAGATAATTTTATCAGTACAACAGATTTTAGCTTTTAGTCTTTACGCCATATTAACCCTAATAATTCAATAATCACCATCAGACAGATGTTCGTTGCACAGCTATGAAATGCGCAACGGAACCTGAATATATATAATAATGAACTAGAGCGTGTCGTGCTTAATCAAATTCACAGCGCTCGCTCTAGATTCTTTTAATTGTCGCATGTGCGCGAACGCTAAATGAATCCATTTAGCTGCGACATGCTTTGGTGGGTTCTGACACCAAAGCAATCAGAACGGGATAAGGAAAAGAGCAGAATGAAAACACGTGTTTTTATGGCAGCTTTGGGCGTAACCTGTCTGGTATTGTCAGGCTGCACCAGCTATCGCCCTGCTCCTCCGGCATTCCACGAAGCGCTGAACCAGCCTTATATTCTCGGTTCCGGCGACCGTCTGCGCATCACCGTTTTTGAACAGGCCGGTTTAAGCAATACATATTCCGTTGACCAGTCCGGCTATATTGCCTTCCCATTGATCGGCAGCGTACCTGCACGCGGCAAAACAGTAAAACAGCTTGAAGCCACCATCGCTTCAAAACTGCGCGGCGGTTATATCCGCAATCCTGACGTCAGCGTGGAAATCGACCGCTACCGTCCTGTCTTCATCATGGGTGAAGTCGGCGGCGCCGGACAATATTCTTACGTACCGGGCATGACTGCACAAACGGCTATTGCAGCTTCCGGCGGCTTTACACCGCGCGCCAATCAGGAAAGCGTGGACATTACCCGCCAGATCAACGGCAAAATCTTTACCGGACGGGTACGTATTACAGATCCTATCCTTCCAGGCGATACAATCTATGTCCGTGAACGGTTATTCTGATCATCACGGACAGACCAGAATTCATCCTTCCTGAGACGAGGCTGTTGTGAAGCAAAAATCTTTGCGGATTATCCATTGCTTCCGTTCCCCTATAGGCGGTGTGTTTCGCCATATACGCGATCTGGCTGCCATGCAGAATGCAGCCGGTCATCAGGTCGGTGTGATTTGCGAATTATGCGAAGACGGCGCACTTGAACAACAGCAATTTGCTGCCATGCTGCCTGATCTGGCACTGGGTCTGCACCGCATTCCCATCAGCCGCAAAATAGGTCTCAGTGACATCGGTGCTATTTTAAGCACGCGCAAATTACTGAAGCAGCTGCAGCCGGATATTGTACACGGACATGGTGCAAAAGGCGGGACTTATGCCCGTCTCGGCACAATAGACATCCATAAAAGTCAGGCTCAGCGCCTGCATAAATTTTACTCTCCTCATGGCGGCAGCCTGCATTTTGATCCGGCAACCCTTGCCGGTAAAATCATGTTCGCCGCGGAACGTCTGCAAGAACGGATCACTAACGGCCTGATTTTTGTCTCGGCCTATGAGGAAAACACCTATCAGGAAAAAGTCGGAAATCCGCGCTGCGCGCATATTGTGATCCGCAACGGCATCAGCAAAGATGAATTTGCACCGGTTACACCGGAACCCGATGCCGCCGACTTTCTCTTTACCGGCATGATGCGCGACCTGAAAGGACCGGATTTATTTATCCGCGCGCTGGCTGAGCTGAACAAGGTAGCAAGAGCCAGCAACCGGCCTCTTGCCACCGGTGCCATGGTCGGAGACGGGCCGCAGAAGCAGAATTATCAGGCTCTTGCTGCGCAACTCGGACTGGAAAACCACATATGTTTTTATCCGGCAATGCCGGTGCGTGAAGCACTCAAACACGGGCAAATCTTTGTGTTGCCTTCCCGTGCGGAATCTCTGCCATATATTGCGCTGGAAGTTCTGGCCGCACAGCGCAGCATCATCGCCACAGATGTCGGCGGTCTTGCTGAAATATTCGGCACAGACAGCAATGCCCTTTGCAAACCTGACGTCGGCGCCATCGCCGCAAAAATGTGCGAAGCCCTGACCTTCCCGGCCAATTATCAGCAAACCATGCCTGATCCGCTCCTGCTGCGCTCACGCTTCAGCCGGGAAAATATGGCTCATGCAGTTGAACAATTCTACCGCATCAACTAAATTACATATAAGCACTATGTAAAGCTTCCTTGTTTCATTAAAATACAAATATCATTCGTTTAATTTTACTGTAATAAAGCAATATTGCGGATATTTACTATCCGGCAACCACAATACGTAAAAAGCCCGTATAGCGGCCTAAACTGCGCATTCTCTTAAAAAAAATAAGAAAATAGCAACCCTCATCACGGATAGATTGCTTATATTTTTTTGTGAGCAAAATTTTAATATGCCGGTGCACCCATGAGTGAGAAAAAACATAAAGGAAGTTTCGACAGGAAGGCGCTGCAAAAGCAGCATGACTCCGGCGCAGCTTCCACACCTGCTGAAAAAGTTGAATTGAGCCCGCTGGCCATGAAAGTGGCCGCTCAATACAAGAATGAAAGTATTTCACCGGCTCTGTTCACAGGGCTTATGCGCATATGGGAATTTGCTGTTGTCGCCCTGTGCGGCATCGCTGTTTATCTCAGCTATGTCGGCGCTGAAAGCATCCATATGCTGGAATATTTGTTTGCAAATATTCTTGCTGCCGCGCTCTATGTTATTTTCGCCCAGTTCAGCTCCGGCTATCGCCCTTCTGTGCTACGCAAGCCGTTTCGTTATCTCGGCCGGCTGATTATCTGCTGGGCCGGCGTTTTTGCGGTTCTGGCCATTGTGGCTTTCCTGCTGAAAATTTCTGCGGTTTATTCCCGCATCTGGTTTGCCGGATTTGTGATTTCCGGTTTTATCGCCCTTACAATATCGCGCTTTCTCGCAGCCAAGCTGATGCGTATTCTCGCCCGCAGCGGCCGTATGGAACGACGCGCGGTTATTGTCGGCGGCGGTCAGAATGCGGAAGATCTTATTCTTGAACTCAACAAACAACCGGATAATGACATCCGTATCTGCGGTATTTTTGATGATCGCGGCGACCGCCGTTCTCCGCCGATTGTTGCCGGTTATCCGAAACTCGGCAATATTTCCGAGCTCATCGAATTCGCCCGTGTTGCCCGCATTGATATGCTGATCGTTTCTCTGCCGATCTCAGCGGAAGAACGGGTTTTGACGCTGATGCAAAAGCTTTGGGTATTACCGGTCGATATCCGGCTTTCTGCCCATGCTGCCAATATGCGTCTGCGCCCGCGTGCTTATTCCTATATCGGCTCGGTACCGATGCTGGATATTCTCGACAAGCCGATCAACGACTGGGATGCGATTGCCAAGCGCTTGTTTGATATTGTCTTCAGCCTGTTCGGAATTGTGCTGTTCTCACCGGTCATGCTGGCGACGGCTATTGCGATCAAGCTCGACAGCAAAGGCCCTGTAATCTTCAAACAGAAGCGGCACGGCTTTAATAATGAAGTGATCAATGTCTGGAAATTCCGCTCGATGTATAGCGACCAGTGCGATCCGACTGCAAAACTGGCCGTCACCAAAAATGACAGCCGTGTTACCCGTGTCGGGCGTTTTATCCGCAAAACTTCGATTGATGAATTGCCGCAATTTTTCAATTCCTTAGGCGGCAGTCTTTCACTTGTCGGCCCTCGCCCGCATGCGATCAGCGCCAATTCCAACAACATGCTCTATAATGATGTGGTTGACGGTTATTTTGCCCGCCACAAAGTTAAACCGGGCGTAACCGGCTGGGCGCAGATCAATGGCTGGCGCGGCGAAATCGATAAGCCTGAGAAAATCGTCATGCGTACGGAATATGATCTCAATTATATTGAGAACTGGTCATTGCTGTTCGACCTGAAAATCCTGTTCCTGACCCCTGTGCGCCTGCTGAACACGGAAAACGCCTATTGAGCTATCCGTCCCAACCTGTGCCCCGATCTGTGCAGGCGTCATCCGCATCAGATGCAGCATTCCATGCATTGGCGGAGCGCGGTCAGCGACAAGCTGCAATGCAATGGATTGCACGGCTGTCACTGGCAACAGGTGTCTTTTTCAGCGGCTTCGTTCTCTTCGAACCGGGGCCTTATGAAATACTGATGCTGGTGCTCATCAGCCTGTGGCTGTTATTCGGCCTCAGGCTGAGTGTTAACTCACTGGCATTGCTGCTCCTGCTCACCTTGTTCAATATTGGCGGTGTGCTTTCGATTTTTCAGATGGCTGATCTGAAAAAGGCACCGCTTTACATTGCCGTTTCATATTTTCTGGCCTTGACCAGTGTGTTTTTCGCCGCTGTCACCGAAAGCGACTGGCGCAGATTACAGCCGCTTTTCACCGGCTATCTGGCGGCTGCCGTCATTACAGGAATGCTGGGTATCGGCGGTTATCTCAACCTGATACCTGCGGCGGATCTGTTTACGCTTTATGGTCGTGCCAAAGGTGCATTTCAGGATCCGAATGTCTTCGGCCCTTTTCTGATCCTGCCTATCAACTGGTGCATCTATCAGGTTCTGACCCGCCCTTTTCAGAAAAGCCTACTCTATTGGGCATTATTTCTGGTGCTGACACTTGCGGTATTGCTGTCATTCTCCCGCGCAGCATGGGGCATGTATGCCGTATCCTTAGTGCTCATTCCGGCTCTGTTGTTTATCGGCAGCAAGAACCAGCGCTTTCGCGGCAAGATCATCCTGATCAGTATTGCAGCAATTGTTCTTCTTGCTCTTACATTACTGATCGCCCTGCAAATCCCGCAAATCAACGAATTGTTCACCCAGCGTGCGCGCCTTGAACAAGATTATGACAGCGCCCGTACGGGACGTTTTGCACGGCATTGGCTAGGTTTTCTTCTGTCCATGGAAAAACCCTTCGGCATTGGTCCGCTGGAATTCGGCCCTATGTTTGGCGAGGATACCCATAATATCTGGCTGAAGGCCTTGCTGGATTATGGCTGGCTCGGCTTTCTGTCTTTCATCATCCTGACAATGCTTACGCTGGGTTTCGGCTTCAGGCTGATGCTGCGTGAGCGGCCATGGCAGCCGTATCTGCTCTGCGCCTATGTGGCATTTATCGGCCATATACTGATCGGCAATGTGATCGATATCGATCACTGGCGGCATTTCTATCTGATCGTCGGTATTATCTGGGGTTGTGCAGGGCTTGAACAACGCTATCAGCAACAGGCACGGCATCATCTGACTTCCGAAGCACGCCCGTATAGCAACACACGCATTGCAAGACCGGTTTAATTTCTGCGGAACCAAAACACCGGCACCGGCGTTACATCCCTGTAAGCAAATCAAGACAATCAGGGAGAACAAAGATGTTAAGAGCCGGTATTTTGTGGATGATGGGGGTTC
The DNA here is from genome assembly GCF_041929865.1 of Pseudochrobactrum lubricantis. Lineage (NCBI taxonomy): Bacteria > Pseudomonadati > Pseudomonadota > Alphaproteobacteria > Hyphomicrobiales > Brucellaceae > Pseudochrobactrum > Pseudochrobactrum lubricantis. The sequence goes on from NZ_JBHEEE010000003.1 coordinate 394,529, forward strand.
CGTTTTTTGTCGTAGTCCTGATCTGGTACTTCTTCTTCTGATCCGCAGCAGAGATCAGGCAAAAGTCACCTGATCGCGGCCGGTCGCTTTACTGCTGTAAAGTGACACGTCAGCCCGTCGGTAAAGGCTTTCAAAGTCTTCATTCCTTTCAAGCTCCGCAACGCCGACACTGATTGTGAGAACAGCTGAGACCTGTGAGCCTTCATGCTCGATTTTCAGTGCAGCTATCTGCGTGCGCAGTTTTTCCAGAAACTGTCTGGCTTGTTCCGTTGTACAATCATAAAAGAACAGTGCGAATTCCTCACCGCCAATTCTCGCCGCCATATCCTCGCTACGACGCAGCGTAGCACTGATTGTACCGGCAACATGTTTCAGAGCCTCATCCCCCGCAGCATGTCCGTAAATATCATTATACAGTTTGAAATGATCCACATCGATCATTGCAAAGCACATGGGTTTCCCCTGTGAACGTCCCCTGCTCATCATGGTCTCAACATGTTGGGAAAACAGACGGCGATTTGCCAGACCGGTCAGCGAATCCGTGTCGCGTTCTTTGCGCAACTCCGCAATCATATCCATAAATGTCACGGCCAGCAGTCCGATACCGGTCACGACACCGATCACAGAAATGGTGAATTGCAGCACCAGCCAGAACGAACCGGCAGAAAATTCGATGACAGGTGATGTCATCATTCTTTCCGCAGTCAGAATTGTGCGCGGAAAGAAATGCAGACCAAGCCCCAATATCAGCCAGAATAGTAATTTATCACCGGAATTCCCGCGCAGTAAAAAGCGTGCCTGCAGGGCTGTGGCCAGAAAAATCGTCCCCACCCCCAGATTGATAATGTAGATCCGGTAAAACAGGTTTCTATCGATGTAAAAATAATAAATCGTTCCGCCGACAATAGAGATCAGAAACAAAGGATAGAACCAATAAGGCAGCTGTCTGCCTGACCGGACTAAAATGCCATGGGAAAAGAACAGAACACCTGCAACATATAGAGTTGCGGACAATACTGCATTCTGCCCGATATCTGCAGGTGTAAATGTAACCTGAGCTAAAACACCGATTGAAACCAGCAGAAAGGCACAGCCGAACAGCCCGAGATGCGGCCGTGTCCGCTCAAGGAACCACACACCGAAAAACATCAGCGAAAATAAAAAGAAGAAAACCGGCGGCAGATAAATCATAGCAAAGCAGTTTTCTTTTTCTCTGAGCCGGAAAACTGACCGGATTTACCCATCCCACATCCTCACGACCACATGCGCCTGTATTTCAGAATGCACTCCCGCATGCCGGTCTTTATGTTTCTGATAATTATTTTAACGGCTTTCATCAAGCAACATAAAATTTATTTTATGCAAAACAGTATCTGCATGTCTTTCAATGCATGGATCACTGTCTTTACGGGAACCAAAACGCACCCTGAACGTTTTCTTTCATAGCAGATATTTAACGCTGCATTTGTCTGCGCCTTAAATTCCGGCAGACAAAGACCATCTTTTTACTATGTGCTGAACGTCAACAATGAGGGAAATACCATGGAAGATGCTCAGATAGGCTGGATTGCAGCTATTATCATCGGTGGTCTGGCCGGCTGGCTGGCCGAAATGTTCATGAAAAGTGACCACGGCGTTTTCATGAATATTATTCTGGGTATTATCGGCGCTGCTGTCGCCAATGCCCTGCTCGGCATGTTCGGTGTGGTTCTCGGAGGCTGGCTCGGCTACCTGATCGCCGGTTTTATCGGGGCATGTATTCTGATTGCAGCGGGGCGCATGATCCGGCGATAACTCCCACGCCTTTGTAAGCGCCTATTCCACAGTCAAGATAACGGAGAATGAAAATGGCAGAGAATGCTGACAATGCCCGTCAGGCAATGGAAGAACAGATTGCAGAACTGCGCGCGCAGATTGATGCGATGAGCAAATCTTTGAAACAACGCGGCGAGGAAGCCGCAGAAGAAGCCCGCACCCGCCTGAACCGTGCAGCCTCAACCATCAAAGAACAGGGACAGGCAACCGTATCTGTCATCCGTGAAAATCCGGGCACCGCAACAACCATTCTGAGCACGGCCGGTATTGCCGGTTTTGTACTCGGTTTTCTGGTTGCCAGCTGCCGGAATGACACGCGCTGGTAACAGCCGCAACGCTCCCTGCGAGTTCAATAAAACAGCGCCGGAAATTCCGGCGCTGTTTTGATATTCAGGAAGCAGCTCCGTCACCGCGGCAGCTATTGAATATATCCATATCCTTGTCATAGACGGTCGTCTTCACATTCATCAAGCCCAGCACCGTATGGAACAGATTATCATGGGATGCCGGATGATCACTCAGCATCTTCAGACAAGCCTGTTTCAGATCATTCTCCTTCAGAAAATCCGGTGAAAACCAGCTGATAAACGGAATCGTCGTCTGCTCCCGCGGCGCGATGAAATAAGGCATGGCATGAAGATACAGCCCTTTCTCGCCAAGGGATTCACCATGATCGGACATATAGATCATCGATGAAGCAAACTCGCTTTCTCTCGATTTCAGCAGGTCAATGATTTCCGCTAATATTTTGTCGGTGTAAGCGATTGTATTATCATAGGCATTTACAATCTCCTGCTGAGTGCAGTCAGCAAAATTTGATGTGCGGCAGGCAGGTTTGAAGACTTCCTGCTCCGGCGGATAGCGCCGGTAATAGGCAGGTCCATGGCTGCCAAGCATATGCAACACAACAACCGTATTGGTTTTAAAACTGTCGAGACGAGATGCCAGCGTGTCTACCAGCACTTGATCGTAACACTCACCACCTGCACAATTCGGATTGCCTTCCTGCAACTGGCTCATATCAATTGTTTCAATACGATCGGCCACACGCTTACTGCCGGTGTTATTTTCAACCCACAAAGGCTGAATACCGGCATGTTTCAGCACATCCAGCAGATTTTCAGACTGGCGGAATTTCTTGCTGCTATATTCCGTACGCGGGAACGGGGAAAACATGCATGGCACAGAAACAGATGTCTCTGTTCCGCAACTGCTGACATCGGTGAAGTTCAGTACATCGCGCTCACGCAGCATCGGATTTGTATCGCGGTAATAATTATTGAAACTGAAATTCTGTGCGCGTGCTGTTTCGCCAACCACAATCACCGTCAGACGCTTTTTATTACTACCCTCTTGATATGGCTTGGTCTGTACAGCATCCGTACCGAGCGGCTGAGCAATATAGGTGCGCTCGTCATTGACCTTCACGAAATAACGGATGGTACTGCTGAGCGGTGCCAGCGGGTTGAGCCTGCCGGTGATTTCCGCTTTCTTTTCACGAAACATCGAAGAAAAAGTACCAAAATTTGTCAGAAGCAGAGCAACACCGGCAATCAGGCAGCCGCTGATCAGCAGTGTGTTGACCCATAATTTTTGCACAAAAGGCCGGTGCCTGATCTCAACCCAAATGATCAGCAAAGACGGCAAACCGGCATAAAGCAGCATATTCGTTACAAAATGCGCATTCATCAGGTGACCGGATTCAGCCCTTGTGGTTGTCGCAGCATTTTCAATCATATTCGGCGTAATCAAAACGCCGAAATGATCAATGAAATATGCCGCGGATGCCGACACCGTAACAAAGAAAATCAATGCAGGCTTGATGAGATATGGCGCTGAAAATAAAACCAGCAAACAATAGGTCAATAAAAACAATGTTGCAGCGATAATGCCGGTGCTCAGAAAATCTCCTTTGAGATAGTCTGCGATGAAAACAAAAGCTGCGCGGTTAAAAAATACAGTAATATAAATGGCTGTAATGAAGCATAATAGATTACTTGCAACAGAAATTCTTTTGAATTTCATAACTCACCTGTTCGACGTTTAAAAACGCACAGATTCAATATCTTCATCAAGAAACAACGCGTTTTTGAGCAAGCTACAAAGCAGATCAAAACCAGCTAAGTAAGTATGCGCGTTTTTGAAATAATTTTTTACGAAAAGACAGAAATTACAATTACTTATCAAATTTAATTTTGAGATTTCCTCCCGAAGATTGAAGCGCCTGCTTCCGGGCAAAATTGTGACATTGCAATCAGGATAAGAATATATTCCGTTGCAATTCCTGCTTTACAAAGCAGCTTTCTGCCCCGGTATTCACCTCACTGAATTTCCCCTGCCGCTTCAAAAAGTCTTGTTTCAACTTCCAGCAACTGAGCTATGATGGATTGAATAAAGTTCTATTTCTCAAACGCTTACGGTGCCCGCCAATATCTTCCCGACGGCACCGCAATCAGAAGGACAGACTTGTAATGATTACCGGCCCGCAATCTAAAGCTGCCCGCGCATTAATTGAACTCAGCCGTGAAAGACTGTCATCATTCTCAGGCATTGATATCCGTGTGATTGAGTTATTTGAACGTAAACTTGAAACACCGGACGAGACTGTCCTTGCAGCGTTACAAAAAGCGCTCGAAGATGCCGGAGCCGTGTTCATTCCGGAAAATGGCGGCGGTATCGGCGTCAGATTGAAATTTACACGATCCGAAGCACGGCGCCTCTCTACGCTGGAAAGCGAAGGCGGCATTGTTGCCTATGATGAAGTTCCTTAAGCGGAAACAACTGTCTGTTTAAAGAAATCCGTCACGGGCAGAACAAAGCAGAGGAATTGTCTGTCTTTTTCTGTCCGTGAAAATGGGTTTTCGGCCTCGCGGGCGATCTGTTCAAAGGTAAAACAAACCGATAAAAGATCTTGCTGTTCGCACCATCTTTTTATCCCGTTCCGGCCTGCCAGAACGCTCAGCCCGTCACAATGATTGCACGCTGAGTGCGGCTGCCGCCGATCACACCGAGGCACATATGGCTGATTATCTCAAGCCGATCTTACTGCTTTGCGCATCCAATATCTTCATGACATTTGCCTGGTACGGGCATCTCAAATTTACAAACAAGCCGCTTTTGCTGGTAATCATCGTCAGCTGGCTGATTGCTTTTGCTGAATATTGCCTTGCGGTTCCAGCCAACAGGATGGGGCATGGCATCTATAGTGCGGCAGAGCTCAAAACCATTCAGGAGGTTATCACTCTCAGCGTATTTGCCGGATTTTCTGTGCTGTATCTGGGAGAAAGCATAACCGTCAATCATATGATTGGTTTCGCATTTATCTGCCTTGGCGCTTTTTTTGTATTTAAAGGGCCATTTTAGAGATATACAGAATACCTCCCCTCCCTCAACAGAGAGTGACATGATGAAACTGAAAATTTCCGCAATCACTTTAATGAGTGTTCTTATTTCAGGTGCTGCATACGCAGAAGAACTGACAGTTGAAGGTTCCGGCATTACACGTGATATTGCCTGTTCATCGAATGATATCGGCATTTATGGTGCAAAGAATATCATCAAACTGACCGGTAAATGCGATGATATTGTCATTCACGGCACCAATCATCAGGTTACATTTGAAGAAGCTGATGATGTCTCGGTGTCCGGCTCCGACAATAAAGTGACTGGCGGCCGTGTGAAAGACCTCTCTGTGGACGTGGCCAATCATGAAGTTACAGCCACATTACGTTCCAATGATAATGACAGAGCCGAGCTTGAAGTGAGCGGTGCACAAAATGTGGTGAATGTTACCCTGGAAAGTGACACAAAAATCGAAGTGGGCGGGGTTGGCCATAAAATCAACTGGTCTGTCGCATCAGGTGTTAAAGATCCGGCGATTTCAATTTACGGTGCCGATCACGAAGTTAAAAAAGCAAACTGATTTCGCCTATAGTTTATAAAATGAATGAAGCCCCGAACGGGGCTTCATTCATTTGACGGGCAAATGCCTGTTTTTACTTGGAAACGGCTTCCAGCCCTTTGAATTCTTTCACTTTGTCTTTTGCACCTGTCGTCAGGCCACTTCCCTGCTTAGCACAGATACGCTCAGCAAATGCAGCTGATGGCGCACTGCTGCCATCTCCGACAATAAACTGATAACCATTATCACACCGCACCCAATGAACTGTTCTGCCGGAGCTGTCTTTTTGAGAAATGTTTTTATAGGCGTAAGCTTCGGCTGCAGGAATAAGAACAATTGCAGATGTCATTACTACTTTAAGCAAATCTCTGATAAACATTGGTAGTCCTCCCTCTGTTGTTAATACTTCCTCCCCATCGGAGTATTTCAAAGGTAAACCGGTCGCAATGAATGTGTGATGAATAGGCCGTTCAGCAATATTGCATAGCAGAACTAAGAGCTGTTTCGCTGTAATATGAAGCAAAACAAAGCTGTAAACCGGTCTTAAAACAATAAGCCGGTTACGCAGAAAAACACATTTAAATCAGTAAAACATGGTCGGAGCGGCGGGATTCGAACCCACGACCCCTTGACCCCCAGTCAAGTGCGCTACCTGGCTGCGCTACGCTCCGAACACCTAAAAGCCCTAGAATATAAAGGCTTTTTTGGCAAGGGATTAAAGCGTGGAAAGATATCACCTTCCCCAAAACGCAATATAACTTACCCAAAACGATTTAATTTTTTAATGCATTAAAAGGAATATGCTGAAATTTTATACTCCCATTTGCATGTTTAGCATTTTGCAACCATTGAATATTATGAGCCGTAGAAAGACAAACATCACAGATTTAAATATACGATAATTATACACATATTTCACCGGAAACGCTGCCCCCACACAGGGGGTTTCTTAAGGGAAAAATATCAACCCAAATATTAACTTACTTACAGCGAATTTTTACAAAAAATACCTTATAAGCAATTATCTTGTTTAATATTACACTCAACGCCCCCCCAATTTTGAGAATAGCACTATGAATGCATTTTATTTCGTTATTGATGAAAATTTAGTAGAAGTCGTCAATGCACAAGCATATCACATTGCGAAAACTTAGGCATGCGACGTACATATTTTTATTGAAAAACAAAATAAAAATATGTCAAATATTGAAGTCAACTATAAAAATAAAATTAAATACCATTACAATCTCCTAATGCAATTTCTACCTCAGAATCTGCCCAATAGTAGCAAATGGCCGCTTATTGTTTATCTCAGGCTATTCGCGCCCAGATTTTTAAAAAGCTACAATCGGGTTTTATACTTGGATGCCGATATTCTGAGCATTCGCGTAGCACAAAATATCTGGACAATACCACTTCCTTACGGTGTTGGTGCAGTGACTGACTACGGATCACTTCAAGTACCGCCAAGTCCTTTTGATAAGCTTTCACGCTCGGAATGGTTGCAACATATAGGTGTAACATCCTCCAGCTATCTAAATTCCGGCGTACTCTTAATTGACGTTTCCAAATGGGTAGAAATTAACTTTACGGCCGAACTCAAAATGTATTTTGATAAATATCCTCATGCAGTTTGTTTTGACCAGGACTTTCTGGCCTCCTTTTTAAACGGAAACTGGACAGACATCGGTCCAATATTCAACTATCAGGCCGTATTGCTTAACTCCGGTCTATCGAACGCTATTGCCCCTGTCTTTGTTCATTTCAGCCAACCAGAGAAACCATGGTATGGCTGGATCGAAAGCGGGAGCACAAATCTTGATCCCTATTTTGGCAAAATATACCGTGACTTATTGACAGAAATTAACATTGACCCTTCTTTACACGAGCGCGCAATCACAACCAAATTTGCCAAGAAGATCAAAACAAGGCTTCGAAAAGCGCTGTCTGTTTTTGGATTGCGAAGCCAAAAAGAGAAAAATGCATTCTCACAAAATGAAGCTGATCGAAGAGTTTATATAAAAAACATCAAAGCAAACGGATTTGATATTTCACTCACTGAAACACTGGATGAAATCTATTTTGACGGAAGAAATATCCGATCAAAATTCACATTTCCCAAGGATATTTCTCGCCACAAATAGAATTACAGCACATCAACAATCATTCTTTTATCGACAGCCAAGCGTTTCAGTTTATACACTCCTCGTTTAAGCTCACGCAGCATTTTCTGACCTCCGGAAAGAGAGCCGCGTTTTTTCTGGATCAAGTTAACAACAGAACGATCTTCAATATTGCCACCCAAAGTTAAGGTTCCTGCGGATAAAACTTGTTCTTGTGCGCACACCGCCGGTACTAATTGAAAAATGATATTATTTGCAAAAACCTCACACCCTGGGTCAAATAAATAGTGATCCACAGGTGCCGGCATATAATTAACTGTCTCTTTTAACAGAGATACAGCCAAACGACGGGATATAATATAGCCGCCCGCCCCTGCATGAAAACCGACCATTTTCAGCAAGTGTCGATCACGTATCTGAAGTCTCCACCATCGTTTAAAATAGACCTTCGTTTTAAAGGTTTCGAGACGCAGTATATTCACATCAGCCGGCACCCAGTCAGAACTCTCAAGAAAATCAGCTGCGCTATCACTGAGGATAATATCATCTTCGAAAATTGCGGCATATTCATCCGTACCGGCAACAAGAATTTCCCAGCATTTCCGATGGCTCATAAAGCATGCAAATTCAGAATTTGTCGGCTTTGGCCAATCTTTATGCAACACAATATTGTCGAGTTCACTTTGAGACAAACCACGCGCATCAATGGCAGCCACACGTTCAAAATCAAGATTCAAGCGCCCAAATTGCTCATGACAATGTTTTAGCCTGTCGGGAGATCTATCCAGATTAATGACAAGATTTTTCATAGAATGGCTCACGTTACAATTCTGCTCCTTCTAAATTTTATTCTCAGCGGGGGCAAGAGAATGGAACCATTCCACTTTCGACTGCCATCTCTTTCCTGAATTCAGACCTCAATAATCGCGCTTGACCGCAACTAAAAATAAGAACATTATAAGAACAAACAGAGGATTCTATAATGTCTCTCGCCGCACAAAACCCTGAAAAATATATCATTATGCCGTTTTGTAAGAATAATCAGAAACTTGTTGCGGCGGAAATGCGCCCTGCTTCCAGTGAGGCAGGTGCCATTAAGATTGCCACATCTATGTCCGGCCGGTTTATTGGTGTTGCGGCCTATGCTGTGATGGTTGATGAAGAAAGCGGCGATATGAACGCGCCGCGCCTGTTAGCAAGCTTTGGCGAAGTGCCTGATTTCAGTGATGATTAAAGTCTGATTTCCTGTGTACTATCCACCGAACATTCGCCCTTTATGCAAGCTCATGCAGTAATATAACCGGCAAAGGATTCAGTATGCGCATTCTATTTCTTAAAATGATTGCAACAGCACTTTTGATGACAGTACTGAGTTCAGCATCATTGGCGGCTCTTGCACCGCAGTATCAGCGCGCAAGTGAAATGAATGCTGTCATCTCTGCGGTTACTGAAACACTGTCTCCGCAACAAGCTGTCACCAAAGTCGTTTATCAGAGTGAAGACCAGTATTTGGTGGTCGCAGGCAATTGCTCAATCAAAGCAACCATTATCACGCTCCCGGCAAAGGCCGGACTGGTAGGGCCAAGACAATTTAAAGTTCAGCTTGGAAAACAACGCTGCAAAAAATAAAGCCGTGCATCGAAGATCAGAACTGATGGATCAGATGAATATCATCCGGCTCCAGAGCATATAGTTTCTGATCCGGCTGTTCTATCGGATGGCCGCCCTGATGCAGATAAAACTCGACCGTATGCCGCGTTGAGGTTGAAGAAATATAGAACCCTTCCGCACCCTGCTCTTTGACAATTTGCATAGATTTCCGGTAGAGGCGCGAGGCTAATCCGCACCCGCGCCAATCATGACTGACATGCAAAAAAGACAACTGCCGATATTGCGGATAATCCGTAACCGGCCGCGCATCAACAACAGCCACCGCAACCAGTTTTCCTCCCGCAAAAGCACCGGTAAATGTGCCACCATGATCGTAACATTCCAGCAGGATCGGCGTATAGAGCTCAGGCTCTCCTTCCGGCCAGTCGCGTGTATCATAAAACTCTGAATGTAACTGCAAGCGGTCGTCAGTGAAACGATAGACTTCCTGAACAATCTCGCGCCGTTCAATCTGCCAGACTGATACCACCTCGTCGCGTGTAAGCGGACATATTTCTATAGTTTGCATTCAGACCTCGCTCTGTTGTCCTGCGAGCATTATTCCACTGCAACTCTGGTATCAACCTTTACGATAACCGACATACCTGGCATCAGACGTTCGACCTGCTCCTGCCCGCCATCAATAGCAATGCGAACCGGCAGCCGTTGCGTTACCTTGATGAAATTCCCTGTAGCATTATCCGCCTTCAAAACACTGAATTCCGAGCCTGTTGCCGGAGAAAAAGCTTCGATATGACCGGTCATTTTCTCATGGTTTAATGCATCCACGGTGAATGTCACCGGCAGTCCGGCTTTCATACCGTAAAACTGTGTCTCTTTAAAATTGGCAATGATCCACTTTTTATCAGGCACCAGATTAGTCAGCTGTGCACCAATATTGACATATTGCCCCGGCTTCGCACCGATTTCCCCAAGTACACCATCCTGAGGCGCAATAATTTTTGTATTGCTCAGATCAATTCTGGCCAGATCAACTGCAGCTTCTGCATTTGTCACAGCCGCTTCGAGAGAATGCCTGCGAACAATGATGGATTGTACATCCTGTTTATTCACTTCCAGCGCAGCCTCAGCCTGACTGACAGCACCGCGCGCCTGTTCCAAAGCAGATAAGGACTGATCTTCATTGCTCTGGGTCATCACCCCGCTTTTACGCAAAGGTGTCACGCGGTTATAATTCGCCTCGGCCACATTCAACGCCACTTTCGCACTGTTCAGCACTGCTTCGCCGGAGCGTGTCCGTGCCTCTGCGGCAAGACGATCCTGCTCAGAATTTGCCAAAGATGCTTTTTGCGTTTCCAGCATGGCCTCAGCCTGCTTCAGCTTCTGCACATAGATGCGGTCATCCAGCGCAAATAACACATCGCCTTTTTTCACACGCAGATAATCACGATCCGGCACTTGCTTTATATAACCTGCCAGCTGCGGGCTGATAATTGTGACCTGCCCGCGAACATAGGCGTTTTCTGTCATCTGTACGGAGGAGCGAAATGGCGGCAGCTGCCAAGCATAAAGGATGAACAATACGCCACAGAGACCAATAGCCAGAATAAACAATGTTGCCGAATTACGAAAAATCTTCTGCATTTCAGATACTCACAAATCAAAATCAACTTATGCGGGCTGCGCAATTGCGCGTCCGTGAATCAAGCGCCAAAGTTTCCCGATTACGGGGAAAACAGCGCGACGGATAATCAGAATGGCCAAAGTCAGCGCGGCGATAGCGGAAACAAGCAGAAACAGATCATTATAGGAGAGCACAGTTGCTTCCTTCATGATTTGTTGGCCAAGCAGCATCGCACCTTCAGCCTGAATATAGGCAGGGTCAGTGATAACCTTCGATATGGCTGCCGATAGCTGCGAGATACGCAAGGTCACCAGAGGATCAGTCAGTACAATCTGGTCATAAAGCGCACGCATATGATGCTGCTGCCGCCATGTTACAAAGCTGCCGAAGACTGCGGAGCCAAACAGCCCGCCCACACTCTGCGTGAAAATGAAAATCACAATAAAGCTGGTGATATAAGCCGGTCCGTTTTTCAGTGCACTCATCAAGCCCGCCGCCATAGCAGGCGGCAAGAACAAGGCTCCGCCGAATGAAATCATCGCCTGACTGAGATACATCATTTCAGGACGGGTCAGATTATTGGCATGACCATCCATGAAGGCACCGGTCATAATCAATATCAGCGCAACTGCATAAATATAGGCCTCACGCCCCGGACGGATAACCATCGCGCAACTGATACCACCCATAAACGAGCTGATAATCAGAACCCAGTAAAGGCCGGTGCTTTGCTCATTATAAATGCCGAGCGCCTGAAACATACCCGTGGCACCCGCTGTCTGCTCCGATAGCACCAGACGAAACACCAGCAGCATGCCGGTAAAAGTCAGCGTCTGCCTGCTGGTCAGCCAGCGGATATTAATCAGCGGATTTTCACGGTTGAATTCAATCGCTGCAGCCAATGCCAGAGCAGCAAAAGCAACCGCGAGACAGATGCCGATCCACGGTGCCTCAAGCCACCAGTATAAACGGCCGACAACCAGCATCATCGCCAAAAGCCCGAAACCGGTTGCAATCAGCGGATAGCTGATGAAATCCAGCTTTTCGAGCACTTTCTGATGCGGGATCGGTGTCAGCTTGAGTGTATAGACCGTCGCAAAACACAGCATCGCCAGACCGATTTCCAGCATATAAAGCTGCTGCCACAGACCGGCATCCAGCAATATAGGAGAAATAATGCGCGACAGCGGTGCACCAAGTGTCGTGCAGGTCAAAGCAAGACACAGTCCCCAGCTCATTTTCTTACTCGGGGGAAATGCCTCAAGCATATAGAAAAAGCCGAGCGTCGACATAGGCGATGCTGCAGCCCCTGAAAAGAACCGCACAATCAATGCCGAGTTCAGGTCATGGATAAACCAGTGCAGTGATGTGACCACCACAAATGTCAGCAGCCCCAGTTCTGTGAAACGGCGCAAGCCGTATTGCGTGCGGATTTTCATCAGGAACAATGTCAGGCTGACATTCGGCGCCATATAGGCAGCAAGCAGCCATGTTGTTTCCGCAGTCGTAGCGCCAAGTCCGCCCTGTATTTGCGGAATATTGACTGCAACCATATTCAGACCAATGCCCTGTGTGATCCACATCAACAGAGATGCACACACAAAAGCAGCAGAAAGCAGAAACGGTTTTGCCGGTGGTACAGGCGGCGCCGCAGGAGCCTGCGGGGCATCAGATGCAGGAGCTTCCACCGCTTCCTCAACAAGTGCCGGTTTCACCGACTGTTGTAAGGCGGAAGGCACAGCTTCAGCTGATGGCTTTTCAAATTCCTGCACACCGGCTTTTGCCGGATGCAGCACTGCATCAGCATCATCTCCGGCCTCTTTCGGCTCATCCTTTCCGGTCACTCTTATATCTGCCATGATAAAATCAGCTGATTGCTTCCATATTCTTCAAAATTACCCGCATAATGCGTAAACCCTCATCCAGATCGGCCTCGCTCAGATCCTGAAGAATGCGGATGCGCAATTGCTCAGCGACAACGTGCAGCTCTTCCACCTGATCATGCGCCGCTTCGGTCAGAATGATGTGTTTGGCGCGTCTGTCGCCCTCCACGGCACGCCGTGTGACCAGCCCCTGCTTTTCCAGCCCGTCAATGAGGCGCACCAGTGTCGGTGTTTCAATTTCCAATGCCGCAGCCAGTTCTGTCTGCGTCATGCATTTATGGGTTGAAAGCAAAAACAACGTGCGGGCACGGGACAATGTCATGTCGTGCTCTTTGGCGAATGCATCAAATAAAGTGCGCAGCTTGCGCCCCGCCACGGACATATCCGTGAGCAAATCAGCACGTTTCTGTATGATTGCAGGTTTCATGAGCACACACATAGGTAGGAAGCTAACAATTATTAAGCTATATAATTTTATTTAAAGCATTTTGCAACCCGATATGCGCGATAAGCGTTTACTCATCACTGTATTTAAGGTGGATAAACATCAGACAGTCGGGTTCATATGCCCTTATCCGCAAGCAAATCATTTCATAACGAGGACAAATATGGCGTTCAGCTCCACCAAACTCATTCAATCTGCTGTGATTTCTGCAGGATTAATGCTCGCAGGATTCAGCACCGCCAATGCTGCGGAATCCGGAATTTACGGCAACTGGATTACAGAGCGCATTCAGGGGCATAAAGTGCATGCAAAAGTGCAATCCACCCTTGATATTGCGCAGGATGGCAAAATTTCCGGCAGTGGCGGCTGCAATCGCTATATGGGCGGTATGGAAATTAAAGGCGATAAAGTAAAAGTGCAGCCGGTTGGCGCAACACTGATGGCCTGCCCGCCGCCGATGATGCAGCAGGATTCCAAATTTCACGCCGCACTCAATCTGGTCACAAGCTGGAAGATCAGCAAAAACAAACTGATCCTGATTGATTCAAAAAATCGTGAAGTGCTTCGTCTGAAGCGTGCCTGAAACCCAAAAAACAAAAACGGGGCGGTTTACACCACCCCGTTTTCCTAAAGTCAGAAACTATCTTTAGCGCACCTGATCGAGCAGGCGTTTGCATTCCAGCAAATCGAAAAGTGCTTCCTGCAACAAAGTGCGGTTGTCTTTATTCAGGCGTTTGGAATCAGCGCCCATCGGCCCCTCTTCATCACCGCGCAACAGGCCGAATAATTTACGGCCGCCTGAAGACTGACGCTGTTCTTCCGGATCATAATCATCAATCGCCGCATCCTGCGCAGCTGTCGCCTGCTTCTGACGTGTTATCGCCTCAACAGCAGCAACATCACCATTGCCGAGCGCAATGATGAATTGTGCATTATTTTCACGCAGCAAACGCTGCACGCCTTTGATTGTATAGCCCTGATCATAGAGCAGATGACGGATGCCCTTGAGCAATTCCACATCCAGCGGACGGTAATAACGGCGTCCGCCGCCGCGTTTCATCGGCTTGATCTGGGTAAAGCGCGTCTCCCAGAAACGCAGCACATGTTGCGGCAAATCCAGATCTTCCGCCACCTCACTGATCGTCTTAAACGCATCAGGACTTTTATTCATGTACTGCCCCTTTCCGGTCGTAAAGGAGTATCACTCAAACGATACACAACTTGAATGAATCACATTTCCTGCAAAAACAAGGCATTCCGCATATAAACATATAAAAAACAGGCCTATCTCTGACAAAAAAGTCGAGAATCCGGTTCTGACCGCGGCACTTTGTTCGGCATTTATAATGATTCTTATTATCACCTACCATAATGCAAAAATCGCAGGCTGCATAATGCCTTAAGCGGAAAACCTATCAAGGTTAAAAATCCGTATATCTCACCGCACTGAGACAGACCCTGATCCGCCATAACATGCGCAGAAAGCAAAACACCGGCCACATATGCAGCCGGTGCTTCAAAATCGGAAGCCTTTAAGTAAGGCAGATAATCAGGCCTTGGCCTTATTACCCTGACGGGCAAGATGCTGATCCAGAATACGCTGTTTCAGCACATTTGATGCTTTGAAGGTCATAACCCGACGCGGCAGAATTGGAACTTCCTCACCGGTTTTCGGATTACGGCCAATGCGCTCATTCTTGTCGCGGACCTGAAATGTTGCAAAAGATGAAAGCTTAACAGTTTCACCATTCACAATGGCATCACAGACTTCGTCAAGAATCATTTCAACAAGCGACGCAGATTCCGTACGTGAAAGCCCTACCTTGCGATAGACAGCTTCAGCCAGATCGGCACGCGTGACAGTCTTACCCCCCATGATGAACCTACTCGGCTAGCGTTAAAGGTGATAATATCTTGTATGTGCAACAGGTTACACAGATGCAACGCCGATGGTCAAGCAGACTTTTGTACCGTATGAAACTTCTTTTCAGTCAATAAGCCATTGAAATGCTGTTTGAGCGCCCTACCAGCGCAGCAAAACCGCACCCCAGGTAAAGCCGCCGCCCATTGCTTCGAGCAAAATAAGGTCGCCTTTTTTGATGCGGCCGTCTTTTACAGCACTCGCCAGAGCCAGCGGCACGGAAGCTGCTGATGTGTTGCCGTGCTGATCGACGGTGATCACAACCTTATGCTCTGCAATGTTCAGCTTCTTGGCCGAGGCATCAATAATGCGCTTATTGGCCTGATGCGGAACGAACCAGTCAATATCCTCAGCGCTCAGACCGGTGGTTGCAAAAGAGGCTTCGATCACATCTGTAATCATGCCCACTGCATGCTTGAAGACTTCACGGCCTTCCATACGCAGGTGACCGACGGTCCCGGTTGTTGAAGGGCCGCCATCAACATAGAGTTTTTCTTTATGGGAACCATCAGAGCGCAGGTTGGCTGTCAGCACACCGCGATCAGAGGTCAGACCATTGCCCTCACCGGCTTCGAGAACCAGCGCACCCGCTCCGTCACCAAACAATACGCAGGTCGTGCGGTCTTTCCAGTCGAGAAGACGCGAGAATGTTTCCGCGCCAATCACCAATACGCGCTTGGCCATACCGCTCTTGATATACATATCAGCCGTTGTCACAGCATAGACGAAGCCGCTGCACACAGCCTGCATATCAAAGGCAAAGCCGTGCTTCATGCCCAGCGCATTCTGAATTTCGACAGCACTGGCCGGAAATGTATGATTTGGTGTGGAGGTCGCCAGAATGATGAGATCAATATCATCCGCAGTCAGGCCGGCATTTTCCAGAGCAGCCTGTGCGGCTTTGGTGCCGAGAGATACAGTCGTTTCATTCTCCGCAGCAATATAACGCTGACGGATACCTGTACGCTGAACGATCCATTCGTCAGATGTTTCGACAACCCCTTCCAGCTCGGCGTTTTTTACAACGCGTTCCGGTGTGGCTGCACCAATGCCTTTAACGACGGATCTGATCATCAGTAATTTTCCTGTCTGACATATCGGGCATCTTGTCGGGCATCTGGCGCAAAGCAAGCCATCCGACGACACCGGATACATATATTGATATTGTGCGTGCTCGTCCGGCGAGACACATGCGTGAATTTATCGCCGGATAATTGCAATATAGTGTCAGTCATTACAAATGCCTGAACGGAAAGCAATGACTGACAGAATAAAGCTTATATGGAAATCATATAAGGCGAATTTACGATAGAGCGGCTTACATGCAAGTTACATCACAGTACTCGCTCTATCTCCTTGTTTTTGCGCATGTCACTATCGGAAAACCGATCCCCGCTTTTCCGCAACATGCTCTAGAGCGATTTACGTCCAGATTGGATCACGGCGCTCGCTCTAGATTCTTTAGTTTGTCGCATTATCACTGCCGTCAAGTTGATCCAACTTGACTGTGAAATGCTTGAACTTAAAGGATCAGGCCGGTTTTGCAGTTGCGTCTGTCGTATCGCCAGCCGCTTCAGCATCATCAGCTTTGTAATGGCTGTAGAATGTGGTCAGATCCGCCTCGATCTTTTGCATAAGACCGTTGCGCACCATGTCATAGCCGACTTCAATCGCCGAGCAGAAGCCGTCAACATTGGCGCCGCCATGACTTTTGATGACCACGCCATTGAGACCAAGAAACACCCCGCCATTGACCTTGTTCGGATCCATCTTTTCCTTCAGACGGTTAAACGCGCCTTTGGCAAAAATATAACCGATCTTCGCCATCCATGTGCGGCTCATTGCACCGCGCAGATAGGCAGAAATCTGCTTGGCTGTGCCTTCGGCGGTTTTCAGCGCGATATTGCCGGAGAAACCTTCCGTCACAACAACATCCACGGTGCCTTTGCCGATATCATCGCCCTCGACAAAACCGTTATATTCAAAGCCCGGCAGCGGTGTTGCTTTCAAGGCAGCGCCCGCTTCCTTGATTGCATCCAGACCTTTGACTTCCTCAACACCAACATTGAGCAGACCGACTGTCGGACGCTTAATTTCAAACAGCGCGCGTGCCATACCGGCGCCCATCACCGAATAATCGATCAGCTGACGGGCATCCGCACCAATACTCGCGCCCACATCCAGTACAATGCTTTCGCCACGCGTAGTCGGCCAGATCGCCGCAATCGCCGGACGTTCAATATTGGCCATCATACGCAGGCAGAATTTTGCCATTGCCATCAGCGCACCGGTATTGCCTGCAGATACGCAAACATCGGCTTCGCCGTTTTTCACTGCTTCAATCGCCTGCCACATCGTGGATTTGCCGCGACCATTGCGCAAAGCCTGACTAGGCTTATCGTCCATCTGCACCGCGGTTTCGCTGATATGCAGCACCGATACAGCTTTCAGTTTAGGAAATTTATCCAGAAAAGGTTCGACCTGGCCTGCTAAGCCATAAAAAACAAACCGGATGTCAGGATGACGCTCCAGTGCATTCGCCGCAGCGGGGATAACCACTTCAGGGCCAAAATCGCCCCCCATAGCGTCAATAGAAATTGTGACCACTTGATCGTCCTATACCGGTCCTCACAAAACCACACGGGTTTGCCATAAAGGCTGCCTGTCCGGCATGATTTAAATGTATATTCCGCGCCCGCACAGCAAACGTGAATATCTTCGTCTTCTTCATCTGCGAAGTTGCAGCCCTATACAGCACTGCAACCCGCCCTGAATTTTGCAAAATAACTTTTTTGCCTGCGCGCACAACTTATTTTTAATTTTGGCACGCAGACAACATTCCGCGAAACGGCAGCTCCCACAGCATGTTTTTGAATATAAAGCACTTTACAGGCTTTGACTATTCAAATCACGCGGGGCATCCGCCGTTTGAAAACAGAATCTCAGTTTTTGTCACGCAGCTTGGCCAGACCGGCAAAAGGCGAATCCGGTTTGATGTCACTTGTGTCTTCATCTTCATCATCTTCGATGATTTCGATATAATCCGCCTCGGCTTTACGCGGATAAGGATCAAGTGCCAGTTCAAAGAATTCCTCAGCCACAGCGCCGATATCAATACGGTCACCTTCAAAGGTTTCCGGCATATCCGGCCCTTCGGCATCAATCAGCATTTCACCGCTTTCATCCAGACGGATGCGTGCAAGGCGGGAGTTTTCCGGTACGAAAACCGTATCCACTTCTTCACTGATCGTTGCATTGATCGGCTCGAGCGTCGCAACGCAAGCCTGCACGATCTGCGCTTCAATATGACCGCGCAGTTTAATGCCGTCTTTCTTCCAACGTGTAATCAGAAAATCTGCTGTGAATGAATCAACCGACAGCAATTCATGATTGGCAGCCAGAAGAGCACGCTCTTTCTCATTGGCTTCGATCTTAACGGTCATGCCCTTAGGCGGCACATGCGCCACCGGCACCGGATGGCTTAAGCCTGTATTGCCCGACCCGTTATGTTTAGTCATGATAAGTCCATTTCGTTTCAACGCCGGCGCAATACCGGCATTTGTATTTGTATTATTTATGCAAAGCTGAAGCTTGCTTCAAGGAAGCTGCTGTCCGGCTGCTCACGTAAATGCGCATGAACCTGCATCACATAAGCGGCCATTGCCTCACTATGCTCCCATTCTTTACCGGCCTCGGTCAGATCAGGACGCACATTACGGCCGAGAGCGACAGCCAATGCCGCGCTGTCATTCTTGTCGATTGCCTCAGCATAGCTGAGTACGCGGCCATAATACATGCGCGCCAGTTTTTTCATGCGCTTCGGCACGCCCTGATCGCCGATACCAAGTTCGCGCAGGGAATGGTCGACATCTTTGAAGAACTCCTCGGCAATGTCTTGCGTCAGTTCTTTCAGCGCGGAATTTTCAGATTTCAGCCGGTGCATCAGCAAAAACACATGTAAAGACAGCATTTCATAGCGGCCGATCGGCGTATCGGGCACAAGAAACTCCGCGTAAAAGCGTTTTTGTCGTGCTGCCGCCACGATTTTCTCATAAGCAGACAGTGTAATTGCTTCATTTACTCGGGATTTGCGTCTTAATAAATTAAGAATCATCATTTAACGCCCATGCTTTTGTTGCATCCGGATGCAAGGTGGTTTACCCAAGTTCATCTGGATACGGAAGTACCGTTGGGATAATGGTTATGGAGATGTCGTCGTTGCAGCGTATTTTCGCACAAAACCGCAGCAGAAGCTTGCTCATTACAGGCGCAGCCGTGCTTTTTTCGCTCGGGCTTGCCGGTTGCAATACCGCAAGCACGCTCAATCCTTCAGAAACTTTGACTGAAGGTTACGTCCTTGATGAACAGGCACTTGATTCTGTTCCTGTCGGTTCCAGCCGTGAGCAGGTTCTGCTGACGCTCGGCACCCCGTCAACAACTGCTACATTTGATAATGAAGTCTTCTACTATATTTCGCAGAAGCGTTATCGTGTTGCGCAGTTCATGGCGCCTAAAATCATCGACCGCCGCATTCTTGCTGTTTACTTCAACAAGGATGGCAAAGTTTCTCAGATCGCCCATTATGGTCTGCAGGATGGTAAAGTCTTCGACTTCATCTCCCGCACAACACCAACCGGCGGTAAAGATCAGAGCTTTATCGGTCAGCTCATTCAGGGCGTTGGCAAAATGCCGACCTCCCTGCCGGGTACGATCTAAAATATTTCTGCATGATTGCAGTGATAAGAACAAAAACGCCGGTGAGAATATCTCACCGGCGTTTTTCTTTACCTGCACGCTTTACTGATGCGCCAGTACTGCTAGCAGCAGCAATGCCACAATATTGGTAATCTTGATTGCCGGATTGACCGCCGGCCCTGCCGTATCCTTATAAGGATCGCCGACAGTATCACCGGTAACCGAAGCCTTATGCGCTTCCGAGCCCTTCATATGCTTCACACCATCGGCATCGGTAAAGCCATCTTCAAAGCTCTTCTTGGCATTATCCCATGCGCCGCCGCCGGAAGTCATGGAAATCGCCACGAACAATCCGTTAACGATCACGCCGAGCAGAGAAGCACCCAGTGCCGCAAAAGCGGAAGCCTTGGAGCCGGAGATCAGCAATACGCCGAAATAAACCACCAATGGCGCCAGCACAGGCAGCAAAGACGGGATAATCATCTCGCGGATCGCAGCCTTGGTCAGAATATCCACCGCACGGGCATAATCCGGCCGCTCCGTACCGCTCATGATACCCGGCTTTTCACGGAACTGACGACGTACTTCCTGCACCACCGATCCAGCAGCCCTCCCCACGGCAGTCATCGCAATACCGCCGAACAGATAAGGGATCAGACCACCGAAGATCAGTCCTGCAACCACATAAGGGTTGGAAAGGTCAAAAGAGACTGGTCCCATATCGCTGAAATACGGATAGTTCTGACTATTCGCTGCAAAGAATGCCAAATCATTGGAATAGGCTGCGAACAGCACCAAGGCTCCAAGACCGGCTGAGCCAATCGCATAGCCTTTGGTTACCGCCTTAGTCGTATTGCCTACAGCATCCAGCGCATCCGTTGCCTTGCGCACTTCCGGATCAAGCCCTGCCATTTCGGCAATACCACCGGCATTGTCGGTTACAGGGCCAAAGGCGTCGAGCGCCACGATCATACCGGCAATGCCGAGCATGGCTGTCACCGCAATCGCTGTGCCGAACAATCCGGCCAGCTGATAGGTGGTGATAATACCGAATACGATGACAATCGCAGGCAGTGCCGTTGATTCCAGTGACACAGCCAGTCCCTGAATGACATTGGTGCCATGTCCGCTGACGGAGGCCTGCGCAATCGAGTTGACCGGACGCTTGTTAGTGCCGGTATAATATTCCGTAATCACCACGATCAGACCGGTGACAATCAGACCAATCAGCCCGCAAATGAACAGGTTTGTACCGGTGATGGAAATACCGGCAACAGTACCGACCTCACCCCAGCCGATGGTCAGAGTGGTTGCTACTGCAAGCCCCACCACTGACAGCAGGCCGGTCGCAATCAACCCCTTATACAAAGCCCCCATAATGGAGTTATCCGTACCGAGCCGCACAAAGAATGTACCGGCAACGGATGTGAGAATACAAAGCCCGCAAATAGCCAGCGGATAGAGAATGATTACCGGCAGCAATGGCGTACCGGCAAAGAAAATCGCCGCCAGCACCATGGTTGCCACCACAGTTACCGCATAGGTTTCAAACAAATCCGCAGCCATACCGGCACAGTCACCGACATTATCGCCGACATTATCGGCAATCGTTGCCGGATTGCGCGGATCATCTTCGGGAATACCGGCCTCAACTTTGCCGACCAGATCGCCGCCGACATCGGCACCCTTGGTGAAAATACCGCCACCGAGACGGGCAAAGATGGAAATCAGCGAAGCACCGAAGCCAAGCGCCACCAAGGCATCAATCACCACACGGTCACCGGAAGCATAGCCCATCATCGCCGTGAGCCATGTGTAATAACCGGCAACGCCAAGCAGCGCCAAACCTGCCACCAGCATGCCTGTGACTGCACCGGCGCGAAACGCTATCTCCAACCCACCTGCCAGACTCATCGAAGCCGCCTGTGCTGTGCGCACATTGGCTCGCACGGAAACATGCATCCCGATAAAACCGGCCACGCCGGACAGAACCGCACCGATGAGAAAACCGAAGGCCGCATAGGCACCCAGCAACCACCATGTAATGAGAAAGACCACCGCACCAACGAAAAAGATCGTCATATATTGGCGTGCAAGATAGGCTTGTGCACCCTCGCGGATTGCTCCTGCAATTTCCTGCATCCGCGCATTACCCGCATCCGATGCCAGCACCGAGCGGATTGCCCAGCCTGCATAGACCAGTGCGAGAATGCCACAAATAAGAATGAGTATGAGAACTGCCATGCGTATTCCCCTTATTCTTCGGCCTTTATAATTCCGGAATGAGAACCGGATTATCTCCCGATAACGGAGGACGGCATGGAGCAAGGTACAGCAGTCATTTAAAGCGCGAAGTGCGCTTCTGAAAATGCTCACAGTCTGTTCAGACAGCAACAGAGGGCAGTTATTTCAGTTCAGAGTCCGGCAGTTTGATTTACCCCATAATCCTGCTCTGAAATCTCTCAGTCTTCAGGATTATGTTTCGTTCAGCATCTGTCTGATCAGCATGCTTCAGGCTTGTCTTCCGGTATTCTGTGCGCAGGATGCGAAAGCCTGTAACAAAGGTCAAGTGCCTGTTTTAAAAACGGTAACAGCGCAAGTACCGGCAATATAAAAAAAGCCGGCACAATATTGTACCGGCTCTGATGGCTTTAAAATGCATTGCAAAGGCAATCACCTCTGCCAAACACCGTCAGCGCGGTGTTTTTCTGGTTCCGCGGCTCTCGCCACGAATTTCAAATGCCAGACGATCCAGCACAGCATTGACGAGTTTCGGCTCGTCCTCTTCGTAAAAAGCCTTGGCAATATCTACATATTCCGAGACGATAACGGCTGTCGGCACTTCTTTTTTAGTGCGCAATTCCCAGATACCCGCACGCAAAATCGCACGCAGGGTCGAATCAAGGCGCGACAGCGGCCAGTCTTCGGTCAGCGACTGGCGGATCATCGGATCGAGCACACGCTGGTCGGCAACCACGCCGGCAATAATAGCGCGGAACCATTGCGGGTCAGCTTCCAGATACTGATCGCCGTCAATATCTTTGCCGAGGCGGAAATTTTCATATTCAGCAGCAATGTCCAGCACGCCGGTGCCGGTGACTTCCATCTGATACAGTGCCTGAACGGCAGCAAGGCGTGCAACGCCTCGCTTATTGGCGGTGCGCGGCGCATTCTGCGGCGTCGCATGAGGGGCGGTCATATCAGACTCCAAATTTTTTCTGTAAATCAATCATCGTCAGGGCAGCGCGCGCTGCAAAACCGCCCTTATCTTTTTCACTGCGTTTGGCGCGGGCCCAGGCCTGCTCTTCATTTTCAACAGTGAGAATGCCATTACCGATCGCAATGCTTTCCGCCACAGACAGGTCTGTCAATGCGCGAGAGGATTCATTGGCAACGATTTCAAAATGATAGGTCTCGCCGCGAATGACGGTGCCAAGCGCAACATAACCATCATATTCTGTGCCGCCACCGGCTTCAGCATCGAGAGCGAAAGAGATAGCCGCAGGAACTTCAAGAGCGCCCATGACCGTCACAATATCATAAGTCGCACCGGCTTCATCCAGCGCCGCTTTGGCACCATCCAGAAGCGCGTCAGAAAGCGCATCGTAAAAACGGGCTTCAACAATCAGAATATGCGGCGGATAGGCCAGATTTCCGGTCATCTCATTCTCCATAATCAGCTGCCTTTAAAGCAATTGAATCCACGACTACCAGAGCGGTTTATCTGAAACTGCCACAGGTCAAGAACACTGTATCCTCTCCCGCAGGCACAGGCTGCTTACGGGAACGTATATAAATCATATTCTATAGAAACCTGCGGCACTTACAATGTAAGCAGCCATACATTTTTCAATATGCTTTTTGCCCGCAACAACAGCGAGACCCTGCTGCGACAGATCAATCTGCACAACTGAGTTAAAGCAACGCCTGAACGGTAATGACTGCTGCTCTACAGCATTGCGGCTGAAAAGTAATCCCTGTTTGCAGCTTTTCAGTGATTTTGTCGCACGCATAAAACAAAGATGCCGCTTATCTGCATAAGCGGCATTCCGTCCGGTTGTCACAAAAAAGATATTTATGCCTTAAACTGCGCAAGGCGGGCTGCATAACGCGCCAGCTGGTCGATCTCGATATTGATCTTATCGCCGACCTGACGTGTGCCCCATGTGGTCACTTCCAGCGAATGACGGATCAGCAGCACATCAAATTCATTGCCGTTAACGCCATTGACTGTCAGCGACGTGCCGTCCAGTGCCACGGAGCCCTTCTGCGCGATAAACGGCGCCAGATTTTCCGGTGCGCGGATGGTAAAGCGCACTGCCTCACCTTCCTGCTGAATATTGATAATTTCCGCCATGGCATCGACATGGCCGGATACCAAATGACCGCCCATTTCATCGCCAAGCTTCAGCGAACGCTCCAGATTGATTTTGCGTCCGGCTTTCCATTCGCTGATCGTGGTCAGACGCAGGGCTTCTTCCCATGCTTCCACTTCAAACCAGCAGGCATTGCTTTCAATATCCGGCAGGCGGGTCACAGTCAGACACACACCCGAACAGGCAATAGATGCACCGATCTCAATGGTTTTCGGGTCATAATGCGTATCAATACGCAGTCTTACACCTTCATCCATCGGGCTGATTTCAGCAACTTCACCGATATCTGTAACAATGCCTGTAAACATAAGAAATCCTTCTCATTCCCTGCTTATCAAAAACCTGCTTTGCGCTTGTATTCACTCAAAACATCTGACGCAAAATGGCTTTCGCCGGTTTTGACAAAATCCGCATCAATGAAAGCCTGCAAACCCTCAACCGCCAGCGCCTGACCATCTCCGTTGGAAAGGATCGGGTTCGGCCCGTCAAAAATCATCAGCTTATCAACCAGTCCCTGTGCAAGAAAAGCCTGCGCAACGACTGCGCCGCCTTCTACCATGACTGTGGCAATGCCCTGCGCTGCTAGGTCATCCAGCAGTTCCGGCAGAGCGATTTTTTCATCCTCGCATTCCGTCGCCAGAATGCGGCAGCCGGCTTCAATCAGCTGCTGGCGTTTTGCCGGATCAGCATTATTGCTGGCAGCAATCCACAAAGGCACCTGACGCGCGGAACGCACCAGTTTGGATGTGAGCGGAATACGCAACTCGCTGTCGAGAATAACGCGGATCGGCGAACGATCCTGCAACCCCGGCAAACGGGTATTCAGCACCGGATCATCCGCAATGACTGTTCCGACACCGATCATAATCGCATCGGTCTGGGCGCGACGCATATGCACCTGCGCAATACTGACCGCACCGGTAATGGCAATCTGCCCACGCCCGACGCAGCCGACATAGCCGTCAACCGACAGTGCCAGCTTCAGCATCACTTCCGGACGTTTGCGGAAAGAGCGCGACAGATAACCTGCCAGCTCATCGTCGCCCTGCTCGCGGCAAACATCGGTGACAACTTCCAGCCCTGCATCGCGCAAAATCTGATAACCACGCCCTGCAACACGCGGATCAGGATCGCTGCTGGAAGCAACCACACGCTTGATGCCTGCAGTGACCAGTGCGGATGCGCAAGGCGGTGTATGGCCGTGATGGGCGCAAGGCTCCAGCGTGACATAGGCGGTTGCGCCCTTTGCCAGTTCTCCGGCTTCAGCCAGTGCCTGTGTTTCGGCATGCGGACGGCCGCCTTCAGCCGTCACACCGCGACCAACAATCACCGGCCCGTGGCCGTTATCCGCCACTATCAGCGTCGCCACAGAAGGATTGGTTCCCGTAATACCAAGATGGCGGCGTGAATAGCGGATTGCAGCCGCCATAAAGCGCTTATCAAGCTCCGATGCACTTCCCTCGCCAGAATGGGTCTGACGGGCTGTCGCGTTCTGAGGTTCATTCATATGCCAAATTCCAGTACGGAGTGTTTTGTACCGCCTGCCTTTAAGCCAAACAGATTCAAAACCTATTTACTTTAACACGCATCTGACCCGAAACAATTTTCAGTTGCCAATATGCATTCAGTTCACAAGAGGCATCAGGTTCAACGAACATCCATGCCTCAAATTCTTATTCAAAAGCAGAATTCTGCCCAAAGCCAGAGCACATTAAGCGCTCTGAACTTTAATCCTCATTGCTCGATGATGCAGCATTTTCCGGATGGCCAAGCTCATCAATGACATTGTGGAAGTCTTTGGCAACACTGAAATTGCGATAAACAGAAGCGAAACGGATATAGGCGATATCGTCCACGCCCTTCAGTGCTTCCATTGCCAGACGGCCGATCTCTTCCGACGGAATTTCAACCTCGCCGGAACTTTCCAGCTGGCGCACGATGCCCGAAACAGCGCGTTCCACGCGGTCACTGTCAACCTCACGCTTGCGCAGCGCAACCTGCACTGAGTGCATCAGCTTATCGCGGTCGAAAGGCACACGGCGGCCGCTTTTCTTGACCACCATCAGTTCGCGCAATTGTACGCGCTCAAAAGTCGTGAACCTGCCGCCACATACAGAACAGACGCGACGTCTGCGGATGACTGAACCGTCTTCCGCCGGACGGGAATCTTTGACCTGCGTATCTTCAGACTGACAAAACGGACAGCGCATGGCTCAACTCTCAACTTGTTACCGCGCCTTGCAGCACGGCAGCCATTCCAGCCTGACAGGTTGTAAACGACTATAATTCACTCAGATTGAAATTATCTAAAGCAGATAGGCTGCTTTGTCATCAGCTATGTCCGGCAAGCTGCACAGACAAAAACGCCGCGTAACACTTATGTGATACGCGGCGTCTGAAATTACAACATAGTCACAACCGGCTTAGCCCAGATAGCCATACATCGGGAAGCCTTCGGTCAGCTCCACAACTTTTTTCTGAACAGCCTGTTCAACAGCCGCATTGCCTTCATCAGAATTGGCAGCTTTAAGACCGTCGAGCACTTCAGTGATCATATCACCGATCTGTTCGAATTCCTTGATACCGAAGCCGCGGGTCGTACCGGCCGGTGTGCCGAGACGGATACCGGAGGTTACAAAAGGCTTCTCAGGATCGAACGGAATACCGTTTTTGTTGGTGGTGATATTGGCACGGCCTAACGCTGCTTCAGCGCGTTTGCCGGTCGCATTTTTCGGACGCAGGTCAACCAGCATCAGATGGTTGTCGGTACCGCCGGAAACGATATCGAGACCGTTTTTCTTCAGGTTCTCTGCCAGAGCCTTGGCATTTGCCACAACATTCTGCGCATAGAGCTTGAATTCAGGCTGCAGTGCTTCTGCCAGTGCAACCGCTTTACCGGCAATCACGTGCATCAGCGGGCCGCCCTGAAGACCCGGGAATACAGCCGAGTTGAATTTCTTGGCCAGATCACCATCATTGGTCATAATCATACCACCGCGCGGGCCGCGCAGGGATTTGTGGGTGGTGGTGGTGCAGACATGCGCATGCGGCACTGGTGACGGATGCACACCGGCAGCAACCAGACCGGCAATATGCGCCATATCCACCATCAGATATGCACCGACTTCATCGGCGATTTCACGGAAACGCTTCCAGTCCCAGATACGGGAATAGGCAGTACCACCAGCCAAAATCAGTTTAGGCTTATGTTCGCGGGCAAGACGTGCCACTTCGTCCATATCCAGCAGGTGATCGTCTTCACGCACACCATAGGATACGACATTGAACCATTTACCGGACATATTGACCGGAGAACCGTGGGTCAGGTGACCACCGGAATTCAGATCCAGACCCATGAATGTATCGCCCGGCTGTAACAGCGCGAGGAATACAGCCTGATTCATCTGGCTGCCGGAATTTGGCTGCACGTTGACGAATTCTGCGCCGAACAGTTTCTTCGCACGTTCAATCGCCAGTTCTTCAACGATATCAACATACTGGCAGCCGCCATAATAGCGCTTACCCGGATAACCTTCGGCATATTTATTGGTGAGGATTGAACCCTGAGCTTCAAGCACTGCGCGGGAAACGATATTTTCCGATGCAATCAGCTCGATTTCGTGACGCTGACGGCCAAGCTCCTTACGGATTGCGCCGAAAATTTCAGCATCCGCTTCTTCAAGACCCTTATTAAAGAATGCTTCGAGAGAAGCACTGTTCGCCTGCGACATATCCTATTCCCTTCCGGTTCCCGGTCAATTTCCCAGTCAAAAGTCAATCAGACACCATTCCCGCCGCCTGTATGCGACGATCATGGAATTCCTCGCTATTTTTTTGACGCGTATCTTATCCGAAAACCGGTTCCCGCTTTTCGGGATACGCTCAATGTCTGTCCGCATATCAAAATGCGAAACAAAAAGCACGTAAATTCAATGCTGTTTAAGGGTTGAAGCTGCTCCGGCAGTAAACGATTTATCGGAGCCGCTCTAACTCTTTTTTACGCATTATCCTACGCAAAACCGCTTCGCACTTTTGCTGGAAATGCTCTAGCCCATTCCTATGTCGGGTGGCAATATCACACTTGTAACACCTGCTCCATGGCCAACAGGCGATATGCCATGACGTAAAACGGCTAAAGTCCCATTTATATCGTTTAAATACAAAAAAGCCGCCCGAAGGCGGCTTTAAATTCAGACGATTATTAACAGACCATGCTTCTGCTTAGCCATCCGGCTGGTGCATTTTTTGCAACTGCACCAGCATTATTGCGACCTCAGGCTGTGCAAGATCAGATCGCTGTACCGATTGCCAGCTCCGAAGCACCGTCCATCTTGTAAATATCATCACGGAACTGCGGAATACCGTCACCGGTAGACCATGCGGAAATATAGACAAAATACAGTGCCACAGGGTCAGCCACCTGAATCGGATTATTCTGACCGCTTTTAATCGTGTCTTCGATGGTCTGACGATCCCAGCCGCCGGTATTTTTCAGCAGCCACACATCCAGATCGCGGATATTCTGCACGCGGATACAGCCTGACGAGTCGAAACGCATCAGATTGTTGAAAGTGCCCTTCTGTGGCGTATCATGCATATAAACAGCATGGCTGTTATGGAAATTGATCTTGGTCGAAGCCATGGCATTGATCTTGCCCGGATCCTGACGGAACATCAGCTTCACTGCATCTTCCGTGTTCCAGTCAACGGTTTCCGGCGGAACTTCCTGCCCCTGACCATCGTAAAGACGGATTTTGTTCTTGGTCAGATATTGCGGATCTTTACGCATCAAAGGAATGATATCCTTGCGGATGATCGACTTTGGCGCTGTCCAGTATGGATTGAGGATCACTTCATGGATTTTAGAAGTCAGGATCGGTGTCTGGCGATCGATCTTACCGACAACGGCGGTATGGCGCTGCACTACGCGGCCATTTTCAATCGCCTCGATCTGTGCTGCCGGAATATTGACCATGACAAAGCGTGTCTGATCGACATTGGCCAGCGAGCCAAGACGCTGCAGATTGGTATTCAGCTGACCAAGACGGACATCGGCACTGACATTGAGCGCTTTATAGGTCACATCGCCCATCACGCCGTCAGCAGGCAGACCATGGCGTGCCTGAAAGCGCTTCACGGCCGCATCCACATAAGTATCAAAAGAATTGGAAGCACCGATGCCCTGAGGCAGATCGCCGGAGATCATCAGGCGCTGACGCAGGATCGGCACAACCTGACTTTTCATGCCCAGACGCAGGCGCTCATTGCCCGGCACAACCGGCCAGCCGCCATTAGCGACAATATTATTATACTGATTGATCGCTTCGCTGATATAATTCAGCGTCTGCGGGCTCATAATCGGCTGATTGGTGGCGATAGCTTTGGCACCGCCGGTGCCGCGTGCATCGAATGTATCGTTCCAGTTACCGCGACGGCCGGATGACAGCACATCATTCAGGCCGACAGCCTGAGCAAGTGCCGCAGAAGAAACTGCCGGTACCGACAAAGCAGCCAGTCCCAGACCGGCAGCGCCCCGCAAAAACAAACGGCGGTCAAGCGCCTTGGTTGTTTTGCTGTCTTTTACATTATGCTTCATTCTTTGATCCT
Organism: Pseudochrobactrum lubricantis; assembly: GCF_041929865.1. NCBI lineage: Bacteria > Pseudomonadati > Pseudomonadota > Alphaproteobacteria > Hyphomicrobiales > Brucellaceae > Pseudochrobactrum > Pseudochrobactrum lubricantis. The sequence continues at coordinate 424,530 of NZ_JBHEEE010000003.1, forward strand.
CAATCCGCCGTAACAGGACGTGGCACACCGGAAGCTTGCCGCATGACACAGGCATATCAGCAGAAAAGCTCTAAGCGCTCTGCGCTCCAGAACATTCCCAATCTAAAACTAAGTATTGGAGATGCTCTGTCGCTTTATTAAGCTCTATACGCGCATCTTATCCGAAAACCGGTTCCCACTTTTCGGGATGCGCTCAACTTTAACTCTGAAACTAAAACAAACCCGAATAGCAGTATAACTGACTGAACACGCATCAGTTGCCTAAACACAAAACATCCTGCCGGACTTTACCGCTATAATCAGTTTTGTGGCTTAAACATGTCTGCGGGTATTCCGGCAAGTCATTACATTCATCACAAACTGAAAATTATTATTGCAGATAAGCTTAATAAGTGAATGTGGCCATTTCGCAACGATCAGAACTGCCCCCCCCTGTCGGCATTACAGCTCAGCAGGTCTGCCATGCATGTGGCTGAATTTTTGCAGGCGTCGCAAAGAGTTATGCATAGAGGCGAGACGTGCGGCATCCGGCACTTCCCTGCCCGATGTCTCCAGAAACACAAAAGTATAGAGCTCATAGAGACCGTCTGCCACTGCCTGCCCTTTTTCAGTAAGCGCAAGAACCGCCAGATCTGCTCCGCCCGCCGCCGTCTCATCCGCAGCGGAAGTCACATAGCCTTGCGCAAACAGGCTTGCCAGCATCACCACCGATTGTGATGTGACGGGTTCAACCATCCGATAAAGCTGGACAGTATCACGCAGACCAAGACTGATACAAAACAGCATCAATGCCTGCTCGGCATTCAGCGGATAATCCTGACGGCCGGAAAAAGCATCGTCAAAAAATGCCAGAACCCGCTTATAATGCCGGTTCAGCTGCCGCTCCACTTCCAGACACAGAACCTGCAAGCCTGTTCCTTCACCGGAACGGGAACCTGCATGCCCCATACCGGATAATGATGTCTGAAACGGCTCTTGCGTTTGCATGCAGCTTGTCTCCGCTTTTCCAAAGCACAAGATCAGCCCATCGCCTCCGAATGCGGAGCGCGCAGAAAACTGAAATTTGCCTGAGGAGACTTTAAGAAACAGCGGTGAACTTCGGCTTAAGCCACAGGGCTAACAACTGGTTAACAACCGGCTCTCTCAATCCGGTCATTATTCCAGCTTTAGCGGACAGGCGTTGCCAGTGCACGTTTCCCCTGCAAAAACAGGCCGATACGAAAAGCGATATAGATCAGCAGAAACGCAATATTGACGGCTGCCAGCGCCGGAAAATATTCAAAGAACCGTGCAAAAACTGTGTAAATCAAGGCCTGAGCCACAGCCGTAATCACCCATAGCACAGCGCCCCATGAGGCACGGATCCACAGGCCGGTCGCAACAATCGGCAGCGCAATCGCGAGACTCACACAGATTGTCTGCCATTGCCACGGCATCAGATCGAAACGCCATAGCAGACCCGGATAAAGGCCGATCAGCCGCAACCAGTAATAAACACCGCCGACAAGACAAACCAGCGCGACAAAGCGGATAAACAGAATGAACCAGCTATGCAGGGCTGAATCTCCCGTGCGCAGTCTCAGCTGATCGTCCATCATGCGGCTCATTACCCTTGTTTAATGTCTTTAACTGTTTAGAAAATCCGGTAATTGCACCTGCGCCAATGTTGCAGGGCTCCATAGCGGATTACCGGTCTTGTCGATCAGAACAGCGCCGACACCGGCATAGAAATCATGCCCTTGCAGCAGAATCTCTGCCAGAGCGTACTCTATTTGCATCTGTCTATCCAAGCGTGCGCTATAGCTCAGCTCTTTGTTTGCACGAATAAATGCTTCCGCATCCTGAAATAGTGTAAAAATTGCTTTCAGACTGGTTGGCGAACGCTTCCCCAGCAGTTCTGCAATGGCTGCGGCTTTCTCATTGCCTGCCTGTCCGGCGTCTGAGAATTGCGCCAGAACCTGCTCAGCACTCTCCGCCTTACAGCATCGGGCAATCAGCGCCCTGTCCTGTTCCGGCATTTCCCAGTCGGGCACATCCGACTGCATAGACAGAAGTATATCATCCGGCTGTTCACCGCCGATCAGCCGCTCACGCAATACCGCCAGTTGTTCAGCTTTCAGCGCGTGCGTGGCAATCCCGCTCTGCAAACAATCGCCCCAGCGGATCGCCGAGCCGGTTAAGCCGAGATAAAAGCCGAACTTGTCCGGCAAGGCAGGTAAAAACGCACTGCCGCCGACATCGGTGAAAAAACCGATCCCGCTTTCCGGCATAGCAAAAAGTGTATTTTCCGTCACAATCCGGTGTGAACCATGAACGGATATTCCGGCACCACCACCCATGGTAATCCCGTCAAGTAAAGCAATATAAGGTTTTTTATAGGAGCCGATGAGACGGTTGAGGCGATATTCATCCTGGAAGAAATCATAGGCAGGCGCACCGTTTCTGCCTGCATGATAGGCAGCCACAACGTCACCACCGGCACAGAATGCACGCCCTTCGCCTTCAACAATCACAGTTTTCACCTGAGGATCATCTGCCCAATGCTGCAATGCACGCTCCATTGCCTGCACCATTTTGTGTGTCAGAGCATTCAGCGCTTTCGGACGGGTCAGCCGGATCAGCCCTGCAGAACCTTGCATAGTAAAAGCAATTTCATCATCGCCGCCGAAATTCTCCTTGAAATCAGATATCATCACGCCGCTTCCTCCGCTCTGATGCACCTTATTCATTGATTTTCCTCTCCCGCATTGAAGCATGATTCATAAGTGAGTAAAGCAAGCGCGGCAATGTTTCACACCTCAAAAATTGTTTTTATCAAGCTGTAACCACGATTTGGGTGTTAAGGCTCCCTCATCGAAGTCTGCACTGCAGGAAATTGCAGTTTCATAGGCCGAAATACGGAAAGACATGATGCGTAACATTGATGAGATCACCCAAAGCCGCCGCCTGCGCCGTACGCGCCGTACCGAATGGTCACGCCGTCTGGTTCAGGAAAACAGTTTAAGCGTCAATGATCTGATCTGGCCGTTCTTTGTCTGTGAAGGCAGCAATGTCGCCTCGCCGATTGCCGCAATGCCGGGTGTTCATCGTTATTCCGTGGATATGGCTGTACGTCAGGCTGAAAAAGCTGCAAAACTCGGCATTCCGGCCATCGCACCTTTCCCGAATGAACCGGCGCGGATTAAAACGCAGGACGGCTCCTATATTGGCAATCCTGACAATCTCATCAATTCGGTGACCCGCGCGATCAAAAAGGAAATTCCGGAAATCGGCATTATTACCGATGCCGCGCTCGATCCTTTCACCACAGACGGTCATGACGGCATTTTGCGCGACGGTATTATTCTCAATGATGAATCCGTTGAGATGGTTGTGCGCGGTGCGCTGGCACAAGCTGAAGCCGGTGCGGATATTATTGCTCCTTCCGATATGATGGACGGCCGTATCGGCGCAATCCGCGATGCACTGGATGCCAATGGTTTCCAGCATTTGCCGATCATGTCCTATGCCACCAAATTCGCTTCCGCTTTCTACGGTCCTTACCGTGAAGCGATCGGCACGGCAGGTGTGCTGAAAGGCGACAAGAAAACCTATTATCTTGATCCGGCCAATACGGATGAAGCGCTGCGCGAAGCCGAGCAGGATGTGCTGGAAGGCGCGGATATGCTGATGGTCAAGCCGGGTCTGCCTTATCTCGACATTATCCAGCGTATCAAAAGCCAGTTTGCCCTGCCGACCTTCGCCTATCAGGTCTCCGGCGAATATGCGATGATCAAAGCGGCCGGTCAGAATGGCTGGATCGACGAAGAGAAAGTCATGCTGGAAAGTCTGCTGGCATTCAAACGTGCCGGTTGCGACGGTATTCTCACTTATTTCGCTCTGGAAGTGGCTGAGAAACTCAAAAACGCCTGATCCCGTCTATGTTTTTTAAAAGCGCATTCCGCCATCGGCAGTATGCGCTTTTTTATATGGGATTGCATTAGAGGGCTTACCGGCAGAGGGCTTACCGGCGGGCAATCTTGAAATCGGCACCGCGGCTTCCTATCTCCTTGTTTGTAAGTTTAAAAGGAGAAACCATAAGCCGATGAATGACCGAACAATCAATAATGATATTGTTCTGCCGCGTTTTGAAGACCGCCGCCTCTATGAAGGTGTGCGCACCAGACGTGTATTCGCCTTTCTGATCGACTATTTCATTGTGCTTTTGCTGTGTATCCCTGTCGCGATCATCATCGCTTTTCTGGGTATTCTGACGCTGGGTCTGGGCTGGATGCTCTATGGTATCCTGTTGCCGCTGGTGGCGCTGCCTTATGTATATTTTACAGTCGGCGGACGTAATAAAGCCACCACAGGCATGCGAATGATGGGTATTCGCATCGAGCGTATGGACGGCAATCCGGTTGACGGCCTGTTTGCGGTGGTTCACTCGGTTTTGTTCTGGGCTTCCTGCACAGTGCTTACCCCGCTTATCCTGCTCGCGACCCTGTTTCTGGATTATAAACGCGGCGTACATGATATGCTGCTCGGCGCGGTGATTATCCGTACCAATCCGTAACAAGACGACAAACTGAATATGAACAGCGCGGGTATTTCCGCGCTGTTTGCATTACCAGCTTTTTTATCGCCTTTTATGCACTATGAAGGGCTAAGGCATTTCACAGTCAAGTTGGATCAACTTGACGGCAGTGATAATGCGACAAACTAAAGAATTTAGAGCGAGTGCTGTGATCCAATCTGGATGTAAACCGCTCTGGAACGAGTTTTGCGCACCCAAAGAGGAACCTGACGCTCTAAATCACAAAAGCGGGATTTTACATATCTTCGTTTTCAATTATTATTAACCACTCTGCAGGCCTTTAACTGCACAATTACAGACGTGAATTTTACAATTCGTCTTTATTGCGTTTTGACAGGCGAAACATGACACAACATCAACCGCAACCGCAGCAATTTTATCTCACCGCCCCGTCTGAATGTCCTTATCTGGACAATCGCGCAGAGCGGAAGGTTTTTACACATCTGGTTGGCAGCCGCGCGCCGGAACTCAATGATCTGCTGACACAGGCCGGCTTCCGTCGTTCGCAAAATATCGCCTATCGACCCGCCTGTGAAAACTGCAATGCCTGCGTGTCCGTGCGCATTCTCGCCGGCGAATTTCAGATGACGCGCTCCATGCGCCGCATCTGGAAACGCAATCAGGATCTCATTGGTTTTGCCAATAAGGCTGAGCCGAGTTCCGAGCAATATTCCCTGTTCCATGATTATCTCAATCACCGCCACCATAATGGCGGTATGTCGGAAATGTCCGTACTTGATTATGCAATGATGGTTGAGGACAGCCATGTGAACACGCAGATCATCGAATATCGTATGCGTGGCGCTGATACGATGATTACCGGCAAAGGCGAAGGCCCGCTGATTGCTGCTGCCCTTACCGATGTGATGGGGGACGGCGTGTCGATGGTCTATTCGTTCTTCAATCCGGAGCTGGCTGACCGCTCACTCGGCACCTATATTATTCTCGACCATATTATGCGCTGCAATGCGCTTGGCCTGCCGCATGTTTATTTGGGCTACTGGGTCAACGGCTCCGAAAAGATGCATTATAAAACCCGCTTCAAGCCGCAGGAACATCTCACAACCAATGGCTGGCTACGCACAGACATTGCAGAATAAATCAAAACACCCGCATGAGAGCCATGCGGGTGTTTTGATATTAAGCAATAAATTCAATTTGCTAGATGATAAATCTCACAATGAGATTCATATATTTTTGCGCAACATGCTTCAGCTTTTACGCCCTACTTTGTAGGCCATGCCGATTGAAGCAGGTGTAACCGGCGAAAAACCGTATTGCGCATAAAGATGCTGTGCAGGACCATCAGCGATCAGGCTGACATAGGCACTCTCCGGTGCATGTTCATCCAGATAGGCTTTGATCTCAAGCATAATCCGTTTGCCAAGTCCCTGCCCCTGATAGTCAGGCAGCACCGCAATATCGCAAACCTGATAGGTTGTGCCGCCGTCACCGATGACGCGTCCCATGCCGATGATCTGATCACCATCGACAATCTGCACGGCGAATAATGAATTCTTCAGACCGCGCTCGGCTGCGTCTGTTGTTTTTGCACTGAGGCCGCTGGCAGTGCGCAGATGACAATAAGTTTGCACATCCGGAATCTGATGCAGCACCTGATATTTTGATTCAGCAGGCATGGCTAAAGGTTTCTTCCCATTGGTTTATCAGCAATCAGAGCGGCTTCTTCCCTACAAGAAGCCACTCTGCCTGTATTTTACGAAGTGAATTTACCGGTGCGCGGGAATCCCTTCGGCACCATCCGTCCGGCGGAAGCGCGTGCACCCGTCCATTCCAGCAATTCTTCTTTACTGCGTGTGAATGTGCGGTCAGCGGAATCCTGCCATGTCAGCCCCTGTTCGATAGCAAAGCTGCGGATGTCGGACACACCGCCGTCTTTGTATTTCTGCAGACGCACACCTTTACCGCGTGCCAGTTCCGGCAGCTCGGACAGCGGGAATACCAGCATTTTGCGGTTTTCACCGACAACAGCCATAGTGTCACCGGTCACACGCTGACAGATTTTCATCTCATCCGGCAGTTTCACATTCATGATCTGCTTGCCCTTACGGGTATTGGCGATGACTTCGCTTTCGCTGATCATGAAGCCATAGCCCTCATGGGATGCCAGCAGCAATTTAGCAGATGCATCATGCACAAAAGCGGTCAGAATATCCTGATCATTGTCCATATCGACCATGATACGGATAGGCTCGCCATGACCTCGGCCACCCGGCAAAGTGTTGGCTCCGATGGTGAAGAACTTACCGCCGGTCGTTGCCACAACAATCTTGTCCGTGGTTTCGGCGTGGAAAGCCAGATGCAGCTTGTCGCCTTCTTTAAAGGACAGGCTGGAGAAATCTGCCAGATGCCCTTTCATGGCGCGCATCCAGCCTTTTTCTGATACCACAATCGTGACCGGCTCACGCTCGATCATTGCCTGATGAATATCTTCCAGATCATGGCTCGGCGCTTCAGCAAATTGCGTGCGACGCTTACCCAACGGTGTTTCAGGCCCGTAGGTCTCGCGAACCTTTTTGATTTCGCCGCTGATCGCCTTCCACTGCTTGATTTCCGAACCAAGCAATTCTTCAAGCTGCGCTTTTTCAAGTGTCAGCCCGTCAAATTCTTTGCGGATTTCAAATTCTTCCAGCTTGCGCAAGGAACGCAGGCGCATATTGAGGATCGACTCAGCCTGCATGTCTGTCAGGCTAAACGTACGCATCAGTTCCTGTTTCGGCTCATCCTCTTCACGGATGATGCGGATAACCTCATCCAGATTGAGATAGGCAATCAGGTAACCGCCCAGAATTTCCAGCCGCTTTTCAATCTCATTAAGCCGGAATTGTGAACGGCGCTGCAGAACTTCCTTACGATGCTCCAGCCATTCTTTCAGCACACCACCCAGCGAGAGAACATTCGGCACTTTACCATGGGAAAGCACGTTCATATTCAGCGAAATGCGGCTTTCAAGCTCGGTGAGCTTGAACAGCGATTCCATCAGCAATTCCGGATCGACAGAGCGATTCTTCGGCTCCAGTACGATACGGATATCTTCAGCCGATTCATCACGGATATCATCAAGCAGCGGCAGTTTCTTCGCCAGCAGCAGTTCAGCGATCTTCTCGATCAGGCGAGATTTCTGCACCTGATACGGAATTTCTGTAATCACCACCACCCATGTGCCACGGCCGAGATCTTCCTTCTCCCATTTCGCACGCACGCGGAATGCACCGCGGCCTGTACGATAGGCCTCAAGAATATTCTCTTTTGGCTCAACCAACACACCGCCGGTTGGAAGATCAGGTCCCTGAACAATTTGCACCAGTTCTTCAACCGTTGCCTGCGGATTGCGGATCAGCAACAGCGCGGCATCACACAGCTCCGCCACATTATGCGGCGGAATATTGGTGGCCATACCCACAGCAATACCGGAGGAGCCGTTTGCGAGAAGGTTAGGAAAAGCACCGGGCAGAACGACCGGTTCTTCGTCTTCCTCATTATAAGTCGGACGAAAATCGATGGCGTTTTCTGTAATACCTTCGAGCAGCAGCGATGCCACTTCGGTCATGCGTGCTTCAGTGTAACGCATAGCCGCCGGATTATCACCGTCAATATTGCCGAAATTGCCCTGCCCGTCCACCAGCGGATAGCGCACGGCAAAATCCTGCGCCAGTCGCGCCAGCGCATCATAAATAGAAGCATCGCCGTGCGGGTGGAACTTACCCATCACGTCACCGACAATACGCGCGCATTTGGCATAGGCACTGCCCGGATTAAGACGCAGCAGGCGCATGGCATGCATGATGCGGCGGTGAACCGGTTTCAGACCGTCGCGCACATCCGGCAGCGCACGATGCATGATCGTGGACAGCGCATAGGCAAGGTAGCGCTCTTCGAGCGCCGATTTCAGATCAACTGTTTCAACGTGATCGTCGCCGCCTGATGGCGGAATCAAATTATTTCCCATGGAATATGGTTAGCAAGCGGCTGATTCTGCGGCAAGTCAAGATGCGTTTACACACAGTGAATAGGCCGGTTTTCCGCATTATTCTCGTTATTTCATCAAAAATACAACGATAATGACAACAGATTTTCGATCATCCTCAAGTGTGACTTGCAGTAAAATAAACGGGCTGTTACGAAAATGACAAAATTGCCATGTTATTAGGCGATGACAGTATTTCGTATGTAAAAATTAGGTCAACACTTAAGGAGCCTCTGATGCCGGTTATGAAACCGCTATATACCGCAGCCCGCACTCTTTCCGTTGCTACAGCACTCACTGTGATCTTTGCTGGTTCAGCTTATGCACTGGACGGAAATGATGTCGCCAAGCGTCTGCAGGCTCGCTTTGAAGAACAGGGTACAAAAATCGAGTTCGGCAAAGTCGACACCGATGGCTCAACCGTTACCCTGCGCGACACAAAAATCGACTTCAAATCCGCTGAAATGGGCACTTTCACCGTTGGTGACATTGTTCTGACAGACGTTGCTGAAAACGACAAAGGTGCCTACACCGCGGAAACTGCAACCCTGCAGGATTTCGAAAAAACAGACGACAAGAGCACTTTCGCTCTGAAGGGCATCGAAATCGGCAAACTCTATCTCGCAGCAGATGACGAACAGGATCCTGTTGTCAAAATGCTGTATTATCAAACCATGAAGGCTGACAGCTTCACCATCCACGAAGATGGCGAAGAAATGGTCAACATGAAAGATATTTACGCAACCTCTACCCCTTACACAAAGGGCACTCCGGTTGCGATGAGCTTCGGCATCAAATCTATTGATCTCGACATCGAGAAAATGGATGCATTGCGCAAAGGTGCAGATGCAAGCGCCGGCAATGACGAAGCTTCGGAAACACCAAATCCGATGATCGATCTCGGCTACAAACAGCTGAGCATGGCTGTAACCTCGACCGGCTCATGGGAACCGGAAAAAGGCGATCTGGCCATCGACAAGATGGAATTTGACGTCAAGGATGTCGGTAAATTCGACACCACCATGAAGCTCGGCGGCTATGATGCAAAATTCATCAAATCCGTACAGCAGGCCAGCGCTGAAATGAGTGCAAATAAGGAAAATTCCGATGCAGCCGGTATGGCAATGCTCGGTCTGATCCAGCAGCTTTCGATCAGCAACATGGCTATCCGCTATGATGATTCATCCCTCACCCCTAAACTGCTCGACTATTATGCCAAGCAGCAGGGTATCTCCAAGGAAGACATGGTCAACCAGATCAAAGGCATTGCGCCGATCATGGTTGGCTATCTCGGCCATGCGGATTTCGCCATGCAGGCAACGACTGCCGTCAACACCTATTTTGACGATCCTAAGTCTCTGACAATTGCTGCAAAGCCGGAAGCGCCTGTTTCCTTCGCTCTGATCGCAGCAACTGCAACTGCTGACCCTAAGAAGCTTCTGGACCTGCTGGCTGTTAAACTGACTGCCAACCAGTAAGCTCTTCTGAGCTGAACAAAGAAACCCGGCTTTTAGCCGGGTTTTTTATTGCCTGAACATTGCGCAATAAAAAACGCCGCGTCCGTTAAGACGCGGCGTTTCTAATATTTACCCCTAAAACAGATCAGTCTTTTTTGATCGGGTTCACGCGGATATGCAGATCACGCAGCTGAGCCGGTGTGACTTCTGCCGGTGCGCCCATCAGCAGATCAACAGCCTGCTGGTTCATCGGGAACAGCGAGATATCGCGCAGGTTTTTCGCACCAACGAGCAGCATAACCACGCGGTCGATACCGGCAGCCATACCACCATGCGGAGGCGCGCCATACTGGAATGCACGATAGAGGCCGCCAAAGCGATCTTCCACATCCTGCTGGCTCAAACCAACCAGTTCAAAGGCCTTGACCATAACTTCCGGCAGCTGGTTACGGATCGAACCGGATGCGATTTCAAAACCGTTACAAACCAGATCATACTGATAGGCTTTGAGCGACAACGGATCCTGCGTTTCCAGTGCTTCCAGACCACCCTGCGGCATGGAGAACGGGTTATGGGCAAAGTCGAGTTTCTTGTTGTCTTCGTCCCATTCATAGAACGGGAAGTCGATGATCCAGGCCAGTTCAAAACGATCACGGTCTGTGAGGTTCAGCTCATCGCCGGCGCGGTTACGGGCATCACCGGCAAATTTGTAGAATTTCGACGGCAGACCAGCCACGAAGAAGCAGGCGTCGCCAGCATTCAAACCAAGTTGTTGTCTCAAAGCTTCAGTTCGTTCGGGGCCAATATTTTTAGCTATAGGCCCGGCTCCAACAACTTTGTCAGACCAAAGACCTAGTTCTTTTGCAACTCTTTCTTCATACGCTTCGCGACTTTCGTTTGGGTGCTGGGGGTGTTTGACTGCATCAAATACAAGTGAATCACCCCACCCTTCTTTACGCCAGAAGATATAGCCGAGACCCGGCTGACCTTCACCCTGCGCCCATGAGTTCATACGGTCACAGAAAGCGCGCGAACCACCGGTTTTCGCAGGGATAGCCCATACTTCAACCTTAGGGTCATTCGCGATCATGTTCGCGAATACTTTGAAACCGGAACCGGCAAAGTGACCGGTCACAGCCTGCATTTCAATCGGGTTACGCAGATCAGGCTTATCCGAACCATAGGTGCGGATCGCATCATCATAAGCAATACGACGGAACTGCTGGGTTACCGGCTTGCCTTCAGCAAATTCTTCGAAAATGCCGCGCATTACCGGTTCCATTGTCTCCCAGACTTCTTCCTGAGTGACAAAGCTCATTTCGAGATCGAGCTGGTAGAACTCGCCCGGCAGACGGTCTGCACGCGGATCTTCATCGCGGAAGCAAGGTGCAATCTGGAAATAGCGGTCGAAACCAGCCACCATCAACAGCTGCTTATATTGCTGCGGTGCCTGCGGCAGCGCATAGAACTGACCTTCGTGAATACGGCTCGGCACGAGGAAGTCGCGCGCGCCTTCAGGCGAAGAAGCGGTCAGGATCGGTGTAGTGAATTCGTTGAAGCCGATCTCGTTCATATGACGGCGCATCGAAGAAATAATCTTGGTGCGCTTCATGATGTTCTTGTGCAGCGTATCGCGGCGCAGATCGAGGAAGCGGTATTTCAGACGGATATCTTCCGGATAGTCCGGCTCACCGAACACCGGCAGAGGCAGTTCTTTGGCAGCAGCCAAAACTTCAATCTCTTTGGCAACGATTTCGATTTCACCGGTAGGCAAATTCGGATTTACAGCCTCATCAGCACGGGCGGTTACTTCACCGTCAACGCGGATCACCCATTCACCGCGAACGGTTTCAGCAACTTTAAATGCCGGGCTTTCCGGATCAGCAACGATCTGGGTCAAACCATAGTGGTCGCGAATATCGATAAAGAGAATACCGCCGTGATCGCGGACACGATGAACCCAGCCGGAAAGACGAACTGTCTGGCCGACATCCGACTTGCGGAGGGCTTCGCAGGTATGGCTGCGGTAACGATGCATGTTTTCTGCCTTCAGAAGAGTGGTAAGAAACGTAAAATCGCAGATAAAATCTGATTTTTATGTTGTCGGACAAGCGCATTTTGGCCGCAAAAAGTCAAGTGTCAGACCCTTCTACAGCCAAATTGATTCATTCTGAATGTTCTATAACCGGTCTCAACTGCGAGCAACAGACAGCAGCCCCCTTAGAATTGCAGTAAAGTCACAACATATGTGATTTTTAAGCTTACGCCCCCGCGACAAAGCTATTGCGATTGTTTATAGAAAAATCATGGAACTCATTACGACAACACAGGGTCTTGAACAGGCCGTTTCACAGCTTTCAAAATCTGATTTTGTCACTGTGGATACCGAATTCATTCGTGAAACCACTTTCTGGCCGGAGCTTTGCCTGATCCAGATGGCATCGCCGGACACAACGGCGTTGGTGGATGCACTGGCACCGGGCATTGATCTCAGCTCTTTCTTCGCCCTGATGGCGGATAAATCTGTCGTCAAAGTGTTTCACGCTGCCCGTCAGGATATTGAAATCGTTTTCCACCTCGGAAATCTGATCCCTGAGCCGGTATTCGACACACAGGTTGCAGCGATGGTTTGCGGTTTTGGCGATGCCATTTCTTATGATCAGCTGGTTGCCCGTATCACCGGCGTAAATCTGGACAAGTCGTCCCGCTTTACTGACTGGCGCCGCCGTCCGCTGAGTGACAAGCAGTTGGATTATGCACTGGCCGATGTTACGCATCTACGCGATGTTTATCTCTATTTGCAGGATCGCTTGACCAAAGAAGGCCGCAATGACTGGGTGAGCGAAGAAATCCGCATTCTCACCGCCCGCGAGACCTATGACATGCATCCTGACGATGCGTGGAAGCGTCTGAAAATCCGTCTGCGTAAGCCTGCCGAACTGGCCGTCATGCAGAAGGTTGCCGCATGGCGTGAACGTGCCGCACGCGAACGCAATGTGCCGCGTGGCCGTGTAATCAAGGACGATACGATTCAGGAAATCGCCCAGCAACAGCCGCGCGATGCGGAAGCGCTGTCCCGCCTGCGTACCATTCCGAAAGGCTGGGAGCGTTCCTCTCATGCACAGGGGCTGGTTGAAGCGATCAATGAAGCACTGAGCATTCCGAAAGAAGACATGCCACGTCTGCCGAAGCAATATAATGCGCCGGAAGGCACCGGTGCCGCTTCAGATGTGCTCAAGCTACTGCTCAAAATCATTACCGAAGATCATGGTGTAGCACCGAAAGTTGTCGCCTCTTCCGATGATATTGATCAGATTGCTGCCAAGGGTAATGCAGCGGATGTACCGGCTCTGAAGGGCTGGCGCCGTGAATTGTTCGGTGAAAAAGCACTGCAAATGATTGAAGGCAAAATCGGCATCAAGTTTGAAAACCGCAAGATCAAGGCAGTTCCGCTGGATTAAGCATGAGCGACAAGATCAAAGTCAGCGTTTTTCTGGGCATCAGTCTGGACGGGTATATTGCCGGTCCGGACAATGATCTGTCGTGGCTGTCCGTGGTCGAAACCGATCCGCCAGAGGATACCGGTTACAATGCCTTGATGGCTGATGTGGATGTGCTGGTTATGGGGCGTAATACCTATGACACAGTGCTGACATTCGGCTTCTGGCCTTATGAGGGCAAGCAGGTTGTTGTACTGACCAGCCGTCCGCTGACACCGCTTTATGGCGAAACCAGCTTCACCGGCACACTCAGCGATCTGCTGCCGGAGCTGTCCGCGCGTGGTCTCAGGCATGTCTATCTCGATGGCGGCAATGTTGTGCGCCAGGGTGTGCAACAACAATTGGTTGATGAACTGACTTTAAGCTGGGTACCGGCCACAATCGGCAAAGGTGTGCGACTGTTTGAAGGTGATATGTCCATGAACCAATGGAAACTCACCGGCCATCAGGTTTTTCCAAGCGGGTTGCTGCAAGGTCGCTATACATTCGACAAAACGATGTAAAAAAAAGCCAGATACAGAGCATTTCCAGTTCACCGCGAACCATAAATGCTCTGTTTTTTGTTTACGCATTTCCGGACGCATCGAAGTGGGAAAAGAAATCAGTCCGGCAAACTGATTTCCCCGCGAAGGCGGCTCCCACTTTTGTTGGAAATGCTCCTGATCCGGCTTTTTATTACTTCATGCTGAAATACAGTATTTTAGCTTCATTCAACCGCAAAACGCAGTGTCTTGCCGGTTACCTTGGCCAGAACATTCAGCCGGTTATCCAGTCGCTCTGATACCAGATCACGATAGGCCTCCGGCACCACCAGCGCCAGAACATCGCCTTCCTGCCGCCATTTAAGTTGCGGGATTACCCCCGGCATTGAAGCCGAGAACAGGTATACCACACGCAGCAACGCACCCAGAACCCGAGCCCGCTCACGCAGACGCGGCGTTGCAATGCGAATAATTTCCGGCGCGGCATCATCATCCATAACGCCTTCATGACGATAATAATTGGCCAGCGCCATATAAGCACGCCCCGGATGATCAATTCCGATGAACGAGCCATGGGCAATAATATTCAGCGCCTGCGGGCCGCGATAATCAGGATGTGCACGCCAGCTGATATCGGCGAGCAGACAGGCCGCGCGACGATAACGATATTCATCCTCGGTCTCATCATAGCCGAGCTGCTCGAATGCATAGCCGGTCCAGTCCGCCAGCTCGTGCGCATGGCGCGGTGAGCGCGAACGCAGCACCGCCTGCTCTTCAGCAGCGGAAAGCAGAGGATCGAGTTTCTGCTCTTTTTTAGCGAGCAAGGAGAACAGATAGCCTTCACGCACGCCCATTGCCGAGAATACAATTTGTGCCGGCTGCATGCGCTTAACAACTTCCATCAGCACTGTCGCACCATAGGACAACAGCTGACGACGGTTTTTCGACACAGCCTCAATGCCGCGCATATGGTCGATATCAAAGCGCGCCACACGATAGAGGAAGTGATAGGCATCTTCCGGATCCATCGCATAGCCATGCATGACATGCAGCGGATAATGTTTGGCACTCATATGCAGCTTGGCAAGATTTCGCCATGTACCGCCCACCGCATAGAATGTGCGGCCTTTGCCCTCTTTCAGAAACTCGACATCACCGACATATTTGCGGGTGATTTTCGCAGCTTCTGTAATTTTTCCACCGGACAAATCCTGCAGGCGCAAACCGCCGAGCGGCAATGTAATGCCGCTGCCGATCGCCTTGTCAGGATTATCGCCAAGCACATCAACCAGTTCAAGGCTGCCCCCTCCAAGGTCACCAGCGATACCGTCCGGATGGTGAAAACCGGAAATAATACCAAGCGCCGAATAATAGGCCTCTTCGCGGCCAGAGAGAATCTGGATGTTTTCACCCAGAATTTCTTCCGCCCGTGCAATGAAATCCGGCCCGTTTTCTGCTTCACGCGCAGCCGCTGTGGCAATTGTGTAGATTTTTGTGGCACCGGCCTGCTTGGCCAGCGCACGAAAACGCCGCAGCGCCTCAAGCGCACTGGCGACCGATTTATCATTCAGACGTCCGGTTTGTGCCAGTCCTTTACCCAGACCGCTCAGAATTTTCTCGTTAAAGAAAATAGTCGGAGAACGCACAATACCTTCATAGATAACCATACGCACGGAGTTGGAACCGATATCAATAACTGCGACCGGTTCCAGACCTTTCAAACGGCCCTGTGCCAGAGACAAAGTCATGCGTTACGGTTTCGCTCTGCGCGAACGCGGTTGTGACGCGCAATCAAACGCGGTGCTGACGATTTCAGAGACTTGCCGCGACCGGACAGGCTGGGATTGGTCATGAAATATTCCTGAGCGTTAAAAGCTTCTTCCCCGTCCACGGGTTTAATCCGCTTGGAGGTTCCGTCTGAAAGTACCTCAAAGCTTTGTTGATTATCGTAGAGATTTGCAAGCATAATCTGCGATAAAATCTGTTGATGCACGGTCACATTTGTAACAGGCACCAGCGTTTCCACGCGGCGGTCAAGGTTTCGCGGCATCATATCTGCCGAGCTTATATAGACAATTGCATCTTTGGACGGCAAATCCTGCCCGTTACCGAAGCAGAAAATACGTGAATGCTCAAGAAAACGACCAACAATGGATTTGGCGCGGATATTGTCTGACAGACCCGGAACCTGCGGACGCAGACAGCAAATGCCGCGTACCACCAGATCAATCTGCACCCCTGCACTGCTGGCTTTATAGAGAGCATCAATGATCTGCGGATCAACCAGCGAATTCATTTTCATCCAGATCGCCGCCGGACGACCCGCTTTCGCGTGTTCAATCTCATTTTCAATATGTTTCAGAATCCGGCGGCGCAATGTAAAAGGCGAAATAGCCAGTTTCATAACATCTGCCGGTTGCGCATAACCGGTAATGAAATTGAAAATATGCGCCACATCGCGCGCCGTATCGGCATCAGATGTGAAGAAAGACAAGTCAGTGTAAATCTTCGCGGTGATCGGGTGATAGTTACCCGTACCAAGATGCACATAAGAGCGCAGTTTTTCATCCTCGCGGCGCACGACGAGCGACATTTTCGCGTGGGTTTTCAGCTCGATAAAGCCGAAGACCACCTGCACGCCCGCACGTTCCAGATCGCGTGCCCAGCGAATATTCGCTTCCTCGTCAAAACGTGCTTTCAGCTCCACCAGCGCGGTCACCGACTTACCGGCTTCCGCCGCATCAATCAGCGCACGTACAATCGGCGAATTGTTTGAGGTGCGGTAGAGCGTCTGTTTGATGGCCAGCACATTCGGATCAAGTGCCGCCTGACGCAGAAACTGCACCACAACATCAAAGGACTCATAAGGATGGTGAACGACAATATCCTTCTCGCGGATTGCCGCTAAACAATCGCCGCCATGCTCACGGATGCGTTCAGGAAAACGTGGGTTATAAGGGGTGAATTTCAGATCATCGCGCGGAATAGCAACAATTTCCGAAATCATATTCAGCGCCAGCAGACCCGGCAGAATACTCACACGGCTCTCGGAAACACCAAGCTCCATGGTCATGAACACCCGCAGCGCTTCCGGTATATCACTGTCGAACTCAATACTGATAACCCGTCCGCGACGACGACGCTTCAGCGCAGTTTCAAAATGGCGAACCAGATCTTCGGCATCTTCTTCCACTTCAATATCACTGTCGCGAATGATGCGGAATGTACCGGCGCCACGCACTTCATAGCCCGGAAACAGGCGTTCAATGAACAGACTCACCACATCTTCAAGCGTGATAAAGCGATAGATACCCGCCTCGGACGGTATCTGTACAAAACGGCTGAGTGCCACCGGCAGACGCAGCAGCGCCACCATCGGATGCTTGTCGGTTATGCGCGACAATTGCAGCGCCATCGAGAAGCCGAGATTCGGAATGAACGGAAACGGATGCGCCGGATCGAGCGACAAAGGCGTGAGAACCGGAAAGATCGTATCCAGAAAATGGTGCTCAAGCCATTTCTTGTCGTGTTTTTTCAGGCGGTCAGAACGAATAATCTCAATATTTTCCTGAGCCAGTTCCTGACGCAGCATTTGCAGCGTTTCCTGCTGCGCAACCTGCAAAGTGGCAACTTCTGCCAGCACAAAATCAAGCTGCTCCTGCGGTGTACGGCCATCGGCTGAACGTGTGGCCACACCTGCCCGCACCTGCCCTGCAAGACCGGCAATGCGCACCATGAAAAATTCATCAAGATTGGCTGCCGAAATCGACAGGAAACGCAGACGTTCCAGCAATGGCTGATGTTTGTTCACAGCCTCTGCCAATACACGCTTATTGAATTGCAACCATGAGAACTCACGATTGACAAAACGCTCCGGACTTTCAGACAGGTTCCGCACAGCATCATCGGCAGACATATCTGAAACAGCAATAATATCTGTCTTGGCCATTAATGCCGGCATATTACCCACAGGTTCAGCCTCTTTAACCGATCCATGATTTTTTTTATGCGACACGTTAACAATCCCTCTGAAATCGCCGGCACTCAGAAATTACCGGAAAGACCGGACGATATTCGATCCTCTGAACAGTGCTCCTGTTAAGGTTCGTTTATGCATTCTGTATGACAAATTCTTAACAAAGCGGAGATTACAGCAGAAACTATAAAAAACACTTCCGCTCCTGCATTATTCGCGATACATCAGAGCCAAATTATGCGTCCGAGCGCTGCCGGCATCAAGGTTCCGCCTGCTGTCTCTCTCACGCTTTGTTGTTACCGCATTGATGTGGCGAGTGATTCCGCTCAAAGCATAAATGCTTTAAGGTGATACCATCACTGGAGTCGTCATATGTCAGATCATATCATCCCTCATTTTCAGAACGATGCCGGCCACAATGCCATCAGCATCGGCGTTAAAGAATTCATGTGCGTCGGCGCAAATCCGCCATTCGACCATCCGCATGTGTTTCTCGATATGGGCGATGAGGAAGAAGTTGTCTGCCCTTATTGCTCGACCCTTTATCGTCACGATGCATCCCTGAGCGCAGATCAGACTGTGCCTGCCGGCTGCACCTTCAACGATCCTCAGGTTGCTGCTGCAGAATAATCCTGCCTGCCTCCGTGAAAATGCGCCCCGTTTTTCACCTTCAGAGCAGTTGTTATTTTCTTTCAGACTGCTCTGACACCACGCTTCAGTTTCTGTAGATGCCGTTGTGCAAGGATAAGAGCGGGATAAAACTCCCGTTCAGATATTTCCGGCATCTGCCTCAACGGCTGTGAGGGCAACCATGCAAAACCAGAATAATCAGCGTATTCTTATTTCCGGTGCCGGACTTGCCGGTATGACCACGGCTCTGGCTCTGGCAGAGCGGGGTTTTTCTGTGCTGATGATGGAAAAGGCACCGGCACTTTCCGAAGTCGGAGCCGGTTTGCAGCTGGCACCCAATGCCACGCGGCTTCTTGCCCGTCTGGGCATTATGGAAGACCTGCTGCCCCATGCCGTCAGCCCTGATGCGCTCTATCTGATGGACGGTGTGAAAGCACAACCGCTTATCCGTATGGAACTTGGGAGCCAGGCAGAACAACGCTGGAATGCACCTTATATTACCTGTCATCGTGCGGATTTGCAGGCAGTTCTGCTCAAGGCCGTGCGTGCGCATCCGCAGATTACTTTGCATCTCGGCGCTAATGTGCTGTCCCACCACATTTCAGAAGACAAAGTGACGATCCGCGTTGATCTCAACGATCAGATTACCGACTATAGCGGACAGTTGCTGCTTGGTTGCGACGGTGTGTGGTCAGCGCAGCGTGCCGGACTTGTGGCGAATAATGCGGCTACGCAAAATGACAGCCGCGCCCGATTTACAGATCATATTGCCTGGCGCACCACCCTGCCCGCTGAAAAGCTGCCGCAGAGTTTTCTTGATAGTCTCAAAGATACACTCAGTGTTTCTGCATGGCTTGGTCAGGGCGCGCATCTGATTGCCTATCCGATTAAAAACGGTAAAGCCTTTAATTTTGTTGCGATTACCGATGGTGAAGATATCGGCACAAGCTGGGATATGAAAGGCGACAGCGCCGCTCTGATCCGCAGTTTTTCAGGCTGGTCTCAGGCTGTCAGCGATGTCATCAAAGCCGCACCGCAATGGACATTCTGGCCGATGTTTGAAATGCCGGAGCCAAAGCTGGTGATTGATAAGCGCCTTGTGCTGCTTGGCGATGCTTCTCATGCGATGACACCATTTGCGGCACAGGGTGCAGCAATGGCAATTGAAGATGCGGCCTCGCTCGCAGCACATCTCTCACCGGAGCAAAGTGACCATAGTGCAGCCCTCGCCGCCTTTGAAAAACAAAGACTGGCGCGCATTGCCAAAGTTGCCCGCCGCGGCAAGCTCAACCGTTTTGCCTATCACGCCAGCGGCCCTGTGGCTCTCGGTCGTAACATGCTGTTTAAAATACGCAAACCGGAAGACTTTCTGCGCGATCTGGACTGGCTTTATCAATATGATGCGGCTGACATTACATCCTGAACCGCATCATGTTTTTCAGGCTCTGTCCCGTTGTTCAAAAGCGAATATTGCGATCAGAACGGGACAGGGAATATTTTAGTCTTTTGCCATGGCCTGCTTTGCAGCTTCCATGTCCATCCACATCACTTCCCAGATATGGCCGTCCAGATCTTCAAAACTGCGGCCATACATAAAGCCATAGTCCTGCACAGCTGACGGATCAGCCTTGCCACCGGCAGATGCAGCCTTGCTGATTAGCTGGTCTACCTCCTGCTTATCCGATGCTGACACACATACCAGAACCTCGCTGACAGTATGTGCATCAGCAATGTTTTTGGGCGTGAACTGGCGGAATTTATCATGGGTTATCAGCATGACGTGAATAACGTCCGATAAAACCATGCAGGCTGCGGTTTCATCGCAGAACATATCATTCTTTCGCGCCCCGATTGCCTCATAGAAACTGATCGACTTATCGAGATCACGCACGGGAAAGTTCACAAATATCAGTCTGCTCATTATAATTTCCTCCTCAGAATATTTGGCAGGACTGTTTAACTTCTGCGCTAGAGCGGTTTAAGTCCAGATTGGATCACAGTGCTCGCTCTAGATTCTTTATTTTGCTGCATTATCACGGGCGTCAAGTTGATCCAACTTGACTGTGAAATGCTCTAGAGCGGTTCCGGTTAATATTGAATCAGTAGAACCGCTCTAATTCTTTGTTTTACGCGTACCCCGAAAACTGCTTCGCACTTTTCGGGGTACGCTCCAGTGACAGCATACTACATCAAATCAGACAGATTGAGACAGGAGCCCGATTTGTTAATTTATCGCACGGCCAAATCCTTCGACGCTGCAAAACTGGCAGCTTTATCTATCGAAGTCTGGCTGCATACCTATGCCAAGGCGGGTATCAGCACTGTTTTTGCTGAATATGTACTGCAGCGTTTTAAGCCGCAATATTTTGAACAGATGATCGCGGATGGCGCAAAGCAGATCATTCTCGCGGAACAGGATGGTCATCTGCTCGGCTATATTGTTATTGATTATCAAGCTACGTTGCCTGAAAGCCTGCATGCGCTGACAACAGCTACAGAGATCAGCACACTTTATGTCAGAGCCCGTCATGCCGGATGCGGGATCGGCTCTGCTCTCATGCAACAGGCACGTGAAGCGGTAAAAGCACAGGATATCGACCATATCTGGCTTTCGGTCTTGCATGATAACCACCCTGCATTACACTTCTACAGGCAACAGGGTTTCCAAAGGCAGGGTTCAATCTGGTTTGAACTTCCGGGTGAACGCCATGAAAATTATGTGCTGATACAACCGGTTTTGCCTGCCTGAACAACGGGAGAAAACAATGCCGATACTCGGACTGGATCATATTCAGCTTGCAATGCCTGCCGGTGGAGAGGACAAAGCCCGCACATTTTATAGCGGGCTGCTAGGTATGACGGAAGTTCCCAAACCCGACAATCTGGCAAAACGCGGCGGCTGCTGGTTTGAGCTGCGTGATCTTAAAGTTCATCTCGGCGTTGAACGCGGCTTTGCCCCTGCGCAAAAAGCGCATCCGGCTTTTCTGGTTGATGACTTGTCCGCATTTCTAGCAATGCTAGCAGAACATCAGATTGAATCAACAGAGGATGAACCGCTGTCCGGCTATCTTCGTGCCTATATCAACGATCCGTTCGGCAATCGTATCGAGCTGATGCAGAGATTATAAAGACTATGCCTGATGAAACATCAGGCAGGAGGAGCCTTTTACAAAACCCTGTTTTTCATAAAACGGAACCAACCGTTCAGGGCAATAGAGTTCAAAACCCTGAACTTTTTGCAGATCAGGGTGCCGGATGATGCGTGAAACAATTTCCTGTCCAAGCCCCAGTCCGCGCGTGGATTCATCCACAATCACATCAAAGATCAGCGCTTTAAAAGTATAATCCGTCAGCACACGAGCAAAACCAATGACGCGATCCTGCATATCACAACAGGCGATAATCAAATCGCAATGAACAAGCATATTGATCGCATCGTCATAAGAGCGGCTCTGCGTCCACCATTCCTTTGTGTAGAGTTCAAAGAAACTCTGATGATGTTTTTGCTCCAGCTGGTTCAGCCATTGATATTGCATTTTTTCTCCCATCACTGCCTGTATAGTTTTAATATGAATTTTACAGGCATATTTTATAGTCACGGCACAACACCGGAGAACATCTTATGAGCAATGTCCAGTTTGAACAGGTTTGCCCGATATTCAGAATTTTCGACATTGAGAAAGCCAGAGAATTTTATCTCGACTATCTGGGTTTTCAATGTGACTGGGAACATCGCTTTGCTGAAAATATGCCGCTCTATATGCAGGTTTCGCGCGGCAATCTGGTGTTGCACCTCAGCGAACATCATGGCGATGGCAGCCCCGGTGCCAATATTTTCGTGCGCATGCAGGGTGTCGATACCCTGCATAAGGAAATCAGCAGTCATAAATACCGTTTCCTGCGCCCCGGCATAGAAAATGAACCATGGGGTCGGGTTCTGGCTGTGATTGATCCTTTCGGCAATCGTATCCAGTTCTGCGAAGGCCCGCATGGCGAATAGATAATAAAAAACACCCGCGATTTGCACTGCGGGTGTTTTAATATGTTTCTGAAAATTAGTGCAGGATCTGGCTGAGAAACAGCTTGGTACGCTCATGCTGCGGATTGTCAAAGAATTCGGATGGCGAATTCTGCTCCACAATCTGCCCCTGATCCATAAAGATCACGCGGTTGGCAACCTGACGCGCAAAGCCCATTTCGTGGGTTACGCAGATCATGGTCATGCCTTCTTCAGCGAGGCTAACCATGGTGTCCAGCACTTCCTTGACCATTTCAGGATCAAGCGCAGAGGTCGGCTCATCGAACAGCATAATACGCGGCTTCATGCAGAGTGAGCGGGCAATCGCCACGCGCTGCTGCTGACCACCGGAAAGCTGACCTGGATATTTATTTGCCTGCTCCGGAATCTTAACGCGTTCCAGATAATGCATCGCAATTTCTTCTGCCTGTTTCTTCGGCATTTTGCGCACCCAGATCGGCGCAAGCGTGCAATTCTCAAGAATTGTCAGATGCGGAAACAGGTTGAAATGCTGGAAAACCATACCGACTTCGCGACGCACTTCATCGATCTTTTTCAGATCATTGGTCAGCTCTTTGCCGTCCACAATGATCTGGCCTTTCTGATGCTCTTCAAGGCGGTTAATGCAACGGATCATCGTTGATTTACCGGAACCGGAAGGTCCTGCCACGACAATACGCTCCCCGCGCATTACCCGCAGATTAACATCGCGAAGCACATGGAATTCACCATACCACTTATGCATTCCGACAATATCGACTGCGACATCGGTTTTGGATATTTCCATAATTGCTCCCGTTTCTTCCATCGTCGGCTTCAGCAAAGCGCCCGATTGCATGCTCATTCTTTATTCCCTCACTGACCATCCGCAGCAATAATGCTGATGGTATTCCCGATTGAATGGTTTCATCCGTCTGAATGAAACCATTTCTGTTCTTTGGCAGCTGTGAGCGAAAAACCAACTCCCGGTTTTCCGCAGCCGCTTACCGATGGCTCGTATCCAGCCTTCTCTCCATATATAGCGAATAACGCGACATACAGAAACAGAAAATCCAGAATACAAATCCGGCAAAAACAAGACCCGTTGCCGGTGTCTGCGGTGTTGCCCAAGTGGCATCCGAAAAATTCTGCCTGACGATTCCAAGCAGGTCGAACATACCGATAATGTAAACAAGACTTGTGTCTTTGAACAAGCCGATAAACGTGTTCACAATACCCGGCAAAGCAAGTTTCAGCGTTTGCGGCAGGATAATGAACAGAGTTTTCTGCCAATAGCTCAAGCCCAGCGAATCCGCGCCTTCATATTGCCCTGACGGAATCGCCTGCAAACCGCCGCGAATGACTTCAGCCATATAGGCGGAAGCGAATAATGACACACCGACCAGCGCACGCAAAAACTTATCAAAGCTGGTGCCCGGCGGCATAAACAATGGCAGCATGACGCTGGCCATGAACAGCAATGCCACCAGCGGCACACCACGAATAACCTCAATGAAGATCACGCACAGTGTCTTGATAACCGGCATATTGGAACGCCGTCCCAAAGCCAGCAAAATACCCATCGGCAGCGATACGGTAATCCCCACCACGGACAGGATCAGCGTGACCAGCAGACCGCCCCAGAGCGAGGTTTCAACATAACGCAGACCGAATGAACCGCCGACCAGCAGGAAATAGGTGAAGACCGGAAAAACAATGAACAACAGAACTGCGTTCAGCATTTTATGCGGCAGCTTGCCAATCAGCATCGGCACCAGCAAAATCACGAAAACCAGCGCCACGAGTTTCACACGCCAGCGTTCATCAACCGGATAGCGTCCGTAGAGAAATTGCTGGAGCTTTGCATCGACAAAAGCCCAGCAGGCACCCGACCAGCCATCCGGCTGCAAACCGCCCTGCACCGTTGTGGTACAGAATGTGCGGTCAGTCCCTGCCCAGACAGCATTGACAAACAACCAGTTTATCAATCCCGGCAGAAACCAGACAATCAGCGAAATACCCATGATTGTCAGAACGGTATCTTTAAGGCTCGAAAACAGGTTTTCTTTCATCCATGAAGCAATGCCTTTCTGACTGGCAGGTGCCGGCATCGGATCAACCATTTGCGAGCGTACATATTGTAAGTCTGAATTTGTCATCTTACCGCTCCACCAATGCCATTTTCGCGTTAAACCAGTTCATAAATGCAGAGGTAATGAGGCTGATGCCGAGATAAACCGCCATCCAGATCGCCACAACTTCTACCGCCTGCCCTGTCTGGTTAAGCACCGTACCGCCGACAGCCATCAAATCCGGATAGCCGATAGCAATCGCCAGAGACGAGTTTTTCGTCAGATTAAGATATTGGCTCGATAAAGGAGGAATGATAATCCGCATCGCCTGCGGCACGACAACAAGGCGCATCGCCTGCGGTCTGCGCAGGCCCAAAGCTGCGGCTGCCTCTGACTGGCCTTTGCTAACCCCTTTGATACCGCCGCGCACAGTCTCCGCGATGAAAGATGCCGTATAGAATGACAGCGCCAGATAAAGCGCCAGAAATTCAGGTTTCACCTGTGTGCCGCCGGTCAGATTGAATGAGCCAAGTTTCGGAATATCAAAGCTGACAGGCATTCCCGTGATAAAAAATGCGAGCGCCGGCAATCCTATTATCAGTGCCAGAGCAACACGCCAGAACGGAAAAATCTGCCCCGTTTTTGCCTGACGCAAACGTGCCCAGCGATGAATGACAAAGGCTGCAATAACAGCGGCAACGAAAGCCGCGAATATAAGCCATGCATTCTCGCCCCAGATTATGGACGGAAAGAAAAACCCGCGCTTGTTCAGATAAGTATCAAACGGCAAAGCATAGCTGCCGCGCACTTCCGGCAGAACCGACAATACGCCGAAATACCAGAAGAAAATCACGAGCAATGGCGGGATATTACGGAAAGTCTCGACATAAATGGTACAGATTTTGGCGATCAGCCAGTTTCCGGAGAGACGCCCGATACCAACCAGAAATCCGATAACCGAGGCTGTAATGATACCCAGTACAGCAACATAAAGCGTATTCAGAAGACCGACCACAAAGGCCCGTGCATAGTTGGAATCCGCATCATAACTGATCAGCGACTGGCTGACGTCGAAACCTGCGCGACTTTTCAGGAAGTCAAAACCGGATGCAATGTTCAGCCTCTGCAAATTTGCGGCTGTATTTCCTATTATCCAATAAATCAAAGCAAAAACTGAAATAAAAACAACCGCCTGATAAAATAATCCGCGCATTTTCGGATTATTCAGGAGGGAAACTTGTGTTTCCTGTCGCTTGCCGGTTACGGCGCTTTGATCTGCCATGCGCACCTCATGCTCTGCTGTCAGATATTTGACCAGATATTTGAAAAGCCCCCTGCGCCTTTTCACCTATAGCCGGATTATCAAATTATAAATTTCAGACAGGGATTTCGGCCATATCGGCAGGTACCTTAAATAGCGGTACAATCTTTCAGCTATCTTTTGTTTTTATTGCACGTCAAAAAGCGTTTCATGCTCAAGCTATTTGCTTATACGCGTATCTGACCCGAAAACCGGTCCCCGCTTTTCGGATACGCTCCGGACGGCACAAAATTACAATGTTTCAATTATATTTCAGGTACAGAAAGCTATCCTGCACCACATGATGTGGTGCAGGTGCTTATTCTGATTATACGCCGATATTAGCGGATTGGTATACCATATTGCAGACCACCTTTGGTCCACAGCGCATTAATACCGCGGGCAATTTTCAGCGGGCTTGTTGTGCCGATATTGCGTTCAAAAATCTCGCCGTAATTGCCGACATTTTTAACAATCTTCACAACCCAGTCATTATCAAGACCCAGATCGACGCCGATCTTGGTTTCAGCTTCTGTTCCGAGAAGACGTTTGATTTCAGGTGAATCAGACTTCATCATCTCTTCAACATTAGCCTGCGTAATACCGGCTTCTTCCGCATTCAGAAGTGCGTTATGAACCCAGCGCGCCACATCGGCCCATTGTGCATCGCCCTGACGGACAACAATACCGAACGGCTCTTTGGAGATGATTTCCGGAAGAACGACGTGATCGTCAGGGTTGGAAAGCGCCAGACGCACACCGTAAAGGCTGGACTGATCCGTTGTGTAAGCATCGCAACGGCCGCTGTCATAAGCAGCATTGGCCTCTTCGATTTTCTCAAAGACGACCGGATTATATTCCATCTTATTGGCCTTGAAGTAATCGGCCATGTTCATTTCAGTTGTTGTACCTGCCTGAACGCAAATTGATGCGCCGGACAGCTGCAATGCTGATTTAATATCCGGAAGTTTCTTACTGTTGACCATAAAGCCCTGGCCATCATAGTAATTCACACCGGCAAATTCCAAACCGAGAGATGTATCACGGCTGATTGTCCAGGTTGTGTTGCGGATAAGAATGTCGATTTCACCGGATTGCAGCGCAGTAAAGCGCTCTTTGGCATTCAGCGGTGTAAATTTAGCCTTGGTTTTGTCCCCGAAAATAGCCGATGCCACAGCACGGCAATAGTCAACATCGAAACCAGACCATTCCCCCTTATCATTCGGGGCGGCAAAACCCGGCAGACCCGTATTGGTGCCGCATTGTACAAAGCCTTTTTTCTTCACATCATCCAATGTGCCGGCAATTGCTGCAGAGGTTGTAACGGTCAAAGCAGCCACGCTGGCCAATTTGAGTAAAGTTGACTTTTTCATATGATGCTCACCCTCATTATCGTTAAACTTATTATCAGCATTCAAAAATCAATTTCGGCATTCTGTCATATCCGGCAAAATCTGAACCGGATCTGTTTTTCGTTTTGACAGCCTGATATCCGGCTTTAACCGGTTTAGTTCAGCCTGTGATCCGCAAGGCGGAAACGGGATACGTCTAAAACTGTGTCTATCGAAAGCTATTATTTTCGACAGGTCAAGGGTCCAAACACGGAAAATTGTTCAGTCCGCTCCCCGAACACAGCTTGCCCTGCCTCAAAAACCTGAACTTAAGCGCCTTGCAGCTTGATTCTTCTGCTGATTATATTTTTCAGTTCAGGAAACATCTGCCCTTCCCCGAGACGAAACAACAGACCAGACTGCGCCAGAAACCGCGCCAGAATCAAGGTGGTAACCGTGCCGATAGCAAAGCCGGTCACCACATCACTCGGATAATGCGCCTGAACGAAAACACGGCTTGAAGCAATCAGCGCCACACCTGCATAGGCAAAGAACCGGTAACGCGGAAACCACAGCGCCAGCAGCGTGGCCAGCACAGCTGCCGTACAGGCATGACCGGACGGAAAACTGACATAAGCATGGCTGAAATCAAACGGCTTGAAACCAAAAGGCCCTGCACTATCAATAAGAAACGGGCGCGGTCTGCCGACAAAATATTTGAGAATATTCACGATCAGTCCGGCACTCAGAATCGCAGAAATACCGAACAGGCTCTGACCGGCAATCGTGCCCAGACGATTATAACTTTGCAGAAGTTCAGGAATTTTAAGGCCATAGCCTTCCTGCCCGCGCAACCTGTGCCGTCTCACCAGACAGACCGCAATAATGACGGTGAATAATGCAACATAGGGAGCGGCCAATACGAGATTCGTCAGCGATTTCAGAATCTCTACAGGCAACCACTGCACGGAAACGGCAAGGCGGGACAAATCCCCGTCAAAAGGTAAAAGCACCCCCGCACCCGCAATCATAACCAGCAGAAACAGCGTCAGCTGATACGACCACAGATTGGTCGCGCTCTGATCTGCCCTTTCATGTTCAGCCTGTTGCATAGATTGCGCCTTACGCCGTGCCAGCCCCGCCTGAACAGAGGTTCTCAATTCTGAAAATTCATATTTTAAACTCATAAAACTCTCACACCGCAACTGCTGCAATCAATAAAATTGTTCATCTCTTACTATGCTGTAAATCCGTTTTACCGCTTCTCATAAAGAAAGCATAAGGTTTCAGGACAAAGCACAAAGATTATGCTCTAGTCGCAACTGTCATTTTCCGGCTTATTGCAGAAAATGAAAAACGGCACTGTTAACACGCTGAAAACACAAATATTTTCAGAAAAAGCGATTCCGTTTCAGCACGAATAACGAAGACTCACACGAGACAATACAGACTAACAGGCAGCAGGAGGCGTTTTTATGGTCAAATCAGAAAAGGGTACGGGGGAATTAGGGATCAACACAATGCTTACCCATTGCGGGAATGATCCTTATGCATATCACGGCTTTGTCAATCCGCCGGTTGTGCGCGCTTCGACTGTCCTGTTTCCGGATGCTGCGACCATGGCAACGGAAAACCAGAAATATACCTATGGCACGCATGGCACACCGA
Organism: Pseudochrobactrum lubricantis; assembly: GCF_041929865.1. Lineage (NCBI taxonomy): Bacteria > Pseudomonadati > Pseudomonadota > Alphaproteobacteria > Hyphomicrobiales > Brucellaceae > Pseudochrobactrum > Pseudochrobactrum lubricantis. Next base: position 453,507 of record NZ_JBHEEE010000003.1, read on the forward strand.
CAACGGACGCTTTATGCAGTGCGATTGACGAGCTGGAAGGTTCCGCAGGCACTCTGCTCGTTCCCTCCGGTCTGGCTGCCGTTACTGTACCGCTGCTGGCTTTCCTGAAAGCCGGCGACCACGTGCTGTTCGTTGATACGATTTATAATCCGACACGCCGCTTCGCAAATACACTGCTGAAGCAATATGGTGTTGAGGTCGAATATTATCCGCCGCATATCGGTGCGGATATTGCCGGACTGATCCGCCCGAATACGCGTGTCATTTTCACAGAATCACCCGGCTCCAATACATTTGAAATTCAGGATATCCCGGCAATTGTCGAAGCCGCACATCAGCACGATATTGTCGTGATGATGGATAATACATGGGCAACGCCTCTTTATTTCAAAGCGCTTGATTTTGGTGTGGACATTACAATTCATGCCGGAACGAAATATCCTTCGGGACATTCCGACATTCTGTTCGGCATGATTTCCGCGAATGAAAAATGCTGGAAACAGCTGGAAAACGCCTATACCGCCCTTGGTATGTGCGTAAACTCCGATGATGCCTATCAAATTCTGCGTGGCCTGCGCAGCATGGGGCTACGCCTCAACCATCACCAGCAAAGCGCTCTGACGATTGCCCGCTGGCTGGAACAGCAGCCCCAGATTGCCCGCGTGCTGCATCCCGCGCTGGAAAGTCATCCGGATCACGCCTTGTGGAAGCGTGATTTCAAAGGTGCCAGCGGTGTTTTCTCAGTGGTTCTCGCTTCAGGCGGCAAAGAAGAAGCCCACAAATTGCTCGATACGCTAAAACTATTCGGCCTCGGCTATTCATGGGGCGGCTATGAAAGTCTGGCCGTGCATGTTCAGCTCGGTGACCGGACAGTTGCTGCAAAGAGCTATGAAGGACCGGTGATCCGCCTGCAAATCGGGCTTGAAGATACGCAAGATCTGATTGACGATCTGCAACAGGGACTTCAGGCTGCATTTGCAGTCTGATAATCTGTAAAATACGGAAGCTTCTAAAAGCGGAGACAAAACAGTGCTTTTGTCCCCGCTTTTATAGTGTGACATTCATGCATTTTTGGTTGGAAGTGCCGTTTTGCCTCTTGCGCTCCTGCCTTGAAAATTCTAGACACATCTTATCCTTTGAGGATAGCGGAGCGTAGCGCAGCCTGGTAGCGCACCTGATTTGGGATCAGGGGGTCGGAGGTTCGAATCCTCTCGCTCCGACCATGACAAATACTGAATATTATAGTGAAATTTGTCTCTCGTTTAACAGACCAGCAAATATAAGATTTGACGGTCGCTTTTGTGCCCTGAGGTATATGAATATGGTTGCCCGTATTTATCGTCCAGCCAAGACTGCCATGCAATCCGGTAAAGCCAAGACCGAAGCCTGGTTTCTTGAATATGAGCCTGAAGTAGCCCGTAAAATTGAACCGCTGATGGGTTATACTTCTTCCCGTGATATGAAAAGCCAGATCCGTATGAGCTTCGAGAGCCTCGAAGAAGCGATCGCTTATGCGCAGAAATACGGCATTGCCTACCGGATTGAAGAGCCTAAAGAAGCCAAACGCCGTAAAGTGTCTTACACGGATAATTTCCGCTTTGACCGCCAGCAGCCTTGGACTCACTAATTATATACCGCTTTCAGAATATGCGGTCCCGTAGCTCAGCTGGATAGAGCACCGGCCTTCTAAGCCGACGGTCACTGGTTCGAATCCAGTCGGGATCGCCATACATTTCAATAACTTATTGATAGTATAGCAAAGGCCGGTTTACAGCTTTTTTCTACCGGTTTACATTTTTATTCATTTTCTGTTCTCACGGTCACCACCCCACATTAACAATTCACAGCAATTCACAGCCCCGCCAGGCCATGAATAATCCCTGTTGACTCTTTCACGTTTTGAGAACATTTGTAGAACAAATTAGTAATTATTAAAACTTTTACCCTGCTTTTGCGCACTCGTTTGCGCCACGGAGGAGCGCGCCTAAATGGGCAACTGGAAAACCAATTACAGGGTCAGTGATTTATC
>NZ_JBHEEE010000004.1:0-439369 GCF_041929865.1 Pseudochrobactrum lubricantis
GTTTGACACCATTAGATTTTTTGTTGATTTATTCATGTTAAAATAAAGCACTCGTATAATTTATACGAGTGCTTTGATAATTAAGCAAATTTTTTGAAAAATATATTTCGAAATGACAGATTAACCGAAGGTTGTCGGATCAGGCCCGATACGTCCGTCAGAAGCGTCCAGCTTGTTGATCTCGTCATGCTCGATACCCAGAAGCTTGAAATCTGTGACTTCAAAATTTTCTTTAATACGGGCAGGGGTGACGGATTTCGGAATGACGACATTGCCGATATCCAGATGCCAGCGCAGAATGACCTGAGCGACAGATTTGCCGTGATTGGCGGCAATGGCTTTCAAAACCGGATTGTCCAGAATTTTACCCTGTCCGAGCGGGCTCCATGCTTCTGTAGCGATATTATGCTGCTGGTGGAACTGGCGCAGATTATCCTGCTGGAAATAAGGGTGCAGCTCGATCTGGTTGATGGCTGGCACAACATCTGTTTCACGCAGGATACGTTGCAGATCAGCTGTGCGGAAATTGGAAACGCCGATTGATTTCACACGGCCTTCTTCACGTAATTTGATGAGTGCACGCCATGTATCAAGAAATTTATCTTTGTTCGGCATTGGCCAGTGAATGAGATAAAGATCAAAATAATCTGTACCGAGGCGCTCAGCCGAAGCATCAAAAGCTTTCAGGGTGGAATCATAACCCTGATCGTCATTCCAGACTTTCGTTGTCAGAAAAATATCCTGACGTGCGATGCCGGAATTACGAATTGCCTGACCGACACCTTTTTCATTCTTGTAAATTGCGGCGGTATCAATGTGACGGTAGCCGGTTTCAAGCGCGGTTGTCACACTGGCGACGGCTTCTTCATCGCTGACCTGCCATACACCGAAACCCAGTTGCGGAATGGAGTTGCCGTCGTTCAGTTTGATCGCAGCTACGGTCATGTCCTTATTCCTTTTCTGTTTTTTGCGCCGGTAATTTCATCGCATTGTTTGGGATAAACCGGCGAAGCACTTTGCAGAACGCAATCTTGAATCAGTTCTTACAGTTTTTGCAAGACCGGCTTATGTCAAAAGCGATAAATTCTTGGGGGTGGTTTTTCACAAGCCTGTCTGTTGCCGGACAGATTTCTTCTTGCGAGTGCAATGCTCGACAGGCTGCCGGAGGCGAGATGCGAGTAAAACCGCAGCTTGCCATGCGATGAATAGAAAAGCCCTGCATCAGTGTCTGATGCAGGGCTTTTGGTTGTGGGGCGTTTAAACAGAAATCCTATTCTGCTCTTCAGGATAGATTCAGAGAACGACGACTTTCGTGCCCACCGGCACCCGTTCATAGAGATCTTCCACATCCTGATTGCGCATGCGGATACAGCCGGAGGATACTGCGCGCCCGATGGTGGATGGCGCATTGGTGCCGTGAATACGATAGAGCGTATTACCTAAATACAGCGCACGTGCGCCGAGCGGATTGGCAATGCCGCCTTCCATACGAACAGGAAGAATGCGGCCTTTCTTGCGCTCGCGGGCAATCATTTCTTTCGGCGGATGCCATGTCGGCCATTCGGCTTTGCGGCTCACGGTTTCAGTGCCTTTCCAGCTGAAACCTTCTTTGCCGACACCCACGCCGTAGCGGCGGGCTTTGCCATTATCTCCGACAAGATACAGAAACTTGTTTTTCGTATCGATCACGATTGTTCCGGACTTATGGGAAGCTGAGTAATCAACTTCCTGCGGCAGATAGATCGGGTTCATACCACCCGCAGCCTTTGCAGGATTTTGCGGTGCTGCTGCACTGGTGCGGATGAATGAACCCTGCTGATAGGTTGCATTCCGTTGCAGAGCTTTATCCTGTTTTGTGCGCGCTTGCTGGCGTGTAGCGGAGCGTTGCGCAGGTGCCTGAATGCCTTGTGATCCGCTGTTGCGGTAGATGCGCGGCTTTGATGGCGCAAGCTGAGTGGCATAGCGCTGCGGCTGCAATTGAGTGACCCAGGGTGCACTCAGATCAGGGCTGAGAACCAGAGGCGGCGGTGTGGCATAACGGTCATTGGCAAATGCTCCGCCAGCTGAAATGGCGGACAGGGCAAAAGCAGCAATGGATGCGATCAGCAGCAGATGACGTGGTTTCATCAGATCGTCCTGTGTTGAAGTCATGCCTGAAACTGTGATGCACTGTTCAGCAGGCGAGACATGCAGATTCCTTTGCTTCGACTGTGATGCCTGACCCTTTTGAAAAGGTGAATCACTGCCTTGCGGATGCGCAAATGCGGTGAAAACTTTCTCTTTTGGTTATCAGCAGGTAAATATTCTGAGTTGGGTTTCGTGGCTGCTTTCTGTCTTGAAACGGAAGATATGTTCTTTTTTTGTTCCATGTCAAATGAAATATGCTATAGAGAGACTCGTTGGTTTGGACAAAGATGGCGCGGGTGAAAAATGGTGCAGGATATACCGGTTCTGGAAGCAGGATTGCATTTAGGAGAGGATGGGCGGGTGCGCTGTGGTTGGCATGGCGGTTTGCCGGATTATCTGCTTTACCATGATACGGAATGGGGATTTCCGGTTGATAATGATCGTCGTCTTTTCGAGAAAATCTGTCTGGAGGGCTTTCAGTCCGGCCTGTCATGGCTGACAATTCTGCGTAAGCGTGAAAACTTCCGCCGTGCTTTTGCAGAGTTTGATTTTCATAAAATGACGCAGTTTACTGAGGAAGATGTTGAGCGTCTGATGCAGGATAAGGGCATTGTACGCCACCGCGGCAAGATCAAATCAGCGATTAATAATGCAGGTCGTGCGATTGATCTGATTGCCGAGAAGGGCTCGCTGGCCGCTTATTTCTGGAGCTTTGAACCGCAGCCGAAAGACCGGCCGGCACGGTTTGATCTGGCGGCCTATAAAGCGAACCCTTTAACCGAGATTTCTACCCGTATCAGCAAGGATTTGAAGAGGCGCGGCTGGTCATTTGTCGGCCCGACAACAGTCTATGCTTTTATGCAGGCGATGGGGTTGGTGAATGATCATCTGGAAGGTTGTTATTGCCGTCCGGTGATTGAGCGATTGCGGCAGGATTTTGTGCGGCCAGCATAATATGTTTCTGCGCGGATCTTGCTCTTGCCGCATGCAAACTGATCGGTTAGGAAACATACGCGCCTTTCAAGGATATTAAGGCATTTAATCTTCAAGATAACTCAAGTTTAGCGGATCAGTATCATGGCAAATAAAGCGGAGAAGATGAAAGCGCGGTTGCCGCGCGGCTTTGTGGACCGTGAGCCTCATGATCTGCGTGCTGCTGAGAAAATGCTGGCGACAATCCGTGAGGTTTATGAGCGCTACGGTTTTGATCCGATTGAAACGCCGCTTGTTGAATATACTGATGCATTGGGCAAATTCCTGCCGGATCAGGATCGTCCGAATGAGGGCGTGTTCTCGCTTCAGGATGATGATGAACAATGGCTGTCGCTGCGCTATGATCTGACTGCGCCGCTGGCGCGTCATGTGGCTGAGAATTTCAATGAAATTCAGCTGCCATTCCGCACCTATCGCAATGGCTGGGTATTCCGCAATGAAAAGCCGGGTCCTGGCCGTTTCCGCCAGTTCATGCAGTTTGATGCGGATACTGTTGGTGCACCGGGCGTTTCTGCCGATGCGGAAATGTGCATGATGGCAGCGGATACGCTGGAGCGTCTCGGCATTCAGCGCGGCGATTATATGATCCGCGTCAATAACCGTAAGGTTCTAGACGGTGTTCTGGAAGCGATTGGTCTGGCCGGTGATGACAATGCCGGACGCCGCCTCAATGTGCTGCGTGCCATCGACAAGCTCGACAAATTTGGCGAAGAGGGCGTGAAACTGCTGCTCGGCGAAGGCCGTCGTGATGAATCCGGCGACTTTACCAAAGGTGCAGGACTGGATGCGGCTGCGATTGCCAAAGTTCTCGACTTTACTGCTGCGGGTGCGGAAGATGGTCAGCAGACCATCGCAAATTTGCGTGCTGTTGTTGAAGGCAATGCCCGCGGTACAGAAGGCGTGGAAGAACTCGCGCAGATGCAGATTTTATTTGATGCAGGCGGCTATGCCGGTCGCGTCAAAATCGATCCGTCTGTTGTACGTGGTCTGGAATATTACACCGGTCCTGTTTATGAGGCCGAACTGCAATTCGACGTCACCAATGAAAAGGGTGAAAAAGTCGTATTCGGTTCTGTTGGCGGCGGTGGTCGTTACGATGGTCTGGTGTCGCGTTTCCGTGGTCAGCCGGTTCCGGCAACGGGTTTCTCCATCGGCGTTTCCCGTCTGATGACAGCGCTGAAAAACCTCGGCAAGCTCGGCTCAGAAGATGCAATGGCGCCGGTCGTCATTACGGTGATGGATGGTGATGCTGAAAGCCTCGGCCACTACCAGAAATTCACGCAGGATCTGCGTGATGCCGGTATCCGCGCCGAGATGTATCAGGGCAACTGGAAGAAATTCGGTAATCAGCTGAAATATGCGGACCGCCGCAATGCGCCGCTTGCGATTATTCAAGGCGGTGATGAACGTGCCAATGGCGAAATTCAGATTAAGGATCTGATCGAGGGCAAGCGTCTTTCCGGCGAGATTGAAAGCAATGAGGAATGGCGCGCCAGCCGTCCGGCGCAGATCACTGTCAAAGAAGCTGATCTGGTTGCGGAAGTGAAGCGTATTCTGGCTGAACAGGCAGAGGATCGTTTGCAGGAACTAAGCAGGCAGGCGAAGTAAAATGAGCAATCGTCAAACAGCAGATATTGCCACTGATCTGGCGTCTTATTTTGCAACCACGTCGAGTGAAGCCGTTGATATTCCGATCCTGCAGCCGGCCGACCCGTTTCTGGATATGGCCGGTGAGGATCTGCGCAGCCGGATTTTTCTGACTGAGAATGAAAATGGCGACAGCCTGTGCCTGCGTCCGGAATTCACCATTCCGGTCTGCCGCAATCATATTGCGCTGAATGCAGCCACGCCGAAGCGCTATTCTTATATTGGCGAGGTTTTTCGTCAGCGTCGTGAAGGCGGCACCAGTTTTCATCAGGCCGGTATCGAAGATCTTGGCGGCGATAATGAACCTGCCTCCGATGCGCGCTCTCTGAGCGATGCGTTGAATGCTGTGCATCAGGCAGCTCCTAATGCGTCATTGCAGGTGCTGCTCGGCGATCAGTCTGTGTTTGAAGCCGTTCTGGCATCTCTCGGCCTGCCACGCGGCTGGCAGAAAAAGCTGGCGCGTGCTTTTGGTAGTGCTGAACTGCTGGAACAGGCCTTGCAGGATTTGGCATCACCGCGTCTTGGTAATGTCATTCCTGAGCGTTTGCGTCAGATTGTGGATGAACAGGGCGAAGATGCTTTGGTCACTGCACTTGCACAGGAAATGCAGGTTGCCGGTATTTCACCGGCCGCAGGCCGCAGCCCTTCTGAGATTGCACGGCGTCTGATGGAGAAGCAGCAACTGGCTGCGGTTCAGCTGGCAGATAGGGTGCTGACGGCGCTTAAGACATTCCTGTCCATCCGTGTACCGCTGGAACAGGCGACTGTACAGCTGACAGAATTTGCTGAACAAAACGGTCTTGATCTCGGCGCTGCATTGCAGAGCTTCGGCAAACGTGTTGAGGAAATGCGTAAGGCTGGTATTGATCTTCGCATCATCACTTATGATGCAGGTTTTGGCCGTCCGCTCGATTATTATACCGGTCTGGTTTACGAAATTACCAGTCGCGATGCTGATTGCGGTGTGATTGTCGGTGGCGGGCGTTATGACCGTTTGCTGACAATGCTGGGTGCGAAAGAGCGTATTTCCGGTGTTGGTTTCTCCATCTGGCTCGACCGTTTACAAAAATGTGCCGAGGCAACACAGGCAGGAGCACGCTCATGACTGTAACACTGGCTTTGCCTTCCAAAGGCCGTCTGAAAGAGCAAACAATTGCAGTGATGGCGAAAGCCGGATTGCATGTCGTTCTGCCGGAAGATGACCGCAATTACCGCGCCCGTATTGAAGGTGTGGATGATGTGGATATTCTGTTTCTCTCCGCGTCAGAAATTGCCCGTGAACTGGGTTATGGGACAGTTGATCTCGGTGTCACCGGTGAAGACCTGATCCGTGAGACGCTGGCGCGTGCAGATGAAAAAGTGCAGATTGAAACGCAGCTTGGCTTTGGCCATGCGGATGTGATCGTTGCCGTGCCGGAAGTCTGGCATGATGTGGCGACAATGGCCGATCTTGATGATGTGGCTGCGGATTTCCGCCAGCGTCATGGTCGCCGTTTGCGGATTGCCACCAAATATTGGCGGCTGACACAGCAGTTCTTCTCTCAGAAGCACGGTATTCAGGTTTACCGTATTGTTGAGAGCTTGGGTGCGACCGAAGGTGCACCGGCAGCCGGTTCTGCGGATATTATCGTTGATATCACATCGACCGGTTCGACATTACGAGCCAATAGACTGAAAATTCTGGATGACGGCATTATGCTGAAATCGCAGGCTTGTCTGGTTTCTGCGCGCCGCAGTCTGGATAATCCGCGGGTGACGGAAATTATCAGCCGTATCTGTGACAGTTTGAAATAAGCTTACATATTTAAAAAAAAGAAAAGGCCGCAATTCTCATGAATTGCGGCCTTTTTGATAGGTAGAAGTGTTCAGCTATTAGCGACCGCGACGGTCTACTGAATATGCACCGGCACCGGTTACGGCGAGCAGAAGCAGACCACCTGCAATTGCGAGGTTCTTCTGTGCCATCAGTGCGTTCATGCCTTCGGCAAAGTCCATATGGGCTACCAGTGTGGCACCGATGGTGAACAGGGCAACAACGACCGCTGCGATACGGGTCTGGAAACCGATCAGAATGGCGAGGCCACCAACAAATTCAACCAGACCAACGAGAACTGCGGTCACGCTTGGCATTGGCAGGCCGATCGCACCGAAATATTGCGCAGTGCCTTCAAGGCCGGTCAGCTTGCCCCAACCTGCAAGAATGAAAAGAATAGCAAGAAAAACGCGGGAGATCAGAATAATAACGGAATTCTGGGAGGCGGAAACAGTGCTCATTATGAGGCTCCGGATGATATATTGCTGGAGGAGGGTAAGAGGCTTCCAGGCAATAAAAGTTAACAATAGAAAAGTGATTTATGCTGCAGGCTCATTGTGCGCAGCATGAATTGCTGTTGCGCAATGGATAACTAATAAGTGACTGTATTGTAAATATAGACAGATATTGACATATTGTTCATCAATAGTGAACCCTAAAATAGCATGTTGAAATTTAACACCGATAGCCCTGCGTTGATAGCAAGTTAAGGTTACAAGAGCTTATAAAAGAAAGCAGCCCGCAACAGTGAGCTGTTACGGGCTGCAATTCATTCGTCATGCAGAGCAGTTATGCAGGGTGCAACATCAGTTCCGGACGCACTAAAGCTTCATATTCTGCTTCACTGACAAGACCGCTTTTCAGGGCTTCCTCGCGCAAAGTCGTGCCATTATGATGGGCAGTCTTGGCGATTTTTGCTGCTGCGTCATAGCCGATCTGCGGTGCGAGAGCCGTCACCAGCATCAGTGAATTTTCCATCAGTTCATGGATGCGGGCTTCATTGGCTTCAATCCCGTCAATACAATGATCGACAAAGGAATTCATGCCGTCAGCCAGCAAACGGATAGATTGCAGCACATTGGCCGCAATCACCGGCTTGAAAACATTCAGCTCAAAATGCCCCTGACTGGAAGCAACGGTGACGGTGGTGTGGTTGCCGAAAACCTGAGTGGCAACCATGGTCAAAGCTTCTGCCTGTGTCGGGTTGACTTTGCCCGGCATGATCGATGAACCCGGCTCATTTTCCGGCAATTGCAATTCGCCGAGGCCGGAGCGGGGGCCGGAACCGAGAAAGCGGATATCATTGGCAATCTTAAACAGATCGGCGGCAAGCGCATTCAGACTGCCATGAAGATTGAGCAGAGCGCCGTGGGAAGCGAGTGCCTCGAATTTATTCGGGGCGGTTTTAAATGGCAGGCCGGTAATATTGGCTACCGCATCAGCAAAGCCGGTATCAAAACCCTTTGCCGAATTCAGCCCTGTACCGACCGCTGTGCCGCCCTGTGCCAGCAGATAAACATCTGTCAGGCTCTGCACAATACGGTGCCTGCCATATTCTGCAGCCGCACGGTAACCAGAGAATTCCTGCCCCAGTGTGACAGGCGTGGCATCCTGCGTATGGGTGCGACCGATCTTGATCAGATGCGCGAATTTCTCTTCTTTGGCTTTCAGCGCATCAATCAGATGATCGAGGGCAGGGAGCAGGCGGGATGTGACTTCAACCGCGGTGGCAATATGCATGGCAGTCGGGAAACTGTCATTGGAGGATTGCCCCATATTCACATGGTCATTCGGGTGAACCGGCTTTTTGCTGCCGATCGTGCTGCCGAGCATTTCAATCGCGCGGTTGGAGATCACCTCATTCACATTCATATTCGACTGGGTGCCGGAACCGGTCTGATAAATCACCAGCGGGAAATGGTCGTCAAGCTTGCCTTCAACAACCTCTGCAGCGGCTACAGTAATGGCGCGGCCTAAGACCGGATCAAGTTTACCCAGAGCAATATTTGTCTCTGCTGCGGCCTGTTTGACAATGCCGAGTGCATGAATGAGCGGCAGTGGCTGGCGATCTGTTCCGATTTTAAAATTTTGCAGAGAGCGCTGGGTCTGCGCACCCCAGTAACGATCATTATCAACAGCGATAGGGCCGAAACTATCGGTTTCGGTACGTTGGTCAGACATTTACAGCTCCTGAAGTTCTGTATTCTGGGAAGATGTCAGAGTGTCATATGGTATCGGTTACAGGTATTGCGAGACCGTGCAAAACACAGTTTTGTGTAAGCTTCAGCACAATCGCGAGTGAAAATAAGTTTAATATTTTCAGTGCGGTGCCGTTATCGCGCCGCAATATTAAAGGCGGTTCAGTCGTCCTCGGCCTCATCATCCGGATTTTCTATCCAGGCAGTCGGGTCGATTTTTTTCTGGGTTGTGCTGTCAATGAAAGTCCACCAGCCTGCATCGCTTTCATTCCAGTCGCCACCGGCTTTTTGAAGCTGTTCAAGCCGGCGATAACGGGCGGGAGATTCATTGAGCTGACCATCAAAGTCTGTCCAGAGTACCGTGACTGTGCGTCCGTCCTGCGGTGCCGTTGTAATCGGGTGTTCTTTACGCATTCGTCTTCCCTTCGTTGCGATGCAATGAAAGCACTGTCCAGATCAGAACAGCGAAGCTTGTAAATACAAACCTATAGCGCATTCCGGACAGTGTGAAGCATTTATATGTAAAACAGAGTGCTGAGATGAAGAGGTCAGCTAACAGGCTGAACTATGAGCTTCACAGGCGCAAGCGGCATATCGGAGCTCTTATTTATGACTTGTGAAAAGCGGAAATTGTGCTGAGAAAGGCGTGGGAAGACGGGTTTCCCCGTCTTCCCTATGCGCGGTCAGCAGTTCCTTCAAGCGGGGGCAAATAGGAGTGCCGACCAGCGCAAGCTGCAGATTTTCAATCTTTAAAGCCTGATCCTTAAGGAGATACTAAAATAATTTTGAGTTATCATTAAGTACAGTAACTTTAAAAAAATAATGCATTGCAATTGTGATGGTCGCTAATCGCATTGGTTACAATTTATTTAGAAATATCTCTCCTGAAAAATGGAGAGGTTACATAATCAGCTTAAATGCATAAGGCAAGCTATATCCTGTGCCGCATCGCTATGCCGTGCAGATTTTAGTGTTTTGATATAAAAAAAGCCCCTGATTTCTCAGAGGCTTTTTCATTTCTTAGCCGCATTATCGTGGCCGCACAGGCGCTCACGCCTGTGCTACAAAATGCTCGGATGGATTTCTTAGAAATCCATGCCGCCACCCGCACCGCTTCACGGTGCAGGCTTATTCTCTCATGGGCGAGCTTTATGGACTTCTTAGAAGTCCATGCCGCCCATGCCGCCCATGCCGCCGCCTGGCATTGCTGGCATGCCGCCGTCTTTCTTCGGCAGTTCAGCAATCATGGCTTCGGTGGTGATCATCAGACCAGCGATAGAAGCTGCGTTCTGCAGAGCAGTACGTACAACTTTAACCGGATCAACAACACCAGCTTTGATCAGATCGCCATATTCGTTGGTTGCAGTGTTGTAACCAAAGGTTTCGGAAGCGTTTTCGAGGATTTTACCAACGATTACGGATGCTTCTTCACCGGCGTTTGTGGTGATCTGACGGGCAGGAGCCTGGATCGCACGACGGATGATATTGATACCGGCGTCCTGATCAGCGTTGATACCTGTAACGGTAATCTTGGCCGATGCGCGGAGCAGGGCAGTACCGCCACCAGGTACGATACCTTCTTCAACCGCAGCGCGGGTTGCGTTCAGAGCATCGTCAACGCGGTCTTTGCGTTCTTTAACTTCAACTTCAGTTGCACCGCCAACGCGGATAACTGCTACACCGCCGGCGAGCTTAGCAAGACGTTCCTGCAGCTTTTCACGGTCGTAGTCGGAAGAAGTTTCTTCGATCTGCTGTTTGATCTGGCCAACGCGGGCTTCGATTTCAGCTTTCGAACCGGCACCATCAACAACAGTTGTGTTTTCTTTGGTGATCGCAACTTTCTTCGCACGGCCGAGCATGTCGAGGGTCACGGATTCCAGCTTGATGCCGAGATCTTCGGAGATAACCTGACCACCGGTGAGGATAGCGATATCTTCGAGCATTGCCTTACGACGATCGCCGAAGCCAGGAGCCTTAACAGCAGCGATTTTCAGACCGCCGCGCAGCTTGTTAACAACCAGAGTTGCCAGTGCTTCACCTTCTACGTCTTCAGCGATGATGACGAGTGGCTTGGAAGTCTGAACAACAGCTTCGAGAACCGGCAGAAGAGCCTGCAGGTTGGAAAGCTTCTTTTCGTGCAGAAGGATGTAAGCGTCTTCCAGTTCTGCAACCATCTTTTCTGGGTTGGTTACGAAATACGGAGACAGGTAACCGCGGTCAAACTGCATACCTTCAACAACTTCCAGCTCGGTTTCAGCTGTCTTGGCTTCTTCAACAGTGATAACGCCTTCGTTGCCGACTTTCTGCATCGCTTCCGCAATCATGCGGCCGATTTCAGCTTCACCGTTAGCGGAGATTGTGCCAACCTGAGCAACTTCTTCAGAAGTGTTGATTTTCTGAGCTTTGCCGAGAAGGTTTGCAACAACTTCGGTCACAGCCAGATCAATACCGCGCTTCAGATCCATCGGGTTCATGCCGGCAGCAACAGCTTTTGCGCCTTCCTGAACGATAGCCTGACCGAGAACGGTAGCGGTTGTTGTACCGTCACCGGCAGTGTCATTGGTCTTGCTTGCGACTTCGCGCAGCATCTGTGCGCCCATGTTTTCGAACTTGTCTTCAAGTTCTACTTCTTTGGCAACCGATACACCGTCTTTGGTGATGCGTGGCGCACCGAAAGATTTGTCGATAACAACGTTACGACCTTTAGGGCCGAGCGTTACTTTAACAGCATCTGCAAGGATATCGACGCCGCGCAGCATTTTTTCGCGCGCTGAACGACCGAATTTTACGTCTTTAGCAGCCATTTTTCTCTCCTGGAGCCTGAGGTCTTGCCTTCAAAGCTTCCCGATTTGAACTGTTGAAAAGGGATGGTGAATAAGCCCGGGCTATGAACCGCTCAGGCTAAATCGAAAATCAGGCGATGATTCCGAGAATGTCGGATTCTTTCATGATCAGCAGGTCTTCGCCACCGATCTTCACTTCTGTGCCGGACCATTTGCCGAACAGAACGCGGTCGCCAGCTTTAACGTCCAGAGCAACCAGCTTGCCGCTTTCATCGCGGTTACCGGAACCAACGGCGACAACTTCGCCTTCAGACGGCTTTTCTTTGGCTGAATCAGGAATAATGATGCCACCGGCTGTCTTTGCTTCCGATTCTACACGACGAACGACAACGCGGTCATGAAGAGGGCGGAAATTGATCTCTGCCATGGATATAACCCTTGAAAATACGCCTTGAAATAAGGCAGCAAAATGAGTTGAAGGCCTTTCGGCCCGTGGATTATTAGCACTCTCTTTGTGTGAGTGCTAACGTGCTTTTGATATAGGAAAGAGCCGTTTCGGAGTCAAGGTTTCCGGCGGGCATAAAAGACAATATTGCCGGTGATAAACCCTGTAAAAACTGACAGGGGGCATCGTAAATCAGATGCTTAGGCACAAATATGATGCCCGTCCTGCGGATTTATAAGTGCCTGACGGCAACAAATTTTCATGTCTCGTAAGCGTGTCGCTGTGTTTCGGACATTATTGCCCGAATGTGAAAGCAGTATGAACTCTGTTGGAAGGGTGAGAAAATAAAACCACGGCGGGCTCTGTGTAACCGCGCCGTGGTTTTTCTCATCAATCAGCGGACAACACGCAGATTGGATAATTCATCGGCAATTTCACGGAATGTCTGTTCAAGATTGCCGCCGGTTGTATTCCAGAAAAGTTTTGCCCGCTGGGTAGGAAAGTCCTTATCAAATCGCACCCGAGATTCTGAGGCGCATTGTTTCATAGTTTCCATCTGCTTGCGATCTGTCGCATTGTTCTGCCGCAGATCAAGCGCAACAGTCATCACCATGATTTTGTCCTGTTTTGCAAGCTCGCACAATTTTTTGAAGCGCGCATTCAGTGCTTCAGTATAATAGGCATTGTCATGAACATTGCTGGCGCCGCGTGCTTCCTGAAAAATACGTGTTCTGTCGTAGGATTTAGTTGTAACTGCGGTATATCCCAGTGAAGAATAGTTGGATATGTTGTTTGCATAGTCTGTACCGCCGAGTGAGTTGTAACGGTAATAAGTGTTGGCACCATCGGTCAGAACAATGACGACTTTATCATTGCCCCGCTCCGAAATTGCTCTTCCGCCTGCAAATGGCGAATTCTGGATAAGTGTTCTCCAGCCCCAGACCATACCTTCCGGCACATTTGTACCGCCATCCGGTTGCATTTTGGCAATGGCATTTTTTACCGTTCTCAGGCCATTGTCAGTTGTTACATCTGTAAGTGTAGTGATCGGCGTTGTTGTGCAGCTGTAATTCGGACCGGATGTTCCTTCACCAGACGTGTTTTGCGCGATGTAGTATTTTTTCAAATCCCGTTGCATCGTTTGATAGCTGTCGTAGCGTCCCCCGTTATCCGACCACCAATGGTTCAGAGAGCGGCTGGTGTCATATTCATCGGGGGCGAACATCGGCACATACATCGTGTCAGGCTTATCAATCGTCGGGCGATCAGCATTAATGCCGTACTCTCCGGGGCGTGCTTCTACACAACCTTTCCAGCTTGTATATGTTCTGCCACGTGTGGTTTGCATGTCATTATACAGGCTGAACCGCGTGAAATAATGGCCGTTTTCGCTTCCCCAACCAGACCCTTGTTTAAAATAAGCACCATCACGAAGAATGATATTTTTATTGTACCCGACATTGATAGGGTTGTTTGCCGTGGGCATGGTGAAGTTTTCATAATGAACCGGCGAGATACCGGTCTGATCCATCCATAGCTGGGCCTGGTTTTCGGGGCCGATATTGACTGAGGCAGCAAAAGGAACCAGGGAAAACTGTACCGGATTTTCAAGATGCGTAATGAGTTTGGCCTGATCTGCCAGCTTATCCACGAGCTGAGCTGATGCCTGTTTTAGCAAGTCGATGCGCTTGAGACCTGAGCCCGAGCCGCGTTCAGACATCGAGCCGGAATTATCAAGGACAAGAGCGACTTCCAGAGTATTCTTAAGGCGTACAGTTGCAGACATTGAAAAAGTATATTTATCCCAGTCAACCTCATCTTTCGTCATTGCCATTACGGCTCTTCCGTAAAATGAAATATAACGGAAGGATGCGCCGGCAACGATTTGCTGGTCTGAATCACGACCTTTAGGAAACTCCAGAGTAAACTGAGTTTTGTCCGGTTCGATGGCACGCAGATTAGCATCAAATATTTTTTTGCCGAATGCCCGGATCTGGCTTTCTTCCGAAACGACAGTGAAGCGCTTACCTACAGCCAGTGCAGCGGCATCAAGTGACTGCTGAACATTTCCGCGCACACGCATCAGATTGGCAGAGTCAATCGCCAGCATCATTGCAAAAAGAATAGGCGGAAGCATCAATGCGAAAAGCGGGGCAATAGCGCCGGTCTGGTTTCTGCGAAACCGCATTATCAGTGCAGAAAAACTGCCGGATCGCTGTTTTGGGCTTTTTACGCAACGCATAGTCTCTCCTGCCGGCACAGGCCGGAACATAGTCTTCTTATTGTCCGTCTGTTTCCGGTCGCGTGACGTTTCAGAAAACGGCAGACATGACCGGAAACGCGATTCAATCTTTTCATTCTTTCTGATGGTAATGGATTGGTTCTAACAAGCCGTCACGAAACACAGTAAAAAAACTGGGTACAGGGTAGAGTTAATGAAACATGAGCGGCGTGGTTCCGTGCTGCGTCAAAATATAAACAGTGTTGTGATATTTTCGCTCACGTAAAACGGGTGACATATGCTGCCTGTTGGTTTAGAGCATTTATAAAATCCGGCGCCTGAAGCTTTGGCTTCGACCGCGTCTTTCATGCAGATCCGTGCGCGCGAATGGTGCGCCTGTGCTCCGTTTAGCCGCGGAGATAATTGATTTAAGGATAGTTTTATGCTGCATCCGGCGAAACTCGATGATCTTTTTGACCGCTATGATGTGATCTTCAGTGATGTCTGGGGCGTGTTGCATAATGGGGTGGAAGCCTATCGTCCGGCTGCGGATGCTCTGAAACGTGCCCGCGAGGCCGGTGTCAAAGTGGTGCTGATTACCAATTCGCCGCGCCCGTTTCCCGGTGTTGCCGCCCAGATGGAAATGATGGGTATCACCAATGAGAGCTATGACCAGATCGTGACATCCGGTGATGTTACCCGTGATCTGATCGCTGCAGGCCCGCGTAAAATCTATCATCTGGGGCCTGAGCGCGAATTGGCGATTTATGACGGGCTGGATGTGGAGCTGGTTGAAGAATATGAGGCATCCGGTGTTGTCTGTACCGGTCTGGTCGATGACGAAGTGGAAAAGCCGGAAGATTATGCCGAACTGTTGCAGCGTTTCCGTTCGCGCAATCTGCCATTCATCTGCGCCAATCCTGATATTGTTGTGGAACGCGGCACTCGCCTGATCTGGTGTGCCGGTGCACTGGCGCGTGATTATACGCAGCTTGGCGGTCGCACACTTATCGCCGGTAAGCCACATCACCCGATTTATGCGGCCGCAATGCAGGCCGCAGAAAAGCTGACCGACAAGCCTGTTGATAAATCCCGCATCCTTGCTATCGGTGATGGTATGCTGACCGATGTGAAAGGTGCGCAGAATTACGGCGTGGATGTTCTGTATATTTCCGGCGGTATTCACGCGGCTGATTATGTGGCCAAGGGCGAAGTCGATCACGACAAGCTGCTGGCATTTCTTGGCCGTCACGGCGAGGCACCGGCAGCAGTGATGCGTTATCTGGTGTGATTGCCGGAAGTTTTTAATCCCTGAACAACTGATCTGAAACAACTCAATGACTGCGATGCCTTCAGAATTTGCTGCAAAATCCGCAATTCTTCGTCTCACCTGCGGTGTGAACGGCAGTGAGCCGCTGCCTGCGCATATGCGCGGCGGCGTCGTGGCAATCGGCAATTTTGACGGTGTGCATCGCGGTCATCAGGCTGTGCTTGAGAAAACCCTGCAACTGGCCAAAGAGCGCAATTGTCCGGCTGTTGTGCTGACATTTGAGCCGCATCCGCGCAGTTTTTTCAATCCGGATCAGCCGGTTGATCGCCTGACTGATGCGCAGGAAAAAGCGGCTATTCTGGGTTTGCTCGGTTTTGATGTTGTGGTGGAGCAGGGCTTTGATGCCGGATTTTCCTGCCTGAGCGCGCAGGAATTTATCGATCAGGCGCTGATCGAACGGCTGGGTGCATCGGAAGTCATTACCGGTGTTGATTTTCACTTCGGTAAAAAGCGGCAGGGCAATCCGGAGTTTTTGAAACGGGCGGGTGAGAAACACGGTTTTGGCGTGACCCTGATTGAGCCTTTTACCGATGAGGGCGGCGAGGTGGTTTCCTCCTCGCGCATTCGCTCCCATCTGGCTGAAGGTGATGTGGCGGGCGCAGCGGGACTGTTGGGCTATCGCTACACGCTGGCCAGTACTGTAATTAAAGGCAAGCAGCTGGGGCGCACGCTTGGTTTTCCGACAGCCAATATGGCGCTGCCGGAGCAGACCAATCTGAAGCACGGTATCTATGCTGTGCGTTTCCGCCGTGCTGACGGCACGCTTTATGATGGTGTTGCCAGTTTTGGCCGCCGTCCGACCGTGGACAGTGACGGTTGCGCATTGCTTGAGACATTCTTGTTTGACTTCTCAGGCGATCTCTACGGCGAATTCTGCTCTGTATCTTTCTTTGCTTATTTACGCGGAGAAGAAAAATTCGATTCGCTTGATGCATTGATGGTGCAGATGCGGCAGGATGAAGCTGAAGCGAGGGCAATATTATCCGCTGTACAGCCGCTTTCTTTGCTGGATTCCTATCTGACATTCTCCCGCAGCTGAATTGATCTCAATATTTCAGAATATATTTACCGCTTTACTTGAAATATAAGCGCATACCTGTTTGTCCGCCTGCAAATGGCGTCTGGAGTATGCGTTTTGCGTAATATGTTTAACCGGTCCCGGATTGCCGGATTGGCTGTTTTGTCTGCTGCATCATTCATTCATCCGGCTTTGGCGGAAGAGGGCGGACAATCATCAGGAAAACATTTCTGGTCAGGTGACTGGTCGCTGACCGTCGGCGGTGACTTTTACCGCCAACCCCGTTTTACAGGCTCCAGCAAATATATAATGAGTGCGCAGCCTCTGATTTCCTTTGGCCGCACAGGTGTTGCCGAGCGTTTTTCATCCCGCAATGACAATATTTCCTTCGCCCTGATGGATATGGAAGATTTTCGTGTGGGGCTGACCGGCGAGTTTTTGATGGCGCGTGGCGGCAGTCAGGCCGATGGCTTGAAAGATGTGCCATGGGGTGGTGAGGTCGGCGGCTTTATGGAATTCTACCCGACAGACTGGTTTCGTCTGCGCTCAGAACTGCGTCACGGGGTTCGGGCACATAATGGTATTGTCGGCGAACTGGCAGGGGATGCATTTTATGATGTGACACCGGCGATCCGTGTTTCCGGCGGGCCGCGCATGTCTTTTGCTTCAGAGAAATATCTGGATGCCTATTATGGTATTAATGCTGAGGAATCCGTTGCCAGCGGTCTTTCCGTTTATGATCCGGATGGCGGGGGAATTACATCTGCCGGACTGGGTGGCGCGGTGACATGGATGACAACCGATAAAATCACAACCAGCCTTTATGCCGAATATAGTAAATTGCAGGGTAAAGCAGCGCGCTCCAGCCTTGTATCCGAGCGCGGATCGCGTCATCAGCTGACGGTTGGTGTTTCGGCAACCTATCGTTTTGATTTTACGCTGGACTGATGTTTTGAGCGAAAACCGTCAGGTTTTAGAAAAGTAACGGCTTATTTGCTTTGAAAATCTGCCGGAAGGGCAAAGTTTATCTGTCTTGCCTCTTTATTCTGCGCGCCTGCATTGGTAAAAGCATCACCATGATGAGACAATACTCGATATTTATAATGCTGCGCTATGCCGGCCGAATTATTGGCCCGGCCTTTTCTTAAGCCTGACCGGATGGTTCAGGGGGAAAGGTCCGGGAAGAATAGCTGACATCCTGAGGCATGATGAACTCTGCCGCAATTTCAGGATATATATTTTCTTAAGACTGCCTGCCTGAAAGCAGCATAGTGCCTGCATTATGCTCCGGCAGTCCAACTGAATGCTCAAGATAATGACTGCTGAAAAAATCGATTATTCCAAAACGCTTAACCTGCCGCAGACCGACTTTCCGATGCGCGCCAGCCTTCCTCAGCGTGAGCCGCTGCTGGTTGCCCGCTGGGAAGAGATGAATCTTTACAAGAAGCTGCGTGAAGATGCCAAGGATCGTCCGCTTTGGGTGCTGCATGACGGCCCTCCATATGCCAATGGTAATATTCATATCGGTCATGCGTTGAACAAAACGCTGAAAGATGTGATCACCCGCTCGTTCCAGATGCGCGGCTATAACTCGAACTATGTTCCGGGCTGGGATTGCCACGGTCTGCCGATCGAATGGAAGATCGAAGAAAAATACCGTGCGCAGGGCAAGAATAAAGACGAAGTGCCGGTTAATGAATTCCGCAAGGAATGCCGTGAATTTGCTGAAGGCTGGATCAAGGTTCAGACCGATGAGTTCAAACGTCTGGCAATCACCGGTGATTTTGAACAGCCATACACCACAATGAATTTCCATGCGGAAGCCCGCATTGCCGGTGAATTGCTGAAATTCGCCCGTTCCGGCCAGCTTTATCGCGGTTCCAAGCCGGTTATGTGGTCAGTTGTTGAGCGCACTGCTCTGGCAGAAGCCGAAGTTGAATATCACGATGTTGAGTCGGATATGATCTGGGTGAAATTCCCTGTCACATCCGTGCCGGAACTGGCTGACGCGCATGTGGTGATCTGGACGACGACACCTTGGACAATTCCGGGCAACCGCGCCATCGCCTATTCGCCAAAGGTTTCCTACGGTCTTTATGAAGTGACCGGTGCGGAAAATGACTTTGGCCCGCAGGCTGGTGAGAAGCTGATCTTCGCTGATAATCTGGCTGAGGAATGCTTCAAGAAAGCCAAGCTGACTTTTAATCGTTTGCGCGATGTTTCCACTGCACAGCTGCATGGCATGACTGCTGCCCATCCGCTCAAAGGCTTTGGCGGCGGTTATGAATTTATCGTGCCGCTGGTTGCCGGTGAGCATGTGACCGATGATGCCGGTACAGGCTTCGTTCACACTGCACCAAGCCATGGTCGTGAAGACTTTGAAGCATGGATGGATGCTGCACGTGAACTTGAAGCACGCGGCATCAATCCTGCAATTCCTTTCCCTGTGGATGATGCCGGTTTCTATACTGCCGATGCGCCGGGCTTTGGCCCTGACCGTGAAGGCGGGGCTGCCCGTGTTATCGATGATAACGGCAAGAAGGGCGATGCCAATGAAGCGGTTATCAAAGAACTGATCGCGCGTGGTCTGCTGTTCGCCCGTGGCCGCATGAAGCATTCCTATCCGCATTCATGGCGCTCGAAAAAGCCGATCATCTTCCGCAATACACCGCAATGGTTCGTCTATATGGACAAGGAACTGGGCGACGGCACTACGCTGCGTTCCCGCGCTCTTAAAGCCATTGATGATACACGTTTTGTACCGGCTGCCGGTCAGAACCGCCTGCGTGCCATGATCGAAAACCGTCCTGACTGGGTGCTGTCACGCCAGCGCGCATGGGGCGTGCCGATCTGTGTTTTTGCAGCCGAAGACGGCACAGTGCTGCTTGATGAAGCTGTGAATGAACGTATTCTCGCGGCTTTTGAAGTGGAAGGTGCTGATGCATGGTTTGCAGAAGGTGCGCGTGAGCGTTTCCTCGGCAACCGCGCCGGTGAGGCTTGGGAGCAGGTCACTGACATTCTCGATGTCTGGTTTGACTCCGGTTCCACGCATACATTTACGCTGGAAGACCGCCCTGATCTGAAATGGCCTGCCGATCTTTATATGGAAGGTTCGGATCAGCATCGCGGCTGGTTCCATTCCTCGCTGCTGGAAAGCTGCGGAACCCGTGGCCGTGCACCTTATAATGCAGTGCTGACCCATGGTTTCACCATGGACGAGCATGGCAAGAAAATGTCGAAGTCGCTCGGCAATACAGTGACCCCGCAGGAAATCATCAAGGACTCCGGTGCAGATATTCTGCGTCTCTGGGTGATGACCTCGGATTACTGGGACGATCAGCGCCTCGGCAAGAGCATCATCCAGACCAATATCGACGCTTACCGCAAGCTGCGTAACACCATCCGCTGGATGTTGGGTACATTGGCGCATGATGAAGGCGAAGAGGTTGCCTATGCCGATCTGCCGGAGCTTGAAAAGCTGATGCTGCATCGCCTGAGCGAGCTGGATGAAGTTGTTCGCAATGGTTATGATGCATTTGAATTCAAACGCATCACCCGTGCGCTGATCGACTTCACCAATATCGAGTTGTCGGCTTTCTATTTCGATATCCGCAAAGATGCGCTTTATTGCGATGCACCATCGAGCCTGCGCCGCAAAGCTGCTTTGCAGACCGTGCGTCACCTGTTCGATAATATCGTGACATGGCTCGCACCGATGCTGCCTTTCACAACGGAAGAAGCATGGCTTGACCGTTATAAAGATGCGGTTTCTGTGCATCTGGAGCAGTTCCGCAACATTCCTGCCGAATGGAATAATCCGGTTCTGGGTGCGAAATGGGACAAGGTGCGCGATGTACGCCGCGTTGTTACCGGCGCTCTGGAACTGGAACGTGCGGACAAGCGTATCGGCTCGTCGCTGGAAGCTGCGCCTCTGGTGTATATCACCGATGCGTCGCTGCTCTCAGCGGTACAGGGGCTGGATATGGCTGAGATCTGCATCACCAGCGGACTGACCATCAGCGACCAGCCGGTTGCCGGTGAGGCATTCGCGTTGAGCGATGTGAAGGGTGTTGCTGTTGTGCCTGCCAAGGCCGACGGTACAAAATGCGCCCGTTCATGGCGTTATACCAATGATGTCGGCAGTGATTCTGAGTTCCCTGATGTATCGGCACGCGATGCTGCGGCATTGCATGAGCTGAAAGCCCTTGGTCGTTTGGGATAAGTATGAATCTGCGATAATCACAGGTAAGCATTTCCAGCAAAAGTGCGAAGCAGTTTTGCGTTGGATAATGCGTAAAACAAAGAAAAAGAGCGGTTCCGGTAATTCAATTTTAACAGGAACCGCTCCGACAAGTAATTATCAGTGATTGCCGCATATTTTCTGCCGTGCTAAGGCACTGCATTGAAATATTTTGTCGGCAGTGAAAATCTGCTTTCATGCCTTGGAGTTGCCGGAAAGTACCGATAACGCCATAATGCATGAAATTTAATGTAGCGGTGGTTGGGTAATCTGGCCGAATACGGATAAAAGTGGTGCTCATGAAGATTGAAGGACGCATTTTCGCTTTCGCAACAGTGCTGGCCAGTTTGGGTCTTGCCGGTTGCGTGTCCGATCCGACCTATGGAACAGGCAAGTCAGCCAGCACGCAATTGCTGGATGATATGTCATCCATTGCTACAATCGGTCCGAAAAAGAGAACCGGTATTGAATATAAGCCGCGTCCGGAGCTGGTGAAGCCTGTTGCCGGGCAGAAAGAAAGCCTGCCGCAGCCACAGGAAAGTGTTGCCCGCGCCGGTGATCCTTCATGGCCGGAATCGCCGGAAGAACGCCGCAAGCGTCTGCGTGCAGAGATTGAAGCAAACCGCGACAATCCGAATTTCGTTTCGCCGATTGCACCGGACAGCCCGAGCGATTTCACGCCGCGCCGTCAGATTTTGCCAAGCGGTGCCAGCCGTCGTGAAGATTATGCATCACGTGATTCTGTTGCCGATCCGGCAGTTGCTGCAGCCGCCAAGCAGGCACAGCTTGATCGCGCAGGCGGTTCTGCCACTCAGCGTAAATATCTGAGTGAGCCGCCGGTCAGCTATCGCCAACCAGCCGCCACTGCTGCAGTTGGTGATCTGGGTGAAGACGAGGCGAAGAAAGAACGCCGTCGTAAGGCTGAAGCCACGGGCTCGAAAAGCTGGCGCGATAAGCTAGGTCTTTAATTCGGGTTTGAATGAAGTTTGAAAAAAAGCCGCGTCCTGACAAAGGACGCGGCTTTTTTATTTGCGTTTTTCCTGAAAGAAACGTTTCAGCATGTCGGTTGCCTCCGCTTCACCAATGCCGGAATAGACCTCCGGTGCGTGATGGCAGGTCGGCTGGCTGTAGAAGCGGGGGCCATATTCCACGCCGCCGCCCTTCGGATCGCTTGAAGCATAATAAAGACGGCGGATACGGGCAAAAGAAATTGCCGCCGCGCACATGGCGCAAGGTTCCAGCGTCACATAGAGATCGCAATCCCCGAGCCGCTCATTTTCCAGAGCCTCACAGGCAATGCGGATTGCCAGAATTTCGGCATGGGCGGTCGGATCATTGATCTCGCGGGTGCGGTTACCCGCACGGGCAATAATCCGGTTTTTATGTGTGATGACCGCGCCGATCGGCACTTCGCCCCGTGCTTCTGCGGCGCGGGCTTCTTCCATCGCGGCCTGCATAGGAGATAACTTTGCATGACCGCTTGCCGGATGTGTCACGGAAACCAAATTCTCTGCAGGAGCCAAACTTGCCGCAGGGGATTGTGAATTTTTATTGTTCATCTTGCCGGAATTGCCGCCGGTTGCGTTTTTTTGCATAATGTGCGGCAGCCTTTCAGATATTTTACTCGCAAGCGCGGTGATGATTTGTTAGAGCGTAGCTTTAATAAGGTGTGTAGCATAAGAACTGCGCTGCAATCGTGCCAGCTTTATCCTAAATTTTGCCGGATCGGAATGATTTAGCATAAAGCATGTCCGGCGAAAACGCGCAGCGGTTTTGCAGCAGGGCTTTCCGCATCCTGATTTTCGATTTTTGACGCCGGGCAGAAATACCGGTGAAAGGCTGATATTCTAATGACCCGTGACGATCATGATAATGAACGCGGCAAGCGTCCTTTTGTAAAGCGTGAGCGTACGCGCGATGACAGAGGTTCTGACCGTCCGCGTCGTTTTGAAGGTGAATCCCGTGGTGACAAGCCGCGCGGCTTCGGTGAGCGCGGCGACAAACCTCGTGGTTTTGAACCTCGCGGCGATAAGCCCCGCGGCTTTGATATGAGCGCCGCTGAAGAAGGCGAACGTATCGCCAAGCGTCTGGCGCGCGTGGGTATTGCCTCGCGCCGTGAAGCGGAAAGCATGATTGCTGCCGGTCGTGTTGCTGTAAACGGTAAAGTGCTGACCAGCCCTGCCGTCAATGTTCTGCGCACAGATCGTATTACCGTTGATAATAAAGTTCTGCAGCAGGCTGAACGTACCCGCCTGTGGCTCTATCACAAACCTGCCGGTCTGGTGACAACCAACCGTGATCCGGAAGGTCGTCCGACAGTGTTTGATGCACTGCCTGCTGAATTACCGCGCGTTTTGTCGGTTGGTCGTCTTGATATCAACACCGAAGGCCTGTTGCTGCTGACCAATGATGGCGGTCTGTCCCGCGTTCTGGAACTGCCTGCTACCGGCTGGCTGCGTCGCTATCGCGTGCGCGCCCACGGTACAGTAACACAGGCACAGCTTGATGAGCTGAAAAACGGTATCGCTGTTGACGGCGTGTTCTACGGCGCGGTTGAGGCAACTCTGGAGCGCGAGCAGGGCGCCAATGTCTGGCTGTCCATTGGTCTGCGCGAAGGCAAGAACCGCGAAGTTAAGAATATTCTTGGTGCGCTTGGTCTGGCCGTTTCCCGCCTGATCCGCGTTTCTTTCGGTCCGTTCCAGCTGGGCGATCTGGAAGAGGGCGCGGTGCGTGAAATCCGTGGCCGTACCCTGCGTGAACAGCTCGGTGAAAAACTGGTTGAAGATTCCGGTGCGGATTTTGATGCGCCGATCCTCAATGAATTCTCCAATGAAGCTGTTAAGGGCGAATTGCCGTCCCGCAGCCCGCGTTTTGATGCTTATGAAGAGCGCGGCAGCGACGAGGAAGGCGAGGGCCGTTCCCGTTACAAATCCGACTGGATTTCCAGCAGCCGCAATGCAGGCGGCGGCCGTGGCGGCAAAGGCGGCTTTGGTGCCAAGCGTGGCGAAGGGCGTATGGACGGTGAGCGTAAACCGTTCCGCCGTGACCGTGAGGAAGGTGACCGTCGTGAGGAAGGCCGTGCGCCGTGTGATGGTGAGCGTAAGCCTTTCCAGCGTGATCGTGATGGTAAGAGCTGGCGTGAAGATGGTTTGTCACGCCTCAGCACATCTGCACCGCGTTCCGGCGGCTTCGACAAGCCGCGCTTTGCGAAAGGCGGCCGTGGTGACAAGGATGATGACAAGTTTGGTTCACAGCCGCAGCGTCCGCGCGGCGTGAATGTATGGATGGCACCGGGTGCCAAGGCCTATAATTCGTCGTCCAAGCCGACCCCGGGTGATGATCGCCGCCGTTCGCGCCGTGACGGTGATGACCGTCCGCAGCGTGAAGAAGGTGGTCGCGGTTATCAGGGCCGTACAGAGGACAGAGACGGCTATAAGCGTCAGGGTTTCCGCCGCGATGAAGACAATCGTGACGGTTTCAAGCGCGAAGGCTTCCGCTCGGAAAACCGTCGTTCTTTTGATGAAGGCGACCGTCCGGCACGCGAAGAGCGTCGTTTCTCTGGTGAGCGCAATTTTGACAAGAAGCCATTTGGCGACAAGAAGCCGTTTGGTGATCGTCCGTCGGGCGACAAACCATTCCGTGGCAAACCTGAAGGCGGTCGCGGCGGCAAGCCTTTCGGCAAAGGACCGCAGGGTGGCCAACCATCCGGTAATCGTCCGTCCGGCCCTCGTGGTGCAGGTCCTCGCGGCGCAGGACCGCGTTCCGGCCCGCGCGGAGATAAACGTTAATGCGCATTGTCGGCGGTAAATTCCGCGGACGTGCACTGGTGACGCCGGAAAGCTCTGCAATCCGGCCGACCAGCGACCGGACGCGCGAAAGTCTGTTCAATATTATCACGCATGGTTTTCGTGAGAAGCTGGACAATACGCGCGTGCTGGATCTGTTTGCCGGCACCGGTGCGCTTGGCCTTGAAGCCTTGTCACGCGGCTGCCGCTATACGGTTTTCGTTGAGGAATCCGTAGAAGGGCGTGGCTTGTTGCGCCAGAATGTGGAGGCGTTCGGCCTTCAGGGGAATACAAAAGTGTTCCGTCGCAATGCAACAGCCTTGGGGCCGACCGGTACAATGGGCGAATTTGATCTGGTTTTTGCCGATCCGCCCTATGGTAAAGGTTTGGGTGAACAGGCTTTTATCTCTGCACTTGAAGGCGGATGGCTGAAGCCTGATGCGCTTTTGATACTGGAAGAAGTGTCAGAAGCCGTTATCACGCTGGATGACCGCTTCATATTGCGCGATGAACGCAATTACGGGATCACCACGATAAGGCTTTATGAACTGGCCTGACAATTTTATTATTAGATAACAAATTGCCCGCTCTGTGCGGGCAATTTGCATTTCAGCATAGTGCTGCCTTTTTGGGAGCATATTTATTAAATTATTGTCATCATGACATAATTCTTGATGGCTGGTTGCGAATTTGCCGCAATCTCGTTTAATTAAGGTTGTTTTGCAAAACAGGAAGGGACACTTTTCGTGCCATATCTATCCTTTTGCCGGCAACTGGTCAGCACATCCATGCTGGCGCTGATTGTCAGTTCTGCGACTGTGGGCGCATCTTTTGCGCAGGCTGCCAAGCCCGCCGAGGCGCAGGTTGCCCCCGCTGCGACCACCCAGACCAATCCGGCCAATGATAATCAGCCGGCCGCGCTGCCTGAAATCAAGACCCAGAAAGGCGTCAGCAGTTTTAAGCTGACCAATGGCATGGATGTTGTGGTGATTCCCGATCACCGCGCACCGGTTGTCACACAGATGGTCTGGTATCGCGTGGGTGCCGCTGATGAGCAGGAAGGTGTATCCGGTATTGCCCATTTTCTTGAGCATCTGATGTTCAAGGGTACGAAGAATGTTCCTGCCGGTGAATTCTCTGCAAAAGTTGCAGCGATTGGCGGTCAGGAAAACGCTTTCACCTCGTCCGATTATACCGGCTATTACCAGCAGGTTGCACCGGATGCGCTGGAAATGGTGATGAAATACGAGTCAGACCGTATGGCCAATCTGGTTCTGACCGAAGATGTGATTGTACCGGAGCGCGATGTTATTCTCGAAGAGCGCCGCATGCGTGTGGACAGCAATCCGGGCGCAATGCTGAGCGAAGAGGTGAGTGCCGCTTCTTTCTTTAATCATCCTTACCGCCGCCCGATTATCGGCTGGCAGCAGGAAATGGAAAAGCTCAGCCTTGAGGATGCCATCGGTTTTTACGAGCGTTATTATACGCCGAATAATGCCATTCTCGTGGTGGCCGGTGATGTGACGCCGGAGCGCGTCCGTGATCTGGCGCTCAGCACCTATGGCAAATTGCCGAAGCGCTTTGAAGTTGCACCGCGTATCCGTCCGCAGGAACCTGTGAAGCACACAGCCCGCACCGTGACATTGCGCGACGCCCGTGTGAACCAGCCGTCTTTCAATTCCACATGGGTGGTGCCGTCTTACGTAAACGCCAAGGCTAAGGGACGTGAAGGTGATGCGGAAGCACTTGATCTGCTGGGAGAAATTCTCGGCGGTGGTATGCGTAGCCGTCTCTATCAGAAGCTGATTGTTGAGCAGGGCATTGCTGCCAGTGCCGGTGCTTATTATGCCGGTGACGCGCTGGATGACGGTACATTCATGCTCTATGGCGCGCCGCGCGGCGATGCCACGCTTGAGCAGGTGCAGGCTGCAATCAATGTTGAAGTCGAGCGTCTGATTAAAGACGGTGTGACGGAAACAGAACTTAATCAGGCACGCAATCGTTTTCTGAAGTCGGAAATTTTTGCCCGTGACAGCCAGACCGGCATGGCACGGATTTATGGTTCCTCACTGGCTGTCGGCCAGACTGTTGAGGATGTGCAGGGCTGGTCGGATAAAATCCGCACCGTCAAGCCGGAGCAGATCCGCGATGTGGCAGAGCGCTATCTGAAACCGTCAATTGCTGTGACCGGTTATCTGCTGCCGCCGGAAACGGCAGAAGCAGCCGTAAAGCCTGAACAGAGTGCAAAACCAGCCGCAGCCGATAAGGCGCAAACCGGTGCTGCCGGTGAAAAACCGGCAGGCAATGATCTGAACAAGAAGACAGATGCAAAGCCAGAGGTGAAAAAATAATGACATATTCTCTTCACTCTGAGCCAGGGTTCGAAAATGCACGCCCTGTCCGTAGCAATGCTTTGCGTGGTTTCAAAGCTGCGGCTGTTGGTCTTTTCGCATTGCTGACAACACTGCCTGCCTATGCGCTGGATATTCAGGAAGTGACCTCACCGAAGGGTATCAAAGCCTGGCTGGTGGAGGACGGCAGTGTGCCACTGATCTCTGTGCGTTTTTCGTTTAAGGGTGGCAGTGCGCAAGACCCTGAAGGCAAAGAAGGTCTGGCCAATCTGATGACCGGTCTGTTCGATGAAGGTGCGGGTGATATGCCATCCGATGCCTATCAGGAAAGACTGGATAATATCGGTGCGGAAATGAGCTTCACCGCCAGTGATGATACGATTTCCGGCGGTATGCGGATGCTGAAAGAGAACAGTCCGGCAGCCTTTGACATGCTGGCTCTGGCTATTCAGAAACCGCGTTTCGATCAGGCGGCAGTTGATCGTATCCGCGATCAGGTGATTGCAGGGATTAACGCTTCCAAAAATGATCCGAACACAATTGCTTCGCAGAAATTTGCCGAAGTGCTCTATGGCAAGCATCCTTATGCCCGCCGTGAAGAGGGCACAGTGCAGTCGCTGGAAACAATCACCCGCGATGATCTGCTGGATGCCCATAAAAAACTGTTCGGCAAAGACCAGCTGAAAATCGGTGTGGTCGGTGCGATCAGCGCCGAGGAACTGGCGCCTCTGCTGGATAAGCTTTTCGGAAATCTGCAGGATAAAGCAGAGCTCAAGCCGATGGAAATGGCCAAACTCGCTTTGGGTGCCACAACATCTGTGACCTATGATCTGCCGCAGACTACGGTCAGCCTGGTGTATCCGGGTGTAAAGCGCAGCGATAAAGATTTCTTCGCAGCCTATCTGATGAATCAGGTGCTGGGTGTTGGCTTTACTTCACGTCTTTATAATGAAGTGCGTGAGAAGCGCGGCCTTGCTTATACGGTCAGCTCCGGTCTCAGTGGCCGGGACTATTCCAACAGCCTCAATATTGCCACCGGTACACGTCCTGACCGTGCACAGCAGAGTTTGGATGTGATCCGCGCGGAAGTTGCCCGTATGGCGAAATCCGGCGTGACAGAGGAAGAACTGGCCGCAGCTAAGAGCTTTGCAATCGGTGCCTATGCGATCAATAATCTGGATTCATCCGTGGCCGTTGCCCGCACCTTGGTTGGCTTGCAGGAGCAGGATCTGGGGCGTGATTATATCGACCGCCGTGCTGATCTCATCAATGCTGTGACCACAGATGATGTGAAGACTGTTGCAGCAAAGCTGCTCAAAGCAGATCCTGCCATTCTCGTGGTTGGGCCAAGCCTGAACTAACGAGCCTGAACTAAGATACAGGTTTGTAGGAATATAAAAAACGGCGCGGTGGATGACCACCGCGCCGTTTTTGTATTTAATCGGCGATGATTTATTCGCTTGCCGGAGTGAGGACGATACCTGCTTCCGGATAGGGTTTGGCGGGTGCGATTGTCTCTTCTGTTGCCTTGTCGAGCGGCACTGCCGAGCGGGTTGGTTTGACCAGAGGTTCCGGTGTTACCGGCTTATTGAACAACAGGTGACGACCGGCGAGAATACCTTCCGAAGCCTGTACATGCAGGCGGTCTTCATCGCGCTGGCGCACATCATCGGCAATGGTCTGAGCCTCTTCTTCCGGCATGCCGAGCGCTTCCAGTGTTTTGCGGCCAAATAACAGACCGGATTCAAAAGTTTCACGCAGCTCGTAATCCACGCCTTTTGCCCGCAATTGCAGCGTATGCTCACGGTCAAAGGAACGGACATAGAGTTTCACATCCGGAAATTCTGTCTGAATGAGATCAACTATCCGGTCGGTGATTTCTTTTTTCTCAGTGCAGATGGCAACCAGTTTGGCTTTGCGGATACCTGCCATTTCCAGCACGTCTTTACGCTGCCCGTCACCGAAATAAATACGGAAACCGAAGCGTCCGGCTGCGCGGATTTTATTGGCGGAATTGTCGATCACCGTCACATCAGAACCACCGGCCAGCAAAATCTGCGAGGCAATCTGCCCGTAACGGGAGAAGCCGATCATCAGCACATCGGAACCTGCACCCTCGAAATTTTCCTCCATGCCGTCTTCCTGCTTCGTATTCGTCAGCAGGCGATTGCCGATGGTTACGCAGAGTGGTGTCAGCGCCATGGAAATCGTGATGGCAGCGATCAGCTCGGAGGCCAGCGCATCGGTGATAACCGCAGCGGCACTGGCCGTGGAGAACAGAACGAAGGCAAATTCACCGCCCTGTGGCAGCAGAAAGGCGACTTTGACCGCATCATTATGGCTGGTGCGGAAAATACGGCACAGCAGATAAATGATTGCGATTTTAGTAACAATAATCACCGGAACCGATAGCAGGATCATCAGCCAGTTATCGAGAATGACCACCAGATTAAGCGACAAACCAACCGCGACAAAGAACAGGCCGAGGAAAATACCGCGGAATGGTTCCACGTCGGCTGCCAGTTCATGACGGTAGGAGGAATCTGCCAGCAGCACACCGGCGATAAATGCGCCCATCGCCATGGACAGGCCGGCAGCTTCCATCAGCGCCGCCGAACCGAGAACGACGAACAATGCGGCGGCGATCATCACTTCACGCGCACCGGTATTGCCGATGATACGGAACATCGGGTTCAGCAAATAGCGTCCGGCAATAATCAGAATGATAATGGCACCGAGTGCCGCTGCCACATGGAAATTCGCAGCGCTTTGCGAGCTTTCGCCCGGTGACAATGCAGGTATAAGCGCCAGAATAGGAACGATCGCCAGATCCTGAAACAGCAAAATAGCAAAGGCTTTTTGCCCGTATTTCTGGCTGGTTTCCCCTTTGTCTTCCAGAATTTGCATGGCAAAGGCGGTTGAGGATAGTGCAAAACCGCAACCGACGATAATCGCTGCCGGTACGGGAAGACCTGCAACATAAACGCCCAGAAAGGCAAGGGTGACAGCACATAATGCGACCTGTGCCAGACCGAGGCCGAAGATCGCATGGCGCAGAGACCAGAGGCGGGATGGCTTGAGATCAAGACCGATGATGAACAGCAGAAACACCACGCCCAGTTCGGAGAAATGCAGCAGTTCTTCACCATCGGTAATAAAACGGGCAATCGGGCCGATAATCACACCGGCGGCCAGATAGCCCAGAACGGTTCCCAACCCCATACGCTTGAACAATGGTGCGGCAATGATTGCCCCGCCGAGGATCATCAGGGTCTGCAGATAAAGACTGCCGATGGAAATATTGTTTTCCATAATTAAAACATCACATATTACGTTTGTCGGGGCGGGTGCGGAATAAGCTACCGGCAGAAAATCATCAAATACAATGCTGCAGGCAAATCATGCCGAACATAATATGAAACAACGCGTGCAGATAACGGTTTTTTAAAGAAAAATATCACGTTTATGGTTTCATCGTTTTCAAATATGAAGTCATGAACATGGGCGAAACACTGAGGATATTATTCTGAAGACGACGTCTGTGTTCCTGCATATGTTTCCTCAGGCCTGAGTTGTCATGCATAAACATAAAATGAGACTTAAAAAATACACGGCTTATCCGTATATAGAACCTATACAGGCGGCAAAACCTGATAATTGACTGTTCGCAGATTGCAAAATGCGGGCGTTGAATTATCTCTCACCACCGCGCCAGACGAATGACAGGAAGAATGATGGACGCACAAAGCTCTGCTCAAAAACTCGCCGATCAGGCTCGTTTTCTCGTCGCCGCGGCTAAAAAAGCCGGTGCGGATCATGCCGATGCGGTGGTTGTGCGCAGCCGTTCCAGCAATGTCAGCGTGCGTTTAGGCAAGGTTGAAGCGACCGAAGCCTCGGAAAGTGATGATTTCTCACTGCGGGTTTTTGTCGGTAAGCGCATTGCCAGTATTTCGGCCAGTGCCAATAAGGGGGCTGATCCTGTCGCGCTGGCCGAACGTGCCGTCGCGATGGCAAAAGTCTCGCCGGAAGATGCCTATGAGGGGCTGGCTGATCCGTCGAAGCTGGCTAAACAAATTGCCGATCTTGATCTGTTTGACCCGACACAAATTGACAGCAAACGCATGACTGAAGATGCGCTGGCAATGGAAGAGGCTGCGAGGGCGGTTGCCGGTGTTACCAATTCCGGCGGTGCTACGGCCTCTGCGGGGCTGGGCGGTATGGTGCTGGTCACATCCGGCGGCTTTGAAGGTTTTTACACGCTGAGCCGTTTTGGCCGCTCTGTCAGCGCGATTGCCGGTGAAGGCACCGCGATGGAGCGCGATTATGATATGCGCGTGCGTTTGCATTTTGCCGATTTGCCAGAACTGGAAGATCTTGGCCGCACCGCCGGTGAACGGGCAGTGCGCCGCCTCAATGCACGTAAGGTTAAAACCGGCGCGGTTAATGTGATGTTCGATCCGCGTGTGGCGCGCGGCATGGCCGGTCATATTGCCGGTGCCATCAATGGTGCATCCGTTGCCCGTAAAAGCAGTTTTTTGAAAGATAAAATGGGACAGCAGGTTCTGAGCAAAGGGATCAGCATCACTGATGATCCGATGCGCCTGCGCGGTTCATCTTCCCGTCCGTTTGACGGTGAGGGCATTGCCGGTGAAAAACTGACCATGATTGAGGACGGTGTGCTGAAGCACTGGTTCCTCTCCGGCTCGACCGCGCGTGAACTGGGACTGGAAACCAATGGCCGTGGCGTGCGTTCCGGTTCAACTGTTGTGCCGTCCTCTACCAATCTGGCGATTGAAGCCGGTGCACGCACACCGGAAGAACTGATGAAAGAACTCGGCACCGGTTTCTATGTCACCGAGGTTTTCGGACAGGGCGTGGATATGATTACCGGCCAATATAGCCGTGGTGCTTCCGGTTTCTGGATTGAAAACGGCGAGCTGACCTATCCGGTGAGTGAAGTGACCATCGCGTCCAATCTCAAAGATATGTTTATGAATATGACCGCTGCCAGCGATCTCGACCGGTCTTACGGAACAGCCGCACCAACGCTGGTAATTGAAGGAATGACGCTTGCCGGAAACTAAAGAAGCAACTAATCAAAAAACAGACAGCGATGACCTGCAACTCATCCGTGAAGCGGCAGCGGAAGCGGGTAAAATTGCTTTGCGCTATTATGGCAATAATCCGGAGGTCTGGCTGAAAGGCGGTCAGTCTCCGGTGAGCGAAGCGGATTTAGCAGTTGATCGTTTCCTTCAGGCGTTTTTGCTGCAGGCGCGGCCGGATTATGGCTGGATTTCAGAGGAAACGGCAACAGATCAGCAGCGTACAGGCAGAGAACGCGCATTTGTGGTTGATCCGATTGACGGTACCCGCGCATTTCTTGCCGGTGACGACCGCTGGTGTGTGAGCATTGCAGTGATCGATCAGGGTAAACCGCGCTGCGGTGTGCTGGATGTTCCGGTGCGTAAAGAGGTGCTGAGCGCCGTCAGCGGACAGGGTGCTTTCCAGAATGGCACGCCGGTTGCAGCGCAGTTGCCTGCGGATGGTCGCAGCTATCCTGTGGCGATGTCGCGATCACATTTTAATGATCTGCCGGAAGGCTTTCGCAGCAAGACAGCTTTCTCGCCCTATGTGCCATCGCTGGCCTATCGCATAGCTATGGTCGGACGGGGTGAACTGGCCGGAACTTTCGTGCGCGGCGGTGCCCATGACTGGGATCTGGCCGCGGCAGATTTGCTGCTTTCCGAGGCTGGCGGCAGGCTTTTGACCCTTGAGGGGCAGGCGCTTAGCTATGGCGCGGCAGGTGGTGCCGTTGCGGGGCAAAAACCATTCAGCCACGATGTGCTGGTGGCGGCTGTTGCAGGTTTTGAAGAAGAAATGCTGAGCGTTGTACGGCAGTTATTGTCGGATCAGAATTATTCCTGAGCCGGCATGTCGCAGGTGCATTAGAAAATACGATAAATTAAAGAGTGTGCAATGAGCACTCCGGTTGAACTTGGACGTAAACCGCTCTAAAGAGGGCGGCAACAAAGGCAGGCTATAAAGTGCTTGCCTTCCGGCAAAACATAATCTCAGTGACAGGATTAGAAACATGACCGCATCTGGTGAAAACAAACAACTGCTGCATCTGGTATTCGGCGGTGAATTGAAGACGCTGAATTCCATGGAATTCCGTGATCTGGACAAGCTGGATATTGTCGGCATCTATCCGAATTATGAAGCCGCTAAAATGGCTTGGAAATCCAAGGCTCAGCAGACCGTTGATAACGCGCATATGCGTTATTTCATCGTGCATATGCACCGTCTGCTCGATCCTGCAAGTGCAGTTGCCGAAGCTGTGCGCTCTGCTGACAAAGCCTGACGCGCGTTCTGACTGTGGCAGGTGACAAACCGCACCGAACCGGATTTTTGACCAAGTTTTTGAAACGCGCCTGGCAGCGTATTCGTGGGCCTTTGGCGCGTTCAGAAGTTCTGAAGACGGTGCTGGTCAATTTGATTTCGGGCTATCTCCGGCTGGTTTATGCAACCAATAAACGCCTGCCGGGATTTTACGAAACGATTGCATCCCAAAAAAAGCAAACGCCCTATATTGTCACTTTCTGGCATGGCCAGCATTTGATGGGGCCGTTTGTGCGCGATAAATCTGTGCCGGTTGTGGCCATGTTTTCGCGCAGTGCCGATGCGGAGCTTAATGCCCGTGTGGCGGAAAAGCTCGGCCTGCAAACGGTTCGCGGTTCTGGCGGGCGTGCTGACAGCGATAATAGCGGCAAGGGTGGTGCACGCGCTCTGCTCACCCTGAAACGGGCATTGGATCAGGGCACCAGCACCGGCATGATTGCCGATGTGGCGCATAGTCCGGTGCGTGAGGCGGGGCAGGGCATTATCCTGCTGGCCAAATTATCCGGCCGCCCGATCCTGCCGGTTGCCTATGCTTTTTCACGCAGCAAAATTCTGGAAAAAAGCTGGGATAAAACCTCAATACCGCTGCCTTTCGGGCGTTCCGCTGCGACCACGACCGAACCGGTCTGGGTGCCTGCGGATGCGGATGAAAATTTACTTGAGGAAAAACGGCTGGAACTGACCCGCAAACTCGATGCTGCCACGCTTGCCGCTTATAAACAGCTGGGAATGCTGCCACCTCCTGCCAGAGCATGTCACAGTCAAGTTGATCCAACTTGATCGTTTTAGTTTTGCCAGGTTGGATCAAATTGACGGCCGTGACAATGCGACCAACTAAAGAATCCAGAGCGAGCGTCGTTATTAAATTTGAACGCAACCCGCTCTGACTGACAATAAATTGTGATAGCGGCCGGCATTCTTTTATATAATCACCTTGTGACCGGTTTATTCGTGTATAAACTTAAGATAGGCTTGGTTCGCCGGGCATCTTTATGCAAGATTTCAATAGCTTGCGCAGGGGCGCAAATAGTCTTTGTGCCCTTTGTGTTTCCGGTATTTTATGTTCGTTTTACAGAACAGAACTGCTGTACGGCATAAAACAAGGCCGGTATGGAGATAAGAATGAGTGAAAAATGGGCCCGCACTGTTCTTAAAATCTATAAGGCTGCCGGTTGTGCGGCCTATCCGCTGATCGGGCCCTATATCAGTTATCGTGTTTCCAAAGGCAAAGAAGACCGTACTCGCCGTGCTGAGCGCTATGGCCGCAGTCAAATTGTTCGTCCTGAAGGACCGCTGGTCTGGATGCATGCCGCGAGTGTGGGCGAGTTTACCGCCATTCTGCCGCTGATTGAGCATTTTCTGGCACAGGATATCCGCATTCTGCTGACCACCGGCACGCGCACTTCTGCTGCGTTGGTGGGCGAGCGTCTTGGTGACAGGGTTATCCACCAATATGTACCGCTGGATTTGCTGCCTGCCGTGCGCCGTTTTCTGGATCACTGGCAACCGGATGTGGCGATTAAATGTGAATCCGAAATCTGGCCGATGACCATTCTGGAGCTGGGTAAACGCCATATTCCGCAAATCCTGATCAACGGGCGTATGTCTGACCGTTCCTATGCGAAATGGAAAAAGCGCAGCTCAGTTGCTGAGGCTTTGTTTGAAAATTTTGCCCATGTGGTGGCGCAGTCTGATGCGGATGGCGAACGCTTCCGCCAGCTCGGCGCACGTCCGGTCACGATTTCCGGCAATCTCAAAGTGGATACGGATGCCCCGCCGGTTGATCCGCAGGAACTGGAACGTCTGCAACAGCAAATTGGCAAGCGCAAAGTCTGGGCTGCGATTTCCACCCATGAGGGTGAGGAAGATATTGCTGCGACAGTGCATACAATGCTCAGCACCCGCCATCCGGATTTGCTGACTATGATTGTGCCGCGTCATCCGGATCGCGCTGAGGCAATCCGCACCATGATCGAAGCCAAGGGGCTGACTGTTGCTCAGCGCAGCCGTAATGAGGAGATCACTCCGCAAACGGCGGTTTATCTTGGTGATACGATCGGCGAAATGGGCTTGTATCTGCGCCTGTCACAAATTGCTTTTGTCGGCAAATCCCTGACCGGTGAGGGCGGGCAAAATCCGCTGGAACCAGCGATGCTCGGCACGGCAGTTTTGTCCGGCCGGAATGTGCAGAATTTCCGTGAACCCTATCAGCGCCTGATTAAAAACGGCGGTGCCAAACTTGTCAGCGATCATAATATGCTGGCCGGTGCGGTGAATTTCCTGTTCAATAACCCTGAAAAGCTGAAAACCATGACCGAGGCCGGAAAGCGCACGGTCGGTGATATGCGCGGCGCGCTGGAGCGCACACTCACGGCGCTTGAACCTTTTATACAGCCGCTGGCTGTCAAATCTCGTCTGGATACGACAGTTGTTGAACCTCTGGCTGAGACAGATGCAGCGGAGCAGCCGTGATGGCTGCAAATAAGACACCGGCAGATATTTCAGGTTTCTGGTGGCGTAAGGCTGGCTGGCAGTCTGTATTGCTGTCGCCGGTGGCTGCGATTTATGGCTCGGTTGCTAAAAAGCGTATGGTGAGTGCTGAGCCGCCGGAAATAGCCATGCCGGTTTTGTGTATCGGTAATTTCACGGTTGGCGGAGCGGGTAAAACACCGACCTGTATCGCTTTTGCCGAGGCTGCAAAGGCTGAAGGCTTTAAGCCCGGTATAGTCTCGCGCGGTTATGGCGGTTCTTTCAAAGGCGTGCATCTGGTGGATGTGGCGCAGGATACAGCCAAGTTGACCGGCGATGAGCCGCTGCTGCTGGCAAGACATGCCATGGTCGCTGTTTCAGCCAATCGTTTGCATGCTGCGCAATTGCTGGAAAAGCATGGTTGCAACTTCATCATTATGGATGACGGTTTTCAGAGCGCGCGTCTGTTTTATGATTATGCATTGCTGGTGGTGGATGCCGCACGTGGGATAGGCAACGGAAAAATCATTCCGGCAGGACCTTTGCGTGCGCCTTTGATGGCGCAGATGCAGCAGGCATCGGCACTGCTGCGCATAACGCCGAACCATCTGAAAGGCGAGGATGCCTCGGAAAATGTGATCCGCATGGCAGCGCGCAGTAATAAGCCGTTTTTTGATGCGCGTCTGGTCTCGGTGGCGGAACAACCGGTTGAGGGCAAAAAGTTTCTCGCTTTTGCCGGTATCGGCAATCCGCAGAAATTCTATGACAGTGTGACGGAACTGGGCGGGGAAGTGGTCATCAGCCGCTCATTTGGCGATCATTATAATTACAAGCCGGAAGATATCCGCCAGCTTATTGCGGAGGCGCGGGAAGCCAATCTGATATTGGCAACCACGGCGAAAGATTATGTGCGCCTGCATGGATTGCAATCTGCCGTTGAGGGCGACTGGCTGCGTAATATTGCTGTTTTTGATGTGCGGCTTGATTTTGGCCGTGAGAAAATTTTGCAACGCATTATCAAAACAACACGGCAAAATTTTCTTGAGCGTAGCCTTGAGCTCTAATCAGAGGCTTTGACGGTAAATATTGAGGCCATCAATATTCTCTTCAATCAACAGCCAACCGCGCGCAGTATAATAATCATGCTTGTCAGCTTCAGCGCAAAGATAGACTTCCGAGAAGTTCAGGTCGCGGGCTTGTTGCGCTGCGGCTTTCAGCAAGGCACCGCCGATGCCATGTGAGCGCTGTTGTTCATCAACCCAAAGGGCTGCGACCCACGGCGTATATTGCGGGCGGGCTTCCATATCACTGTTAATCAGCGACACAGTACCGAGAAACGCACTGCCTTTATGGGCGATGAGCGCAACCGGTGTGGTCTCTGCCGTCAGATTTTCCTGAAACAGACCTTTGATGAAGTCCAGTTCATGACCGTCCTGCCGCCACCATGCATTCCAAACGCGGTCGGCTGCATCATCGAGAAAATGCGGATGGGTCTTCAGGCCTGATATTTCGTATGCCATTTTAGCTTTTGCTGCGCTGGCGCAGTTCAGGATTAGCTTCCAGTTCGCGCTGATAGGAGACGAGGCCGTTCACATAGGCTTCCTGACGGGCAACGCTCCAGTAGCGCAGATCATCCAGTTCAATTTTTTCGCCGGTAACCGCACAAATCACATACGAACCCGGTTCGAGAACCTGATAATCACCATCGAGGTAGCGCAATTTGGCTTCACCGTTGCGATTGCTGGAAAACATATTCATTATTCTTTCTTGTCTTCAGTGTGTTTGGGTAATCTTTACCTGCGTCCGAACAGACGTTCAATATCGCTGAGTTTTAATTCTATATAGGTCGGCCGCCCGTGATTACAGGTGCCTGAGCCCGGTGTGGCTTCCATCTGGCGCAACAACGCGTTCATTTCCTCGCCTTTCATGCGGCGGCCGGAGCGCACAGAGCCATGACAGGCCATCGTCGCCGCTACATGATTGAGCATATCTTTCAAACCGTTGGCGGTGTCATGTTCGGCAATTTCATCAGCCAGATCGCGGATCAGCTGCTGCACATCCATTTCGCCGAGCATGGCCGGAGTTTCACGCACAGCCACAGCACCGGGGCCGAACTGTTCCACACTCAGGCCAAAACGCTCCAGCGTCGGCGCGTGGGCGACAACACGTTCCGCATCTTCTTCCGGCAGGTCAACAATCTCAGGGATCAGCAGCATCTGCGCGGCCATTGGCTTGGATTCCAGCGCGGTTTTCAGCGCTTCATAAACCAGTCTTTCATGGGCGGCATGCTGGTCAACAATCACCAGACTGTCTTCGGTCTGGGCAACAATATAATTCGCATGGATTTGCGCCCGTGCGGCACCAAGCGGAGCACGCAATAACTCTGCCGGTGCTTCAATTTCTGCGGCACGGCTGTCAGCACTGGGCACCGCGAATTGTGAAATCGTAGCCTGTAAAGCCTCACCGAAACCTGCCTGCTCAAAGCGCGGTGCCGGTTGTGTATCGAGATGCAGCGGACGCTGTGCCGGATGTGCAGTCTGCGGTGACCATTCCTGTCGCGGCGGCTCTGGCCGGTAATTCGAAGCAGACTGCCAGTTACGGGCAGGGGATGCAGTGTATGAACCGGCTGACCGTTCCGGCACAGCAGAATTCTGTGTTTCGAATCCTTGCGCCTGAAAGGCTTTCAGCATGGCTTCCGCGCCGCTGGTTGCGGGGCGGATGCCCGATTGCGCCAAGGCGTGACGAATGGTGCCGACAATCAGTCCGCGCACCAGCCCGGGATCGCGGAAGCGCACATCAGCCTTGGCCGGATGCACATTGACATCGACATGGGACGGATCAAGCTGGAGAAACAACACGCCGACCGGATGGCGGTCACGGGCAATCACATCGGAATAAGCGCCGCGTAATGCGCCGAACACTTGCTTATCGCGTACCGGACGACCGTTAATATAGGCAAATTGATGCAAAGAATTGGCGCGGTTGAAAGAGGGAATAGCGGTAAAACCGGTGAGGCGCACGCCTTCACGCTCGCTGTCGAGTGCCAGTGCATTTTCAGAGAAATCAGCGCCAAGCACCTGTGAAATGCGCTCCAGCATGGTGGTTTCAGTGACCGTTTCACCTGCGCTGCATGTGGCAGGCAATTCCAGTGGGCTGCGGTCTGTACCGGCAATGGAAAAGCGGATTTGCGGGAAGGAAATCGCAATGCGCTTCACCACTTCCGTAATGGCGGTGGATTCGGCGCGATCGGTTTTCATAAATTTCAGGCGGGCAGGGGTCGCATAAAACAGATCGCTGACTTCAACAATCGTCCCGCGATTGATCGCCGTCGGGCGCGGGCCTTCCAGATGTCCGCCACGCACCACAACCTCATAGCCGGAATCGGCATCAGTTGTACGTGATTTAATGCTGAGGCGCGCAACGGAACCAATGGATGGCAGCGCTTCACCACGAAAGCCAAGGGCACGGATATCATGCACATCATCGGTCAGCTTGGAGGTACAGTGACGCGAGACAGCGAGTGTCAGCTCATCCGCCGGAATACCGCCGCCATTATCCGTCACACGGATCAGGTTCTTGCCACCGCCTGCGGTGACAATCTCAATACGTGTGGCACCGGCGTCAATCGCATTTTCGACCAGCTCTTTCACCACGCTGGCAGGGCGTTCAATCACCTCGCCGGCAGCAATCTGGTTGATAATGGTTTCGCTCAGGAGCCTGATAGACATAAAATGATCCGCTGCGTTTTGTAGAATTCAGATGATGTGCGGACCGTATCCGCACATCATCATTGAGTTTAATCAGCGCTGTTTCTGCTGCTGAACAATGCCGTAAAGATTGGTGCAGCGGGTGCCGGAACGGCAGTAAGCGAGCACAGGCTGCGGTGCATTTTCCAGAGCTACGGTCATCTCGTCCAGATTTTCCTGCGTGATCTGGCCACCGGCCACAGGGATGAAATAGGTTTGCAAACCGGCAGCTTTTGCTGCCTGCGCAACCGCATCATAGAGCGGCTGGCCGTCGGTTTCATGATCCGGACGATTGCAAATCAGGGTTTTGAAGCCTTGTGCCACAACACCGGCAATATCTTCCGGTGCCAGCTGGCCGGTGACAGCAAAATTTTCATCAATCAGACGAATGTCCATAAGTCAGAACCTCATTAAAGCATGTCGGCTCAAATGGAGTCATTTGAGCTCCCGCGAACATGCGACAATTACAAGAATCCAGAGCGAGTGCCGTGGCTGTGATCAAATACAACACGCTCTGGTGGATTTGTTTCAGAATATACCATCGTGATGTGCTTACCACCCCGAAAGCGCTTATTGCCTGTTGAAACTGCCGCGTCATGGCTGAAATTATCATCCGTTTAAGCGCTGGTATATGCTTCCAATAAAAGCATATAGTTATGGCGTCAGAGGGTTGAAAGGGAAAACTATGGATAAAACCTGCGGACTTGAGAGAGAAGGCGCGGATATTCCGCCTGCTACATCTGAGGTCAGTAATATTATCCACCGTCAGGGCGTGCTGAAAGCTTCGCAGCGGCAGGTTGCGGAAGAGCTTCCGGTGGCCTTTTCCTATGGCGGTACCACCCATGCGGTGATGATGGCCAGCCCGCAGGATATTGAGGATTTTGCTGTTGGTTTCAGCCTCTGCGAAGGCATTATTGCGCAGGCTTCTGAAATCGAGGCGATGGATATTCAGAACTTTCCCGCCGGTATTGATGTGCAGATGCAATTATCTGACCTGAAACGCGATGCACTGACTGCCCGCCGCCGCCATATGGCCGGGCCGGTTGGCTGTGGACTGTGCGGCATTGAATCGATTACTGAGGCCGTGCGGGAGTTCCCGCCGGTTGCTGACAGTGATTTCACATTGCGTTCTGAGCAGATTGTGCAGGCCGCAGAGCAAATGTGGGATTTGCAAATTTTGCATCGGGCGACCGGAGCCGTTCATGCGGCAGGTTTCTATCAGACGCATCAAAGTGGTGGCGAGATACTGGCCGTGCGCGAGGATGTCGGGCGGCATAATGCGCTGGACAAGCTGGCAGGCTTCTTGTTGCGCGGTGAGGGCAAGGCTGAAAATGCTGATCCGGCGCGTGGTGCTGTGGTTGTCACCAGTCGCGTTTCTCTGGAAATGGTGCAGAAAACAGCGGCGATCCGCTCACCGGTGATTATGGCAATTTCCGCGCCGACGGCTCTGGCAATCCGTACCGCAGAGGCGCTGAATATCACGCTGGTGGCACTGGTGCGCGGTGCGGAATTTGATGTTTATACGCATCCGCATCGTATTAAGGAGTAGAGCATTTCCAGCAAAAGTGGGAACCGTCTTCGCGGGGAAACCAGTTCACTGGACTGATTTCTTTTCCCGCTTCGATACGAAGGACAATGCGTAATAATCAAGAGAGACGGCCTGCATAAGCAAGCCGCCTCTATAATTATCAGGCTTCGATTTTGCTGTAAGTATTCAAAATCTGCACGGTTGCATGGGCGGCTTCACGGCCTTTGACTTTGAAATGTGCATGGAAGAAATCATGATGCTCTTTGCTGTCATGATAATGATGCGGGGTCAGCACAACGCTTAAGACAGGCACATCGGTGTCCATCTGTGCCTGCATCAGACCTTTGATGACGGCATCGGATACGAAATCATGGCGATAAATGCCGCCGTCAACCACAAAGCCCGCTGCAACAACAGCTGCATATTTGCCGGTGCCGGCCAGTGTGCGGGCTAGAAGCGGTGCTTCGAATACACCCGGCACGTCAAAGACTTCGGTTTCAATGCCGTTGTCAGTCAGTTTAGCCAGTTCTTCAATATAGGATTTGCGTGCTTCATCCACGATATCGGCGTGCCAGCGCGCCTGAATGAAAGCAACTTTGAGGGAAGATGGGTTGGTCAAGCTCTGGTTCATAGTTTCATCTCTTGATACTAGAATCAGGGCGCAAATTCACAAATCGACAGATCACACGCAGAAAGCGGGTGCTGTTTAACCGTGTCTTTGCTCTCTTTCATCCGGACTATACCGTCGGCTCCGGCATCGCACCGGATCTGCTGACTCTGAACAAATCGCTTTATTCAGACGCTCGCGGGCTCAAAGAGTTTCCTCTTCATACCGCCGGTGGGGAATCGCACCCCGCCCCGAGAACAACATCGCGCATTATTACGCGACGCATGTCTCATACAGACAGCTGGAGGGGAAGTCGAGTGGACAATGTGTTACTGTTTTACTTTACAATCTTGCTTCGCTTTTGTGCCGGTGATATGGAGGCGCAGTCCAATCAGGAGATTTATGCGCAGCAACTCATAGCAAGTGTTTCCCCGACAGCCTTTTCATAAATGGCTGAGGGTTGAGTTGCGCCTTTTGCAGCCCAT
The DNA here is from genome assembly GCF_041929865.1 of Pseudochrobactrum lubricantis. NCBI lineage: Bacteria > Pseudomonadati > Pseudomonadota > Alphaproteobacteria > Hyphomicrobiales > Brucellaceae > Pseudochrobactrum > Pseudochrobactrum lubricantis. The sequence goes on from NZ_JBHEEE010000004.1 coordinate 42,186, forward strand.
AGCAGGGCGCGTATAATATCTTTCAATGGACTAAAATTATCATGATACAAATAAGAAATGAAATCCGCCCGATCCGCAATGAGGATACGGAAACTCTGGTCGCTATCTGGCTGGAGGCCTCGCAATTTGCCCATAGTTTTCTGGGGCAGGAGCGCCTGCAATTACAGTCTGAACAGGTGCGGGATATCTATCTGAAACAAGCTGAAAACTGGGTGATCCTCGAAAACGGACAACCGGCCGGATTTATCGGTCTGATGGATCAGTTTATCGGCGGCCTTTTCATCGATACCAAAATTCATGGCAAGGGTCTTGGCCGTCAATTGCTCGACCATGCATTGCAATTGAAGAAAACGCTGTCGCTGGAAGTTTATGCACTGAACACGCAGGCACATAGTTTCTATCTGCGTAACGGTTTTACTGAAACCGCGCGTGATCCGCAGGATGCGGAAGGCCTGCCTTTTGAAGTCATCCATATGAGTCGTGATCTGTAACTCTACAGATAATAAAAAAGGTCTGCCGGAACACTTCCGGCAGACCTCTTATGAAATCTGCAGCGCGGGAGTTCTCCCGCATAAACAGGTTAAGAGCATTCATTCGCTTATCAATACAGCGCCGCTATGCTCATCCGTCATGATGGTTATGGCAGGAAATCCAGCCCGATCACACTAATGGCAATGGCCGTATTCAGCGTGATGATCATCATGGTATAAAGTATTGCGCTTTTGGTGATCTCAGTCATCTCACACCTCTACGCATCGGCCCCTTATCGATGCTTTGCTCATTTCTGTTTACTCACCAAATGTAACAGCGTGTAACCGGTCACGCAACCCGAAAGCGCTTTTTTCTGCCGCTCCGGCGATGCCGGTCATGGTTTGAGCCTTGTTTTGCGGCCTTGGCAGACAAGAGGGAGCGGGTTCTTCAATCGTAACACGCTCATCACAATCCATTGTTTTTTAAGTCGAAATTAATCACGTTCGCACACGATTTGTTGCCCGCGTTAAATTTTGTGACACTATGTTTTTGCCCGTTAAAAAACTTTGCCGGTTCGGTCAATTCTGCGTGTAATCCGGTCTGGCTGGTTTATATAATGACCATGATGAAACATATCTGACATTCAGGATTCGTATTGTGAATCGCATTATTCCGCTGGTTCTGGCCGTCGCGCTCTTTATGGAGCAGATGGATTCGAATGTGATTTCGACCTCACTGGCGGCAATTGCAGCCGATATCGGCACCAGCCCCATTGCGCTGAAGCTGGCGCTCACATCCTATCTCGTATCTTTGGCGGTGTTTATTCCGGTCAGCGGCTGGATGGCCGACCGCTATGGCGCCCGCAATGTATTTCGGGCTGCTATTGCGGTTTTTGTGATCGGCTCTGTGGCCTGTGCAGCATCCAATTCTCTGATGAGCTTTGTGGTCGCGCGTTTTCTGCAGGGCATGGGCGGGGCGATGATGACGCCGGTCGGTCGTCTGGTCTTGTTGCGCTCTACACCGCGTAATCAGCTGGTGAATGCGATGGCATGGCTGGCAATCCCGAGCATGGTGGGGCCTCTGGTCGGGCCGCCGGTCGGCGGTTTCATCACAACCTATTTCAGCTGGCACTGGATTTTTCTGATTAATGTGCCGATTGGTTTGGCCGGTATCTGGTTTGCCACCAAATATCTGCCGGTGCTGGATGTGCCGCTGCCGCGCAAGCTGGATGTAACCGGTTTTATCCTGTCGGGGCTGGCAATGTCCGGTGTGGTCTTCGGGCTTTCTGTGGTCAGTCTTCCGGCGCTGCCGCCTGCGGTGGGCATTGTCACGCTTGGTGTCGGTCTACTGTCGACAGCTCTATATATCCGCCATGCAAAGCGGGTGGAAAATCCGCTGCTGGACTTGTCATTGTTTCAGAATGATGTGTTCCGTATTTCCGTTGTCGGCGGCAGCCTGTTCCGTTTAGGTATCGGTGCTATTCCGTTTCTGCTGCCGCTGATGTTGCAGCTCGGCTTCGGGCTTGATCCGTTTCAATCCGGTATGATCACTTTTGTTTCGGCAATCGGGGCATTGCTGATGAAATACGGGGCGACACGGGTTTTCTCCCGCTTTGGCTTCCGCCGGTTGCTGATGTTCGGCTCTCTCGCATCGGCATGTTTCATTATCCTGAACGGGTTTTTCACGCCGCAAACGCCTATGACGCTGATCCTGATCGCCTTGCTGTTTGGCGGCTTCCTGCGTTCAATGTTCTTCACCGGAGTGAATGCGCTGGGCTTTGCAGAAATTCCTGACGACAAAACCAGTCAGGCAACGCCGATTTCTGCGGTTGCCCAGCAGGTTTCCATCGCAATGGGTGTGGCGCTGGCCGGTGTGATACTGGAACTGAGCACAATCATTCGTGGTTCTGTGCTGCAATTGCAGGATTTTCATATCGCGTTTTATATTGTCGGCGCTATTTCCGCGCTGGCTTTCTTCTCTTTTGTTAAGCTGAAGCCGGAAGCAGGGCAGGAGCTTTATGAAAAGAAATTCGCGCCTAAAGTGAAAAAGATACATTGAGCATTTGGTACTTGAAGCAACAAAAAAGCGCGGCTCAGCCGCGCTTTTTTGTTGAATAGAATGAGGCGAATTTATTCTTCGCTGTCATCTTCCTTACGGCCTTTGAAATCACGGGCGAGCAGATAAAGCTCAACGGATTCCGCGCGCGATGCAGGCGGTTTAACGTGATGCACAGAGCGGAAATTCTGCTTCAGCATGGTCAGCAGGTCGTTCTCGGTACCGCCCTGAAAGGTCTTGGTCAGGAAGTGGCCACCCGGTTTCAGTACCGAAACGGCAAAATGCGCTGCGACTTCGCAAAGATGCGCGGTGCGCAAATGGTCGGTACGACGATGGCCGGTGGTTGGTGCTGCCATATCGGAAATCACCAGATCAGGTGAGTCACCCAATGCATTCATAATTGCATTCGGTGCTTCATCATCCAGAAAGTCCATTTTCAGGAGTGCAACACCCGGCAACGGATCAACGTCGAGATAATCAATGCCGACCACATGCGGCTGCTCATCATTGGAGCCGACGATCTTCGCCGCAATCTGGCTCCAGCCACCGGGGGCGGCGCCAAGATCGATAATCTTCTGGCCTTTTTTCAGAATATTATAGCGCTCGTTGATCTCAATCAGCTTATAGGCCGCGCGGGAGCGATAGCCGTCTGCCTTGGATTGCTGCACATAAGGGTCGTTGAGATGGCGTTCCAGCCAGCGGCGCGATGTTTCTTTGATCGTGCCGGCCTTTTTCTTGACGCGCACATGCATGCCGCGCGTGCCTGCGCCGCCACGACCACCGGTGGTGTTGCCGAATTTTGATTTGCCGGACTTGCTTCCAGAACCGCTCATATCGACTGTCTGCCCTTTAGCTGCGTGTCCCTGCCGGAACCGTTTTTCATATAAGTTTCTTTTGCCTGATGAGGGCGGCGGTGGCGCCATGCACCATCGCGGGACATCAATTCAGTAAGGATACCTTCACGCAAGCCGCGATCGGCAACCAGCAATCTTTCGCTCGGCCAGATCTGACGGATGGCATCGAGAATAGCACAACCGGCCAGCACCAGATCAGCACGGTCAGCGCCGATGCACGGATTGGCCACACGGGTTTTGAAATCCCATGACAACAGCTTGGCGGTCATGTCAGTCACATCCTGTGACCCCATCCACATGCCATCCACGCGGCGGCGGTCATAGCGCTCAAGCCCCAGATGAATGCCTGCCAGAGTGGTTACCGTACCGGAGGTGCCGAGCAGATGGAAATGCGTACTTTGAGCAAGCTCACCCAGCTTGTGGCGTTCGCTGAAATCATTCAGCATACCGGCAACATAGGCAACCATTTCCGCATAATTTTCAGGCGTAACATCGCGTCCGCCGAATTTCTCCGCCAGAGTGACAACACCAACGGGCAGGGAGGTCCATGCGGTAATGTGTTCTGCAAGGCGCGAAGAGCGGCGGCAGGTCACATCAATCAGAGCGATTTCCGAAGAGCCGCCACCGATGTCAAACAGCACAAGCGCATCGGTCTCGCGATTGACCAGTGTACCGCAGCCGGAAACCGCAAGGCTTGCTTCAGTCTGACGGTCCACAATTTCCAACTCAAGACCGGCTTCTTCGCGTACCCGCTCCAGAAAATCCGCACCATTGCTGGCCGAGCGGCAGGCTTCCGTCGCGATCAGGCGTCTGCGGCGGATATTCTTGCTTTCAAGCTTATCACGGCAGATTTTCAATGCTTCAATCGCACGGTTCATTGCCTGATCGCTCAGGCGGCCGCTGGTGCCGAAGCCTTCACCAAGACGCACAATACGCGAGAAGGAATCGACAACGCGAAATTGTCCGGGTCTGCTCGGCGTTGCAATCAGCAGACGGCAATTATTGGTACCAAGATCAAGCGCTGCATAAAGTGGCGGCTCATAGGCGCGCGGCTGCGCAGCCTGCGGCGCGCGGTTTTCACCTGCATGGCCGGAATTATGCTCTGTTCTGGCCGCAATTGGTTTCGGGCTTTGGCGGTTCGGTGTATGGCCGTGCTTGGCGGTTTGCGCTTGTGAAGCGGACTGTGCAGACGGTGCCGCAGCTATATTATTGGCTGCGGCCGGATTGTCCTGCTTTTTACGACGTGAGCGTCTGCGGCGGTTCGAGAGTTTCTTCCCGTTTCTTTGGCCGTTTTTCTGCTCGCTTTTCGGTGCATGATTGCCGGAACCGTTTTCTGCACGTGCTGATTTGGCTGAAGATGACTTATCGCTGTTTGCAGAAACCCGTTCGGCGGCAAGGGAGGCCCCTTGTGCACCGGCTGACATCGTTTCCGAGCCATTATGCTTACCGGCTTTTCGCCGGCGCGCGCGTTTGCGCTGTTTTTTATCGAAGCGCCCCGATTCATCTGCCACGGGCTTTGGTGACGATGAGCCGACAGGAGAACGGCCTGACCGTTGCCCTGTATTCGGCGGTTCAGAGGAAGATGTTCTTCCTTCTTTGCCGCCAGACGCCCCGTTGATAGACACCTTTGGGGTGTGCAGATCGGGGTTCTTCAAAGTTTTTGTCCTTTTGGCACCGCGCGAACCCTTCAGGGACGCAGGCATGGTGCAGACTATTTCACGTTACCCTTAATGTAACAGTCCTTTGCCGATTTACCAAGGGGCGCAAATTGCTAAGAGAAAGGAGAATTTTGTGATCTGTGGAAAAATATATTGAAATCAGTGCAAAGAGGGTTTGCATTTGTGAAAATATCAATTATATGACCACCCACGGCGCCGCGAGCGTCACCGCTTCGCTCTCACAGAGCAGCGATGCTGGGGAATAGTTTAATGGTAGAACGACGGACTCTGACTCCGTTAGTCTTGGTTCGAATCCAGGTTCCCCAGCCAATCTTTTTCTCACTTTACAAAATACAGAGATTTATCCGCTTAAAGCGGTAATTCATTGTTTTGATACGGTATATTTCCGTGTCAGCGGTATTTTCTGAAGAAGAATCGAATTTTCCGAAAATTGTAATTTATCCGAATCGCACCAGCCGATGCGGCATGTGATTCTTTTATTTCCCTGTCATATGCCTTCGTTTTTTAATTATCCGGTCTGATTTTATTGCTGAGGCATAGAAATCTTATTTTTTTCGATACTCGAAAAATAGATGACAAGCAGAAAAATCCGTGCCAGTCTTATCCGCAGAGGAGACAGACGGAAACAGGTCGCTAAGAACCGTTCCGTTATAAGGGAGGTGTCGTGTGACGGGAGGCGTTTCACGATCTGAAGAGTTGCGCTGGCAAAACCGGCGACGGATTCTGCGATTGCTGCGGCAGTCCGGCAGCCTGTCACGCACGGATATCGCCGGCATGACCGGCATGAGCCACTCCACAATTTCCGCTATCAGTGCCATGTTGCTGGCAGAGCAGGTGCTCGTTGAAGTACCAGAAACAGAAGCCGCGAATAATGCTGAGGGCAAGCGTGGCCGTCCGCAGGTTTTGCTCGGGCTCAATCCGCAATGCGCATCTGTCGTTGCGGTCAATATCGCGCTGAATGTGATTGACGTAGACCTGTTCGATTATGCGGGGCAGAGAATTGCCTTTGAGCAATTGCAGCTTGATACGCTGACTATAGCACCGGATGCACTTCTTGCAGCCTTGGAGCGGCAGATCAGCGAATTACTCAACCGCTATCCTGTTCAGGCGAAAAATCTGCGCCATATCTCTGTGAGTGTGCAGGGCATGACTGATGCTGCCCATCAGATGCTGGTCTGGTCACCGACAATCGGTGCGGAAAATGTGACCATCGCAGATTTTCTGAAACAGGCTTTTGATGTTCCGGTGATGGTCTTCAACGACTGTCTGATGATCGCCGAAGCCTTGCGCTGGTCGCAGCCGGATATCTTCCACGGTGATTTCGCGGCGATCTTGTTTTCGTCCGGTATCGGCATGGGGCTGTATCTGAAAGGCGAACCGTTTTCCGGTGCGCGCTCGTCTGCTGCGGAATTCGGCCATGTGGTCTATATGCCGGATGGCGCTTTGTGCCGCTGTGGTCGCCACGGTTGTCTTGAGGCCTATGCCAGTGATTATGGCATCTGGCGCAAGGCGCATGGTGTTGATGAAAACAGTGCGCCCGTAGCGATGATTCCGGAGAGCGATTTTTATGCGCTGGCGCATGAGGCCAGAACGGCAGACGGCGTTGCACGGCAGGCTTTCCAGCAGGCAGGCAAGGCGCTTGGTTTTGCCTTGCGCAGCATTTTCTCGCTGATTGATCCGGTGCCGCTGGCTTTTGTCGGTCCCGGTGTGCACGCCTTTGATCTCATTGAGGATGAATTGCGCCAGACCATCAGCGGCGATCTTGCCGATGGACGGCAGGTCGGGCCGCGTAACGGCCTGCAATCGCCCAAAGATCTGACCATTCGTTGCTATCCGTCGGAACAGCCGCTGATCCTGCAAGGCTGTGCAATCACATCTTTGCTTCGCGTTGATGCGGAGACGGAAGTTCAGAAATCAAAATTGCTGGTGACAAATAATAATAACGCACAGAGGGTAACGGCATGAGCACAGGTTTCTTCGGATTGGATAAACCCATCCGCTATGAGGGTGAGAAAAGCACCAATCCGCTTGCCTATCGTTTCTACAATCCGGACGAGATTGTACTGGGCAAAAGACTGGAAGATCACCTGCGCTTTGCCATTGCCTATTGGCACAGTTTTGCATGGGTTGGCGGCGATCCGTTCGGCGGGCAGACATTTGAGCGCCCGTGGTTCGGCGACACGCTGGATCACGCGAAGCGCAAAGCTGATGTGGCTTTTGAATTGTTTACGCTGCTCGGTACACCTTATTATTGTTTCCATGATGCGGATATCCGCCCTGAGGGCAAAAATTTCGCGGAAACATCGGCCAATCTAGACCATATGGCCGATTATCTTCAGGAAAAGATGAACCAGACGGGCGTCAAACTGCTCTGGGGGACCGCCAATCTTTTCTCGCATCGCCGCTATATGGCCGGTGCTGCCACCAATCCTGATCCTGAAATTTTTGCCTATGCTGCCGCGACGGTTAAGCATTGCATGGATGTGACGCACCGCCTGAATGGTGAGAATTATGTGCTCTGGGGCGGGCGTGAAGGCTATGAAACCCTGCTGAATACCGATGCAGGGCGCGAGCTTGACCAGATGGGGCGCTTTCTCTCACTGGTGGTCGATTACAAGCACAAAATCGGTTTCAAAGGCACAATCCTTGTCGAGCCCAAGCCGCAGGAGCCGACCAAACACCAATATGATTTTGATGTTGCTACTGTTTACGGCTTTCTCAAGCGCTATGGTCTGGAAGGCGAAGTGAAGGTCAATATCGAGCAGGGGCATGCGATTCTTGCCGGTCATTCATTCGAGCATGAACTGGCAATGGCCAATGCGCTGGGCATTTTCGGCTCCATTGATATGAACCGCAATGATGACCAGTCCGGCTGGGATACAGATCAGTTTCCGAACAATGTGCCGGAAATGGCGCTGGCTTATTATCAGGTTCTGCAAAGCGGCGGCTTTACCACCGGCGGCACAAATTTTGATGCCAAACTGCGTCGTCAGTCGCTCGATCCGCAGGATCTGCTGATTGCGCATATCGGCGCGATGGATTGCTGTGCACGCGGGCTTAAAGCCGCTGCGAAAATGATTGAGGACAAAGCTTTGTCCGCTCCGCTTGATGCGCGTTATGCCGGATGGCAGCAGCCGCAGGCGCAGGCCATGTTGCAGGGCAAACAATCACTGGAAGACATTGCTGCCTATGTGCGTGACAGCGGAATTGAGCCGCAGCCGGTTTCCGGTCGTCAGGAATATCTGGAGAATATCGTGAATTGTTACGTTTAGTTGCCCTTCTGGCAACGGCGAACATCAGAAACGATACAGAAAATTCGGGAGTGGGATGATGAAAACGATTAAAGGACCGGCGATATTTCTGGCGCAGTTTGCGGGAGATGCGGCACCGTTTAACTCCTTTGAGAATATCTGCAAATGGGCAGCCTCGCTGGGCTATAAGGGCGTGCAGATTCCGACATGGGATAAGCGTTTGTTCGATCTGAAAAAAGCATCGGACTCGCAAACCTATTGCGATGAAATCAAAGGCATTGCCGCTGATAATGGTTTGGAGATCACCGAGCTTTCAACGCATTTGCAGGGACAGCTTGTTGCGGTGCATCCGGCCTATGATGCAGCCTTTGACGGCTTTGCCGATGAGGATGTTCGTGGCAATCCGCAGGCACGGCAGAAATGGGCGGAAGATCAGGTGCGCCGTGCGTTGCGAGCCTCAAAACATCTTGGTCTGAATGCGATGGCATCCTTCTCCGGTGCGCTGGCATGGCCCTATGTCTATCCGTGGCCGCAGCGCCCTGCCGGTCTTGTCGAGACAGCTTTTGATGAACTGGCGCAACGCTGGACACCGCTGCTCAATTATGCCGATGAAAACGGTGTGGATGTTTGCTACGAATTACATCCAGGGGAAGACCTGCATGACGGTATTTCCTATGAGATGTTCTTGGATCGGGTGAAAAATCATGCCCGCGCCAATATCCTGTATGATCCGTCGCATTTCGTGCTGCAGCAGCTCGATTACCTTGATTTCATTGATATTTATCACGAACGCATCAAAGCGTTTCACGTCAAGGATGCGGAGTTTAATCCGACCGGACGACAGGGCGTTTATGGCGGCTTCCAGAGCTGGGTAAACCGCGCAGGCCGTTTCCGCTCATTGGGTGACGGGCAGGTCGATTTCGGCGGTATTTTCTCGAAACTGACAACGCATGACTTCGATAGCTGGGCTGTGCTTGAATGGGAATGCGCATTGAAGCATCCTGAAGACGGTGCACGCGAAGGTGCGGAATTTATCCGTCATCATATTATCCGCGTTACAGAGCGTGCTTTTGATGATTTTGCCGATGCGGGCACTGATGATGCGGCAAACCGTAAAATGCTCGGTCTGGGTTAAGAGGAGGTGGCTATGGGAAACGCAGCACATCGTATCAGACTTGGCATGGTCGGCGGCGGGCAGGGCGCTTTTATCGGCGCCGTGCATCGCATTGCAGCGCGGATTGACGATCAGTATGAACTGGTTGCCGGTGCGCTTTCATCCGATCCGGCACGCGCCGGTGCTTCTGCGCAAGAGCTGGGCATTGCACCTGAGCGTTCCTATGCATCTTTTGAAGAAATGGCGCTGGCGGAAAGCAAACGGCCGGATGGGATTGAGGCTGTGGCTATAGTCACGCCGAACCATCTGCATGGCGCTGCTGCCCGTGCTTTTCTGGCCGCAGGCATTCACGTGATTTGCGACAAGCCGCTGACAACTACAGTTGCTGAAGCCAAGCAACTGGTTGAAACTGTTCAGCAATCCGGCAAAATCTTTGTGCTGACCCATAATTACAGTGGCTATCCGATGATCCGGCAGGCGCGGGAAATGGTCGCCAATGGTGATCTGGGCGATATCCGTGTTGTGCAGGCCGAATATGCGCAGGATTGGCTGACCGAGCGCAGTGAGCTGAGCGGTAATAAACAGGCTGAATGGCGCACAGACCCGAAGCGCTCCGGCGCCGGTGGCGCAATCGGTGATATCGGCACCCATGCCTATCATCTGGCCGGATTTGTCAGCGGTCTTGAAGCCGAGGCTGTGCTGGCGCAGCTGACCAGTTTTGTTGAGGGGCGGGCGCTGGACGATGATGTGCAGATTATGCTGCGCTACAAAGGCGGCGCACGCGGCATGTTATGGGCAAGTCAGGTTGCCGTCGGCAATGAAAACGGGCTGAAACTGCGGGTCTATGGCAGCAAAGGCGGTCTGGAATGGTCGCAGTCTGATCCGAATTATCTGTGGTTCACGCGTTTCGGCGAGCCGAAGCAACTCATCACCCGTGGCGGTGCCGGAGCCGGTGCCTCAGCGGCACGAGTTACCCGTATTCCGGGCGGGCATCCGGAAGGTTATCTCGAAGGTTTTGCCACGATTTACACGGAAGCAGCACGCGCTATCCGCGCAGCGCGCAACGGTGAAAAACCGGATGCGGCGGTGTTGTATCCGACTGTTGAAGACGGGCTTGAAGGAATGCGCTTTATTGAAGCTTCTGTGGCTTCATCCAAAGCGGGCAATGTCTGGACAAATTTGCGATGACAGAACGAGACACGAGCAGCAAACCACCTTTTATGCGTGTTGAGGGACTGGCCAAAAGTTTTGGTCCGGTGGAAGTGCTGCGCGACATTACGCTGGATATCCGTGAGGGTGAAATCCATACGGTGATCGGCGAGAACGGTGCCGGTAAGTCAACACTGATGAAACTGCTTGCCGGGCATTTAAGTCCGAGCAAAGGCACAATCTTTATTGATGGGCAGCCGGTTGTGCTGTCAGGGCCGGTTGATGCGGAGCAACGCGGTATTGTGCTGGTGCATCAGGAAATTTTGCTGGCACCGGATATGACGGTTGCGCAGAATATTTTCCTCGGCCGCGAGCAGCGCAAAGGGCTGATGCTGAATGACCGTGCCATGAATGCGCAGGCCAGAACAGCAGTTGCGGATCTCGGTGCGGATATCGAGCCGACTATGCGTGTCGAGCAATTGTCGATTGCGCAGAGGCAGCTGGTACAGATTGCCCGTGCTTTGCTGGTGCCGCACAGACTGGTGATTTTTGATGAGCCAACTGCGTCGCTGACGCCGGTTGAAACTGAGGCTTTGCTCAAAGTCATCATGGCTATCCGTAATCGCGGTGCTGCGATTTTGTATATTTCGCACCGCTTGCCGGAGGTGAAAGCCATTGCCGATCGCGTGACAGTGCTGCGCGACGGGCAGATGATTACAACGCGCGAGGCTGAGGGGCTGGAACCGCTGGATATGGCGCAGCTGATGGTCGGGCGGGATATGTCCCAGCTTTATCCGGAACGTGTCATCCCGCAGGTCAGAACGCCGGTGCTGGAAGTCTTGGATTTTACCGTTCCGGGTTATGCGAGCAATTGTGGCTTTACGCTGCATAAAGGTGAAATACTCGGTTTTGCGGGGCTGATTGGCGCGGGGCGCACCGAGCTTTGCGAGGGCGTGGTGGGCTTGCGTCATGCGCATGGTACTGTGCGTGTCAACGGAACCGCACGGCGCTTTCATAATGCCCGTGAGAGCATGGATGCCGGACTTGTTTACCTGAGTGAAGACCGCAAGGGCAAAGGACTGTTGCTGGCACAAAACCTGCGCACCAATCTGACATTGGCCGCTTTAAGCCAGTTTTCAGGCTTGCAGATCAACCGCACTGCCGAGGCCGCAGCATTGGAAAAGGCAATCGGGGACTTTGATATCCGTACCCGTAATCCTGATCTTCTCGCCGGACAGCTTTCAGGCGGTAATCAGCAGAAATTGCTGCTGGCGAAGATGATGCTGCTTGAACCGGATATTGTGATTATTGATGAGCCGACACGCGGTATCGACATTGGCACCAAAGAGCAGATTTACCGCTTTATTGCCGAGCTGGCCGCACAGGGCAAAGCCGTAATCGTGATTTCTTCGGAAATGCCGGAACTGATCGGCCTGTGTCACGGCGCACTGGTGATGCGCAATGGCCGTATCGTTGCGGAACTCAGCGGAGACAAAATGACCGAGAATGAAATTGTTGTGCACGCTACCGGTGTTACATCTTCAGAGGCTGCAATTTTTGCAGAGGCGCTATGACAGAACAGGCTAAAACCACTCCGCAAAATACAACAGAACGCCGCTTCTGGCAGGATATGGATTTGCGTGCTGTTGCCCCTTTCGTGGCGCTGGCGGCTCTGCTGGTCTTTGGAACGCTGGTGAACTCCAATTTCATCGGTGTGGACAATCTGCTGAATATTGCAACCCGCAGCGCCTTCATCGCGATTATCGCTATCGGCGCGACCTTTGTGATTTCATCCGGCGGTCTCGATCTGTCTGTCGGCTCGATGTCTGCCTTTGTTGCAGCTGTTACGATCATGTTTATGAATTCCGGCATCATCACCGGCATTCTGCCGATGCTGCTGGTGGCTGCCTGTATTGCCATTGTTGTCGGCGCGCTTTGCGGACTGGCCAACGGCGTCACCACCACACTCGGACGTATCGAACCATTTATCGTTACACTCGGCACAATGGGGATATTCCGCGCACTCACCATTTATCTGGCTGAGGGCGGTTCCATTGCCATGAAATCGCAGGAGCTGCGGGCAGCCTATCGTCCGGTTTATTTCGGCAATATTCTGGGCGTTCCGGTGCCGATTGTTGCGATCATTGTCGTGGCACTGATTGCATCTTTCATTCTCTACCGCACAGCTTTTGGCCGCCATATTATCGCGGTTGGTTCCAATCAGGATGTGGCGCGTTATTCCGGCATTCCGGTCAACCGCGTGCGCACGATGGCTTTTGTCATTCAGGGTATCTGCGTTGCCATCGCTATTCTGATTTACATTCCGCGTCTGGGCGCAGCCACGCCGACCACAGGTCTGATGTGGGAATTGCAGGCAATTACTGCGGTGGTGATCGGCGGCACAGCCTTGCGCGGTGGTGTCGGGCGCATTTGGGGTACTGTTTGCGGTGCGCTCATTCTGGAGGTTGTCGGTAATATTATGGTTCTGTCTGATCTGGTCAGTGAATATCTGATCGGGGCGGTGCAGGGCGCGATTATCATTATTGCAATGCTGGTGCAGCGGTCATTGTCGCGGCGTCAGTAATTGCAGATGTTCTTGGCGGCGGGGCTGTGGCTCCGCTGTCGCAAAGCGGCGGAGGGGAGGCCGGACCGCCGTGTCGTCAGGCCAAATATCAGGGAGTGAGACCATGAAAAATATTCTGTTAGGTGCTGTTTGTGCTGCTGCCCTGTTCGGGACAGCGGCTCAGGCACAGGAAGAAAAGAAAGTCACGATTGCCGTGTCGATACCGGCGGCTGACCACGGCTGGACAGGCGGCGTTGTCTATCACGCAGAACGGGCTAAAGCGGTTCTGGAAAAGAGCCATCCGGGTCTGAAAATTGTCATCAAAACCTCACCGGACGGCGCTTCGCAGGCCAATGCTCTGGAAGATCTGACCACGCAGGGCATGGATGCGCTGGTAACACTGCCGCACAATTCTGATGAGCTGACCGATCCGATCCGTCAGGTGAAGGATAAGGGCATTTTCGTTACTGTTGTTGACCGCGCATTGTCTGACCAGTCCATTCAGGATCTTTATGTTGCCGGTAATAATGAAGAACTCGGCCGTGTTGCCGGTCAGTATCTGAAAGATACGCTTGGCAAAGGCGATGTCGTGGTTATCCGCGGCCTGCCGATTGTGATTGATGAAGAACGCCAAAAGGGTTTTGACGGCGCAGTGGCCGGCAGCGACATCAAGGTGCTGGATAAGCAGTTCGGCAACTGGTCGCGCGATGATGCCTTTAAAGTGATGCAGGATTATCTGGTCAAATATCCGAAGATCGATGCGGTCTGGACGCAGGATGACGACATGAGCGTTGGCGCTCTTGAAGCCATTCAGCAGGCCAAACGCACAGATATTAAAATGGTTGTCGGCGGTGCCGGCATGAAAGAAATGATCAAAAAGGTTGCCGACGGTGATGCTATGGTGCCGGTAGATGTGCTCTATCCGCCTGCGATGATCGCAACCGCAATGGAACTGACCGTTGCCAATTTCTACGATCAGGTGCCGGTACGCGGACGCTATATTCTGGATGCAACCCTTGTCACCAAGGACAATGCACAGGAATTCTACTTCCCTGATTCACCATACTGATCGGGTCTGTACCTAAAAGAAAAGCTCCGGTTCGCCGGAGCTTTTTTGTTTTGTACTCTGAGCGGATACTTATTTCAGCAATTCTCTGGTGCGTTTTATAGCGGAAGCAAAGCCATCCAGCGGGACTGCGAGTTTAAGGTCTTTCCCGTCCGCAGATTGTATGAGGACAGACAGGTTCTGCCCCTTACTTAAAGCATCTGTCTTCGCGGTATCAAAACTGGCGGGTACAATACAACCGGCTGGCAGGCAGGTTGAGAATGCAACAGCTTTGTCGGCAGTCGTTTCATCAATCTGCAAAACCGCTCCGGCGCTGAGATTGAGGCCAAATGGCAGAACAAAGGCGCCGGATGCACCGCTTTTATCGGGGCTGAGTTCAACGGCAAGAGCACGCTGTCTTTTATCATCAACCTGTTGCTGGGACATGGAACAGAGGACTTTCTGCGCGTCATCCTGTTTTTGTACAAGGCAGGAAACTGTCCAGTTGCCGTAAGTTTCGGAGAGCGATGATGCCCCGCCGGGTAATCCGGTGGCAGCGGATACGGATGCAATATGCAGTGCCAGAACGAGTGTGGTTCCGGTTATTATTCTGAGGATGTTTTTGTTACTCATCACTTGCGCTCCCCTGTTATATTGAATGACTGACGGATATTTCAGAAACCGGCAGAGATGAATTTCGCCGGTTCTGCAGAATTGAAAACAATCCGCACCATAGACAGTTTTGGCCGGTGAAATACTGACAATTATATATGTTTTACGGGGATAAAATCGGAGCATTCCGGCAATGCGGCAATATCGGGCTTTATTGGTTAAGCCTGTGCTTGCAACTGTGCAAACAAGCCGTTAAATCAGATTATGATGGGCTGAAACTCCGGTCATTAAATATACATTTCTGTACGGTGAAAAACATATGTTGTTTTTGTGCTGACAATAATGATGTGAATGATTGTGCAGACAGAATGAAATCCCATCCGGTCGGGGAGCCTTGGGAGGGGTTTATGAACAGAAGACATTTACTGGCTTTAACTGCAGCAGCTGCATTATCAGCAGCATTGCCGCAAATGAGTTTTGCGGCGGAAACCATCAAAATCGCAGACGTGATTGAACTGTCCGGCGCAGGCGCGACCGTTGGCACCAATTGGCGCGACGGTCTGAAACTGGCTGTTGAAGAGATCAATGCCTCAGGCGGCGTGCTCGGACAGCAGCTCGAAGTCACAGACTATGACACGCAGACCGATGCAACGACTTCGCGCGCTATGGTGCAGAAGGCGATTGACGACGGCGCTTATGTGATTATGGGGCCGATTTATTCCGGCTCGGTCAAAGTCAATATGATGGTTGCCATGCAGAATGGCGTGCCGCAGCTGACCGGTGCGGAAGCACCATTCATCACTGATCTCGGCAATCCTTATATTTTCCGCACATCCTTCGGCGCGCAGCAGTCGATGCCGAAACTGGTGAAATATCTCACCGATGAGCTGAGTGCCAAAACCGTTGCCGTTGCATGGGTCAATAATGATTTCGGCAAGGGCGGACGCGATGCATTCGTTGCGGAGCTTGACAAGCGCGGCATCAAACTTGTCGGCGATGTGTCCAGTGAAGTCGGTCAGGCGGACTTTGCCGCTGACGTGGTGAAGCTTAAAGACAGCAATGCCGATGTGATCTTCGCCTATTTGCACGAAGAAGAAAGCGCACGTCTGCTGAAAGAAATGCAGAAACAGGGCGTAAAGCAGCCGATCTTTGGTGAAACCACACTGATGAACCAGAAGGTGATTGATCTGGCCGGTGATGCAGTGAACGGCGTGCGTGGCCATGTTGGTTTGACCGCCGATGCACCGGTGCAGGCTGTGCAGGATTTTGCCAAAAAGTTTGAAGGCAAATATGGTTACAAGCCGGATCACAATGCGATTAAAGCCTATATGGGTGCTTATATCGTGAAATATGTGACCACGAAAAACGGCAAAGTTGACCGTCAGGCCTTTGCTGATACGCTTCACGGGCTGACCATCACCCCTGCCGATGAGCCGGGCATTCTGATGGAAACCACATGGGATGACAAAGGCGAAGTGAACCGTGAGAGCTTCCTTGTGGAAGTCAAAGACGGCAAGCAGTCTGTCGTTTCCACACTGCCGAAGCTTTAACGCATGTCGCGGAAAAGTGGATGCCGGTTTTCCGATAACGACATGCGTAACAATAAATAGTCGTTGCATATTCCGGCGGGGTGCCCGCCGGATTATGCCCGCAAAACGGACTTTTCCTGATGGCTACTTTCTTTCAGTTGCTGGTATCGGGTCTGGCAACAGGCTCGATCTATGCCCTTGTGGCGATCGGCTTTACGTTGCTCTGGCAGGCTTCGCAGACGATCAATTTTGCGCAGGGCGAATTTGTCATGCTGCCCGCATTTTTTGTGCTGGCAGGCACGCAGATTTTAGGTCTCAGTTTTCCGGTCGCCATTTTGCTGGCACTGGTGCTGACACTGCTGTTTCTGGGCTATGGCTTCAAACGTATCATCATTGATCCGTTGCTGCCGCATGGCGTGTTGCCGATTGTTATTGCGACAATCGCGCTGGGCATTTTGCTGAAAGAAGGCGTCAAACAATTCTATACGGCGGAAGCCATGCCGTTTCCGGCGCTGTTTACCGACCGCACATTGAATATTTTCGGAGCGGCGATCTCGGTACAGGATATTGCGGTTCTGGCGATCTCGCTTGGCACTGTGGCACTGCTGCAGTTTTTCCTCAACGGCACCAAGACAGGGCGCTGTATGCAGGCAACGGCGCAAAATCCGCAGGTGGCGGAAATTCTCGGTGTGCCGGTTAAACGCATGATTCTCTATACATTTTTAATCAATGGTGCGCTGGCTCTGCTGGCCTCCATTCTGATTTCACCGATCTATCTGGCGAAATTCTCCAATGGTGAAACGCTGGGGCTGATCGCCTTTATCGCGGCGATTGTCGGTGGCTTTAACCAGATCCGCGGGGCGCTGGCCGGTGGCTTGCTGATCGGCGTGATTGATAATCTCTCGGCTGCTTATATTTCCGCATCCTATCGCTCGGCCGTGCCGCTGATCCTGCTGATTGTGATTATTCTCGTGCGCCCGCAGGGGCTGCTCGGCAAGGCGGAGGGACGGACAATATGAGCCTTCGCAAAATACTCCTTCTGCTCGCCGGTCTGGCCATTCTGATTGCTTTGCCATTCTCGCAAACCAATTACGGCCTGCTGGTGCTGTCTTCATGGCTGATCTATTCCATTGCTGCCATGGGGCTTAACCTGACACTCGGCTATGCGGGGCAGATTTCACTGGCGCAGGCAGGTTTTATGGCGCTGGGTGCCTATACTGTGGCGCTGATGACGATGGCGGGTATCGCATGGCCATTCGCACTGATTGCGGCAATGCTGCTGTGCTTTGTGCTTGGTCTGCTGCTCGGTTATCCGGCCTTGCGGGTGCAGCATCATTTTCTGGCTTTTGTCACGCTGGCTTTCAATGCGCTGGTTATCCTCGTGTTGCGGAATGAAGAATGGCTGACAGGCGGGACATACGGCCTGACTGGCATTCCGCGTCCGGAAATTTTCGGCATGAAAACCATGATGGCCACGCCGTTTTATTATTTCGTGCTTGGCCTGTTTGTGCTGATGGCACTGGCGCTTTACGGCATTATCCGCTCTCCTTGGGGGCGGGCATTTAAAGGCCTGCGTGAGAACCCGATCCGCGCCAATAGTCTGGGCGTTGATGTCCGCAAAATGACTTTGCTGGCCTTTGCGATCGGTGCTGCCTATGGCGGTCTTGCGGGTGGTCTGATTGCGCAGCTCACCCAATATATCGAGCCGCATTCTTTCGGTCTGCCGATCTCGCTTAAAATCCTGCTGATGGTGATTGTCGGCGGTGCTGGCTTCTTCTTCGGGCCGGTGCTGGGGGCTTTCCTCATTGTACTGGCGCCGGAATTCCTGCGCTTTACCGAGGGCTATTATCTGATGCTCTATGCGGTGCTGGTGATTGTGCTCATGGTGTTCTGCCCGACAGGACTTTTAGGACTGGCAGAGCGCGCTAAAAATGCACTCAGGCAGCGTCGCAATCCGCAGGCAACCGCATGGACAACAAAAGCTGCGCTCGACAGCAACGGGGAGAAAAACCAATGAATCCCGTTCTTTCTGTGCGTAATCTGAGCAAGAATTTCGGCGGTGTAACCGCTGTGGATGATGTGTCCTTTGAGGTGCATGAAGGGGAAATCCTCGGCCTGATCGGGCCAAATGGCAGCGGCAAATCCACTTTGTTCAACTGCATTCTCGGGCAATTGCCTGCCACAAATGGCACGGTGCTGGTAGACGGGCAGAATGTTGCGGGCAAACGCCCAAGCGACCTCAATAGGCTCGGCGTCGGCCGCACTTTCCAGATGTTGCAGGTGTTTCCGGATATGAGCGTGCTGGATAATATCATTCTGGCCGGTCAGGAGCATAAAGGCACGATGCTGTCGCATTTGTTTGGTCGTCCGGATGCCGGCTTGACTGAAGAAGCGAAGACGATGATAGAGTTCTTCCGTCTCACGCATCAGACCTATGAAAAAGCAGGTTCGTTGTCTTACGGGCAGCAGAAATTGCTCGACGCGGCTATGGCCTTCATGGCGGGACCGAAGCTGGTGATGCTGGATGAACCCGCAGGCGGGGTCAATATGACCATGCTGGCCGACCTCAAAGAGCGGCTCAAGGCGTTCAACCGTGAGCGCGGAGCAACCTTTGTGGTGATCGAGCATAATATGGAATTTGTCATGTCGCTCTGCACGCGTATTATTGTGCTGGCAAACGGGCGTATCATTGCCGAAGGCGATCCGGAAACTGTGCGTAACAATCCGGACGTCATTGAAGCCTATCTGGGAGGCTGAGCCATGCTGGAACTGAAACAGGTCTTTGGCGGCTACGGTAAAATGACCATTCTCAACGGTACGTCTTTTCGCATTGAAAAAGGCACGATCACCACTGTGATCGGCCCTAACGGGGCGGGTAAGTCTACGGTTTTTAAAGCGATTTTTGGCCTTTTGAATATCCGCTCAGGGCAGGTTCTGCTCAATGGCAAGGATGTGACAGGGCAGGCGCCTGCTAAAATGCTGGCTCATGGCGTGAGCTATGTGCCGCAGGGGCGCAACTTGTTTCCGATGCTGTCGGTGAAGCATAATCTGGAGATTGGCGGTATTTCCGCACCGGATCAGGGCAGGGTCGCCCGCCGCATTGATGAGGTGATGGAGCAATTTCCGATCCTCAAAGAGAAAGCCAATCAGCAGGCGATTACACTCTCCGGTGGGCAGCAGAAACAGCTGGAAATTGCCCGCGCATTGCTGCTTGATCCGAAACTGATTCTGATTGATGAACCGTCTATCGGTCTGTCACCGCAAATGGTGAGCGAGACATTCCGCACGCTGATCCGCCTGCGCGATGAGGGGGTAACCGTGCTGATGGTTGAGCAGAATGCCAAGGCGGCACTGGCGATGTCTGACTATGGTTTGGTGCTGGAACAGGGGCAGACGCGGATGCATGACAAGGCAGATGCGCTGCTGGCTGATCCGCGTGTCGGGCAGTTGTTTCTTGGTGCCAGCCTCGAAGAGGCGTAAAGTAAAAGAATCCTCGAAGAGGCGTAGGGAGAAAGAGCCTTGCAGAGGCGTAAAGTAAAAGAAACCTCGAAGAAGTTTAAATAAAAACAGCCCCGCAAGTTTCCTCATGCGGGGCTGTTCTGTTTCTGATTATTCTCAGGCTGATTTCAGCAGATCGCCATGCGGGTCGATGACGAATTTCTTCGCAGCGCCCTGATCGAAACTTTCATAACCTTTCGGTGCATCATCCAGCGAGATCAGCTGGGCATTAACAATTTCCGCAATATTTAGCCGGTCGTAGAGAATGGCCTGCATTAGCTGGCGGTTATATTTCAGCACTGGTGTCTGGCCGGTGTGGAAGCTCTGTGCTTTCGCCCAGCCAAGGCCAAAGCGTAAGGAAAGGCTCCCGACTTTGGCGGCTTTGTCCACAGCGCCTGGATCTTCAGTCACATAAAGCCCCGGAATACCGATATTACCTGCTGCACGGGTGATCTCCATCATCTGATTGAGAACAATGGCCGGTTGCTCGCCGCCTGCATGGCCGCGTGCTTCAAAGCCCACAGCGTCAATGGCGCTGTCCACTTCATTGCTGCCGGTAATATCGGCAATCAGATCGCCAAGACGGTCGGAAGCCGAAAGATCAATCGGCTCAAAACCGACTTTTTTGGCATGGGCAAGGCGTTCTTTGTTGAAATCGCCGATCATCACTACAGCCGCACCGAGAATGCGGGCAGAGGCGGCAGCCGCCAGACCGACAGGGCCTGCACCGGCCACATAAACGATAGAGCCAACGCCAACACCGGCTTTAACAGCGCCGTGGAAGCCGGTTGGCAGAATATCGGATAACATGGTCAGATCGCGGATTTTGGCCAGCGCACGGTCGCGATCCGGAATTTTCAGCAGGTTGAAGTCCGCATAGGGAATCGTGACATATTTGGCCTGACCGCCGATCCAGCCGCCCATATCCACATAACCATAGGCACCGCCAGCACGGGACGGATTAACGGTGAGGCACACGCCGGTATCCTGCGCGCGGCAGGTGCGGCAGCGGCCGCAGGCCACGTTGAACGGCACGGAGACGATATCGCCGATCTCCAGCATTTCAACATCCGCGCCTTTTTCAATCACTTCACCGGTGATTTCATGACCGAGAACAAGACCTGCTTCCGCTGTGGTGCGGCCGCGCACCATGTGCTGGTCAGAGCCGCAAATATTGGTGGTAATAACTTTCAGGATCACCGCATGTTCGATTTTGCGCCCCGTCGGATCGGCAAAAACCGGATCTGCAATATTCTGTACTTCAACCTGCCCCGGACCCGTATAGACGACACCACGGTTGCTGCTCATGGATTTTCCTCCCAGATAAATCACCAGATGAATGAGATGCGTAAATGTTGGATTGAAGATCACTGCAATGCTGATCAGAGCATATTCCAAGTTTGGCGAGATATCGTTCTGGACGCGACATCTGGTGTAGTGAATGGGCAGGCTGATATTTTGGGTCAGGCAAGTGCC
The DNA here is from genome assembly GCF_041929865.1 of Pseudochrobactrum lubricantis. Taxonomy (NCBI): domain Bacteria; kingdom Pseudomonadati; phylum Pseudomonadota; class Alphaproteobacteria; order Hyphomicrobiales; family Brucellaceae; genus Pseudochrobactrum; species Pseudochrobactrum lubricantis. Next base: position 63,482 of record NZ_JBHEEE010000004.1, read on the forward strand.
CGCTCATGGTGAAAGTTGCGGCTGTCCTGCGGTGCCTGTTCGCGGCTGTTCAATCCGTAATCGCGGGTGACATCTGCCACCCGCAGCCGGTAATCGGCGAAAACACCACTGCGTCCCGCCGCTTGCGCCGAGCGATGCATGAAGCTTGAGCGCCAGTTTTTCACGGCTTCTTCATCGCGGAAGAAGGAGAGGGAAAGAACTTTGTCCGGATCAGTCAGACTCTGAAAACGCTCGACGGAGATAAATCCGTCAATCTGTTGCAATTCATTTTTCAAACTGGCAGCAATGTCCAGATAGCTATTTTTCTGACCGCGAGCGGGAAAAACTTCAAAAATAACGGCGATCATGGGGAGGCTCCTTATGCTGTGTCAGGGCAGTAAATAGGCTATTGTTGTGCATCAATGTTTCGGCTATCATCGAACTATGAAAGATGGTCCTGTCATAGCTTCTGTTGCCGCATTGATCGGCGACCCCGCCCGCGCAAATATCCTCACGGCGCTGATGGATGGCCGTGCTTTGACGGTCAGTGAACTGGCAGGTGTGGCCGGTGTCACTGTTCAGACCGCCAGCGGACATCTCACCAAGTTGAGTGACGCCGGTTTGCTCACAGCAGAAAAACAGGGGCGCCATCGTTATTTTCGTCTCTCGGGTGCGGATGTGGCGCAGGTGCTTGAAGCCCTTATGGGGCTGGCGCAACGCACAGGTGCTGTGCGGGTGCGCACAGGCCCAAAAGATGCAGCGTTGCGGGAAGCGCGGATTTGCTACGATCATCTGGCGGGTGAGGCGGGTGTCACGCTGTTCAATGGTCTGACGGCGCGTAATTATCTCGAACACTCAAAGCAGGATGCACTTCAGCTGACTTCGGAGGGGCGGGAGTTTTTCAGCGGATTAGGGCTTGAGCTGAAACCGCTGGAAGGCAAGCGCCGTCCGCTTTGCCTGCATTGTCTGGACTGGAGTGAGCGCCGTCATCACCTTGGCGGTGCGCTGGGTGCGGCAGTGCTGGATATGATGTTGGAGCGCAACTGGCTGCGCCGCGAGCAGGGGCGTGCACTCTATTTTACGGCGCAAGGGCGGCAGGAATTTGATCGCCGCTTTAGCTGTCAGTAGTTGTTATCACGCTATATCTGGTAAAATTTACGCGATTTTCACGAATAGTCTTTTCAAAAAGTCATATCCGTGTTACCAGCCGCTGCCAATTCAATTGAAACGATAAGAGTCGTTGCACCCTCTGCTCCCACAGGGTGTTTTACCTGTTTAAAGGAATTGGCCATGGCGAAAATTGTTGAATCATCCACCGGCGCATACGCGCTGACTTTTGATGATGTCCTGCTGCAACCCGGTCATTCCGAGGTTATGCCTGGTCAGGTCGATCTGCGCACCACTATTGCTGAAGGCATTGAACTGAACCTGCCGCTGCTCTCCGCCGCGATGGATACAGTGACTGAGTCCCGTTTGGCGATTGCTATGGCGCAGGCTGGCGGCATCGGCGTTATTCACCGCAACCTGACACCGGAATTGCAGGCAGAAGCTGTTCTGCGCGTTAAGAAATTCGAATCCGGCATGGTTGTAAACCCTGTCACTATCGGCCCTGACGCAACATTGGCTGATGCACAGGCACTGATGCGTATGCATGGTATTTCCGGTATTCCTGTTGTTGAAAATGCGGGCAAAGGCCCGGGTCGTCTGGTCGGTATCTTGACCAACCGCGATGTGCGTTTTGCCTCTGATCCGGCACAGAAAATCTACGAATTGATGACCCGTGAAAATCTGGTCACTGTGCGCGAAAACGTTAATCAGGAAGAAGCCAAGCGTCTTCTCCACCAACATCGCATTGAAAAACTGCTGGTTGTTGATGCGCAGGGTCGTTGCACCGGTCTGATCACTGTCAAGGATATGGAAAAGTCGCAGCTCAACCCGAATGCCGCTAAAGATGCGCAGGGTCGTCTGCGTGCTGCTGCTGCAACTTCGGTTGGCGATGATGGTTTTGAACGTGCGGAACGTCTGATCGAAGCCGGTGTTGATCTGCTGGTTGTTGATACAGCGCATGGTCATTCGCAGCGTGTTCTGGATGCGGTTACCCGCATGAAGAAACTGTCTTCCGACGTACGTATTCTTGCCGGTAACGTGGCAACCGGTGCGGCAACACAGGCTCTGATTGATGCCGGTGCCGATGCGGTTAAAGTCGGTATCGGACCTGGCTCGATCTGTACCACACGCATTGTAGCCGGTGTTGGCGTACCGCAGCTTTCCGCGATTATGGGCGCTGTTGAAGTGGCTCAGAAAGCCGGTATTCCGGTTATCGCTGACGGCGGTATCAAATTCTCCGGTGACTTCGCCAAGGCACTGGCTGCCGGTGCATCGGCTGCTATGGCCGGTTCGCTGCTGGCCGGTACGGAAGAAAGCCCGGGTGAAGTTTACCTGCATCAGGGACGTTCTTATAAGTCCTATCGCGGCATGGGTTCCGTTGGTGCGATGGCACGCGGTTCCGCTGACCGTTACTTCCAGGCGGAAGTGCGTGATGAGCTGAAACTGGTGCCGGAAGGTATTGAAGGTCAGGTTGCCTATAAAGGCCCTGTTGCCAATATCCTGCATCAGCTGGCCGGTGGTCTGCGTGCTTCTATGGGTTATGTCGGTGCTAAGACACTGCCGGAATTCCGTGAAAAAGCAACATTTGTTCGTATCACCAATGCGGGTCTGCGTGAAAGCCATTCGCATGGCGTGACTATCACCCGTGAAAGCCCGAATTATCCGGGTAGCGTATAAGACGAATACGAAAAGGCCGGTTTAACCGGCCTTTTTTATTGCCCGCAAACGGGAGGTGATGATGAAAACCATTCCTGAAACCGACCAGATCAAGGCGACAGTGGAGCGTATGGAAAGACACTTCTCTGCGCAGGAGGGGGAAGGAGCGCAGAGCATGTGGCAGGCTTATACACAGCTTGCCAAGCGCTTTGAAGCTGATCTCGCGAATGAGCGCGACCTATGGATGAGCAAAGCTGCTGCACTTATGATGCTTAAATACCTGCGGGAACGCGCTGAATAAGTGCAGTCTCTTCAGATTCGGCACTGTGGCGGATCAGGCTGCTAAGCTCATCAGGTGCCAGCATCACTTTTTCCGCGCTGTTTTGGATGCATTTTGCCAAAGCTGTGAAATCCTCAAGACGCAGGCTTTGTTTGCGCCAGAACAGGCCGATCTGGCGTTTTGGTGAGCCGTCAGAGAATGGCACAATGCGGATGCGTTTATGCGGAACTTCGGAACGGATAGCGATTTCCGGTATCAGCGTCAGTCCCATATCATTGCTGACCATTTGCAACAGCGTTGCCATGCTGGTCGCGCCAAAATTCACCAGTGCGCGCTCACGCGGCAGAGCGCAGACCTCAAGTGCCTGATCGCGCAGACAATGGCCTTCTTCAAGTAAGAGCAATTTTTCCAATGCCGCATTGCCCTGTGTGAGTGGTGAGGGCAGCACATCATTATTATTGCTGGAAGTAGCAATGAGAAACCGGTCATCAAACAGGTGTTTACCCGTCAAATAGGGATCATGCACCGGCATAGCGGCAATCACCGCATCGAGTTCACCATTGCGCAATTCTTCCAGCAGCTTGTCGGTTAGTGCCTCGCGCAGTTCCAGCGTCAGTGCCGGATATTGCTGTTTCAGCGCCTGAATAAGATCCGGCAGCAAATAGGGGGCAATGGTTGGGATGATGCCAAGCCGCAGCCGTGACTGTAAAATACCGCTCTTCTGCTCGGTCAGTTCTTCCAGCGCACGGATTTCCTGTAAAATCACTTTAATGCGCGGCCAGAGTGTGTGACCGAGTTCTGTGAGCAGAACTGATTTATTGGCGCGCTCAAAGAGCGGGCTGCCGGCGAGATTTTCCATTTCTGCAATTTGTGCGGATAAAGCGGGTTGCGAAACAAAGACTGTTTCGGCGGCTTTGCGAAAATGCAGATGGGTGGCGAGCGCATCGAAATAGCGCATTTGCTTGACTGTAAACATGATAAGAAAATCTTATCAATAATCACAGTAAATTCAATTGGAAATTATGGTTAGAATAGTTCTATTCTGTAGAAAGAGCATGAGAATGCAATTTCAATCCTGATCGGTGTATATCGTTAAGTTATTGAAATTGAGTATTTAATACATGTTTTGGCTGGTGCGGAATACCTGAAGGTGGTTCTGCGCCCGTCATAATCTTGTCATGCAGATTTTTTTATAATGGCTCAAAACAGAGCCAATCATACAAGGGAGAGCTAAAAATGGCCGATCGTCCGATTATGACCACAAGTGCCGGTTCACCGATTCCGGATAACCAGAATTCCCTGACAGCAGGCGAGCGCGGTCCTGTCCTGATGACTGACTACCAGCTCATTGAAAAGCTGGCACACCAGAATCGTGAGCGTATTCCTGAGCGTGCGGTTCATGCCAAGGGTTGGGGTGCCCATGGTACACTGACCATTACCGGTGATATTTCCAAATATACCAAAGCGAAAGCCTTGCAGCCGGGTGCGAAGACCCCGATGATTGCGCGCTTCTCCACAGTTGCCGGTGAAGCCGGTGCGGCAGATGCCGAACGCGACGTGCGCGGTTTTGCATTGAAGTTCTACACCGAAGAAGGCAACTGGGATCTGGTTGGCAATAATACGCCGGTCTTCTTTGTGCGTGATCCGGTGAAATTCCCGGACTTCATTCACACTCAGAAGCGCCATCCGAAGACCAATATGCGCTCCGCCACAGCTATGTGGGATTTCTGGTCATTGTCACCGGAAAGCCTGCATCAGGTAACAATCCTGATGTCTGACCGTGGTCTGCCGACAGATGTGCGTCACATCAATGGTTACGGCTCGCATACTTATTCGTTCTGGAATGATGCCGGTGAGCGTTATTGGGTGAAATTCCACTTCAAGACCATGCAGGGGCACCAGCACTGGACGAATGCGGAGGCTGAAAAAGTTGTCGGCCAGACCCGTGAATCCACACAGGCCGACCTGTTTGGTGCGATTGAAAAGGGTGAATTCCCGCGCTGGAAAGTGCAGGTTCAGATCATGCCTGAACTCGATGCCGATAAAACACCTTATAACCCGTTTGATCTGACCAAGGTCTGGCCGCATGCAGATTATCCGGTGATGGATATCGGTATTATGGAGCTGAACCGTAACGCTGATAATTATTTTGCGGAAATCGAGCAGGCTGCTTTCTCGCCGTCGAATATTGTGCCGGGTATCGGCTATTCGCCTGATAAGATGTTGCAGGCACGTGTATTCTCCTATGCGGATGCGCATCGTCATCGTCTTGGCACGCATTATGAGCAAATTCCGGTCAATAAGCCTGCTTGTCCGGTGCATCACTACCATCGCGACGGTCAGATGAATACTTATGGCGGTATCGCGACCGGTAATCCGGATGCTTATTATGAGCCGAATTCCTTCAATGGTCCGGTTGAACAGCCATCGGCGAAAGAACCGCCGCTGAAAATCTCCGGTGACGTTGATCGTTACAATCACCGTATCGGCAATGATGATTATTCGCAGCCGCGCGCACTGTTTAACCTGTTTGATGCAGGTCAGAAGAGCCGTCTGTTCTCGAATATTGCTGCGGCAATGGGCGGTGTGCCTGGCTTTATCATTGAGCGTCAGCTTGGCCATTTCAAACTGATCCATCCGGATTATGAAGCCGGTGTCCGTGCAGCCCTCAAGGAAGCGCATGGCTATGAAGCCAATACGATTTCCAATGAGGAAAAGCAGACAGCTGCTGAATAAGAGCTGGAAACGCAATACAAAGAAGCCGGAGCAGTGATGCTCCGGCTTTTTCTTTTGCTCAGGTCGTTTCACTTTGGCGCATTTTAAGCTATGCGGTGAGAACATATGAACAAGATAAAGACAGGAAAGCGGTAAAGATGCGTTTGGGCGGACGGTTGCAGGCAGCGATAGAAGTGCTGGAAGATATTGAACGCCAGAGCCGTGCTGCTTCCGATGCGCTGAAAGACTGGGGTGCAGCGCACCGCTTTGCCGGAGCCGGCGACCGCGCTGTGATCGGCAATATTGTCTATGATGTTCTGCGCCGTAAACTTTCATTCGGCTGGCGGATGGATGCGCAGGATGCCCGTGCGCTGGTTTATGCCTCTGTCCTGAGCGATCCTGATATGGGCGCAGAGTGGCTGGAGGCTAATCTGGCCGGTGATAAATTTGCTCCAGAGCCGCTTGAGGGTGAGCGCTTGCAGGCTTGGGAAAGCCGTGATCTGAGTGATGCGCCGGATTTTATCCGCGCCGATATTGCCGAGAGTTGGGTGCCGGAATTTTCAGCCTTGTTTGGTGAAAACTGGGTTGCACAGGCTGCTGAACTTGCCACGCGTCCGCCGGTTGATCTGCGGGTCAATACGCTGAAAACCAATCGCGACAAGGTGCTGACCGCGCTGGAAGGTCTGAAAAATGCCGGTGCAGAAGCTGCGCCTTTTCTGCCGGAAGCTGTGCGTATTCCGCCTTTGCGTGCGCTTGGCCGTCATCCGAATGTACAGACCGAGCAGGCTTTTCTCGATGGCTGGTATGAGGTGCAGGATTTAGGCTCGCAGCTTGCCGCGAAACTGGTTGGTGCGCAGCCCGGTCAGCAGGTGATGGATTATTGTGCCGGTGCCGGTGGCAAGACACTGGCTCTGGCTGCAGCCATGCAGAATAAAGGGCAGATTCATGCCTATGATGCCGAGCGCTCGCGCCTCAATCCGATCCATGATCGCCTGAGCCGCGCCGGTGTGCGTAATACACAGGTACATAACCGGCCGGAAAATCTGGAGCCTTATAAAGGTCAGATGGATATTGTGCTGACTGATGCGCCATGCACCGGTTCCGGCACATGGCGTCGCCGTCCGGATGCCAAATGGCGCCTGACCGATGTGCAGCTTGAGCGCCGCGTTGCCGATCAGCATGAAGTGCTTGAAGCGGCCAAACATTATGTGAAGCCGGGTGGTCGTCTGGTCTATGTGACCTGTTCGCTGTTTGCTTCAGAGAATAACCGGCAAGTCGCCCGTTTTCTCTCGGAAAACTCCGATTACAGGGCGCTGCCGATGGCCGAGTTATGGAGCGGCATCACCGATCAGGCACAGCCGTATTATCCCGATTTCGGTGCCGTGTTCTCGCCGCTTTCCACGGATACAGACGGCTTCTATATTGCTGTTTTGCAAAATCAGCCTGCCTGAGTATTGGGTATTATTCTTATCCGGATCGTAATATTGAAAAAATACGGGCTTTTTCTCCATTAAAGCTGGTATTTTTTTCTGTTTGCGCTATTAGCTGGGCTTGAATAGCAGTATCCGATATAAATATATGTCTATAAGGATATATCCTGTTTTCGGTCGTATATGGACATGCTTTGTACGAACCGGTAGTTGGAATAGGTTCTGAAGACTGTTATGGAGATGCCATAAAACTGACATTCAGTGTATAAGACTGAGGGATATTATGGCAGTACCGAGAATAGCAGAACCGGATTTCAAAGAACGGGTTGAGAAGAGTTTTGCACGTCAGGCGGCGATGAAGCTGATTGGCGCACAACTCACGCGCTGTGAACCGGGTGTGGTTGAAGTGGAGCTGCCGTTTCGTGCCGATCTGACCCAGCAGCATGGGTTTTTGCATGCGGGAATTGTGTCTACGGCTCTCGATGCAGTCTGTGCCTATTCGGCGCTGACAATGATGCCGGCGGATGCCGCAGTGCTGACCATCGAATTCAAAGTCAATCTGCTGGCGCCCGGTAAAGGCGATCATTTTCTGTTCCGTGGGAATGTAACCAAGCAGGGACGTACGATTATGGTCAGCGACGGTCAGGCATTTGCCGTCGGTGAGACTGAAGTAAAATTGGTAGCCACCATGACAGCGACGCTGATGGTGGTGAAAGATCGTGAAGATTTGCAGGACTAGGTTATCCTCTGAACACCTGTCCTGAGTGTGCTGTTTACGGAAGCGCTTCTGTAAACAGCTTTTTGATTTGAACCTCGTGCGGATTTATCCCAAAGCTCCGCGCAAGTCCGAATAAAAGGGTGTGCCGCAATCATCTGTATTGGCGGCCTCAGGTGTTAGAATGACCAAGATTATGTCCGCGCCGGTACAGGGTGCTTCAGAAGATGCGATGTCGATGCTGCAATATGTGCATGATTTCGGCGGCAAAAAAGTTCTGTTTGTTATGGCGTCCCCTTCAGAATACGGCCCGCATTTGCAGGCTATGTTCAAGCCGCTGATTACCGGTATCGGCCCTGTTGAAGCGGCTGTCGTGGTTTCTGCGGTTCTGGCCGATCTTTCCATGCGCGGTGCTCTGCCTGATCTGGTGGTGTCGCTTGGGTCTGCCGGTTCGGCAAAGCTGGTACAGACCGAGATTTATCAGGCGGTCAATGTCGGTTACCGCGATATGGATGCCTCGGCTCTCGGCTATGCCAAAGGCCAGACACCATCGGCTGATTTCCCGATCATTATTCCGCTGCCATATCATATTCCGGGTATTGCCAGCGCGTCCTTGTCTACAGGTGCAAATATCGTCACCGGTTCTGCCTATAATGATATTGATGCGGATATGGTGGACATGGAGAGCTTTGCGATCCTGCGCACCTGCCAGCGTTTTGCTGTGCCGCTGATCGGTTTGCGCGGTATTTCCGATGGTGATGAAGCGGTGAAGCAGGTGTCTGACTGGACACGTTATCTGCATATTATTGATGAGAAACTGGCACAGGCCGTGCGCTTGCTGGAAGCGGCAATGTTGCAGAGCACATTGGTCAAAACAACCGGCCATCCTGATCCGGGTCTTTACAAGGCTGATCTTGAGCGTACAGTGCCGCTGACGGTAAAATCCGGCGACTGATCTTATCTCCACTGTTTGTACCCTAATATATTGTCGCGGGTTTCGATTCCGGCTTGCAACAATCAACATAATTCTCTAGATGCTGCCCATGAGCACCCATCCCGATACTATCCTTATCATTGACTTTGGCAGTCAGGTCACGCAGCTGATAGCGCGGCGTGTGCGCGAGGCCGGAGTCTATTCCGAAATCGTGCCGTTCCAGCTGGCAGATGAAGCGTTCAAGCGCATCAATCCGAAAGCTGTGATCTTGTCCGGCAGCCCGCATTCGACCACCGATATCGGTAGTCCGCGCGCACCACAGGCAGTGTTTGAAGCCGGTATTCCGGTTATGGGCATTTGCTACGGTCAGCAGACCATGTGCGAACAGCTGGGCGGCAAGGTCGAGAGCGGCCATGACCGTGAATTCGGTCGTGCATTCCTCGAAGTCAACGAGGACAGCGCGCTGTTTTCCGGCATCTGGGCCAAAGGCACCCGCCATCAGGTTTGGATGAGCCACGGTGATCGTGTAACAGCGCTGCCGGAAGGCTTCAAAGTTGTCGGCACATCGCCGAATGCACCATTTGCAGCCATTGCCGATGAAAAACGCAAATATTTTGCGGTGCAGTTCCATCCGGAAGTGGTGCACACACCGGACGGCGCGAAACTCCTGCAGAATTTCGTCCATAATATTGCTGGCATCAAGCCGGACTGGACAATGTCCGCCTATCGCGAACAGGCTGTTGAAGCTATCCGCAAACAGGTTGGCAAAGGCAAGGTTATCTGCGCGCTTTCAGGCGGCGTGGACTCTTCCGTTGCAGCGCTGCTCATCCATGAAGCGGTTGGCGATCAGCTGACCTGTATTCTGGTTGATCACGGCCTGATGCGTAAGGATGAAGCGGCACAGGTTGTTGCGATGTTCAAAGAACATTACAACATGCCGCTGGTTCTGGTGAATGCGCAGGATCGTTTTATCTCCGCTCTGGAAGGTGAAACTGATCCGGAAGTGAAGCGCAAGACCATTGGCCGTCTGTTCATTGAAGTTTTCGAAGAAGAAGCGGCTAAACTCGGTGGTGCAGACTTCCTCGCGCAGGGTACCCTCTATCCTGACGTGATTGAAAGCGTATCTTTCACCGGTGGTCCTTCGGTTACAATCAAGTCGCATCACAATGTCGGCGGTCTGCCTGAGCGCATGAATATGCAGCTCGTGGAACCACTGCGTGAACTCTTCAAGGATGAAGTGCGCGTTCTCGGTAAGGAACTCGGTCTGCCGGACAGTTTCATCGGCCGCCATCCGTTCCCGGGTCCGGGTCTGGCAATTCGTTGCCCGGGCGGTATCACCCGTGAGAAGCTGGAAATCCTCCGTGAAGCTGATGCAGTCTATCTGGACGAAATCCGTAAAGCCGGTCTTTATGACAAGATCTGGCAGGCTTTCGCAGTGTTGCTGCCGGTGCAGACCGTTGGTGTTATGGGCGACGGCCGTACATATGAATTCGTTTGTGCGCTGCGTGCGGTAACATCGGTTGACGGTATGACAGCTGATTTCTACCACTATGATATGGACTTCCTTGCCAAGGCAGCGACCCGTATTATCAATGAAGTACGCGGTATTAACCGCGTGGTCTATGATATTACCTCGAAGCCTCCGGGCACCATTGAGTGGGAATAAGTTGAAGAACAATGCGCCAATCGGCGCATTGTTTTTTTCTGGAGCATTTCACAGTCAAGTTGATCCAATTTGACGTAGGGATAATGCGACAAACTAAAGAATCCAGAGCGAGCATTGCGATCCAACATGAACGTAAACCGCTTTGGGTATGATCAGCGCATAAACCTGAGCGGGCAAACGAATGAACAGCAGCGAAAAGATTTACTCCGGCAAGACCAAAGACCTCTACGCCTTGGAGAACGGCAACATTCTTCTGGTGTTCAAGGATGATGTAACCGGCTCGGATGGTGTGATTGATCCGGGTGCAAATACCGTTATTGGTCAGGTTGAAGGCAAGGGGCGCAAATCTCTTGGCATGACGGATTATTTCTTCAAGCGTCTGCATGCTGCTGGCGTGCCTACACACTCGGTCAATCTTGATCTTGAAAAGGGCACGATGGAAGTTCGCCGTGCTGAGCCTTTGGGCAAGGATATTAACGGCACCGGCGGCTTTGAATTTGTTTGCCGCACCCGTCCTTGGGGCAGTTTCATTCGCCGTTATCAGCAATATATTCGTAATACCGAACAGAAATTTGACTATCTTGTTGAAATTACTGTGAAAGATGATGAACGCGGCGATCCGCTTATCAATGACGACACCATCGTTGCGCTCGGCCTTTTAAGCCCTGACCATCTTGCAAAGGCTAAGGACATTACCCGTAATGTGTGCCGTATTGTAGAAGCTGACTTGCGTGGTTTGGGTCTGACGCTGATCGATATGAAGATTGAAATCGGCCTGATCGACGGTGAAGTCGTGGTTATCGATGAGATTTCCGCTGATGCCATGCGTGTTATGGATGAAACAGGCAAAGTGCTTGAACACGGCAAAGTCTATGAAAAGCTGATCGGCTGACTGAGAAAATATTTCTATCCTCTTTTCATAAGTGAAACGGATAATAAAAACACCGCCGTAGTTGCGAAAACTGCGGCGGTGTTTTTATGTCTCGGGTTTGAACACTGCCCCGAAATGCAGAGATCACGGGGCAGGGTAGATTGGTTTTTTATTTCACGACAATGCGTGCACCAGGCTTTACGCGGGAATGCAGGTCGATAATGTCCTGATTGATAAGACGGATACAGCCTGCGGAAACGCCTTTGCCGATCGATGAAGGTTTATTCGTGCCGTGGACGCGGTAATAAGTGTCGATGCCGTCTTTATGCATATAGAGTGCGCGCGCGCCCATCGGATTTCCCGGGCCGCCGTCAACGCCGTCTTTGTAGCGCAGATACTGGTTCGGATTGCGCTTGATCATGTTCTGGGTCGGCGTCCAGCGCGGCCATGCGGCCTTATGCGCGATAATTGCATCGCCGCCGTTAAAGCCGCGTGCTGCGGGGCCGACACCCACGGCATAGCGGACAGCCTTGCCTTCCGGCAGCACAAAATAGAGATAGCGTGCAGGCTGGTCGACAATAATGGTGCCCGGTTTTTCTGTGGTCTTGTAATCGACAACAGTCCGGCGGTGTTCCGGTTTCAGCTTGGCCAGATCAATCGCAGGGATCTGGTAATTCTGATCCGTCATTGCGCGATACATATACGCGGCGCTGTCAGTTTCCGGTGTCGCTGCCGGTGCTTCCGGCTCGGATACCGGTTCCGGTTTCACCGGCTGCGGCTGGGTTACGCTGGCATTGAGCACAGGTGGCGGATTCTGGACAGTGGTACAGGCAGAAAGAGCAGCAGCGCAGGCGAATAACAGGGATAATTTCAGCGGGGATAATGACACGGACAAACCGGCTCCAGTTTTTAGCAAGGAAGACAGCTTGCTCCCTCGCGATACTTAAGGTTTTCTTAAGCGTCTACAAAGAGTTTACCAAGTGATCAATTATTTTTACAAAGATTGGGCGAATGTCAGAGGGATGGTATCTTTTTGGCAACGCTCAGTTCTGCGCAGGACAGGGAGCTGCAGAGCGGTTACTTCCCACGTTTCGGTTTCTGTCCCGATAAATGCTGGCACATATGGGACTGGAAAACAGTAATCGGCTGCGGCTTGGAGAAATAAAAGCCCTGAAGATACTGGACGCCTCTCTCTTGAAGATAATCGGCCTGCTGACGTGTCTCGATACCTTCTGCAATGATCCGGAGCCCCAGTTGCTGCGACAGATCAATAATGCTCTGCAAGACATGGCGGGAGAAGTCATTGCTGCCAATGCCGGTAATAAAGCTACGGTCAATCTTGAGCAGATCGGCCTGAAACTCTTTCAGATAATTGAGATTGGAGTGGCCGACGCCAAAATCGTCCAGTGCGATCAGAATTCCGGCCTGACGCAACGTATGGATTTGCTGTAACAGTTCCGGCGTTGGCTCTATTGCTTCACGTTCGGTCAGTTCCAGCATCAACCGTATCTTGTTTTGCGAAAACTGGCTCAGGAAATAGTGACAGCTTTTGATCAATTCAGGATCGGCCAGATAAACGGCAGAAACATTGATACTGATATGGAAACCGTCAGGAAGCTGTTTCTCCAGCAGTCTAAATTCTTCCGCAACGCGCCGGATCAGGGCTGCCGTCATCGGAATAATCAGTCCGGAACGTTCCATAAAAGGAATAAAACTGTTTGGCAGGATCATGCCTTCAAGCGGATGATCCCAGCGGGTCAGCACTTCCGCACCAACCCATTCATGGGTGTCGCTCCGCACAATTGCCTGATAATAAGGGATAAATTCATTATTGCGGATGGCGCGCTTGGCCTCAGCAGTCATGTTGCGGGCATTGACCGTCATCCGGTTTGTTGCAAATGCACTCAGCCCGCCAAGAATGACGAGCAGGATGATAAGCGGCAGATGGCGGGATAAAATATAGTCCCGTAATGCGCCGCTGTGAAAACCGGTCTCAACCGAAAACGGATATTTATCGGAGCGGTCGCGGATCAGAATGCTGTTGCTGGTTCCGGCAGATATGTTGCGGACTTTGCCGTCCTGCTCAAGCCGGTAAGAACCGATAATCAGCGTTGTTGCCGGTGTCATCTCATGACTGTTGAGCAGCTGAATAATATGCAGGCCGTCAATACCGGCCAGAATAGATGACGTGCCGTTTTTCCATCGGTAGAGCAAAATTGCACGGTCAGGAGAAACTCTGTTTCCGGCGATTAAGGCCAGCCGGTCATCATAAAAATGGGCACTTGTGACGGGCAGACGCGTGTCACCGTAAATGGTGCTGCAGGTTATTGTATCATTTTTGATGACTGCCAGCGATCTGACAAAAGATGCCGTGGTGGCTTTGATACGCAGTGTTTCGACAATTTCGGAACAGGGTTTTTCAATCAGAGGTGCAGCGTCTTCAGTTACTTTTCTTGCATTGTCGAGAATATCATCAACATGTTCAATAACGGCACGGCTGGCTGACTGGGCTCTTTCCTGTAAAGTATTGCCGGATTGCCAATATAAAATCGGCAGTCCCAGAAGTATAGGCGTGAAAAAAGCCAGCAAAACGACAATAATATGCCGTGCTGTATAATTGCTTTTTCCGAGCTTAAACTGACGATGCCAAATCACTGCAAAGGCTTTCGTATTTATCTGCCTTTCCTCCCATACAGGGAAAGACTTAGGATTCAGTGTAAAATTTCATTTTTAGGTTTAATAAAACAACATTTGTCATTGTGTTCAGCTGTGTTTTTTAACCGTGCAGAGCGCAGCAATGTCCCCTTGACTTCGGTTTATACTGCTGTCTTTATCGGGCTTGCGATGACTCAGATTGACCAATCCGCATCGCAGTTTTTTCTTCATACAGAACTGAAATGACAGGGCCGAGATTGCTGACTTTTTTTGTCGTTAATCACATGATGGAACATTTCTCAGGACTTAATGTCGGCTAGTTTCAGCCGCTGCGAAGTGCTGATGCCCTTTCTGTATTGCTAATCCATATCATCCGAAATTCACCGGCATAGCCGATGCTGCTTGCGGGCGTATTGCGTCTTGTAATCATCGCTATGATTATATCACCGTCATGACTATAGGCGGTGGTAATGTCGTGTAATCTGCAACTCTTCCTGTTCTGCAGGACGCGTTGTGATGTCATTGATATTGGTCAGTGCAAAGCGCATCAGCTGTGTATTTTCGCAGCACGTCCATTCTTCACACAGGCTCCTTGAAATTCATAGCGGCTTGCCGAGGATTTGGCACGCCTTGCGATTTGCTGCGCCTGTGTTTTCCCGAAAATAAAGGAGACACCATTGCATCTTACACCTCATGAAACCGACAAGCTGATGCTTGTAACCACCGGCCAATTGGCACAGCGCCGTCTCGCACGCGGGTTGCGTCTCAATTATCCGGAAGCCATTGCCCTGATCTCGCTGGTGATGCTGGAGCTGATCCGCGACGGTCAGCACTCAGTTGCTGAACTAATGCGCCTCGGCAGCACCATTCTCGGCAGACGCGAAGTCATGTCCGGCGTGGCCGAGATGATTGAAGATGTGCAGATTGAAGGCACATTCAAAGATGGCACCAAACTGGTTGCCGTGCGCACGCCGGTCAGTGCCGACAAGGGCGACATGAAACTGGCGCTCTATGGTAGCTTTCTGCCGGTTCCGGAGAAAATGCAGGATGATGAAGAGATCGGTATTGCCGGTCAGGTTGTCTGCGCTGAAGGCGAAATCCAGCTCAATGAAGGGCGCGAAACTGTCACAATCAGCGTCACCAATACCGATAGCCGTCCTGTACAGATCGGCAGTCACTTCAATTTTGTTGAAACCAATCCGCGTCTGAAATTCGACCGAGAAGCAGCCTATGGCAAGCGTCTGGATATTCCGGCGGGTCTGGCTGTGCGCTTCGAGCCGGGTGAGACCAAGGACGTTACACTGGTGGCAATTTCCGGCAATCAGATCATCCGCGGCGGTAATAATCTGGTCGATGGTGCAGTGGATGCGGAGAATAAAGCGCGCACGCTTTCCCGCGTGAATGAGCGTGCTTTTGCCGACAGTCGCAGTGCTGAATGAGCGCTTTTATCACAGATTTTACGCAACAATTTAAGCTTGCAGAGTGCCGGATATATGCATCACGCCGCGCTCTGCCGATAAGGATAAAACATGGTCTATAAAATAACCCGTGCAGATTACGCCAAGTTTTTCGGCCCGACCAAGGGTGACAAAGTTCGTTTGGGCGATACCAATCTCTATGCGGAAGTCGAGCATGATTACACCGTCTATGGTGACGAATGCATCTTCGGCTCCGGCAAGGTCATCCGCGATGGTATGGGGCAAGCAACGGGTGTCAGCAGTGATAAGGCACTGGATTGTATCATCACCAATGCGCTGATCATTGATTATACCGGCATCGTCAAAGCTGATATCGGCATCAAGAATGGCAAGATTGCCGGTATCGGCAAAGCCGGTAATCCCGATATCATGGCTGGTGTGCATCCGGATCTGGTGATCGGGGTGAATACAGAGGTGATCTCAGGCGAGGGCTGTATTGTCACTGCCGGTGGTATTGATACGCATTTCCACTATATCACGCCGTCGCAGCCAATTACTTCGATTGCCAGCGGACTGACTACCGTACTCGGCGGCGGTACCGGTCCTGCTACAGGCTCGATGGCCACGACCTGCACACCGAACCCGAACTACTTGCATAATATGATGCAGGCGACCGATGATCTGCCACTCAATGTGATCTTTACCGGTCGTGGCAGTTCATCCCGACCTGAAGGTATGCGCGAGCAGGTTCTGGCCGGTGCTGCTGGTCTGAAGCTGCATGAGGACTGGGGCACAACACCGGCAGCTATTGCAACCTGTATGGATATGGCTGACGAATATGACATTCAGGTCACCATTCATATGGATTCCGTCAATGAAAGCTGCACGGTGGAAGATTCCATCAAGGCTTTCGGTGGTCGCTCCATCCATGCCTATCATGCGGAAGGTGCAGGCGGTGGTCATGCGCCGGATCTGATGCGCATCTGTGCGGAAGCCAATGTGCTGACCAGCTCCACCACGCCGACTTTGCCTTACACCGTGAATACGGTGGAAGAGCATCTCGATATGCTGATGGTCTGCCATCATCTGGATAAGAATATTCCGGAAGATGTGGCTTTTGCAGCCAGCCGTATCCGTGCCAATACGATTGCTGCCGAAGGCGTGCTGCATGATATCGGCGCGATTTCCATGATGACATCTGACAGTCAGGCGATGGGGCGCGGTGGTGAAGTGATTATGCGGACATGGCAGGTCGCCGATCAGATGAAGGCGCAGCGCGGAAACCTGCCGCAGGATGGTGCAGGAAATGATAATTTCCGTATCAAACGCTATATCGCCAAATATACCATCAATCCTGCCATTGCCCATGGTATCAGCCATCTCATCGGGTCAGTTGAGACAGGCAAAGTCGCGGATCTGGTATTGTGGAAACCAGCATTCTTCGGTCAGCGACCTGAACTGGTGATGAAGAGCGGTTTCATTGCCTATGCGCAGATCGGCGATGCCAATGCATCAATCCCGACACCGCAGCCGGTAATCATGCGCCCGATGTTCGGTGCTTTGTCTTCCGGTATCGGCAAAACATCAATTCTGTTCGTCAGTCAGGTATCGGTCAATGACGGCAATGTGCTGAATCTCGGCCTGAACAAGCGCATCGAACCGGTTGTCAAATGCCGTGGTCTGACCAAGGCTGACATGAAGCTTAATGATGCATTGCCGAAAATCACCGTTGATCCGAAGACGTATAAAGTCAGCGTTGACGGCGCAGAGGTCGGGGCTGAACCGGTTTCTGTCGTGCCGCTCGCGCAGCGTTACAACCTGTTCTGATTATTAAAGACAGCACGCCGTGTAGCAATATGCGGCGTGCTGCTACGAAAAATATTGAATGTCCCGTTGCCGGATAAAACAGGCGCTCTAATTACGAGGCACTGTCGTTACAGCAATATCGCATCATTCTAAAATAATAATATTCCCTGTTCTGTAACGCATCGAAAGACAACACATCTTTCAGGATTATCACTGCAAAAGGAGATAGCTATGGGTAGTCAGCTGACAATTGTATTGGTGCACGGGTTTTGGGGCGGTGCCGCCCATTGGAGCAAAGTTATTCTCGAATTGTCCCGTAAAGGATATGGCAAAATCCGTGCCGTGGAAATGCCGCTGACATCTCTGGCGGATGATGCGGAACGCACCCGCAAAATGGTTAAACAGCAGGAAGGCAAGGTTTTGCTGGTCGGCCATTCCTATGGCGGAGCGGTTATTACCGAGATGGGCAATCTGCCAAATGTTGCCGGACTGGTCTATATTGCGGCCTTCGCACCGGATGCAGGGGAAAGCCCTGGTGGTATCAGTCAGGCAAATCCGCCCGCAGCCATTGCCAATCTGGCTCCGGACAGTGACGGCTATCTCTGGATTAATTATGACAAATACCATGAAAGCTTCTGTCAGGATATGAGCGCGGACGAAGCGCTGGTAATGGCTGTAGCGCAGAAGGCGCCAATTGCCACGACATTCGGTGATAATGTGACCGACCCTGCATGGAAACATAAGCCGGTCTGGTATCAGCTTTCAACGCAGGATCACATGATCCATCCGGCCAATCAGAAACATATGGCTGAACGGATGAAGCCGCGCAAAATGATTGAGCTGGATGCAAGCCATGCTTCACTGGCTTCCCGCGCGGCAGAGGTTGCAAATCTGATTGATGAGGCTGCAAAAGCGCTCGGCTAAAGCTGTTTCTATATTGATCTTACCTGATCACCGCTATGATGCGGCCTATTAAAACGGAGTGTGTCGCAGTGTTCACGCGCGACACATTCCGGCTTTGAACCGGCATATCATCACGATTGTCAGCCTTTTTTACCTGCGAGATTCCGGTGTATAAAGCCTGCACTGCGGAGTGCCGGAGGGTGCTGTGCATTTACGCGACCGGCTATTCATGATAATGGCGAAAATGTGGCATTGTTTTATCCCGCCGGATCAGGCGCTATAAAACAGGTCGTCTCCCGTGGACTGCAGCAGGTTTTGCTATCAGGATTTTGCGAGGAGGCCATTCATCTGCAAGACGTCAGAATGCTTTCTTACCAAAGACTGACAGGGAGCTACCATGCTGGAAAAGCTTTTCAAATTACAGGAACATAAGACCAATGTGCGCACAGAAGTGCTCGCCGGTCTGACAACGTTCCTGACAATGTCCTATATCATTTTTGTTAATCCGGACATTCTGTCCTCGACCGGCATGGATCGTAATGCGATCTTTGTCGCGACCTGTCTTGCCGCAGCGCTTGGCTCTATCGTGATGGCATTTGTTGCCAACTGGCCGATCGGTATGGCACCGGGCATGGGTCTGAATGCGTTTTTCGCTTTCACCGTTGTCGGTATTATGGGCTTCACATGGCAGCAGGCTCTGGGCGCTGTCTTTATCTCCGGTGTGATTTTCTTTATCCTCACCATTTCCGGCATTCGTAGCTGGCTGGTTGACGGTATTCCGAAATCCCTGCGCAGTGCGATTGCTGTCGGTATCGGCATGTTCCTTGCGCTAGTCGGTATGAAAAGCTCCGGCATTATTGTCGGCAGCGAAGCAACTTTCATCACCCTTGGCGACCTGACCAAAACCGGTCCGTTGCTGGCGATCTTCGGCTTCTTCGTGATGGCCGTTCTGGATGCGCTGAAAGTGCGCGGCGCAATTCTGATCGGTATTCTGGTTGTGACCGTTCTGTCGATCATGCTCGGCGTCAGCCAGTTTCAGGGCGTATTCTCAGCACCGCCAAGCCTGATGCCGACATTCATGCAGCTCGATATTATGGGCGCTCTGCATGTGGGCTTCCTGCAGGTTATTCTGGTTTTTGTGCTGGTTGAAGTTTTTGATGCAACCGGTACGCTGATCGGCGTGAGCAAGCGTGCAGGTCTTATCCCTGAGGGTAAGCCGAACCGTCTGAACCGCGCTTTGTTTGCAGACAGCACTGCCATCATCGGCGGCTCACTGATCGGTACCAGCTCGACAACCGCTTATGTTGAAAGCGCTTCCGGCGTTCAGGCCGGTGGCCGCACAGGTCTGACAGCACTGGTTATCGCTCTTCTGTTCCTTGCTGCCTTGTTCATTTCACCTCTGGCCGGATCCGTTCCTGCCTATGCAACAGCGCCGGCGCTGATCTATGTCGCCTGTCTGATGATGCGTGAAATGTCTGAAATCGAATGGGACGATGTAACGGAAGCTGCACCAGCTGCTCTGACAGCTCTGGGCATTCCGTTCACCTATTCGATTGCCAATGGTCTGGCCTTCGGCTTCATCAGCTATGTTGTGCTCAAGGCCGGTTCGGGTAAATGGCGGGTTATTCATCCGGCAACATGGATTGTTGCGGCACTGTTTGTGATCCGCTTTGCCTATGTGCATTAAAGCATAGTAATCCTGATTGTTACTATGTTGAGCCGCAGTGCCGGAAAGCACTGCGGCTCAACACATTTGATTGTTCTTTCAGATCGCTCTCGATCTTCATGAACCGGCATGATACAGCATGGTTCTCAATGTTAAGCGCCGGCTTCTTTGTCCGGAAATTGCTTGCGAATATACCATAACAAAATGAGCGTATTTTCCTGAGGCAGTCAGGCCGGAAAGTGCTTTGAAAACCCGGTCTGTGCCGGAAAAAGCTGTCGGGAGGCGGCTGAACATGACTGCAATTACGCAGACAAATACAGGTAATCGCTGGGGGCGGGAGGTCATTTCGTCCTTTAAACTTGGCTGGCCGCTGATTTTTACGAATCTTTCGCAGGCAGCGCTGACAGCAACGGATGTCATTCTGATCGGGCGTCTCGGCGCCGATACGCTGGCTGCTGCTGTGCTGACGACCAGCTTTTATCATTCGATGATGATCTTCTGCATGGGGCTGGTTTCCGCCACGCTGCCGATGATGGCGATGGCGCTTGGCCGCAACCGCCATTCCGTGCGCGATGTGCGCCGCACTGTGCGTCAGGGATTCTGGACAGCGATTATTATCTGCATTCCGTTCTGGGTGCTGCTGTGGAATGCGGAATCCGTGTTCCTGTTTATGGGACAGCGGCCAGATATTGCCGCGCATTCCGTGCAGATGATGCATACGCTGCAATGGGCGATGCTGCCATATCTCGGCTATATCGGTCTGCGTTCATTTCTGGCGGCAATGGAGCGTCCGCTCTGGACATTGCTGATTGCGGCTTTTGCTATCGTGTTCAATGCGATTGCTGCCTATAGCCTGATTTTCGGTAAATTCGGTATGCCGGAAATGGGGCTGCGCGGTGCCGGTATTGCCACCACAGCTTCCAGCTGGATGATGTTCTTTGGTCTGGTTGTCGTTGTCTGCACTCATAAGAAATTCCGTCGCTACCGTTTGTTCGGCCGCTTCTGGCGCCCTGACTGGCCGCGTTTTCTTGAACTATGGCGCATCGGTTTACCAATGGCGCTGACCTTTGCTTTCGAAACCACGATCTTCTATGCGGCGGTGCTGATGATGGGTAAAATCAGCCCGACATCACTGGCCGCTCATGCGGTAGCGATGCAGATTGCTTCCTTAAGCTTTATGGTGCCACTCGGCTTCGGACAGGTGGCGACGGTGCGTGTTGGCCGTGCCTATGGCGCGGGTAACCGTGAGGCCGTGGCCTATGCAGGCTGGAGTGCCTATGCTTTGGGGGTCGGCTTCATGGGCGTGATGGGCCTGTTGATGATCCTGATGCCGAAGGTGTTTATCAGTGCGTTTCTGGATATTCGTGATCCGGCCAATGCGGAAGTGATCCGGCTTTGCATATCATTTCTGGCTTTTGCGGCACTGTTCCAGATTGTTGACGGGGCGCAGGCGGTGGCAGCGGGTATGCTGCGTGGTTTGCGGGATACACGCATTCCGATGTTTCTGGCGCTGCTCGGCTATTGGGGGGTCGGCTTACCGCTTGGCGCGCTGCTGGCCTTTACCTTCAACTTTGAAGGGATCGGCGTGTGGATCGGTCTGGCGACGGGACTTGCAATTGTCGCTGTGCTGATGACACAGCGCTGGATGCGCCGCGACAGTCTCAGCAATGTGGTCTATGTCTGATAAAAAATGGCTGCGGAACAGATAAGTTCCGCAGCCATTTTCATTTTTGTGACCGGAAATTATTTCCGCATTGAATCCAGAGTTTCGTGATTTTTCTCGACTTCCTGTGCCTTCATATAGCTTTCAATCAGAAGCTGGTAAGGCGGGAAAATAAGGGTATAGACTTTGGCCCATTCCGCCGCATCATCACGGTTCCAGCTGCGTTGAATTTCAGAGGCTACCGCTGCGGTATCCATCGGAATAACACCGGCCTGCGTCACCCGCGCCAGCGTAATTTCCTGAGCCATTTTGGAATAGGTGCCGGAAGCATCAACAACGGCAAAAACTTTATATCCGTCATAGACCGCTGAAATCGACGGAAAGGCCATGCAGACACTGGTAATTGTACCGGCAATAATCAGGGTCTTGCGGCCTGTTGCTTTGACGGCGGCAACGAAATCCGGATTATCCCATGCATTAATTTCGCCTTTGCGGGCAACATATTTGGCGTGAGGGGCATTCTCATGAATTTCCGGTATCAGCGGGCCGTTCGGTCTCTGCGGCACTGATGCAGTGGTGATAACCGGAATTTTTGCCAGTGTGGCGATCTTGGCCAATGCGGTTGCACGGGCGCGTAATTCTGTCATGGGCATATCGCCGACGGTCTGAAAAAGCCCGCTCTGGTGGTCAATCAGCAGCATGACAGAATCTTCCGGGTCGATAACCGGCCGCTGACCGTTAAAATTGGCAATGGTTGATGGAATATTCATTTCGACGTCTCCCTTGGATTAAATGTCAGGCTGAATCATTTCATCATCTGCCGGTCTCACGAAACTGGGGGGCAAGGTGAGACCGGCAGCGCATGGCCGGATAAACCGGTCATGAAAGGGGTATGTGTCCGAATTGGCCATTCTGAAAATCGCGGAGGGCGGAGCTGATTTCTTCCGTGCTGTTCATTACAAATGGCCCATGAATAACGACAGGCTCGTTAATTGGTTCCCCGCTGAGAACCAGAAAAGAGGCATTATTGTGCGCTTCTATCCAGACATCCGTGCCGTGGCGATCCAGTAAAACCAGCTGAGCCTCACCGGCCTGCTTGTCATTATTGATTGTCACTGAGCCGCTGAGCACGACCAGCATTGCCGTATGTCCGTCGGGAATAGTCAGGGTTGCAGTTGTGTTCTGCCGCAGGCTGACATCCCATAAATTGACGGGCGTGAAGGTACGGGCAGGGCCTTTGACCTTGTTATAAGCACCGGCAATAACGCGCAGGCTGCCTGCCTTATCCGGCAGGTAAACAACTGGTATCTCTGCACTCCGTAAGTTCTGATAGCCGGGTTCTGCATTTTTATCTTTCGCAGGCAGATTGACCCAGAGCTGAACCATTTGCAGCGTGCCGCCCTGTTCAGTAAAGGCGCGCGAATGCAGTTCTTCATGCAGGATGCCTTTGGCTGCCGTCATCCATTGCACATCGCCCGCACCGATCGTGCCGCCCTTGCCGGTTGAATCCCGATGCTCGAGCTCGCCCTGATAAACAAGCGTGACTGTCTCAAAGCCGCGATGCGGATGAATGCCTATGCCCCGCCGGTCACCGGAGGCATGACCGGCAGGGCTGAATTCTGCCGGACCTGCATAGTCAAGCAGAAGAAACGGGCTGACATGATCGCCATGGCTGGCATAGGAGAAGACTGAGCGGACCGGAAAGCCATCGCCTACCCAATGCGGGCGGGGGCTGCTGTAAACACCTAATACCTTTCTCATTATCTGTCTCCTGTATTGTGCTGAATGACAGGAAGATATGAGCAGGACAAAACTAGCGGTAGTCCGTAAAAACGCACTACAATGTCTGAAATATGAGACAATACCGTAGCGATTTAAAATAATACGGTTATATTCATGGAAACAGACGACATGACAGGGAGTTTCCATGCAGGATCTGAATGATCTGAGATTTTTCGTGGTTGTGGTGGAGCAGGGTGGTTTTGCTGCTGCGGCGCGAAAGCTGAATATGCCGCGCTCCCGTCTGAGCCGCCGCATCGGTTTGCTGGAAGATAGTCTCGGTGTGCGGTTGATCCAGCGCACAACCCGTCATTTCGCGGTGACGGAAGTCGGGCATGAATATTACCGCCATTGTGTGGCAATGCTGGTTGAGGCAGAGGCTGCGCAGGAGGTGATTGACCGGATGCGCTCGGAACCGCAGGGTATCGTGCGGGTCAGCTGTCCGTCCTCGATGATTTACTTCCAGATCGGCGACATGATTGCCCGTTTCATGCAGGAAAATCCGAAAGTTGATGTGCTGCTGGAAAGCACCAACCGCCGCGTTGATGTGCTGCGGGAAGGTTTTGATCTGGCAATCCGCGTGCGTTTTCCGCCGCTTGATGACAGCGATCTGGTTATTCGTAAACTGGCAGAAAGCCCGCAACGCCTTGTCGCCAGCCCGTCGGTGATTGCTGAAATCAACCGGCCATTGGTGCCGGCTGATCTGGCTTCTTTACCAAGCATGGCATGGGACCCGCTGCGGGTGGATCATGAATGGTGTCTGGAAAAAGCAGATGGTGCAACCGCCAGAGTGCATCATAAACCGCGTCTGATAACGGAGGATATGGTGGCTCTGCGTATGGCCGCAATACATGGCGTCGGGGTCTGTCAGTTGCCGACAATGGTCATCCGCGATGATCTGCGTGAGAGGCGTCTGGTCGATGTGCTGCCGGAATGGGCACCGCGTACCGGCATACTCCATGCGGCGTTTCCGTCGCGGCGCGGCTTGCTGCCTTCTGTTCGCTCGCTGCTGGATTTCCTCGGCAATGAATATGCAAAAATCGCCCGTGAAGAAACGGATTACAGTCTGACATAAATAAAAAGGGCACCGGATGGTGCCCTGTTTTATATCGTGGAGATTATGGTTTCCAGCGCAGCAAGCGCATGGCATTGGCTGTCACCAGAACCGTGGCACCGGTATCGGCCAGAATGGCTGGCCACAGGCCGGTAATGCCGAGGATCGTGGTGATGAGGAACACCACCTTCAATCCAATGGCGAGCGTAATATTCTGCTTGATATTCGCCATGGTTGTTTTTGACAGGTCGATCATATTGGCAACGTCAGTCACGCGGCCATGCATGATTGCGGCATCAGCGGTTTCCAGCGCCACATCAGTACCGCCGCCCATGGCGATACCGAGATCGGCAGCGGCCAGTGCCGGAGCATCATTGATACCGTCACCGATTTTCGCAACCACCTGCTTATCGGCTTTCAGCTCTCCAACCACGCGGCGCTTGTCTGCCGGCATCATTTCCGCATGGACTTCCATGCCGAGATCGCGGCCGATCGCTTCTGCCGTACGGCGGTTGTCACCGGTCAGCATGATGGTGCGGATACCCTGAGCCTGCAGCGCTTTGATGCCCTGACGCGCATCTTCACGCGGCTCATCCCGCATGGCAATGCCTCCGGCAAGCTGATCGCCGATCATCAGCAGCGAGACGGTCTTGCCCTGATCATTCATATCAGCGATGCGCTTCTGATCCGCATCGGAAATGCTGGTCTTGGCGGCAATTGCTTTAGGAGAGGCCAGCAGAACAGCTTTGCCGTCAACTGTACCGGATACGCCTTTACCACCAAGCGCCGCACCGTCATGTACCTGCGGCAGAGTCAGTTTGCGATCTTCCGCAGCCTTGAGAATGGCAACAGCAAGCGGATGGCTTGAGCCTTGTTCCACAGCCGCCGCATAGCGCAGCACTTCTTCTTCCGAACTGCCAAAGGCGATAATGTCGGTAACAACAGGCTTGCCTTCTGTCAGCGTGCCGGTCTTGTCAAAGGCGGCTGCGGTTACATGACCGGCGCTTTCCAGAACTGCACCACCCTTCATCAGCAGACCACGGCGGGCACCGGAAGAAAGACCGGCAGCAATCGCGGCAGGCGTGGAAATAACCAGCGCACAAGGACAGCCGATCAGCAGAATGGCCAGACCTTTATAGATCCATTCATTCCAGTCACCACCGGCAACAAGCGGCGGTATAATTGCCACCAGAGCAGCAAGGATCATTACTGCAGGTGTGTACCAGACCGAGAAACGGTCGATAAAACGCTCGGTCGGTGCTTTGGATTCCTGTGCTTCCTCAACCTGTGCGATAATACGGGCAATGGTGTTGTTCTGCGCCGTGGCAGTGACTTTAACCCGCAAGACAGCATCGGAATTGATGGTGCCTGCGAAAACCTTGTCGCCGACTTCTTTATTCTTAGGCGTGCTTTCACCGGTCACAGGGGCTTCATTGACGGCGCTGTTTCCGCTGATAATTTCACCATCGGCGGCAATACGGTCACCCGGACGCACCAGAATAACCGCACCAAGCGCGAGAGTGGATGCATCCTGCTCAATGATCTGACCGTCTTTTTCCACACGCGCGGTTTTCGGCACCAGATCGGCAAGGCCGCGAATGGAGTTGCGGGCACGCCGTGCCGCCACACCCTCCAGAAGTTCACCGATCAGGAACAGGAAGACAACCATCGCGGCTTCTTCCACAGCACCGATAAACAGCGCGCCGACAGCGGCAACGGTCATCAGTGTTTCAATGGAAAACGGTGTGCCGAAACGGGCGCCGGCCAGAGCGCGGCGGGCAATCGGCACCAGCCCCACCAGCATTGCAGCGGAGAAAATATAGATTTCATATTGCGGTACAAAATGGCCGAGAAGATAGGCCGCAACCAGTGCCGTACCCGCAGCAATGGTCACTTTGGCTTTGCTCTGCTGCCACCATGGCTTGCTGTCTTCATCGGTGCCATGGTCATGCATATGCAGAGGTGCGGCCTCTTTGACCTGCACTTGTTTCTGCTCGTGTGCATGACTGTGACTATGGGGTTTATGATCATGCGAGGCATGATCGTGGCCGCTGTGGTTGTGCCCTGTGTGATCATGGTCGTGATGGCTATGATCGTGGTCATGATCACCGGAACAAACATGCGCTTCGGTTTCCGGCTCTGCAACAACAGCGCCTTGATTGGCACCCAGATAGCTGGATTTATAGCCGAGTTTT
This sequence comes from Pseudochrobactrum lubricantis, assembly GCF_041929865.1. Classification (NCBI taxonomy): domain Bacteria; kingdom Pseudomonadati; phylum Pseudomonadota; class Alphaproteobacteria; order Hyphomicrobiales; family Brucellaceae; genus Pseudochrobactrum; species Pseudochrobactrum lubricantis. The sequence goes on from NZ_JBHEEE010000004.1 coordinate 89,974, forward strand.
TTCAACTGGCCGGTAATGGCATCAGCTTCAATACCATTATGGGTTACAGTCATGGTGCCTTTGGTGACCGAAACATTGACATCGCTGATCTGTTTGCCAAGGCGGCGCACAGCCGTGTCAATTTTCATGGCGCAGGAGGCGCAATCCATGCCTTCGACGCGGAATTTATCCTGACGGACGGGACCGGACATCTCCAATTTCCTTTTCTCTTGCATCTTTTGAGAAAGACCCTAAATGCTCTAGTGGCTATAGGAGCAAGCGGAAAATGGACAAAAAAGGTTATACGATTGGCAAAGTTGCAGCACGCAGCGGTGTTAAAGTGCCAACTATCCGTTTTTACGAGCAAATCGGGCTGATCCGCGAGCCTGAACGCACCGAGAGTCAGCGGCGGGAATATGGCGCGGAAGATATTAAGCGCCTGACTTTTATCCGTCATGCCCGTGATCTCGGCTTTGAAATCAATGATATTCGTGAATTGCTGGCGATGACTGAGACGCCCAATGCGTCTTGTCACGAGGCAGATTCGATTGCGCGACGTCATCTTGATGAGATTGAAGACCGGATTGAGCGCCTGTCAGCCTTGCGTGATGAATTGCGCCGCATGGTGAGTGAATGTGATCACGGACGGGTTTGTGAATGCAGAGTGATCCAGATACTCGAAGATCACAGCCAATGCGGTCACGATCATGATCATCCGGCACAGACGCTGAAATAGCATTATCTATAAGAGAGGAATGGACGTGACTGTAACTATTTACGGAATTAAAAACTGTGACACGATGCGCAAGGCACAGGACTGGCTCACAGAGCAGAATATCACCTTTGACTTTCATGATTATAAAAAGGTTGGTCTGGATCGTGCCAAGCTGGAAAACTGGTGCCAGACACTGGGCTGGGAAACGGTAATCAACCGCGCAGGGCAGACATTCCGTAAACTCGATGATGCACAGAAGCAGGATTTGACTGAAGCCAAAGCCATTGAGCTGATGCTCGGCAATCTGTCGATGATTAAGCGTCCGGTTCTGGAAAAAGACGGCAAATTGCTGGCCGGTTTCAAACCGGAAATCTACGCGGAATTTTTCGCTTAAATCTTCAAACTGCCGTTCTCTGTTCTGTCAGAGAACGGTTTGTCTTTTATGCAGTTCCGGCTCCGCCAGATAATCCTGATAGCTGACGCAGCGTACATCCTCACGCTTGCACACATCACGGGCAAAACGCTCCAGCGCATTCCAGTAAGCGCCGTTATTCATCAGCACAAAGTGAAAGCCCATTTGCAGCGGAATGCGCTGGCCGTCATATTGTTTGTTGAACGCATTCATAAAGGCATCATAGCTGCGCTGCTCAAATTGCGCTGCCTGTTCCGGTTTTTCTTTGCCGCCCGAATGACGCACATAGAGATTATAGTCCATGGCAATCACGGGTTTGCGGGCAGGGCCTTCCGGTATCAGCGGCAAGCCGAAACTTTTGAGACCTGCAAGATTCTTTGGCAATTCAGGCCCTGAGGTCACGCCGCTGGCCTGATAGGCAAAACCGCTTTCACGCAAAGCTGTCTGCACCGGCTTGTCATCGGAGAGATAGGGCGCACGAAAGCCGGTGATCTTGTTATAGACCAGATCTTTCCAGCCTTCCGGTTCGCCATCAATTTTATTGGCGCTCCATGCATTGCCGACAATAGTGCGGAATGCCTGAATTTCCTGCGCCCATTCTTTTGCCGTCCAGCTCTTGCCGTCAAAATGGCCGCAGCCGTGGCTGGCAATTTCATGGCCTTCCAGATTGGCTTTCCAGACCTGATCGAGACGAGTGGCAATTTCTGCTTTATCCTGTGCAAAGCCAACATTGGAGCGACCTGCTTTCATGCGCGGTGGCTGATATTGCGCGCGGTCTGCGCGTTCCAGATAAAACACGCAGGAGAGAAAATAGGTGAAATGCGCACCGGTTTCCTGTCCCAATGCGCGGCTGCGTTGCCAGAGCTTGTTATCATGCGCGCCGTCAAAGGAGATAATCACCACCTGTTTCGGGCGGGTATCAGCCGGTTTTTCCTGTTGCTGAGGCGCTGCGGGCATATCGGGCATAGCCTGCGCAGCCGTGGCCAGACACAGAGAAACCGCAAAACCGGAAAGAAGAGACTGATACATGAAAACGAAAGCTCATTGCTAAATCGGAAGCGGATTGATTAGGTATGAAATGTGGCAAAGCACAGGCAGAGAGCGCTCTGCGTCCAAATGGATGCACAAAGATGCTCTGATCTTTTGATACTGTGCCATTGATTTGAGCGCTAGAGCGGTTTACGTCCAGATTGGATCATAGCGCTCGCTCTAAATTCTTTATTTGGTCGCATTATCACGGGCGTCAAGTTGATCCAACTTGACTGTGAAATGCTCTAAGCAGCGCAAATTAAGGAATTATGCAGGAATTCGCAATCAGGACTACCATCTGTCGGCGATTCCGACTAAAAGCCGGATAGGTGTGTTAAGTTGCGGGCTGTGTATATAGTCCGTGCTCTTGATGCATATTCGATAATCTTGACAAGTTTCACAGGGTATTCATGACAGACGACAGCTTTATCCGCGAAGTCAACGAAGAGCTCCGCTCAGAACAGGTACGCGCTGTATGGCGGCGTTTTGGTCCGGTTTTGATCGGTGGCGCGGTAGCCGTTGTTATCGGTACAGCCGGTTATGTCGGTTATGAATATTGGCGTGAAAGCAAAGCGGCAGTGTCGGGCGATCAGTTCCTGACAGCGCTTGATCTGGCCGGTGAAAAGAAAACAGATGAAGCCCTGAGCGCGCTGAAGAAGCTGGAAACCGAAGGTGCAGGGTCTTATCCGGTTCTGGCACAGTTGCGCACAGCAACATTGCTTGAGCAGAAAAAAGACATGGCCGGTGCGGTCACTGCTTTTGATGCGGTTGCGGCAGACAGCAAGGCACCGGTTGCCCTGCGCGATGTTGCCAAGCTGCGGGCTGCCTATATTCTGGTGGATACCGGCTCTTATGAAGATGTTGCAAAACGTGCGGAAACACTGAGCGCGGATGGTAATCCGATGCGCGGTTCTGCCCGTGAAGTGCTGGGTCTGGCTGCTTATAAGGCAGGTCGTGCAGACGATGCGCGCAAACTGTTCCAGCAAAATGCGGATGACGCGGCAATTCCTGCCAATCTCCGCCAGCGTGCCAATACAATGCTTGACCTGATGCGCAGTACAGAGACTGCAGCAAAAGGCTGAAACACTCATTAGGGCGGGACGGTTTAAGTACCGCTCTATAATACGGAAAAATAAGCTGAATGAGCTTTACACTCGCAATTATCGGACGTCCGAATGTCGGCAAGTCCACACTGTTTAACCGCATTGTCGGGCGCAAACTGGCGCTGGTCGATGATACGCCGGGTGTTACCCGTGACCGTCGTATCCACGACGGCAAGCTCTATGATCTGCATTTCAAAGTTATTGACACTGCCGGTCTGGAAATTGCCGAAGCCGGTACGTTGGAAGGCCGTATGCGCGCGCAGACCGAAGCCGCAATCGACGAGGCTGATGCGGTACTGTTTGTGATTGATGCAAAAGCCGGTCTGACGCCGACGGATATTGAATTCGCGCAGCTGGTACGCAAATTCAGCAAGCCGATTATTCTGGTTGCCAATAAGTCTGAAGCCCGCGGCGCTGATGCCGGTCTTTATGATGCCTATCGTTTGGGTCTGGGCGAGCCTTGCCCGATCTCCGCTGAACATGGTCAGGGTTTGCCTGATCTGCGCGACGCGATTGTGGAAGCGATCGGCAAAGAAAAAGCTTTTGCGGAAGAAAAGGCCGAAGAAGAATTTACGCAGGAAAAAATCGGCGCTCTGGTTGGTGAAGATGTCAGCGATGAGGATGAGGAAATCATCCCTGAATATGACGCGACCAAGCCGCTGCGCATTGCCATTGTCGGACGCCCGAATGCCGGTAAGTCCACAATGATTAATACAATGCTCGGTCAGGATCGCCTGCTGACAGGCCCTGAAGCCGGTATTACCCGCGACTCGATTTCCGTTGAATGGGAATGGCGTGGCCGCGAAGTTAAGCTGTTTGACACCGCCGGTCTGCGCCGCAAAGCGCGCGTGCAGGAAAAGCTGGAAAAGCTCTCCGTTGCCGATGGTCTGCGTGCCATTCGTTTTGCGGAAGTGGTGATTATCGTTCTCGATGCGACCATTCCTTTTGAAAAGCAGGATTTGCAGATCATCGATCTGATTATCCGTGAAGGCCGTGCGCCGATCATCGCTTTCAATAAATGGGATCTGATCGAAGACCGTCAGGCATTGCTGGCTGATCTGCGTGAAAAGACCGAGCGTCTGCTACCGCAGGTACGTGGCATCCGCGCTGTGCCGATTTCCGGTGAAACCGGCCACGGCATTGATAAGCTGATGGAAAATGTCGAGATGACGCACCGTATCTGGAATACGCGTATCTCCACAGGTCGTCTGAACCGCTGGCTTGAAGGTGTGATTACCCATCATCCGCCACCGGCAGTGGCTGGGCGTCGTCTCAAGGTCAAATATATGACGCAGGTCAAGACACGCCCGCCGGGCTTCATGGTGTCGTGCTCGCGTCCTGATGTGATGCCGCAATCCTATGTGCGTTATCTCATCAATGGTCTGCGTGATACATTCGAAATGCCGGGCGTGCCAATCCGCCTGTCCTTGCGTACATCGGAAAATCCTTTTGCCGGACGGGCCAAGAAGAAACGCTGATGTCATCTTGATGATGTATTTTAAAATCCTGCCGGAAGTATTCCGGCAGGATTTTTTATTGCCGGTAACAGATTGGCGGGAATGCAATGCAGCTGATTTTTCTGAGCCATCCGCAGGTTGTTGTTGATCCGGCTGTTCCGGTTGAACATTGGCATTTGTCACAAGCGGGCAGAGCTGCATTACAACAGTTTCTCGAGAGCAATATCTGGCCGGTGCCGGATATGATCTGGAGCAGCACGGAAACCAAAGCGCAGCAGACTGCCGCTTTATTGGGCGCGTATTTTAACAAGATTGTGCAGAGCCATAGTGCCTTGGGAGAAAATGACCGCTCCGCAACGGGTTTCCTCCCTCCGGCAGAGTTTGAACAACTTGCTGACCAGTTCTTTGCTCAGCCGCTTCATTCCGTGCGTGGTTGGGAAAGAGCGGTGGATGCACAGGCGAGAATTTGCACGGCAGTTCGTGACATTATGGATGCTGCTGCCAAAGCTCAGCATAAGGCCGTTATCATCTGCGGTCATGGGGCAACCGGCACATTGCTTTATTGTGCGCTGGCCGGATTGCCGGTTTCCCGCCGCTATGATCAGCCCGCGCAGGGGCATTATTGGCACTATGATGACGGGGCAAAACAGATGCTGCATCATTGGCGAAACATCAATGATCGCAGCTGACAGGGATTACAGTCTTGCATCGCGTTTCATGGTTCTGTAGTCAGAGAACATGCAGGTCCTGACAGTGCTGCCAGCTTGCAAAAAATTGCAGGAGCGCGGCATGGCACAAATTATTTCTACTGACATTTCATCTCTTGAACTAGCTGCAAATGCGCTGGGCACAGGCAAACTTGTGGCTCTGCCGACCGAGACTGTCTACGGACTGGCCGCCGATGCCACCAATGGCAATGCGGTTGCCGGTATTTTCTCTGCCAAAGGCCGTCCGCATTTCAATCCGCTGATTGCGCATATGGCGACGCTTGCAATGGCCGAGCGCTATGTGGTGTTTGATGATCTGTCCCGTAAACTTGCGGAAAAATTCTGGCCGGGGCCGCTGACACTGGTGCTGCCGGTGCGTGATGGTGCGGAGATACATCCGCTGGTAACCGCCGGTCTCACAACACTGGCCATTCGTATGCCGCGCGGGTCGGTGCGTGAGATCATCGCCATGCTTGACCGCCCGCTGGCCGCGCCGAGTGCCAATAGTTCTGGGCGTATCAGCGCCACCTCGGCACAGGCGGTGCAGGATGATCTGGGTGCCAAACTCGATCTGATCGTTGATGGCGGTGCCTGTGTGGTGGGGTTGGAATCCACCATTGTTAAAATTGAAAATGGTCAGGCATTTCTGCTGCGTCCGGGTGGTTTGGCAGCGGAAGAGATTGAAGCCTTTCTCGCTCAGCCTTTGCATCGTCTGGATCAGCGTGCGGCCATTCAGGCACCGGGCATGATGGCGTCTCACTATGCGCCGGATGCAGCGATGCGGTTGAATATCTCTGAAGTGCGTGAAGGCGAGGCGCTGCTGGCTTTTGGCGCACAGCGAGCAAGTAGTGCTGATAAAGCCGTTGCGGTGCTGAATCTGAGCCCATCCGGTGACTTGCATGAAGCTGCCGTGCATTTGTTTGATTATATGAAAAAGCTGGATGCAGCGGGGGCGAAGACGATTGCCGTTGAGCCGGTGCCGCATCATGGTCTGGGTGAGGCAATTAATGATCGCTTAGCGCGCGCGGCTGCGCCGCGCGAATAACTGGTACTGGGCGGAAACAGATGATGACGATTTCAGAAGAGTTGATCGCACGCTTCACTGCAATTGTCGGTGAGAAAAATGCACTCCGCGATCCCGCCGATCAGATTTCTTACTTAAGCGAACCACGCGATCTGTTTCATGGCCGCGCTGCTTTGGTGCTGCGCCCTGCATCGGTGGATGAAGTCTCTGCCATTATGAAACTGGCATATGAGACTGCAACACCTGTTGTGCCGCAGGGCGGTAATACCGGTCTTGTCGGTGCGCAGCAGCCGGATAGCAGCGGACGGGCGATCATTCTCTCGCTGTCGCGCCTTAATAAAATCCGCAATATTGACACGATCGGCAATCTTGTCACGGTTGAAGCCGGTGTGGTTTTGCAAAATCTGCAGGAAGCCGTGCAGGATGCGGGACGGTTGTTTCCTCTGTCCCTCGGCGCGGAAGGTTCCTGCCAGATTGGCGGCAATCTCTCATCCAATGCCGGTGGTACGGCTGTGCTGGCCTATGGCAATATGCGCGAATTATGCCTTGGTCTTGAAGTCGTCTTGCCGGATGGGCAGGTGCTGAATGATCTGCGTCGCGTGAAAAAAGACAATACCGGCTATGATCTGCGTGATCTGTTTATTGGTGCTGAAGGCACGCTCGGGGTTATCACCGCGGCTGTGCTGAAAATGCACCCGCAGCCGAAAGGCAAAGCGGTCGCCTATGCCGGATTGCAATCGCCGGAAGATTTGGTGCAGCTGTTCCGTTTGGCGACCGATCAGGCGGGGCAGGCGCTGACCGGCTTTGAGCTGATGCCGCGCATTGGCATGGAATTTATCCTCCGCCATATCGGAGAAGCGCGTGATCCGCTGGAAAACGCCTATCCGTGGTATGTGCTGATTGAGATTTCTTCCGCCCGCTCTGAGGCCGATGCACAGGAAATGATGGAAGCTGTTCTGACACAAGGTTTTGAGGTCGGACTGGTGCAGGATGCAGCCATTGCGCAAAATGGTGCGCAGGCTGATCTGTTCTGGAAAATGCGTGAGGAAATGTCTCCGGCGCAGAAGCCGGAAGGCGGCTCAATCAAACATGATATTTCTGTGCCTGTTGCTTCAATCCCTGCATTCCTTACGGAAGCGGCGATTGCGGTTGAGGAAATGATCCCGTCCGCGCGTGTGGTTTGTTTCGGCCATATTGGTGACGGCAATCTGCATTATAATGTTTCGCAACCGGTCGGGGCGGATAAACAGGCATTTCTCGCACGCTGGCATGAGCTCAACCATCGCATCCATACGATTGTGATGAGTTATAATGGTTCCATCTCGGCAGAGCACGGTATCGGCGCGCTGAAGCGTGAAGAATTGCGTGCCTTTAAACAGCCGCTGGCGCTGGAATTGATGCACCGGATCAAACAGGCTTTTGATCCGAAGAATATTATGAATCCGGACAAGCTGCTTTGAACTGAGCCATGTTAAAGTTTAAACATTGAGCCGCCGTTTCGTTAAGAAGCGGCGGCTCAATTGTTAAAAACAGGCCGTTTTGCCCACCGCTCATCATAAACGAGCGGTAAATATCCACATTCTGAGCAGCAAAAACGCGGTTAGCAAAAGATTGATGTGCTGTCCGGCGTGTTTAACGCGGATTTAATGTCCACAGCCTCAGCCTTAATAACTGGTTGCTGCCGGATTGCGGTTTTCAGACAATCTTCAGATTTGGAAGCTCCGGAAGCGGTAAAATGCTGTTGGCGAAGCAGAACGGACGCTTATTGTTTAGCTCTTGTTAAAAATCATGAATATTCGCTGATTTTCATGGTTTAAATGCTGTTTACCGGTCTTTCCGAAGTCTTACTTCTGCTTGGCAGATAGTTGGAATCTGTAAACCATTCCCGCAAAGACAGAAGCATTAACCCTGTCATTTAAGCAGATTGGTGACTTTGCCGCGCTATTCTTGTGTCCAACGAAGCCAAAAAGGCTCGCAAATATAACAGGACCGAAAATAAAAATAACAGCGGTTCTCAGAAGCAACAGGGCGCGAAAACAATGAACCAGATGCTGGAAAAACAGGACAAACCAGTTTGGGCGAGCAGGGAGATCCGTCTCGATCCTTTCCAGTTCCCGCAGAGCGTATCTTACGCTTCAACGGGCGAGCAGGAAGATGTGACTTTCACGATCAATGAGCGTGGCGCAATGCTGCGACGCGTATTGCCTTCCAGCGGTTTGCCAATGTCTGTGGCATTGCCTGCCCATGTGTTTCTTGGCGTGACCGCCCGTGCAGTTGAAGATGAACAGGGTCTGATTACTGTGACATTGGAACTGATGCACGAAGATCCGCAAATGTCTGTGCCGCTGCTGGTGGCGCATGATCTGGATGATGTTGCCGCTGACTGGCATGCATGGGCGAATGCTTACAAGCTGCCGATGCTTCTGGTTGAGGCCGATGGTGTTGCCCGTCCGCTTCATGACAGCATTGGCGGTGTTACTGCTTCGGCCAGCACAGAGCGTCGTCAGGGGCAGGAGCCGCGTCGTCGCCGTCCGCGTTTTCTGGCACGCCGCAAAACCGGTTCGCTGGGCGTGAGTTTGAAGATTTCTGGCCGCGAAATTATTTCGCGAGTTTAAAAAGTTGAGATTATCTCGCGAGTTTAAGAAACCGAAGACTGTCTCGCGCGTTAAAGAATTAAATATGTGATCTCCAGTCACAGAACATGCAAAAAACCGTATGCTTGAAGGGGCATACGGTTTTTTGCATTATGACTGAAATTATTTTTTGCGGGAAAGAAATGCGCCGACAGCCTGTGCAGTCTCGGCAGATTTCAGGCGATCAGCAAAAATCTGAGCCTCGCGGTCGATCCGGTCTGTGAGCGGTTCGGCGGCACTGCGCAGCAAATCACGGGTCAGTTGCAGAGCCGCAGGCGGGCGTGCGGCAAGCTTTTGAGCGGTTTTCAGCACTTCCGCTTCCAGTTCATCTTCCGGCACAACGCGCCAGACAATACCAGCTTCCAGCGCCTGTTGTGCGGTCATGGCTTCTCCCATTGCCAGCAGAGCAAAGGCACGCTGATAACCCATGATTTTAGGAGCAAGCAGGCTTGAACCGGCTTCCGGTACCAGACCAAGATCAACAAATGGCGTGTGAAACACAGAGCGCGGTGTCGCAAAGGTCAGGTCGCAATGCAGGTTCAGCGTGGTGCCGACGCCGATTGCCAGTCCGTCCACACCGGAGATCAGCGGTTTGCGTGTCAGTGCCAGCCTGTGCAGAAAGTCGATAATTTCCTCACCGAGGCTGCCTTGTGACAATGCTGCATGCATAAAGTCCTGCATGTCATTACCGGCGGAGAATGCACCGGGCTGACCTAGAATAACGCTGACACGGATAGTGTCGTCACTGTCGGCCTGTTTCAGTGCCCCGGCAATGCCGTGATACATATCACGGGTGATGGCATTTTTCTTTTCCGGCCGGTTGAGGCGGATAATCTGTACAGCATCCTGACGTTCAATCTGAAGAAATTCGCTCATCATCAAATATCCTGCAAAATTGTTGCGGCATTGCTCAGGCTGGCTGCGCCATTAAACACGACCTGTTTAAGCGCGGCAGTTTCCTGAAGCGTGTTTTCGGCAAAGAATGCGGCAAGGGCAGCAGCACGGCTGTCCTGCAATCCGGCTTTGGTGAGGTACAACGCTCCGACAGTCAGCGAGAGCAGGCGCTGATAGGGGGTAGCACCGCAAAGCGCTGTCTGACTATCGCCTTTGACAAGACAATCTTGCAGGAAGCGGGTGGCTTCTTCTGTAGCATCCAGCGCAGTTTCAAGCTGCGGAGCGACTGCGGAGAGCTTGCCGGAGGTTTTGGCCTGTCCGGCAATATCGCGTAATTCCTGCAGGAAACCATGAATATGGCCACCATTTTCCAGTGGTAATTTGCGCATCACCAGATCCATGGCCTGAATACCATTGGTGCCTTCATAAATCGGCAGGATACGTGCATCACGCAGCAACTGCGCGGCGCCGGTTTCTTCAATATAGCCCATGCCGCCATGCACCTGAATGCCGAGGGATGCAACATCCACGCCGCTATCGGTGGAGAAAGCCTTGGCAAGCGGGGTCAGCAGGCTGGCACGGTTTGCCCAAAAATCCGCTTTGGCACTGTCGGCTTTGGCCATGTCCAGCGCCTGCGCACAGGAGTAGCAAATCGCACGGGAAGCCTGTGTCAGTCCCTTCATGGTCAGCAACATGCGCTGGACATCGGGATGCTCGATGATCGGGCTCATTTCTGCGCCCTTCGGTGCATTCAGGGAACGTCCCTGACGGCGCTCCGCCGCATAGGCACGGGCTTTCTGATAGGCAGCTTCGGCAATCGCAACACCCTGAATGCCGACCAGCAGACGGGCATTGTTCATCATGGTGAACATATAGACGAGGCCTTTATGCTCTTCACCGATCAGATAACCGACAGCGCCTTTGTCACCTGTACCACCAAAACCGTCACCATAAATCATGGTGCAGGTCGGTGAGGCGTGAAGGCCGAGCTTTTCTTCCAGTCCGGCGCAGAACACATCATTGCGTGCGCCAAGCGAGCCGTCTTCATTGACCAGATATTTCGGCACCAGAAACAATGAAATCCCTTTGGTACCTGCCGGTGCATCGGGCAGGCGTGCCAGCACCAGATGCACAATATTATCGGTCAGATCATGCTCACCATAGGTGATGAAGATTTTTTGCCCGAAAATCCGGTATGTCCCGTCATCCGCCCGTTCAGCGCGGCAACGCAAGGCACCGAGATCGGAACCAGCCTGCGGTTCGGTGAGGTTCATGGTGCCTGACCATTCACCGGAAATCAGTTTTTCGAGATAGGTGTTTTTCAGTTCATCGCTGGCATGATGTTCCAGCGCTTCAACTGCACCCATCGTCAGAGTTGAGGCAATAGCAAAACCAAGGGAACCGGAGTTCCACATTTCCGCAACGGCAACCGAGAGCAAAGTCGGCAGGCCTTGGCCGCCATAGGCAGGATCGCCGGTCAGGGCGTTCCAGCCGCCATCCGTCCAGTCTTTGTAAAGTTCTTTCCAGCCTTCTGCCGTGGTGACCTTAGCATCTTTAAGCGTTGCGCCCTGATGATCGCCTTTGGTGCGTAGCGGAGTGATGCGCGTCTCGCTGAACTTTGCTGCTTCCTGCAAAATGGCTTCGACAATATCCGGTGATAATTCTGAAAACAGATCGGTTTTCAAAAGTTCCGCCAGGTCTGCAACCTGATTGAGTGTCTGGCTGATTTCAGCAAGTGGCGCGCGATACATCTGCTTCCTCCGTTTGGCGCATTCCTGTGAAAGAATGCAGCCGTAATTCTCCTGCAAATATTGGTATCGGCTTATTACGTAAACGTCAATAAAATCTCAAAAGAGCAAAACAAGAAAAAACCCGCCGGAGAGGCGGGTTTTAGGCGGGTTTTAAAAGCATGATCCCAAAAAGTGGGAACCGGTTTTTGGATGAGATTATGCTCAAATAAAGGGTTCAAACGGGATGATAATTTAATTTAACATCATTCCGTTTGTAAAAGCGATTATCGGGCCGATTTTTCCCGCTCAACGGCGCGCCAACCAATATCCGAACGGCAGAAGCCACCAGCCCAGTCGATTTTAGACACAGCCTGATAGGCTTTCGCCTGAGCCTCGGAGACTGTCTTTCCGGTGGCAGTTACATTGAGAACGCGACCGCCATTAGCCAGCAGCTCGCCATTTTTATGCACAGTGCCCGCATGGAACACTTTCACATCCGGCAGAGCATCAGCCTCTTCAACGCCTTTGATGACTGTGCCTTTGCGCGGGGAGGCCGGATAGCCTTCCGCTGCCATCACCACAGTGAGGGCGGCATCATCGCTCCAGCGGATTGAAACCTGATCCAGCATTTTATTGACCGCTGCCAGCATTATCACCAGCAGGTCGTCTTTAAGGCGGGTCATCAGTACCTGACATTCAGGGTCGCCGAAACGGGTATTATATTCAATCAGCTTAGGGCCATCTTTACCGATCATCAGACCGGCAAACAACACGCCGCTGAAAGGTGCGCCGATCTCGGCCATGCCGCGCATTGTCGGCTCGATCAGCTCCTTCATCACCCGTTCCGTCATGGCTTCATCCATGATTGGTGCAGGGGAATAAGCGCCCATACCGCCGGTATTGGCACCGGTATCACCGTCCCCGACGCGCTTATGATCCTGCGCGCTGCCGAAAGGCAAGGCTGTGGTGCCGTCACAAATGCAGAAGAAGCTGGCTTCTTCACCGTCAAGAAACTCCTCGACCACAACTTCTGCACCGGCATCGCCGAAATGGCCTTCAAAACAGGCATCCACGGCATCCAGCGCTTCTTCCAAAGTCATGGCAACGACCACGCCCTTACCGGCGGCAAGGCCATCGGCTTTAACGACAATCGGCGCACCTTGTTCGCGGATATAGGCCTTGGCCTTTGGCGCATTGTTGAAGCGGCCATAGCTGCCGGTCGGAATATCAAAACGGGCGCAGAGATCTTTGGTGAAACCTTTTGAGCCTTCCAACTGAGCTGCGGCCTGCGAAGGGCCGAATACTTTAATGCCTGCAGCGATCAGCGGATCGGTAATACCGGCAACCAGTGGTGCTTCAGGCCCAACTACGACCAGATCAATCTCAAAGCTGTGGCAGAAGGCAATCACAGCGTCATGATCGTCAATATCCAGATCAATCAGCGTGGCACATTCGGCAATGCCCGGATTGCCCGGTGTGCAATAGAGAGTGCCGAGCAGCGGAGATGCCGCCAGTTTCCAGCTGAGCGCGTGTTCACGGCCACCGGAGCCGATCAGCAGAACTTTAAGAGCGTCTGAGGGGGAGGTGGTCACAGGCATTTCTCCATATGTGCTTGAGGCTTGCTCCTCCTTTACGAAATCGGTAGAGAATTTAAAAGCATTTATGAGAATGCAACTGCGAAAGGTTTGCATAACATGGTTCAGATTCAGGCACGCGGGCAAACGGGCAAGGTTATGGACGCGCCGTCCGGCCATTGGGTCTACCGGTTATTGCCGCCAAGCCTGTGGCCTTATGCGCAGCTTGCCCGCTGGGATCGTCCGATTGGCTGGCAGTTGCTGCTCTGGCCATGCCTGTGGTCTGCAGCTCTGGTGACGAGTGCCGGTGCCAAACCCGGAGACGATATCTGGACTGTGCTGCCTTCGCTTTGGCATATGGTGCTGTTTCTGATCGGCGCAATTGCCATGCGCGGTGCCGGTTGCACACTCAATGATCTGGCGGATCAGGATATTGACGATAAGGTTGCGCGCACCCGTTCCCGCCCGCTGCCATCCGGTCAGGTCAGCCGCAAACAGGCTTGGGTCTTCTTAGGGCTGCAATGTCTGGCCGGTCTTGCTGTGGTGCTGCAATTTAACTGGTTCACCGTTGCTTTGAGTTTTGCATCGCTGGTGATTGTTGCAGCCTATCCGTTTATGAAACGTATTACTGACTGGCCGCAGCTGGTGCTGGGGATGGCTTTTTCGTGGGGCGCATTGGTGGCGTGGTCGGCGCAAACCGGTTCTCTGTCGCTTTCGCCTGTGCTGCTTTATATCGGCGCGATCTTGTGGACGATCGGCTATGACACGATTTATGCCCATCAGGATAAGGAAGATGATGCATTGGTGGGCGTGCGCTCGACTGCCCGTTTGTTCGGCGAGAAAACCAAGCTGGCGCTGATGCTGCTTTATGGTGGTGCGCTGATGTGCTTTGCCGGTGCGTTTGCCGTGGCAGAAGTACCGATGCCTGCACTGGCCGGTTTGCTTGCAGCCGGTGTGCATCTCTACCGCCAGATCGTTGTGCTGGATATTGATAATCCGGAGCAATGCCTGCGCCTGTTCCGTTCCAATAATATTGTCGGCTGGCTGATCTTTGCCGGTCTGGTGTTTGGCTCTTTGTGGGTTGTGGTTAAGCCGGTGATCTGATCCGGATCAGATAATAAAAAAGCCGCTCTGAAAAAGAGCGGCTTTTTTGTTTACGGATAGAATTTCTGTGTTGTCCAATCGCCTTCCGGTGCATCGCGTTTGAAGATCAAACGATCATGCAGGCGGAATGGGCGGTCATGCCAGAATTCAATATAGGTTGGTTTGATGCGGAAGCCCGACCAGTATTCAGGGCGCGGAATTTCACCGATAGCATAACGTGCAGTATATTCGGCAACCGCTTTTTCCAGTGCAAAACGGCTTTCCAACGGGCGGGATTGTTTGGAAGCCCATGCCCCGATACGGCTGCCGCGCGGGCGCGACTTGTAATAGGCGTCAGCTTCCTCTGCCGTTACCTGTTCGACAGGGCCGCGCACACGGATCTGACGGCGCAGGGATTTCCAGTGGAAGCACATGGCCGCTTTACCGGCTGACAGGATTTCGCAACCCTTCTGGCTCTCGTAATTTGTATAAAATACAAAGCCATGCTCATCGAAATCTTTTAGCAGCACCATGCGCACATTCGGCATGCCGCTTTCGTCTACGGTTGCCACTGCAACAGCATTCGGATCATTCGGCTCGGATTTTGTTGCATCCTCTAACCATTCTGCAAACAGACGAAAAGGTTCGGTTGCAGTTGTAAAATCATTCGCTGATGTCGTCATATCGGTATGTTCACTTGCTTGGTAATCGGAAGGCTTCAGCGGTACTTAACCCGCGCTTCCATCATCATGACCAGCATAAGTTGCATGACCGGCTGTGCTTGTGAAGACCCGCAAGTTTATTATTGTACAAAAAACCGGCTGAGATATCGGATGAAGGCCGTGTTGCGTCTTTAGTCTGCGGATCGGAAATAGCCGCGAAAACAACAAGAAATAATCACAAAACGCGAATAAACGGGCGCATATGCGGAATGCTGTGAAAACATGTTTCAGAAGCCTTTGACGGCTGCTATCGATTTGTTTACCTTCTGCACAAACCGCTTGTTAACGCAGACCGGCACATAATAAACGCCTGTTTTCAATTAACACCGGAATGTCTTTACGGATATTCTGTTCTTCAGCCTGTCAGGACGATCATTTGCCAGTCACTACAATGACTTCAGAATTACGGAAAAGCGGTTTTTTGCAGTTGATGCGGGGGGCATCCTGCCGTTTTCTTATGGTCGCCTGTACTGTTTCTGTCCTGTCCGGCTGCGCAATGTCCGGTTTTGATCTTGAAAAAGCGATGCCGGATAAAAACAGTATTACCGGTTCTGTCGCAAAACAGCCTGCTGTGACAGCAGAAGTCAATGACAGCAGTAAAGTATCGGATCAGAACACTATCCGGAATGTGGTCTCCGCTCTGAATTTCACGCAATGGGGCAAGACACCGATCCCTTGGGCTAATCCGGATACCGGCAGTCAGGGGACAATCACGACTGTCGCCGAGAAAAAGACGGATGCCGGACTGTGCCGCGAATTTGAAACCTCGCGCGAAGCCTTTGACGGCGCTGCGCTTTATCGCGGACAGGCCTGTATGGCGCAGGGCGGTGCCTGGGCTTTAACCTCTTTTGCCCCGATTTAACAATTATACGGAAATTGAAGGCCAAGTTTTGCAGATGAACGGCTATATTTGCCGTTTAACATCTGGAAAACAGCCGTATTGATACGCATATTGCTGTATAAAGCATGCCGGAACCATGCCGCGAAACACTGTCGCTGTCTTTACAAGCTGATCGGGTGTTTAATCCGCGCGGTAAAATGGTGTCGTATGCGCTAAAGCGTGTTGTGTGAAGTTTGATCTACTGCACTCGCTTTATCTTTTTGATTTGACGCATGTCTTTGTCCCAAAACCGGTACCCGCTTTTGGGAGACATGCGCTAAGCTCTTATCAGATGACAGGTGATTCTGTTTAGCAATCACCGCAGCCATGAAGGAATATTATGCGCGATCCCTATAGCGTATTGGGCGTCGCTAAAACGGCGAAGCCTGAAGAAGTAAAATCTGCTTTTCGTAAACTGGCCAAGAAATATCATCCGGACCAGAATCAGGATGATCCGAAGGCGCAGGAGAAATTTGCCGAAATTAATCAGGCCTATGAAATTATCGGCGACAAAGACAAGCGCGGTCAGTTTGACCGTGGCGAGATTGATGCCGAAGGAAAACCGGCAGGTTTTGCCGGTCATGGTTTTGGTGGCCAAGGTGGTGGTTTTCAGGGCGATCCGTTTGCCGGCTTCCGTCGTGGTGGTGCTGGCGGGCAAGGTGGCTTCCAGCAGGGTGGTTTTGACGGCGCAGAGGACATTCTGAGCAGCATTTTCGGTGGTGGCTTTGGCGGCGGCGGAAGCCGGACACGTAGTCGCGCACCGTCAAAAGCGCCGGATCTGAAAGCCTCGATCTCTGTTTCTCTGGAGCAGGCGACAGGAGCCGAGAAGGTTGAGGCGGTTTTCCCGAACGGCAAGAAACTGTCGATCAAACTGCCGAAATATGTTGAGGACGGCCAGACGATCCGCCTGAAAGGTCAGGGAGAAACCATTCCCGGTGCTGTTGACGGCGATGCATTGGTAACAATCAATTTCAAAAAACACCCGCGTTTCCGTCAGGACGGGCGTGATTTGCATCTTGATTTGCCGGTGCAACTCAGTGATGCGGTGCTTGGTGCCCGTGCTGAAGTGGAAACTTTGAGCGGACGTGTGGCTGTGCGTATTCCTGCCTGGTCAAGCTCGGATAAGATTTTGCGTCTGAAGGGCAAAGGATTGCCTAATAAAACGGGAGATGCTGCGGATTTATTCGTGCATATCCGGATTATGTTGCCTGAAAATGGTGATGAAGAGCTCGAATCGCTATTGCGTTCACGGGCAGGATAAAGTGATTCACGGGTGGATTCGCGCCCGTGAATACTGCTTTATATTGCTGACGGGAACCGTTACATATTAGAAACAACAAGCTGATATTTGCACTTAAATACCTGCTTTCAAGGGGAAGGGGGACAAAATTTACTGTCCTTGCTTGAAGCCAATGCTGTGCTGTGCGATAGGCAGCTATTCAGATTATATTTTTTTATGAGGTATGGTGAATGACCACCAAATCCGGTTTGTTGCAAGGAAAACGCGGGCTGATCTTGGGTCTGGCCAATAATCGCTCAATCGCCTGGGGTATTGCCAAGGCTGCACGGGATGCCGGTGCGGAGATCGCTTTAACTTATCAGGGCGATGCGATGAAGAAGCGCGTCGAGCCGCTTGCGGCTGAACTGGACGCGCTGGTCTGCGGCCATTGCGACGTGACTGACGACGCATCCATGGATGCGGTTTTCGCTCTGATTGAAGAGAAATGGGGTAAGCTCGACTTCCTCGTTCATGCTATCGGCTTCTCTGATAAGGATGAGCTGACTGGCCGTTATCTCGATACTTCGGCAGAGAACTTTTCCAACACAATGCTGATCTCGGTTTATTCCTTTACTGCGCTGGCTAAGCGCGCGGAGAAACTGATGACAGATGGCGGTTCAATGCTGACACTCACCTATTACGGTGCAGAAAAAGTCATGCCGAACTACAATGTGATGGGTGTTGCCAAGGCCGCACTGGAAGCCAGCGTGAAATATCTGGCTGTTGATCTCGGCCCGCAGAATATTCGCGTTAATGCGATTTCCGCCGGTCCGATCAAAACGCTTGCAGCTTCCGGTATCGGCGATTTCCGCTATATTCTGAAATGGAACGAGTATAACGCACCGCTGCGTCGTACCGTCAGCATTGAAGAAGTCGGCGATTCAGGCCTGTATTTCCTCTCCGATCTTTCCCGTTCCGTGACCGGTGAAGTTCACCACGTGGACAGCGGTTATCATACAATCGGTATGAAAGCCGTGGATGCACCGGATATTTCGGTTGTAAAAGACTGAGGACAGCAGGAATGGCACGGGAAATCATTTACTTCTCGCGTCATGGCGAGACGGACTGGAATGTCTCCCAGCGTGTGCAGGGGCAGATGGACATTGATATCAATGCCCATGGCCGCACACAGGCTGACCGCAACGGCGATATGCTGAAGTCGCTGATTGGTACCGCAGAAGGATTTGACTTTGTTGCAAGTCCTCTGCGCCGTACCCGTGAGACGATGGAGCGTATCCGCACCCGTATGGGGCTCGACCCGCTGGCTTACCGCACCGATCCTTTGCTGATGGAGGTGCATTTCGGTGACTGGCAGGGGCATATGATGGAAGAGTTCGAGGCTGCCGGTGTCGGTAGCGCAAGTCTCTTGCAGCAGCGTGAGCGTGACAAATGGAACTTTGTTCCGCCAGGCGAACATGCCGAAAGCTACATGATTCTTTCAGGACGCGTTGCCAAATGGCTTGAAAGCGTGAAGGGCAAAACAGTGTGTGTGACCCATGGCGGTTGCATTCGCACTTTGTTTTATCTGGTCGAAGGCATGAGCGGGCAGGATGCAGCGCATCTTTCCGTGCCGCAGGACAAGCTTCTGAAGCTTGAAAACAACCGTCTTGAATGGGTTTGAATAAAGCAGCTTCTGTATAATAAAAAAGCGCCGGAAACGGCGCTTTTGTCATTTTATGATGGCCGGTAATTACGGGTTTAACCGCCGTCGGCTTCGTCAATATTGCTGATATAGCGAACATTATCGACGAGATCATAGGTCACAATAACTTTCATACCCTTTTCAATCGCACTATAATCGAATTCTCCGGGCAGGCGGTAATCTTTGCCATTGTCCAGCGTAATGGTTTCCGTATCTTCATTGATCTTGGTGATCTTACCCTCAGCATCGTCTGCAAGCGCTGTGCCTGCAAAGAGCGGGGCGAGTAACACCGTGAGAATGGCCAAAATACGCATGAGAAATCCTTGTGCGTTATAAAATCCGGTTCCGAAGCTGCAGGTCAATTATGGCATTAGCACGACCTGCTTCTCTGAAACGCTCTACTGGAGAGACTAGATCATATCCGCAGATTTTCGCAACATTTTCCGGTTGTTTGGTGCCGATACCGCAAACGGTATCGATTAGCGCCGCTTTTTTGTGCGCCGGTCTTTCTCTCGTTTGACCACTGCTTAAAAGGCGAATAGAAACAGATTACCAAACTGAAATTAAAATGAGCCGCAAAGAACCGGTTCAATCTTGGGGTTTTCTATGTCGCATAACAGCTTTGGCCATCTTTTCCGCGTGACGACCTGGGGCGAAAGCCACGGTCCGGCGTTGGGTTGTATTATTGATGGCTGCCCTCCGGGTATTCAATTTACCGAAGCTGAAATTCAGGCCTATCTTGATAAGCGCAAACCGGGTCAGTCAAAATATACCACGCAGCGCCGCGAGCCGGATCAGGTGCGGGTATTGTCCGGTGTTCTCACCAGTGAAGACGGCGTGATGACCACCACCGGCACGCCGATTTCCATGATGATTGAGAATGTGGATCAGCGTTCAAAAGATTATGGTGAGATTGCCCGCCAGTATCGTCCGGGACATGCGGATTATGCCTATGATGTGAAATACGGCCTGCGCGATTATCGCGGTGGCGGACGTTCTTCTGCGCGTGAAACCGCAGCGCGTGTTGCTGCCGGTGCGATTGCCCGTAAAGTCGTTCCGGGTTTGAAAATCCGTGCAGCATTGGTCGGCATGGGTATTCACAAGATCGACCGCTCCCGCTGGGATTGGGCAGAGGTCGATAATAACCCGTTTTTCACACCGGATGCAGGCTCAGTAGAGCTGTTTGCCAGCTATCTCGATGGTATCCGCAAAAACGGTTCATCTATTGGTGCAGTGATTGAAGTTGTGGCTGAAGGTGTTCCAGCCGGTATCGGCGCACCGCTTTATGCCAAGCTGGATCAGGATATTGCGTCCAATCTGATGTCGATCCCTGCGGTAAAAGGCGTTGAGATCGGTAATGGCTTTGAGGCCGCGACGCTGACCGGTGAAGAAAATGCCGACGAAATGCGCATTGATGCCGATGGCAATCCGGTCTTCCTGTCGAATAATGCCGGTGGTATTCTTGGCGGTATCGCAACCGGTGCGCCGATTGTTGCCCGTTTTGCCGTGAAGCCAACCTCATCCATTCTCACGACACGTCGTTCGATTGATGTGGATAAGAAGGAAGTGGATGTCATGACCAAAGGCCGTCATGACCCGTGCGTTGGCATCCGTGCTGTGCCGATTGGTGAAGCAATGCTCGCTTGCGCGATTGCGGATCATTATTTGCGTCACCGCGGCCAGACTGGCCGCGTCTGATAACCATGGGGCCAGACTGGCCGCATCTGATAACCATGGGGCCAGACCGGTCGCGTATGAAAACTATGCTCCAAGCTGGCCGCGTCTCAATTCGATGCGGCCAGAGCAGTTATATGTGATGTTCTTTGAAAGATTACGGAGTGAAGCATGAGCTATAATCAGAAACAGGTTGTTGATGCACTCCGTGCTTTTGAACGCGGTGAAATCGTTGTTGTTATGGACGATGACGGGCGCGAAAATGAAGGCGATCTGATTGTCGCCGCTGTCCATTGTACAGCGGAGAAAATGGCATTCATCGTGCGCCATACTTCCGGCATCGTCTGCACACCTATGCCGAAAGAGGAGGCCAAACGCCTCAATCTGACGGCAATGGTGGCGGAAAATGATGCACCGCATTCTACTGCCTTCACCATTACCGTTGACTATAAACACGGCACGACAACCGGTATTTCGGCAGATGACCGCACGCTGACTGTGCGCAATCTGGCGAACCCGAATGCTGGCCCTGCGGACTTCGTGCGTCCGGGGCATATTTTCCCGCTTGTAGCGCGTGAAGGCGGTGTGCTGATGCGCTCCGGTCATACGGAAGCGGCTGTTGATTTGTGCAAGCTGGCCAATTTGCCGCCTGTTGGTGTGATCTGCGAACTGGTCAATGATGATGGTTCTGTGATGCGCGGCCCTCAGGTAACGGAATTCGCGGAAACACACGGATTGCACCGCATTACGGTGGCTGATCTGATCGCCTATCGCCAGCGCAAGGAAACGCTGATTGTGCGCATGGGCGAGACCGAAGTGGACACATCGGCGGGTCACGCCTGTGCATTTACTTATCAGTTGCCGTGGGAGCCGATGCAGCATGTGGCTCTGGTTTTCGGCGATATCCGTGACGGTGAAGATGTGCCGGTGCGTCTGCATCGGGAAGATGTGCTGGCGGATACATTCGGTGCCGGTTCCGGCCTTGATGCCGTGCTGAAGCGAATGGCTGCGGAAAAGCGCGGGGTGCTGGTGTACTTGCGTGAAGGGTCTGTCGGCGTCGGTAAAAATGACAAGTCGCGCCGCCGTGCGGAAAATCATGACAGGGAAGAGCACAAAGAAGCACAGGCGCGTGAGGAAGAATGGCGCCAGATCGGTCTTGGTGCGCAGATTCTGAAAGATCTCGGCATCAGTTCCATCCGCCTGCTGGCTTCCAAAGAGCGCCATTATGTCGGATTGGAAGGTTT
Organism: Pseudochrobactrum lubricantis; assembly: GCF_041929865.1. Classification (NCBI taxonomy): domain Bacteria; kingdom Pseudomonadati; phylum Pseudomonadota; class Alphaproteobacteria; order Hyphomicrobiales; family Brucellaceae; genus Pseudochrobactrum; species Pseudochrobactrum lubricantis. The sequence goes on from NZ_JBHEEE010000004.1 coordinate 111,755, forward strand.
CGGTATTACTATTCTTAAAACTGAAATCTTGTAACTTTATTCTGCCTGATTAGAGCGCCGTGCGCCCCATTGGGCGCACAAAACTCGCCCTAACGCTTTAAAATGCGAGCATAATTTTACCTTAAACTGATTCAAATTTAAGAAATTATGCTCTGAGCAGGCAGATACAGGATATTATGGCAACCAGACTTTACTCGCATCCGGTCTTTCTTGAGCATCTGACGCCGGCGGGGCATCCTGAGCGTCCGGATCGGTTGCGGGCTTTATTCAGCGTTCTGGAAGGCTATGATTATTATGCGCTCGATCAGGTGGAGGCACCTGTTGCCGATGAGCAGGCGTTGGAGCTTGTGCATCCGGCCTCTTACCTGAAGCAAATTAAAGCACAGATTCCCGATCCGCTTGATGAAGAACAGGTTGCTTCCGGCATGGCGCAACCGATTGTGAATGTCGGACAGGACACCTATGTCAGCCCGCAAAGCTGGCATGCCGTGTTGGCAGCAACCGGCTCTGCCCTTGCTGCGGTCGAAGATGTATTTAACGAGCAAGCGGATAATATCTTTATTGCTGCCCGTCCGCCAGGTCATCATGCGACGGCCGATACGGCGATGGGTTTCTGCATCACCAATACGGCCGCGATAGCTGCCCGTTATGCGCAGAGCCATTTTGGTGCGGAACGTGTGGCGATCATCGATTGGGATGTGCATCACGGTAACGGCACGCAGGACATTTTCGCGGCGGATAAGAATGTACTGTTCTGTTCAACACATCAGGCGCAGATTTATCCGGGTACTGGTCTGGTCAAGGAGACCGGTGTCGGTAATATCGTGAATGCGCCTTTGCTTGCTGACAGTGGCAGTCGGGAGTTTCGTGAAGCTTTTACTTCCCGTATTTTACCGGCATTGGACAATTTTCGCCCTGATCTGATCTTGATTTCAGCGGGCTTTGATGGTCATTATCTTGACCCATTGGCTCAACTTAATTTGACCGAAACAGATTATGATTGGGTGACAGGGCAGGTGATGGAGCGCGCCGACCGGTTTTGTAATAACCGGCTGATCAGTTTTCTTGAAGGCGGATATGATTTACAGGGCTTGTCCTTTTCCGCCGCAGCGCATATTACGCGTTTAATGAAAGGATAAATTATGACCGAGCCGAACACCACCGGACAAGCTTCCAATGATGATATTGCAGTGATGAGCTTCGAACAGGCGCTCAAGCAGCTGGAAACAATTGTCGATGATCTGGAACGCGGTGATGTGCCTTTGGAAAAGTCGATCCTGATTTATGAACGCGGTGAAGCGCTGAAAAATCATTGCGAAAAACTGCTGCAGTCAGCAGAAGATAAAGTCGAGAAAATCAAACTCAGCCGCGACGGTCAGCCAACCGGCACCGAACCGCTTGATCCTGAGTGATTGTTCGGCAGCCAGTTAAACCGAAGCCCCGCGATGTCGGGGCTTTTTTGTACGCCGATGATACAGCCGGTTATAGATCAGCCTCTAAAGCAGCTTTTTAAACAAGGCGCTGAAATAATACGGGCCAGCACCCCAGACTAAAGTCCAGAGTGCCGCGCCGATAATATTGGCGGAGACGAATTTCAGCCAGTGCATTTTTAAGGCACCAGCCATGATACCGTTTAACTGGCGTAAAATAGCAAAGAAGCGTGCAGTGATGACAATGCCGCTGCCGTATTTTTCAAACAGTTTTTCGAATTGCTCCAGCCGTTCCGGTGTCAGCTTGATATAGGGGCCGAAGCGGATCAGAATTTTCCGCCCGCCAAAATGGCCGATCAGATAACCTGTGCTGTCGCCCAGTATCGCGCCGAGAAACACCGCGAATAACATAACCGGTAAAGACAGTTCGCCTTGTTGCGCCAGCAGGGATGCAGCAATAAGCAGTGTCTCTCCCGGTACCGGCGCACCGAAGCTTTCAAAATAAATGATGATAAACAGAGCGATTGAGCCATAAGCGGCAATATATGGCTCAACCCAATGCATGTTCGTGCCTGTTTATGTTTATCGCAGCTGCCTCTGGCCGCTGATTGCGTGATAAAGGAACAGCACGACCACTGCGCCGATTACCGAAACAATCAGGCTGTAAATATTCAGGCCGGTAACACCCGCCGCACCGAAGAAATTGAAAATAACACCGCCGATAACCGCGCCGACAATGCCGAGGACAATATCCATCAGCATACCCTGACCGCTTTTGTTGACGATTTTGCTGCCGATAAAACCGGCAATGAGACCGAGAATAATCCAGCTGATAACTGACATTGTATGTTCTCCGTTTCGCAAAAAGCATTTTACAGAGACAGATCACATCCGGCGCTGCAAGAATGCGAAAATCAAAGAAACCGGAACGCAGACCATCAATTAAATTCACGTGCTGGCAAATTCATGAGGCTGACTCTGGAAACTCGGTAAAACGCTCCCATATCATTACATGCTTGGCAAGTGACAATCTTGCCAAGTAAATATTTTTGCGCGATGCTGCTAAGTATCCGGCATTTCAGCAGGTTTGGAGGAAGTATAAAATGGGCCTTTTTGGTGGTGACTCTTCAAATAATGAACCGGTACCGGGCGGCAGTCTGACCAAACCGGTTCTGATTGCACTTGGTGCATTGCTCGTTGGTCGTATGTTCAGCGGTAAATCCGATGATAATGAACAGCCTCAGGTGAATGCGCCGGATCAGGCCGCATCCGGCGGCGGTCTCGGCGATCTTCTGGGCGGCGTGTTCGGCGGCGGACAGCAGGCGAATGCTCCGGCAGGCACGCAGGCAGATTCACAGGCGGGTGGCCTTGGCGGCCTCGGCAGTGTTCTTGGCGGCTTGCTTGGCGGTGTTCTGGGTGGCACAGCCGCAGGACAAGCCGGACAGACCGGCAGCGGCGGTGGACTTGGCGGCGGTTTAGGCGGCTTGCTTGAGCAGCTTACACAGGCCGGCCATGCAGATAAAGTTGATAGCTGGGTTGGTTCCGGCAGCAATGCGCCAATCGAACCGGACCAGCTTGGCAATGCCATTGGCAAAAACACAATTTCGGATATTGCCCGTCAGACGGGTGTCAATGAACAGGATTTGCTGGCAGAGCTTTCCGCAGCACTGCCGGGCATTGTTGACAAGCTGACAGCGAATGGTCAGGTGCCGGATATGCAGCAATTGCTGAAAATGCTTGGTCAGAAATAACAGGCATTAGTGTCCGATCCTGTCTGACTGATTTGTGATGGAATGTCCGGATGTAAAACTCCGGACATTTCTTATTTTATGATATGCTGTTTAAAATGCATCCCGAAAATCTGTTGCAGATTTTGGTGCGGATGCGTTTGAAAGCTGGTGGGTCAGGTATTTCAATGGCTTAACTTAAGCCGGAAATGCTTCACTCTGGGCGTTTCATTGTTTCTGAAAGGACAGATTTGTGAGCTTCTTTCCCGGTCAGGATCCGGTTCCCGGTGATCATCAGTCGATTGATGCAATTGAAACGCTGATTATTCCACGCACCAGTGAAGTGGGCGGTTTGCAGGTGCGCCGTGCATTGCCGACTGCAAAGCGCAGGCTCGTAGGGCCTTTCATTTTCTTTGACCGGATGGGACCGGCCTTATTACGGGCCGGGCAGGCGCTGGATGTGGCACCGCATCCGCATATCGGGCTTTCAACGGTTACTTATCTTCTGGATGGTAATATCCGACACCGCGACAGTCTCGGTACCGAGCAGGTGATTAATCCCGGTGAGGTCAATCTGATGACGGCGGGACGCGGCATTGTGCATTCCGAGCGCACACCGGAGGAAATGCGCGGGTCGCCGCTGGCAATCTCCGGCGTGCAGACATGGGTTGCCTTGCCGGAACGCTCTGAAAATATGGCGCCGGAATTCAGCAATCATACGGTGCAGCAATTGCCGTGGCTGGAGGAGAAAGAGTTCCGTATGCGCCTGATGATCGGCGATATGCATGGGCTGAAATCCGATGTGCCGACCTATAGCGAGACACTCTATGCGGATGTGTTTATTGAGGCGGGTGGCAAATTCCATTTGCCTGCGGTGCAGGAAGAGCGGGCGATTTATATCCTGAGCGGTGCAGTGCGCATTGCCGGAGAGGTTTTCACTGATAATCAGCTGCTGGCATTCCGGCAGGGCGATGATATTGTGATTGAAGCCGTGCCACAAAATTTCGCCGGTGAGGGTGCACAGATCATGGTCTTCGGTGGTGAGGCGATGGACAGCCGCCGTTATATCTGGTGGAATTTCGTTTCATCATCAAAAGAACGTATTGAACAGGCAAAGGAAGAGTGGCGCAGCCGCCGCTTTGATATTGTACCGGGCGATGCGGAAGAATTTATCCCGCTGCCTGAATAAATATTTGATATAGCTGATTGCAAAATACAGGCGGATGGGAAACAAAGCCGTTAATCTCCGCCTGTTCTGACTGTCCATAGAATAATAAGGTTTTCCCAATGACCGGTTTTGATAACAAACTGCACACGCCATTGCTGGATCAGGTGCATTTGCCGGAAGATTTGCGAAAACTGGATCCAGCACAATTGCCGCAACTGGCGGATGAATTGCGTGCAGATCTGATCGATGTAGTGTCCCGTACCGGTGGTCATCTCGGCTCAAGCCTTGGTGTGGTAGAACTGACTGTGGCGCTGCATTATCTGTTTGATACGCCGAATGATCGTCTGATCTGGGATGTGGGGCACCAAACCTATCCGCATAAAATTCTGACCGGACGACGCGAGCGTATGCCGACCATTCGTCAGGAGGGTGGCCTGTCCGGTTTTACCAAACGTGCTGAAAGCGAATATGACGATTTCGGCACCGGCCATGCATCCACCTCGATTTCCGCCGGTCTGGGGATGTCTGTGGCAAGTGAGCTCAAGGGTGAGAAGCGCAATGTGATTGCGGTTATCGGTGACGGTTCCATGTCTGCCGGTATGGCCTATGAGGCGATGAATAATGCCGGTGCGCTGGATGCCCGTCTGATCGTTATTCTCAATGATAATGATATGTCGATTGCGCCACCGACCGGTGCGATGAGCGCCTATCTCGCGCGTCTGGTCTCTGGGCCGACTTATCGCAACCTGCGCGAGATGGCGAAGCAGATCAGCAAGAAATTGCCAAAATTCTTTCAGGATAAAGCCCGTAAAACGGAAGAATTTGCCCGTGGTTTCTGGGCTGGCGGCACAATGTTTGAAGAGCTGGGCATGTATTATGTCGGCCCTGTGGATGGTCATAATCTCGATCATCTTCTGCCGGTTCTGACAAATATCCGCGATAATGTTGAGGGGCCTGTGCTGGTGCATGTGGTGACTCAGAAGGGTAAAGGTTATGCCCCTGCGGAAGCCGCTGCTGACAAATATCACGGCGTTAATAAATTCGATGTCATTACCGGCAAGCAGTCAAAACCGCCTGCAAATGCACCAAGCTATACAAAAGTTTTCGCCAATGCGCTGATTGAAGAAGCGCGACACGACGAAAAGGTTGTGGCCGTGACTGCCGCAATGCCGGACGGAACAGGGCTTAATCTTTTCGGACAGGCCTTTCCGAAGCGTACTTTCGATGTCGGTATGGCTGAGCAACATGCAGTGACTTTTGCAGCCGGTCTGGCTGCCGAAGGGCTGAAGCCTTTTGCGGCGATTTATTCCACCTTCCTGCAACGCGCCTATGATCAGGTCGTGCATGATGTGGCAATCCAGCATTTGCCGGTGCGCTTTGCGATTGATCGTGCCGGTGTGGTTGGCGCGGATGGTGCCACCCATGCGGGGAGTTTCGACACTGCTTTCCTGAGCAATCTACCGGGTTTTGTGGTTATGGCTGCATCAGATGAAGCAGAATTGGTGCATATGGTGCGCACGGCTGCGGAATATGAAGAAGGACCGATCTCCTTCCGCTATCCGCGTGGCGATGGTGTTGGTGTTGATCTGCCGGAGCGTGGTACTGTTCTGGAAATCGGTAAAGGCCGTATTGTCCGCGAAGGCAGCAAAATCGCGATTTTGAGCTTTGGTGCGCGGTTGCAGGAATGCTTAGCTGCTGCTGATGAGTTGGATGCAGCGGGGCTTTCGACCACTGTTGCTGATGCGCGTTTTGCCAAGCCGCTGGATCATGATCTGATCCGCCGTCTTGCCAAAGAACATCAGGTGCTGCTCACGATTGAAGAAGGTGCGGCAGGTGGCTTTGGTGCGCATGTGCTGCATTATCTCAGCAATGAAGGTGCGCTGGATCATGGCTTGCGGGTTCGCACATTGACTTTGCCGGACGCATTTATGGATCATGCCAAGCCTGAAGCTATGTATGCCCGTGCAGGTTTGGATAGTGCAGGCATCGTACGAGCGGCCTTTGCAGCGCTCGGTCGTGATGTGCTGACCGGTGAGGCAGGCGGCGGACTGCGGGCATAATCTGCTTGCAGGGTGTGCCATGCTGATAGACATGCGCGGATAAAACATCTTGCGCTAAGCTGCTGTCTCCTTCATTGAGGCAGCATGAGTGAAAATACAGATAAGATACGCCTTGATCAGGCGCTGGTAGAGCGCGGGCTGTTTGCTTCGCGCTCGCGTGCCCGCGATGCGGTGGCACGTGGTACCGTGCGCGTGAATGGTCAGGTGGTCACTAAAGCCGGTCAGAACGTGACGGCTCAGGCCGAACTGGCAGTGGATGATCCGGCGAGCCGTTTTGTCTCCCGTGCGGCGCTGAAACTGACGGCTGCGCTCGATCATTTTGGTTTTGAGGTTGAGGGTAAGACAGCACTGGATATCGGTGCATCCACCGGTGGTTTCACACAAGTGCTGCTGGAGCGCGGTGCAGAACATGTGATCTGCGTCGATGTCGGACACGATCAGTTGCATGAGACTTTGCGTGGCGATAAACGCGTTACCAATCTCGAAGGGCTGAATGCCCGTGTGCTGGATGCGAGCCATTTGCAGGAACGCAAGATTGAGATTGTTGTCTCGGATGTCAGCTTCATCTCGCTGAAACTGGCGCTGCCCAATGCGCTTGATCTTTGCGCGGATGACGGCTGGTGTCTGCTGTTGGTGAAACCGCAATTCGAGGCAGGGCGCGAAGCAATCGGCAAAGGCGGTATTCTGAAAGACCCGTCGCAGGGTGAAAAGATTGCGCTGGATTTGCAGAATTGGCTCAATGCGCAGTCCGGCTGGCAGGCTTTAGGATTTTGTGCCTCACCGATTACCGGTGGTGACGGCAATCAGGAATATATTTTGGCAGGCAGGAAGAACAAAGCTGCCGCCGCGAAGGACGATGTTTGATGAGTTTGCGTGTTACAATTAATGCGATGGGTGCCGGTGGTGATGGTGTTGCCCAGCTGCCGGATGGTCAGGTTTTTGTGCCTTTTACCTTGCCGGGTGAGGTTGCCAATGTTGCGCGGGATAAGAACCGCGCCAGCCTGATGGCGCTACTGGAAACATCTGAACAGCGTGTAGAACCATCCTGCCGCCATTTCGAGGATTGCGGTGGTTGTGTCTTGCAACACTGGGAAATGTCTGCCTATCAGGCATGGAAGCGCTCACTGGTTGCAGCCAGTCTTGATGGTCGCGGGCTGAAATATGAACTGGCGCCATTGGTGCCATGCGCACAGCAGAGCCGCCGCCGTGCGACTTTCGCTATCCGCAAAACCGAAGCCGGTTTGCTGCTTGGTTTTAACCGTCACCAGAGCCATGAGCTGATCAACATCTCTGAATGTGCAGTGACAGTTCCGGCGATTATTTCCCGTCTGGACGATCTGCGCAAAGTCGCTATTCATCTGGCCGATGGTGCAAAGCCGTTTAAACTGACGGTTACTGATACGGAATCCGGCCTTGATCTGGCTGCAAGCGGCTGCCCGACACCGGATGATGCGGCGCGCCGTATTCTTACGCCTTTGATGATGGAGCTGGGTTTTGCCCGTCTCAGTGTTGACGGTGAGATCATTCTGGAGCCAAAGAAGCCGTTGATTACCTTCGGCAAAGTACCGGTGAATATTCCGTCCGGCAGTTTCCTTCAGGCAACAATTGAAGCTGAAGAAGCCATGGTTGCGCTGGTGATCGGCCATTTCAAAAAGGTCAAAAAAGCGGCTGACCTGTTCTGCGGTGTCGGTACTTTTGCTCTGCGTATGGCTGAGACGATGGCGGTTCATGCGGTGGAAAATGATGCACCGGCACTGGCCGCACTGGATCGTGGTATCCGTCATGTGCAGGGACTGAAACCGGTTACCCATGAGCGACGCGATCTGTTCCGCCGTCCGATCCTGCATAAGGATCTCAATGCCTATCAGGGTATTGTTTTCGATCCGCCGCGTGCCGGTGCTGAAGAACAGGCAATGCAGATTGCCAAATCATCCGTGCCAAAAGTCGCGGCTGTTTCCTGTAATCCGGTGACACTGGCACGCGACCTCGCCATTCTGGTCAAGGGCGGTTACAAGATCGACAAGATTATCCCTGTCGATCAGTTCTTGTGGTCATCCCATGTTGAAACCGTGGCGCTGCTCTCGAAAAAATAATCAGGAGAGGGCGGGTGTTCAGCCGAACAACCCGCCTTCATCCGTATCAATTGTGATTGACGACAGAGTGATATGGCGTGGTCGGGTGATCGCAAACATCACTGCTTCACAAACATCGCGATTGGTTGCGCGCTCACCCTTGACGCGCTCCGGAATGGCATCCCATTCCGTATCCGCCGGTGAGATATCATCCAGATAGGGCGGGTGCACACAGAGTGAGCGCACCGGCGTGCCGCGCAGCATTTGTTGCAAGCCTGTTGCTATCGCTGCCTGTGCATGTTTCGCAGCATAAAACGGTACAGCCACACTATGCAGCGGTGCATTTGGCAATGCGCTGATCGAGCCGATGGTCACAATATCTGGTCTGGATGAGTTTTTCAGCAGCGGCAACAGCCCTTGCGTAAACAGAAAACTGCCGGTTACCGCAGCATTGATCGTGCCGAACACTTCTTGTTCGCTATGCGGTTCATCACTGGCTTCCAGCCACATCGCACCATTATTAATCAGCAGATCAATCGTGTTATATTTTTCTGTGATCTGCGCGATGGCACGGCCGATACTGGCATTATCAGCAAGATCAACCACAACCTGATCGGGACGTTGACCTGTACGCTGTTCAATCTGGTCAGCAATCGTCGAAAGTGCAGATTGATTGCGGGCGCAGAGCACAATTTTGCAACCGGCATCCGCCAATATCATCGCCATTGCAGCGCCAAGACCACGGCCGGAGCCGGTGATGACGGCGGTTAAACCATTTAAATTTTTCATGTTTATACAGCCGTTCCGCCGACTGTCATCTGATCCATACGCAGATGCGGCTGACCAACGCCAACCGGCACCCACTGGCCGCCTTTACCGCAATTGCCGGAGCCGTTATCGAGCTTGCTGTCATTGCCGATCATCGATACGCGATGCATGGCATCAGGACCATTGCCGATCAGCATGGCACCTTTGACCGGCGCGCCCACTTTGCCGTCTTCGATCATATAGGCTTCGGTGCAACCAAACACGAATTTACCGGAGGTAATATCCACCTGACCACCGCCGAAAGACACCGCATAGATGCCTTTCTTAACGGAGGCGATAATTTCTTCCGGTGTTTTGTCACCGGAGAGCATCATCGTATTGGTCATGCGTGGCATTGGTGCATGGGCATAGGATTCACGACGGCCATTGCCGGTTGGTTTCATCCCCATCAGGCGGGCATTCTGGCGATCCTGCATGTAATTGACGAGCTTGCCGTCATCGATCAGCACAGTGCTGTTGGTCGGTGTGCCTTCATCATCAATGGTCAGCGAGCCGCGACGGTCAGTAATTGTGCCGTCATCGACTACGGTCACGCCTTTGGCGGCAACCTGTTGTCCCATGAGGCCTGCGAAGGCCGAGAGTTGCTTGCGGTTGAAGTCACCTTCAAGACCATGGCCGACGGCTTCATGCAACATCACGCCCGGCCAACCATTGGACAAGACGATGTCGAAAGTACCGGCAGGCGCAGGGATCGCTTCGAGATTAACCAAAGCCTGACGCAGTGCTTCATCTGCCGCGTGCTGCCATGAGCCTGTAGCGATAAAATCTTCAAACAGGCGACGGCCACCCATGGAATAGGAACCGGATTCCTGACGGTCGCCCTGACCGGCCATAACGGAAATCGACAGGCGTACCATCGGACGGATGTCACGGACGAAATTTCCGTCCGCACGCAAGATTTCTACCTGCTGCCATGAACCGCCGATGCTGACGCTGACCTGACGCACTTTGCTGTCTTTGGCGCGCAAATAGCCGTCAATCTGCTGAAGCAGAACGACTTTTTCATTGAAAGTCGGAGAGCCGAGCGGGTTCACATCCGTATAGAGATGGCGGTTTGTACCAGCCGGAGCTGCACTGTAAGTGCCGGACGATCCGCGGGAAATCGCGGATGCTGCATCGGATGCACGAAGCAGGGCGCTATGGGTCAGTTCGCCGGAATGGGCATAGCCGACCGTCTCACCGGAGACACAACGCAGACCAAAACCCTGTCCCTGATTGAAAGAGCCGTTTTTCAGGCGGCCATCATCAAAAACCAGAGATTCAGATTCCGCATATTCCAGATAAAGTTCACCGTCTTCACTGCCGTGGAGCGATTGCGCAACCAGTTTTTCAACCTTGTCACGGCTGACATCGAATTCATCAATCAGGCTTCGGGACGTGGTGGAACTCATAGATTTACTCCGGAACAGCGGCTGTGTCCTGTATCAGACGGGTGATTGTTCTTTGTATATGGCGAGTTTGCTGCCGTGGGACAAGCCGGACAGCGGGATAAAATAAAAACGCCGCCGTCAAAATATGAGCGGCGGCGTTTTAATCAGATTGAAGAGCTTATGGCAGCTTGTTGAAGCCGTCGCTGAAGCCCTGCAGTTCAACGGGAATACCCACGCCTTCTTCCGGTGTCTGGAACACGATGAAAGTCGCGGCCTTACCCTTGCGCAGCGTGTCGATCAGCGCGTCGTCAAGGATAACTTCCGCATAGCAGCCGTCTTCAAAACAGCGCACGAAATAAGCACGGCCGATATCTTTGCCGTCCACATTGAGGCCGAGGCCGTTTGGCAGCAAAACGCCGAGTGGTGCAAGCACACGCAGGATACGCGCTTTATTGTCAGCGGTTTTCAGGACGACAACCGAAAGGCCGAGCTCAGGACGGTCAGCAGCGATCACATTCTGGATCAGCGCGCATTGTTCAGTCTTGGCACCGGCAGGCTTGTCGCAAAGAATGGACCATGCGCCATGCTGAGAGCGCAAAGTGCCGTTTTTCTGCGATGCACCGGAAGCGGTTGGCTGCGGTGCAGTCTGAGCAAAAGCAGCAGAGGCGGATACAGCCATAAGGCCTGCACCGAGCAGAGCAGCGGCAACTTTACGGCTGACAGAAGAGAAATGGTGCATATTTATGATACCTTTGGCGGCTCGGTAAACATTACATCGGTAAATGCGGCGCGAGCCGTAACTACCCTTTGAAAGCGTATTTAAGAGAGGGCTTTGCGTCATTTCCGGAAACCGGCAAATCAGAAAGCCATGCTTTTTATTCTGTGTACATGGATAATGGCGGAATTTGAACCGGATAAGGTAAAGTTTTAGTATAAATCAGATTGTGAACACCATTCTAAATCCGCATTGCCGAAATTATCGCTATGCCATGCACAGTTTTCAGCATCTTCCCTCCGTTTTAGCACCGTGAATTGCAGGCTGATCTGAAAGAGTGTGCAGCGTTTGAAATCTGCCGTGCTTTTCAGGATATTGCAGCAGCTTTCTACAGGATGCACGGCGCATTGTTTTATCTGTATTTTACTTGATCCAGATCAATGCAAATAAGTCCGGACTATGAATTGATTCTCCGTTCTGAGGCCGGAATAAGGCGTGATCTGCAGATTTGGGCTGTTTTGGCGCGGTTGAGGCAATCAGGAAAACCTTGAGATTTTTCCGGGCAGACAAAATCTGTAAAAGGTCGCGTTGTACCGCTCTCTATTTTCAACCCTTTGATTTTATGTGTTTTTATAGATTGATTTGGAAGGTTTTATATCCGGTAGTTTGCGGGATGAACCGGAAAAGACCCGTGTTTTTGAGTTGTATTACGCGCAAAAATGCCGCACGGGAAAATCTTCGCCTTCCTTGCTTGGTGCTATAATGTGTTGTCAGTACGGTGGGGGAACGGGACATTGGCTGGGGAAGAGCTATGTCCGCGATTAACCGGCAAGGCTATAATCGGGAGAAGATGCTGGTGGATAGGGTTATTGCCACAAATAAAGCCGTTGCAGGTAAGGATTCTGCGATGAAAAAACATATTTTGACCGGCAGCGCGGTTGCATTCGGCGCAGTGTCCGGTCTTTTGGCGTCTGCAGCGGGCGCACTGGCTGACAAGCCGGTTGACTGGCAGCTGAGCTGGCAGGATTCCGCAACAAAAATTGCGGATCAGATACATTGGTTTGAGCGTTATTCGCTGATGTTCATTATTCCGGTAACCGGTCTGGTGATGCTGCTGCTCTTGTGGTGCATCCTGCGCTTCCGTAAAGGCGCAAATCCGGTTGCTTCCAAAACCAGCCATAACACAACGATTGAAGTGATCTGGACACTGGGTCCGGTCATTATTCTGCTGTTTCTGGCCATTCCGTCCTTCCAGCTTCTGACTGCGCAATATTCTCCGGATGAGCCAAAACTGACTGTTAAAGCAACAGGTTATCAGTGGTACTGGGGCTATGAATATCAGACAGAAGAGCCGCTTTCTTTTGATGCGCTTCTGCTGAAAGACGAAGATCGTGCGAGCGCCGGTAAACAGGATCTGGCTGCTTATCCGCGTCTTCTGGCCGTTGATAATGAAGTTGTGGTTCCTGTGGATACGACTGTCCGCTTGCTGGTGACAGCTGCCGATGTGATCCACTCATGGGCAATGCCTGCTTTCGGCGTCAAGATGGATGGTGTTCCGGGACGTAATAACGAAACATGGTTCAAGGCCGCCCGTGAAGGGCTCTATTACGGCCAGTGTTCTGAACTATGCGGTAAAGATCATGCTTATATGCCGATTGCTGTGCGCGTTGTCTCACAGGAGCGTTATGATGCATGGCTTGCTGCTGCCCGCACGGATATTTCCGGTGCGAATAAGACGCTGATGGCCGAAATTGAAAATGACAACAAGACCGTGACTGTTGCCGGAAACTGATTATAAGCCTGACGTGAACGGAGTTTTCGTCAGGCTCTTGGGTTTTTACAGGTCACGAACCGCATGGCTGCTTAAAAATCAAATATGATTTAAGACGGAATTCATGTGGTAGTTCAATATTTTAGAATACCTGTTTTGGTTCCCTAAAGGGCATTTGGTATTCGTTCAGAACGGGAGCAATCTTATGGCTGGTACAACAGCTCACGATACCCGAAAGGGAGCCCCTCACGCAGGGGCGGATGCACACCATGACGACCACAAGCCGCGCGGCTGGGTACGCTGGGTGTATTCGACCAATCACAAGGATATCGGTACACTCTATCTGATCTTTGCGATTATTTCCGGTATCATCGGCGGGGCATTGTCCATCGCTATGCGTGCGGAATTGCAGGAGCCTGGTATCCAGATTTTCCATGGTCTGGCTTCTATGGTCTATGGCGTTGAAGGCGATGCGGCACTGGATGCCGGTAAGCATATGTTCAACGTGTTTACCTCCATGCATGCGCTGATTATGATCTTCTTCATGGTTATGCCTGCGCTGATCGGTGGTTTCGCCAACTGGATGGTTCCGCTGATGATCGGTGCGCCTGATATGGCGTTTCCGCGCATGAACAATATTTCATTCTGGCTGCTGCCTCCGGCATTGCTGTTGCTGCTGATTTCCTTCTTCGTGCCGGGTCCTGCCGGTGGCTGGGGCGCAGGTGGCGGCTGGACGCTGTATCCGCCGCTGTCGACTTCGGGACAGCCGGGACCTGCAGTGGATTTCGCAATTCTGTCGATCCACATTTCCGGTGCGTCGTCCATTCTCGGTGCGATCAACTTCATCACAACCATTCTGAATATGCGTGCGCCGGGCATGACCCTGCATAAAATGCCGCTTTTTGCATGGTCTGTTCTGGTTACAGCCTTCCTGCTTCTGTTGTCGCTGCCGGTTCTGGCCGGTGCGATCACCATGCTGCTGACAGACCGTAACTTTGCGACAGCATTCTTCGCACCTGAAGGCGGCGGTGACCCGATCCTGTATCAGCATCTGTTCTGGTTCTTCGGTCATCCGGAAGTGTATATTCTGATCCTGCCGGGCTTCGGTATTGTCAGTCACGTGATTTCGACCTTCTCGAAGAAGCCGATTTTCGGTTATCTCGGCATGGCCTATGCGATGGTTGCAATCGGTGTTGTCGGCTTTGTGGTCTGGGCGCACCATATGTATACGGTGGGTCTGTCACTTGATACGCAGCGTTATTTTGTGTTCGCGACCATGGTGATTGCGGTGCCGACCGGTATCAAGATCTTCTCGTGGATTGCCACAATGTGGGGCGGTTCGATTGACTTCCGCACACCGATGATCTGGTCAATCGGCTTCATCTTCATGTTCACCGTTGGTGGTATGACCGGTGTACAGCTAGCCAATGCCGGTCTCGACCGTGCGCTGCATGACACATATTATGTTGTCGCGCATTTCCATTACGTATTGTCGCTGGGTGCCGTATTCGCGATTTTTGCGGGCTGGTATTACTGGTTCCCGAAAATGTTCGGCTACATGTACAATGAAACCATCGGCAAAATTCACTTCTGGCTCACATTTATCGGTGTGAATCTGGTGTTCTTCCCCCAGCATTTCCTCGGTCTTGCCGGTATGCCGCGCCGTTATATCGACTATCCTGATGCCTATACAGGCTGGAACATGGTGTCGTCCTACGGCTCGTATATTTCCGGCTTTGCGGTGCTGGTTTTCCTCTATGGTGTATTTGAGGCTTTTGCGAAAAAGCGTGCCACAAGTGCAAATCCATGGGGTGAGGGTGCAACAACACTGGAATGGCAGCTGTCTTCGCCGCCGCCTTATCACCAGTGGGAACAGCTCCCGCATGTGAAGTAATATTGTTCGGGCGGCGTCAGTGATGCCGCCGCCCGATACAAACGAAAATGCCGGATAGCATGATTTATGCAATTCATAGAGCCGTTCACTTTTAGGCTATTTATGAATTTCCTAAATTATGACGGGTGTACCGTGCGGTGTTTGGGTGTATAGAGGCGCTATTAGCGCTTAATGCACCGCAGGTGCTGCAACAGTCGCGCAAGAAAATGCGGCGTTGCGGGAGAAGCAGTCTCCCCGCAAATAGCTGCTCAGAGTGCGACATTCGTTTTAAGAAATTGCCGGATTTGAGATCCGGTATCCGGTTTTGCCGGAATTTTTGAATAAGGACAGATACAGATAATGTCTCTGGTTGAGAAAAATAACATGACAGGTGAAACCGGACAGCCGATGCCGCTGTCGGAAGCGAGCGCGGCTGATTATATCGCGCTGCTGAAACCGCGTGTCATGTCGCTGGTTGTATTTACCGGTTTTGTTGGTCTGATCGTGGCTCCCGGTCATATGAATCCGGTTATGGCTGCGATTGCTATTCTATGTATTGCGATCGGCGGCGGTGCCTCAGGCGCGCTGAATATGTGGTATGATGCGGATATTGACCGCATTATGAAACGCACAAAAAACCGGCCGATCCCTGCCGGTCTGATCCGTGAAGAAACAGTGCTTGCTTATGGTATTACACTGTCTGTCTTTTCCGTGATGACGCTTGGTCTGCTCGTCAACTGGCTTGCTGCAGCTTTGCTGGCCTTTACAATTTTCTTCTACAGCGTCGTTTATACAATGTGGCTGAAACGCTCGACACCGCAGAATATTGTGATTGGCGGTGCCGCCGGTGCATTCCCGCCGATGATCGGCTGGGCTTCGGTAACGGGCACAGTCTCGGTTGAAAGTGTTGTTCTGTTTCTGATTATCTTTTTGTGGACGCCGCCGCATTTCTGGGCACTGTCCCTGTTCACATCCGGTGATTATGAAGCAGCAAAAATTCCGATGATGCCGAATGTGCGGGGTGAAAAATCCACACGTTTGCAGATCGTAATCTATTCGCTGATCGTGGCGCCGGTTGGTGTTCTGCCATGGTTCCTCGGCTTCGGCGGCCATGTCTATGGTGTGCTTTCTGCTTTGCTTGGCGCAATCTTCGTATGGCGCGCAGTGCAGCTCTGGATGGCGCCGGAACATGAAACACAAATGCGCGCTGCCCGTGCGCTGTTTAAATTTTCGCTGGTTTATCTGTCCGCTTTGTTCAGCATCTTGCTTGTTGAAGCACTGGTGGCGAAAATACTGCCGGTAATAGGGGGATAATGATGGCGGATAAAGAAGCAAAAACTGAACTCGAACTGATAACGCAGACAGAGAAACAGAAGAAAGCCCAGCGCAGCCGTTCTGTGGCTCTGGCACTGGCCTTAACGGCTTTTGTTCTGATCGTTTATATCGGCACATGGGTTAAACTCGGACCCGGTGTGCTGGTTCGCCCGATGTAATCGGAACTGTCAGCGTTTTAAGTCGCAGGGAGGCGGCATAGGCAATGATACAGAAACCGGAAAATACAGAAACAATGCAGGCGCCTGCAGCAGAAGACGCTGCTGCACAGGCTGCACGTCATCAGCGTTCCAATCGTATTGTTGCTCTGTCCTGTGCCAGTTTCTTCGTTGCCATGATCGGCATGGCCTATGCGGCTGTCCCGCTTTATCAGATGTTTTGTCAGGTTACCGGCTATGGCGGCACAACGCAGCGCGTTGAACAGATGTCCGATACAATCCTCGATCAGACGGTCAATGTGCGCTTTGATGCCAATGTGTCCGGCGGGCTGCCATGGGAGTTCAAGCCGGTTCAGCGCGAAGTGACTGTGCGTATCGGTGAAACGACTATCGTTAATTACGAAGCGAAGAATATCTCCGATCGTCCGGCTTCGGGACGCGCGACATTCAATGTGTCGCCGGATCTCACAGGTTCTTATTTCAACAAGGTTCAGTGCTTCTGCTTTACAGACACAACCCTTGCCGCCGGTGAAACAATGGAAATGCCGGTCATGTTCTTTGTCGATCCGGATATTGTGAAAGAAAAAGACCTTAAAGGGCTGAAGACGATCACCCTGTCTTATACATTTTTCCCGCTGGACAAGGAGCCGGTGAACTCAGCCGCAGCGCCCGCTATTTTGCAGAAAAATGCTGAAATTAAGCCGGTGGTGAAGCCGCAAGGATAGCTATGCCGCGACATCATGTTGCGGTGCGCAAAAAAGCGAACTGCATCAAGAATATGGTCAAGAGGGGCTATGTTCGGGGCGCAAAAACAGACTGCGCCTGCGACATAAAATAAAGAACAGGGTGCTTGTCGGGGGATATCCGGATGCAGCACCGGAAAGATAAACAGAGGAGCCTTGGGGCATAAACCTTAAGGGGGAATGACATGGCAGACACTCATCAGAAGAACCACGACTATCATATTATAGATCCTAGTCCGTGGCCGTTTCTGAGCTCGGTTGGTGCATTTGTTCTGGCCATTGGCGGTATCGCTTATATGCGCTACCTCAATGCAGGCGAGCTGCATCTGTTTGGTATCAATTTTGTAACGCCATGGCTGTTTTTTATCGGCATCGCCATCATCCTGTACTGCATGTATGGCTGGTGGTCGGATACGATCCGTGAGGGCAAGGAAGGCCACCATACCCGCGTGGTTTCCATCCATCTGCGCTATGGCATGATTATGTTCATTGCCTCTGAAGTTATGTTCTTTGTGGCATGGTTCTGGGCGTTCTTTGATGCCAGCCTGTTCCCGAATGAAGTGCATCAGGTGATGCGTGCAGAATTCACCGGCGGTCAGTGGCCTCCGAAAGGCATGGAAGTTCTCGATCCTCTGCACCTGCCGCTTTATAATACCGTAATTCTGCTGCTCTCCGGCACAACACTGACATGGGCGCATCATGCGCTGCTGCATAATGACCGTAAAGGCCTTGTCTGGGGGCTGGCGCTGACTGTTGTTCTCGGTGTGCTGTTCTCTTTCGTGCAGGCTTATGAATATATTCATGCGCCATTTGCCTTCAAAGATTCCGTTTATGGTGCAACATTCTTCATGGCGACCGGTTTCCATGGTTTCCACGTTATTGTTGGTACGATCTTTCTGGCCGTTTGTCTGATCCGCTCTATTCGCGGTGATTTTACGCCGAAGAACCATTTCGGTCTGGAAGCCGCTGCATGGTACTGGCATTTCGTGGACGTGGTCTGGCTGTTCCTGTTCTTCAGCATTTATGTCTGGGGTTCATGGGGCGCACCGATTGCCGTGCATTAACCGGCATCAGGAATAACGGCATTTTGCCGGAGTTCTGAGCCTGATGGGATAAGGAAAGCGTCGCGGTTTTTGAGGGCTGCGGCGCTTTTTGTTTCTTAGAGCGGCCTGTGCCGGACCCGGCACATAAAGATGGCTCTAACATTTTAAAATTTTGTTCTGGTTTTAACGGCGCAACTAGAGCATTTCACAGTCAAGTTGGATCAACTTGACGGCAGTGATAATGCGACAAAATAAAGAATCTGGAGCGAGCGCTATGATCCAATCTGGACGTAAACCGCTCTAGACCGCAGCGGAGGTGGAATAATGCATAATGAAGATAGTCTTTATCCGCCGGTAGAGCCAATCAAAGCCGGTATCAAAGGATGTTGCCCGCGCTGCGGACAGGGCGCTTTGTTTAATGGTTATCTGAAACTGGCAAAGCGCTGCGAGGTCTGCGAACTGGATTATGGTTTTGCAGATTCCGGTGACGGGCCTGTTGTTTTCGTGCTTCTGCTTGACGGTTTTCTTGTTACGGCTTTGGCGCTCTGGGCTGAGGTGTCTTATCAGCTGCCGCTCTGGCTGCATTTTATCATCTGGATACCGCTGGCAATTCTCATCGGGCTGGTGCTGACGCGCTGGATGAAAGGTATTCTCATTACACTGCAATATAAGCATAAAGCGGCATCGGGGCAGCTCGACAGGCGGGGGCGCGAATGACTGCCACCGGTAAGACACAGAAGTCCTTTCCATGGATTTTACTGCTCTGCAGCAGCATTGCTTTTGCCATTCTGCTGGGGCTTGGTATCTGGCAGACACAGCGTTTGTTCTGGAAAGAACAGCTGATTGCACAGATTGAAGAAAGGGTGCATTCCGCACCTAAGCCGCTGAGCGACATTGAGGCTGAATTTGCCAAAACCGGTGTTGTTGATTACATGCCGGTGACTTTGCGCGGCACATTTCAGCATGAGCGCGAACAGTATTTTTTCACCACGTTTAAAGGTGCATCCGGTTATGCGGTTTATACGCCGCTGATCCTGAATGACGGGCGGGCTGTTCTGGTTAATCGTGGTTTTGTGCCTTATGAAAAGCAAAATCCGGCGACACGTCCGCAAGGACAGATCGCGGGTGAAGTGACTGTTACGGGGCTTGCCCGTGATCCGCTGATTGCCAAGCCGTCTTCCTATCTGCCGGACAATGAACCGGCCAAAAAACTTTATTACTGGAAAGACTGGGGCGCGATGATGGAAAATAGCGGCCTTGCTCAGGATCATGATTTTGTCGGGTTCTTTGTGGATGCGGATGCCACAGCCAATGCCGGTGGTCTGCCGCTGGGCGGGATAACCATTCTCGAGCAACCGAATAATCATCTGCAATATGCGGGTACATGGTTCGGGCTGGCTGCCGTTTTGCTGGTTGTGACCTTTATCTATATTTTCCGTCAGCGCCGTAGTCCGGATGCGCAATAGCTGTTGACATTGCGTGATACGAAGCCCAATTGCTAAAGCTGGATATGTTTTACAGCGCATTGATGATCTATGGTCGCAATGTTGCTTTGAAGACAGGATAATCAGAGTTCAATGACCGATAAGCCTAAGCTGACCATCCGCCTGTGCGGTCCACGTGGATTTTGCGCCGGTGTTGATCGCGCTATTCAGATCGTTGTGCTGGCGCTGAAGAAATACGGCGCTCCGGTCTATGTGCGTCATGAGATTGTTCACAACCGTTATGTGGTTGAAGGCCTGCAGGCGCGTGGTGCGATCTTCGTGGAAGAGCTTGATGAAATTCCGATGGAACACCGCGATCAGCCGGTGGTATTTTCCGCTCACGGTGTGCCAAAATCAGTGCCGGAAGATGCGGATGCGAAAAACCTGTTCTATCTGGATGCAACCTGTCCGCTGGTTTCCAAAGTTCATAAACAGGCGATGCGCCATCAGCGTCTTGGCCGTCATGTTATTCTGATCGGCCATTCCGGCCATCCGGAAGTGATCGGCACAATGGGGCAACTGCCGGAAGGTACGGTTTCTTTGATCGAAACTGTAGCGGATGCCGAGGCCTACCAGCCGGAAGATCCTGAAAACCTCGGCTTTGTAACGCAAACCACACTGTCGGTAGACGATACTGCGGGTATTATCGCCAAGCTTCAGGAGCGGTTTCCGCAGCTGACAGCGCCTGCCGCTGAATCCATCTGTTATGCCACAACCAATCGTCAGGAAGCAGTGAAAGAAGCGGCTCCCGGCTGTGATCTGTTTCTGATTGTCGGCGCGCCGAACTCTTCAAACTCCAAACGTCTGGTGGAAGTGGCCGAGCGTTCCGGTGCCCGTCATTCTCTGCTTGTGCAGCGTGCGGAAGAGATCGACTGGGATAATCTGGGCGAGCTTTCTGTGCTGGGGATTTCGGCAGGGGCATCCGCACCGGAAATTATCGTTGATGAGATCATTGATGCGTTTTCGCAGCGTTTTGATGTCACAATTGATCTGGCAATCACCACCGTTGAAACCGAGAACTTCCTCGTCAACCGTCAGATCCGCGATGTGGAACTGACGGCTCAGGACATGGCGTTTGTGAACGGCAATCACTGAAATAAAGAATAATCTGCCGCGATTTTCGCAGGTGACGGCAGGGGGAGACCAGAATGGCTGTCTATACGGATATTAATGAAATTGAACTGGCAGCCTATCTGGAAAATTACAACATAGGTACTTTGCTGTCTTTCAAAGGCATTGCTGAAGGTGTTGAGAACTCCAATTTCCTGCTGCGCACGACTGAAGGCACATTCATTCTGACCCTTTATGAGAAGCGCGTGGATCGTGATGATCTGCCGTTCTTCATTAAGCTGATGCAGCATCTGGCGGTCAACGGGATTGAGTGCCCGCAGCCGGTGGTGCAAAAAAACGGTGAGGCGATTGGTGAATTGGCTGGCCGTCCGTCGGCAATTGTCACCTTTCTCGAAGGCATGTGGTTGCGTAAACCTGCAGCGGAACATTGCTATGCTCTGGGTGTAGCAATGGCACAGATGCATCTTGCCGGTCAGAGTTTTGCGATGGAACGCGAGAACAGCCTGACATTGAAAGACTGGCGCCCGCTCTGGGAAAAATGCATGGCAGATGCTGATGCCGTTGAAGCCGGTTTGCGTGCCCAGACAGAAGCAGATCTGGCCTATCTGGAGCAGAACTGGCCGTCGGATCTGCCGCGCGGTGTGATCCATGCCGATCTGTTTCCGGATAATGTGTTTTTCATTGGTCCGAACCTGTCAGGCATTATCGACTTTTATTTTGCCTGCACGGATATGCTGGCCTATGATCTGGCAATCTGCCTCAATGCATGGTGTTTTGAGCGTGATTTTTCCTATAATCTGACTAAAGGCACAGCTTTGCTGCGCGGTTATAATTCTGTGCGCCCTCTGAACTCCGCAGAGCGTGAGGCTTTGCCGGCGCTGTGCCGCGGCGCTGCCTTGCGTTTTATGCTGACGCGGCTTTATGACTGGATCAATGTGCCTGCGGACAGTTTTGTGACGAAAAAAGACCCGATGGAATATTTGCGTCGTATGCGTTTTCATCGCGAAGTGCGCTCAGCCAGCGAATATGGCCAGTAAGCAAAAGTAAATTACGGTGCTGAATAGCCGTGAACTGCCTTATATATAAATGTGAGAAAACCGCTTGAAGACGATTACAGCCTATACGGATGGTGCCTGTTCAGGAAATCCGGGTCCCGGGGGATGGGGGGCTATACTGGAATATAACGGACACCGCAGAGAGCTGAATGGTGGTGAGCCGGATACGACCAATAACCGGATGGAGCTGATGGCTGCAATTTCCGCATTGCAGGCGCTGAAAGAGCCGTGTCAGGTCGATCTCTATACGGACTCGGTTTATGTGCGCGATGGCATTTCCAAATGGATTGAGGGTTGGAAGCGCAATGGCTGGAAAACAGCGGCCAAGGCTCCGGTTAAAAATGCCGAGCTTTGGCAGGAGCTGGATGCTGCGCGCAAAAATCATAAGGTGACATGGCACTGGGTTAAGGGCCATGCGGGGCATCCTGAGAATGAGCGTGCGGATGAACTCGCCCGTGAAGGTATGGCACCATATAAAAAGCGCTGATATTTTTATGCTTTATAATTTGTGTGCAGAGGTGCTGATCTGTAGCGCAACCATAAAAAAAGCCCGCTTCAAAGCGGGCTTTTTCTTGTTCAGTCTAAAGAAATCAGAGCTTTTCGAGCATCGCTTCTGCGGAAGAAACTGTGGCAACGCCCGGATTTTCTTCAATGTCGAGGCTCTTTACAACGCCATCTTCGATCAGCGCTGAATAGCGCTTGGAGCGCACGCCAAGACCGCCACCGGACAGGTCGATATCAAGACCGGCAGCTTTGGTGAATGCGCCGATACCGTCGGAAAGATAGACGATCTTGCCTTCGCCTTCAGTGGCCTTTGCCCATGCGCCCATGACATGCACGTCATTGACGGAAACAACGGCAACAGTGTCCACGCCTTTAGCGATCAGCGCGTCGTAATTCGCCAGATAGCCCGGCAGATGGTTCAGTGTGCAGGTCGGGGTGAAAGCGCCCGGTACTGCAAAGAGAACGACTTTCTTACCCTGAAAAACGTCATCTGTGGTAACGTCTTTAACGCCGTCAGCAGTTTTGGTTTTAAAGCTTGCTGCTGGCAGTTTATCGCCGATCTGAATGGCCATTGTCTGTTCTCCTTCATACAGATTATGAGTAACGGATATTGGCATTATACATAGCCTCTGACCGGATTTTACGGAAGCGCTATTTCTTGAAAATTCTGACAGGCAGGCATGTAATTTTTCTCATTCAGGCAGAATATTTCGCTTTTAATATGAATTTTCTAAAATACTGATTTTAAGTAATGCGCTGAAATGGCTGAAAAAATACAAGCCGGATTTTTGCACTTCAAAAAACTTCGATAAATGTGACTTGGCTCATGTAAGCGTTGTGTTATGCTGATTATTCACTATGCCGTGAATGAATAAAACAGACGCATAATCATCCCCAGCGAACGGCAAAAATTACACATTTATCTTCATCAATCCAGTTGCATTGAAATTGAAAGAGGCGTGTGGTGAACAACGGTTTTCTCAACGGACAATTTCTGCTTGCAATGCCCGGTATGACGGATGAGCGTTTTGCCCGTTCGGTCATTTATATTTGTGCGCATTCAGAGCAGGGGACGATGGGTTTCATCATTAACCAGCTCCAGCCGCTTGAGTTTCCCGACCTTTTGATCCGCCTTGGTATTATTACGCAGGCGCAGAGCATTTTGCTGCCTGAAAAAGCCCGCTCGCTCATGGTGCGCCGTGGCGGCCCTGTTGAAACCGGACGGGGCTTTGTATTGCATAGCGATGATTTCATGGTCGGTACCAGCATTCCCGTCACCGATGATATCTGTATGACCGCGACCATGGATATTCTCCATGCCATATCGGATGGTATCGGGCCGGATAAAACACTGATGGCGCTTGGCTATGCCGGCTGGGATGCAGGGCAGATTGAACGTGAAATTGCGAGTAATGACTGGCTGATCTGCCCGCCGACCACAGATTTGCTGTTTGATACGGATATTCTCGGCAAATATGATCGCGTCATGGCGCAGATGGGCGTCGATCCTGCACGCCTCGTTGTGCAGGCCGGACATGCTTGAAGCAAAGTCTGATACATAAAAAACACCGCCTCGGCAGGAGAGGCGGTGTTTTTTATTTTTGACGAATTATGCTTATTCTACTGTCTGACCATTGAGCAGGCGGGCTGCATTTTCAGCAGTCATCGGTTGGCCGAACAGGAAGCTCTGGACATATTCACAGCCCATTTCACGCAATTGCATTGCGTCTTGTTCGCTTTCAACACCTTCAGCGACAACCTTGAGTTCCAGATCCTGCGCCATGCGAATGATGGAGCGCAGCAGCGTCGCTTTCTGCGGCTTATCACCTTTGACGAAGGAGCGGTCGATCTTAATCATGTCGATCGGGAAGCGTGTCAGATAGGCAAGCGATGAATAGCCGGTGCCGAAATCATCCAGTGACAGGCCGACACCCATGGATTTCAGCTCGTTCAGCATATGTGCTGATTGTTCCGGATTTTCCATCAGCACAGATTCTGTCAGTTCCAGTTTGAGCGTGCCTTTGGTCACATGCGTACGGGACAGGATCGCACGGACATCGCTGAGCAAATCCTGACGGATCAGCTGGGTGCTGGACAGATTGACGGAGACAAACAGGTTCGGACGTGACAGGTTTTCCTGCCAGTTGAACAGGTCATTGGCTGATTGCTGCATGGCGAACAGACCAAGCGGCACGATGAGGCCTGAATTCTCGGCAATCGGAATAAATTCAGACGGCGAGATCGGACCACGGCGCGGATGTTCCCAGCGCATCAGTGCTTCAAAACCGGCAATAGTGCCGTCCTGCAAATTCACAATCGGCTGATAGGCAATTGTGATTTCCTTGCGCTCAATAGCGCGGCGCAGATCGGATTCCAGCTGCAGCTTGTCGCTGCCAATTGCGCGGAAGGATGGGCGGAACGGCTCAATACGGTCGCCGCCAAAACGCTTGGCCTGATACATGGCCAGTTCCGCATCTTTGATCATATCTTCCGCATTGGCGGCATTGGCCGTCCATGTCAGAAGACCAACGGAAGCGGTCAGTACGATCTCGCGCTTGGCATAAGAGATCGGCGCACGGATGGCCTGACGCAGCGCTTCCGCAAAGGCTGCAACCTTTGCCGGATCAGATTCAGACGCGAGGATCAGGCCGAACTGGTCGGATGACAGTCTTGAAAGCGTATCCTGCGGCTTCATCAGCCGGAACAGGCGGCGCGAGATCGTCAGCAGGATTGTATCACCGGCAGACATGCCGAGGCTGTCATTGACCTGTTTGAACCGGTCGATATCAATGACGAAAACAGTCGGTTTGAGCCTGCTCTCATTATAGGACATGCTCATGACATTGGCGAGGCGGTCGAGGAACAGCTCGCGGTTCGGCAGGCCGGTAAGATTGTCATGCACGGCATCATGCAGCAGGCGTTCTTCTGCCTTTTTCTGCTCGGTCACATTATGCAGCGTGCCGACGCAGCGCACAATTTCACCATCCGAACCGATAACCGGACGGGCACGCAGATGATACCAGTGATAGTGACCGTCATTGGCACGCAGGCGGAAAGTCTGATGAATACGACCGCGACGATTTTCCAGAATTGCATCCAGCGTGGTGCGGAAGCGGTCACGGTCATCACCATGCATCACCGGCAGCCAGTTGCGCACTGGGCCGAGAAGGCTGGCCGCAGCCGTGCCGAGATAGGTGGAAATATCAGGCGTTGTCACCACGCGGTCGCGCGGCACATCCCAGTCCCAGACAATATCGCCGGAACCGATAACTGCCAGCGCCTGCCGTTCCATATCGGAGAACAGGCCGACACGCAGCACGCCGCCCGCAAAAGCATGTTGCATCACGGTGAAACCGATCAGCAATACGATCAGCACAAGACCACCGCCAAGCGCAGGCTGCACGATATCATTGTCCAGACGGCCGGAAACGGCCAGCCATGCACCGGTCATCCATATGGCAATCAGCAACCATGTGGGGATCAGCATAATCGCGCGGTCATAGCTGCGCAAAGCCAGAATGCCGATAATGACGATGCCGCAGATAACAGTCAGCGCAAAAGAGATACGGGCAATACCGGCAGCAATCGGCGGATCAAAAATCGCCACGCCGCTCAGCATCATCAGGCCGAGAACCCATGCCACAGCGCCATAGGAAAAATGGTCGTGCCAGCGGTTGAGATTGAGATAGGTGAACAGGAAAATCAGGAAACTGGCAGCCAGTGCCACTTCCGTGCCCGCCCGCCACATCTGCTCATTGCCGGGAGTAATGGCGATCAGCTTGTTCCAGAAGCCGAAATCCACGCAGATATAGGCCAGAACCGCCCATGCCAGTGCCGCAGCAGCAGGAAACAGTGATGTTCCGCGCACGACGAAAAGAATGGTCAGAAACAGCGCCAGCAGGCCGGAAATGCCGAGCAGAATGCCGCGATAGAGCGTGTAGGAGTTGATTGTATCTTTATAGGCATCCGGCTCCCACAGATAAAGCTGCGGCAGGTTAGGGGAGGCCATTTCCGCAACCAGTGTAATCACCGAGCCCGGATTGATGGTAATCAGAAACACATCCGCATCAGGACTGACCTGACGGTCAAGCGCAAAGCCCTCACTCGGCGTGATCGAGGATATGCGCTGCGAACCCAGATCCGGCCAGACAAAGCCCGATTTCACAAGACGGTAATGCGGGGCAACAATCAGACGGTCAATCTGCTCATCGGTCGGATTGGCAATAGCAAAAGCTGCCCAGTTACCGCTGGAGCGTTTGTCCTTGTCGGCCTGCACTTCAATGCGTCGCACAATGCCGTCGGCACCGGGAGCAGTGGAAACCTGCACAGTATCGCCCTGATTATGCATGATCTGCACAGCGCGGGTGAGGTCGAGAGCCGTGTCTTCTTTGGAAATTTTGATCGGCTCAACTGCGGATGCAGGAACCGTGATCTGCAATAATGCTGCGATAAAGGCAAACACACAGAAAAACGTTTTCAATCGGTTCTGAAAGTTTTCTGTCACTATCTTTACCTTTTTGTCTTGGTATCAGGTGCTTTGCGCTTAACGGTCAGACGGCTGTTGTTTTAACAGAAAGACCTCTGCGCTGCTCTTCTCCCTCAATCAGGCTATAGAGGAGATGATCCTGCCACAGGCCGTTAATCTTGAGATAGGAGCGCAATGTGCCTTCCAGTAAAAATCCGGCTTTTTCAAGAAGCCTGACCGAACGCAGATTAGACGGAATACAGGCAGCTTCAAGTCTGTGCAACCGCAGTTCACTGAATGCGAAGGGGATAACCAGTTTCAAAGCGTCGAACATATAGCCTTGGCCTGCATGAGGTGCGCCGCACCAGTATCCGATCTGTCCGGATTGGGCGACACCGCGCCGGATATTACCGAGGGTGATTCCCCCCAGCAAAACATTGTCGGACCTGCGGAATAAAAACAGCGACCATGCATTTCCGCTGCGTGCCTCTTCGCTATAATGGCGCAGCCGCAGCCGGAAACTCGATTTTTCCAGCTCATCATCCCGCCATACCGGCTCCCATGGGGTCAGAAAAGCACGGCTTTTTTCGCGCAGATTTGCCCATTGGCGGTAATCAGACCATTGCGGCTCACGCAAAAACAGACGCTCCCCCTTCAGATACACAGATGGTGTTTTGCTGAAGGGAAAGCTGATCATGATACCCAGCCTGTTAAGTTAAACTGCCAGTGCCGGACGCTTATTCGCGGCGAAGCCGCGCAACGTGCCGTGAATATCGTCATAACCCATCATCTGGCTGACAGGGCCGACGGCGGCAATGGTCGGTTTGCTGTCGAGGAACATGCGACCGGAAAGATCTGTCAGACGTTCCGGCGTAATCAGGCTCAGACGTTCCAGCAGTTCTTCATTCGGTACCGGACGACCATAGAGCAGCATCTGGCGGGCAATCTGACCTGCTCGGCTTGCTGCACTTTCCTGCGACATCAGCAGACCGGCGCGATATTGCGCACGGGCGCGGTCAACTTCCTGAATATTGATATTACTCGATGCTTCATAAAGCTCGTTGAGAACAACCGGCACCAGTTCCTCAAGGTTTTCACGTCCGGTTGCCGCATGTATGCCGAACAGACCGGTATCGGAAAAGCCCCAATGGAAGGCATAGACAGAATAGCACAGACCACGCTTTTCACGCACCTGCTGGAACAGGCGGGAGGACATGCCGCCGCCAAGAACCGTTGCCAGAAGCTGTGAGGCATAGAAATCGCGCACATGGTAAGCGCGGCCTTCAAAGCCGATCAGCACCTGCGCATCCATCAGGTCACGTTCTTCGCGGTAATCACCGCCGACATAGGACGCTTTCACCGGCGCTGCAGCCTGTGTCGTTGCGCGGAAACCGCCGAGACGGCTTTCCACTTCGCGTACAAACGAAGCGTGGTCAACGGCACCGGCAGCGACAACAACCATACGGTCGGCGCTATATTGTTCATTGATATAATTACGCAGATCACCCGGAGTGAAGGACTGCACCGTTTCCGGTGTGCCGAGAATGGAGCGTCCGATCTGCTGGTTCAGATAGGATGTTTCAGAAAAACGATCGAAAACAATGTCATCGGGCGTATCATAGGCCGCGCCGATTTCCTGCATGATGACGTTTTTCTCGCGTTCCAGCTCATCTTCATCGAATTTTGAGCTGGTGAGAATGTCGGCCAGAATATCAATCGCCAGGGGCAAATCGTTGCGCAGAACGCGGGCATAATAAGAGGTGGTTTCAACGCTGGTTGCGGCATTGATCTCACCGCCGACATTTTCAATATCGGCTGCAATCTGCCATGCACTGCGGTTTTCTGTGCCTTTGAAAGCCATATGCTCGAGAAAATGCGCAATGCCGTGGCGGTTATGCGCTTCATTGCGGGAGCCTGCCTTGACCCAGATACCTAATGCCACGCTTTCAATCAGCGGCATGGTTTCGGTGGCAATTGTCAGTCCGTTGGACAGAACGCTAACTTCTACACCCATTCTAGGCATACTCCCCTGAGTATTTTAACCGTCAGCTTCTTTGAGTCTGACGGGCATGGCAATGCGACAAAGAAAGAACGTGACCGTTCCGGAAGAGCTCGTCTGCCCCTGTTGTTTTATCAGGTGACATATAGGGGCAGAGCGAAATCTATGCAAATTTGCTGCCATAATACAACATATGGCTGCAGCAGAACCTTGATTATTTTGCTGCTCGCGAGTGGCTGCGGATATGATCTTCCACCACTTTCAGGTCATTTTGAAGACGCGTGAAATGTTCTTTACGCTCCATCAGATCACTGAGCCATACAGGCAGAGCCGGAGAAACACCGCAGGCATCTTTCACCGCATCCGGGAATTTGGCCGGATGGGCGGTTGCCAGCACCACCATCGGTGAGGCTGTATCTGCGTGTTCGCGCGCAACTTTAACGCCGATAGCCGAATGCGGGTCAAGCAGATAGCCGTCCTGTTTCAGCACTGAGTCAATGGTTGCAGCGGTTTCCGCAACGGTTGAACGACCGGCAGCAAACTGATTGCGGATGGTTTTGAGCGGTGCATCGGCAATAGTGAATTCACCGGACTGGCCAAGGCTGCGCATCAACCCGCGAATAGCTGCTGCATCACGATCATAGGATTCAAACAGCAGACGCTCGAAATTCGAGGAAATCTGGATATCCATGGACGGAGAAGAGGTCTGCTCCACACCGCGCATTGCATAGGAGCCGGTGGCAACAGTGCGTGACAGGATATCATTGTCATTGGTGGCAATGATCAGACGGTCAATCGGCAGTCCCATTTTTTTGGCGACAAAGCCCGCAAAAATATCGCCGAAATTACCGGTCGGCACAGTGAAGGACACTTTGCGATCCGGTGCGCCGAGGCTGATTGCTGATGTGAAATAATAAACGATCTGCGGCATGATACGTGCCCAGTTGATCGAATTCACACCGGAGAGAGAAAGCGTGTCACGGAAGTTCAGATCATTGAACATGCCTTTGACGAGGTTCTGACAATCGTCAAAATTACCGTCGATCGACAGAGCATGAACATTGCTGGCTGCAGATGAGGTCATCTGGCGCTGCTGCACAGGTGACACACGGCCATGCGGGAACAGGATGAAAATATCGGTATTGTCGCGACCGGCAAAAGCTTCAATCGCCGCGCCGCCGGTATCGCCGGAAGTTGCGCCGACAATGGTTGCGCGCTGTCCGCGCTGTGCCAGCGTATAATCCATCATGCGTGACAACAGCTGCATTGCCACATCTTTAAAGGCGAGAGTCGGGCCGTGGAAAAGCTCCAGCACAAATTCATTCGCACCGGTTTGCACCAGCGGGCAGACGGCATCATGGCGGAATGAGCCATAAGATTCGCGCACCATTTTTTCAAATTCGGCGTCCGGAATCTCACCATTCACAAAAGGAGTGAGGACTGCGAGGGCGATTTCCACATAGGATTTACCGCGTAGCTTGCGGATGTCATCTGAGGAA
This sequence comes from Pseudochrobactrum lubricantis, assembly GCF_041929865.1. Classification (NCBI taxonomy): domain Bacteria; kingdom Pseudomonadati; phylum Pseudomonadota; class Alphaproteobacteria; order Hyphomicrobiales; family Brucellaceae; genus Pseudochrobactrum; species Pseudochrobactrum lubricantis. The sequence continues at coordinate 142,122 of NZ_JBHEEE010000004.1, forward strand.
AATTGCGGATAGGTTTCCGGCAGATAGAGACCGCCGTCCCGCGCCAAACCCGCCAAAAGTGCATCAGAAAAGCCCAAAACCGGCGCTTCGCCACGGGTGCTGATATATTTCATAAGATTTCAGGCCTCATTCAGTCAATGCAATTCTGTGCCGGTTTTGAGCCGGTTTCGGTCAAGTTTGCGGTGTTTTCCTGTCATATCTCTTGTGGCTGACGCAAGCATCGGTGGATAGAGCTTGCCCTGTTCACAAAAAACGTGAAAATATTATCTCATAATGCATGTTAAGCGCCTTGCGTCCATATGGATATGTCAAAGACGCAGCAGGATTTGGGTATAAAGCGCATTCCAAAAAGTGTGAAACGGTTTTTGGATAAAATGCGCGATGGTGAAGAATTTACGCATCAGACAAAGAGTGTAACTCTTCGGGAGATGCGGGAAACAAGACAACAGAACGGTTACGGCGCGTTGCCGGAGCGGTTCGCAAACAGGTTCAATATTCAGGAAGACCGGTTTATGCAGAAATCTACCTTCGGACGTTTAAATCCTCTTTCATTGCGGTTTACCCGTTTGGGTGGAGCTGCATTGCTTGGTTTGTTGGTTGCCGGTTGCTCAACCAGCGGCAATCAGCAGGGCACTGTTTCCACATCCGGTGAGCAGCGTGTGACACAGGCGGATTTGCAGGCCTATTGCCCGCGCATCAGCCTGCGTGAGGGAACGTCATTCTTCAGCACTTATGAAAAGGGCGGAAACGGTGACAGCAGCCGCGTGGTTTATCAGGCTTCGATCAGCGATGTGACCCGCGATTGCCGTCGGGATAATGGTACGCTGACAATTACTGTTGCAGCCGCAGGCCGCGTTGTGCCGGGGCCGAAATTCCGCAACGGCACAATCAATATGCCGATCCGCGTTGTGGTGATGGAAGGCGATAAAGTGATCTCCACAAAACTGCATAAACAGGCGGTTGCGATGAATAATTCCCAGTCGGCAACACAGTTCCTGTTTGCGGGAACGCCGGTGAGCGTGCCTGAAGCATCGTCACGTCAGGTGCAGATCTTTATTGGTTTTGATGAAGGCCCGAACAAGGGTTAATCTGAAGTCACGACAGTTAAAATGCCGTATTCCCGATAAGGAATGCGGCATTTTTTTATGCGCCGAAGCACAATGCTGTCCGGTGATACTGTTAAAAGCAGCTAGAGCATGTCGCAGCGAAATGGACACATTGAGCGTTCGCGAACATGCGACCAGAAAAATCTAGAGCGAGTGCCATGAATACACTTGGCGGGATATGCTCTAACTCTTTGTGTTAACGCGTATCTTATCCGATCGAAGCGGGATAAGAAAACAGTCCGGTGGACTGTTTTCCCCGCGAAGGCGCTTCGCACTTTTCGGGATACGCTCTGGCAGATGCTGTATTCTGTCTGGTATTTGCCAAGTGTCTAAAATTAGTGCATAAATTATTTACTATAGGTTCATATTGCCGTGGGTTTTGCAGGTCGGAAAATCTGAAAGCTTCTTACGGTAAATAAAACTTTTATCTGAAAAATATTATTTAATATCAATTATTTGCGAATTTTTTGTCAGTGATTTGTCCGGTTTTCGGATGTGCTTACGGGAAAATACCGCCTGTTCATCGTTAAAGCGATGAAAGAATGAAACTATTTGTAATCTCTAACGTTTAGACTGCTGGCATGATGACAGTATATGAACTCATTCAGGAACCAACCGATACCTGGGCCATTTTTGAAATGGATTCCGGTGAACCGGTTATGATTGAAGGCCGTCCGATGATTGGTCTCAGCGAGACAGAAGCACAGCAGATTTATGCTGCACTGACTGCTCCCGTGAAAGACGCGAAGAAATCAGCGGCCTGATCATCACGATATAAAAAAGGGCGTGCTTGCGGCACGCCCTTTTTATTACATTTCTCAGAAGGTTATCAGAAGCCTTCATCCCATTCTGCCATGGCCTCAATCACGGCAGGCAGATCGCGGTGACGGTTGATAACTGTTTCCGCACCGGCTTCAGTCAGCTTGTCTGCATGACCCGGATAGGTGTGAGCACCGCCGGTAAAGCCGATGACCCGCATGCCCGCAGCGCGTGCCGCATGGATGCCATGGCTTGAATCTTCAATCACAAAACACTGTTTCGGATCAGCATTAAATTGCTGAGCCGCGTAGGTATAAACATTCGGCGCAGGCTTCGGCTCTTTATTGCCAACCTCACGCGACGCATAAATATGCGGGGCAAATGCATCATACAGCGTTGAACGCTTAAGCATCAGTTCCAGAGAGTCCGAATTGGAGTTGGAGCAGATAGCTTTCGGATATTGAAGCTGGCTGACCACATCCTCAATACCGTCTACAGTGAGCAGTTCTTTGCTAATCCGCTCTTTCATGATTTTGCGAGATTTTTCAATCAGCGAGGCGGAGATCGGAATGGAAGATTCCCGTTCAATTTCCATCAGAATGCTTGGCCATGTCAGACCGGCAAAACGCTCGGCAATTTCTTCCGGTGAAATCGGATAGCCGGCATCGGTGAGAAGCTCGGATTCGACCTGTGCGGCAATATACTCGGAATCGACCAGAACACCGTCACAGTCGAAGAGGATCAGCTGGGGTTTTGACATGAAAAATCCGTAAATGTTCATCAGCCACAAAAGCCGGACTGAGGCTCGGGGCATGGGGGAAGGAGGACGGGCACTGTTTACACTTAAAACGATTGAGGGTCAAAATGATAAAAGAAATTGCCGGCTCTTCTGTGTTTTATCGGCAAGGCAAATCAGCGGGCAAAATCGGGTGATTTGCGGTGTCTGATTTTAAGCTTTGGAACCGCAATTTCGCCAAATGTTAAAAATTATTAAGCATTTACAGTGGTTTGTGAGCGCTATTTTGTGTTGATTTTAAAGAAATTTGACGATTTTCGCACCTGATAACGCTTTTTAATAATTCGATTAACCCCATGTTTACCCTGTTCGGTAACCATAAGGACAGTAAAGCGTTCCTATGTTTAGCGAGTATCACATGTCCGTTGTTCGTCTTGTGAAAGATCTGCCAGAAGCTGCACCGCGCTCGGTCTGGCTCGATACAATTCTTAAGGGTGACTGCGTAGCTGCGCTCGATCGTTTGCCGGATCATTCGGTGGATGTGATCTTTGCTGATCCCCCTTACAATCTTCAGCTTGAAGGTGCTCTGCACCGTCCGGATCAGACCAAGGTCAATGCAGTTGATGACCATTGGGATCAGTTCGACAGTTTTCAGGCTTATGATGCCTTTACCCGTGCATGGCTGCTGGCCTGCCGCCGTGTGCTGAAGCCAAACGGCACCATCTGGGTTATCGGCTCATACCACAATATTTTCCGCGTCGGCGCATCGCTGCAGGATCTGGGCTTCTGGATGCTCAACGATATTATCTGGCGTAAAACCAATCCGATGCCGAATTTCCGCGGCCGTCGTTTCCAGAATGCACATGAAACGCTGATCTGGGCATCCCGTGATCAGAAGAGCAAAGGCTATACGTTTAACTACGAAGCCATGAAAGCCGCCAATGATGATGTGCAGATGCGCTCTGACTGGCTGTTTCCGATTTGCACCGGCGGCGAGCGTCTGAAAGACGATAATGGCGATAAGGTTCATCCGACCCAGAAGCCGGAAGCATTGCTTGCCCGTATTCTGATGTCTTCATCGAAGCCTGGTGATGTGATCCTCGATCCGTTCTTTGGTTCCGGCACCACCGGTGCAGTTGCCAAGCGTCTCGGCCGTCATTTTGTCGGTATTGAGCGTGAACAGTCTTACATTGATGCGGCAACCAAGCGTATCGAAGCTGTTGAGCCTTTGGGCAAAACCGAGCTGAAAGTTATGACCGGCAAGCGTGCCGAACCGCGTGTAGCCTTTGTCAGCGTGATTGAAGCCGGTCTGCTGCGTCCGGGGACAGTTCTGTGTGATGCCAAACGTCGTCATGCAGCGATTGTTCGTGCAGACGGTACTCTGTCTGCCAATGGCGATGCCGGTTCTATTCACCGTATGGGTGCCAAGGTACAGGGCTTTGATGCCTGCAATGGCTGGACTTTCTGGCATTATGAAGAAAATGGCGTGTTGAAGCCGATTGATGCGCTGCGCGCTGAAATCCGTGTGAATATGGCTCAAGCCGGTTCATAAAATGAACGGCAGAATACCGGCACTTGATACTGGTATTTTCTCCAGCATTTTGCGCTGGTTCGATGTGTTAAGCACAGGCCACGCATAATTATCGGACTGACCTCCAGAGATGTCTGAGCCTTAAAGCGCCGGTGTTGAGCCGGCGCTTTTTTTATGGACTGCTTCAGAAGGTTTTACGGCAGAGCCAGACTGTGAGATGACCGCAATGCGGGTCATTTTCCACATATTGCAGAACATCAAAACCGCTCTCGGATAAAAGACTGCGGTATTCTTCCGGTGCGAGGCTGGAGTGATAAAGCGGTTGCCCTTCAAAAGTGCCGATTGCTTCGCCATTTGCAGTGCCGCTGGTAAACATCAGAACTGCATTCTCTGTAGCGAGTGTTGCAAAGCGGGGAAACATCCGGCGCTGATCATCACGCTGCAGGTGAAAGAAACTGTTCCACGCGAGTATGCCGTCAAATTTCTGCGGGAGAGATAGCTCACGCATATCTGCGACCAGCCATTGCTGCTGAGGGAAACGGGTGCGGCAGATGTCTATCAGGCTGGCAGAACTGTCGATGCCGGTTAGCTGAAAGCCTGAGCGGATCAGGTGACCGGCCATAGGCTCGCCCGCTCCGCAACCAATATCCAGAACAGAGCCTTGATGAGGTAACAGACCGGTAAAACGTACCAGCCATTCCGCTTCCATCAGACCTTTGGCAGCATTGCCACGCCGGATATCATCCCATTTCTGCGCATGCGTTTCATATAGCGGAATAATGTTTTCTGCGTCTTTGGACATAGCATTTTTCAGTTTGTTTATTTGAAAGTGTCAGGCAGGGCGGCGCTGATGGCTTTCTTCATCACTGTCGGCAGCGCTTCTTTTTCGAGATTGTTCTGGGCAACCCACCAGCCATTATTGCTTGGCGGCATGGTTGAAACATCTGTTTTATAAACGCTGAGGCGTAATTCAAAATGCGTAAAAATATGAGTGATGGTGCCGCTTGGCTGCCAGTTTGCAGCAATTGGTGCCGGATCAGTATTGGTCAATCGTGCAATATGCTCAGGAGAGGTCGCTTCATCTGCCGCGATCCATTCGCTGTTCGGTACTTCGCTCATGCCGGCAAGCAGGCCTTTGTCAGGGCGTTTTCGCAAGTAAACATCGCCTTGCGGTGAGAGAATGATAAAAGCCGCACCATAGCGGACAGGACGTGCCTTTTTCGGTGCTTTAACAGGGTAAAGCTCCGGCTCACCTTCCAATAAGGCTGCACAATTATCATTGAGCGGGCAGAGAATGCAGGCCGGATTCTTAGGCGTGCAGATTGTAGCACCGAGATCCATCATCGCCTGCGCAAAATCACCGGGGCGGGTTTGCGGAGTGAGTTGCTCTGTAAATTTGCGAATTTCAGTCTTGGCCTGAGGCATCATGGTTTTGATCGCAAACAGGCGGCTCACTACGCGCTCGACATTACCATCGACAACCGCAGCCGGAATATCGAAGGCAATGGCAGCAATGGCGGCCGATGTGTAGTCGCCGATACCCGGCAATTGTTTGAGACCTTCAACACTCGCCGGAAACTGCCCTTTATGCTGAGAGGCTAGCATATCCGCGCATTTCTTCAGGTTGCGGGCTCGGGAATAATAACCAAGTCCCGCCCAGCCACGCAGCACATCATCTTCGGTGGCATCGGCAAGTGCCTGCACATTCGGCCACAAACTGGTAAATTTGAGGAAATAAGCTTTAACCGCTTCAACCGTCGTTTGTTGCAGCATGACTTCCGACAACCAGATGCGGTAAGGATCAGGACGCACACCTTGTTCGTGCTCAACGGGCGTTACGCGCCATGGCAAAATACGGTGATGACGATCATACCATGCCAGCAGCTTTTGCGCAGGAGCATCATCTCCCGACACGGCAGGAAACATCGTCGGACAGTTGTTGGGGGAGGCTTGGAGGCGCTTTTTCGTCATATTTTGTCAATAAATGATCTGCTTTCGGAATGCACCGGAAATTATTTTTAGCTTGTGCTTACAATGTGAAATCGTTTTCATTATGCAGCGGATAGTTTGACAGTCGTCATATTGCTGAGTACCACAATTTTATAAACCTTATTTTGTTGATGGAATAATATCCGAAAGGCTTGATATTGCAGAACAAACAAAGCTTTCCGGTCTATGTTCTCAATCTTGACCGTTCAAAAGACCGTTGGGATTCGCTGCTTGCACATGCGCAGGAAAGCGGCATTGCGCTTCAGCGCGTGCCGGCAATTGACGGTAAATTGCTCACAGAAACGGATAAACGCCATTTTGATGATGCGGCTTTCCGACGCGATCACGGGAAGATCGCCTCCTCGGCGGAAATCGGCTGCTATTTCAGTCACATGAAGGCTCTGGAAATGATCGCGGCAGGCGATGCGCCAGCCGGTGTGATTATTGAAGATGATATCCGGTTTTCTGAAGAATTTGTTCCGGTTGTTGAAGCTGCAGCAGATTTGCAGGGCTGGGATGTCATCAAGCTGATCCATAACCGTCTTGTAGGGTTTCGTGCGGTTGAAAATCTCACAAATGATGTGGCGATCGGGCGTGTTACCCACGGGCCGCTTGGTAATGCCGGAGCCTATATTGTTTCAAAAGAGGGGGCGGCGAAAGTGCTCAAAGCACTGCAAGTGATGCATCTTCCTTATGATGTGGCACTGGAGCGCGGCTGGGCGGGTTCATATAATTTCTTCACTGCCAGCAGGGCTGTGGTGAGCAATGCCAATGAAAGCGCTTCAACAATATCCGAGGATATCAAAACCTATTCGCGGGCAAAATTACCGGCCCATAAACGGATCGGTACATTATTCTTTCGTATGAAAGACTATTTGCAAAGACTGTTTTACAGTTTCCAAAAAACAAATATCCGGCAACGGTGATATGCGAATTCTGCAAAAAAACTTTCTGATACGTCGTCGTATTGATCTCTGGCTTTTATGTCTGGCGGCAATCGCAATGCCGGTCCGCTATGCGCTCGGCCCGATTATCCTGTTCGTGTATAGTTGTATCGGTTTTTATCTGGCGCTGTACAAACACCGCTGGCACCGGATGTATGGTGCGCATTTTTATGTCTTGATATCTGCCTATATGATCTGGAGCCTCAGCCTGATGGTATGGCGCGGTGAGCTCAGCTTTGCTAACCGTCAGGTGGGGTATGTGCTGCTGTTATGGCTCTATTCTTTTGCCGGATTGGGGATGGTTCTCATCCGTGACCCGCTGAGAATCCTCGCATTCGGCTCCCGTACCGGCATCATTCTGTGTGCAATAATGGTTGCAGGAGAGGCGCTGTTTTGGGGCGGCCGTATCGGTATCGGCGGTAATCCTGCAGTATTTGCCTATGCGGCAGCAATTGCAGCAGTTGCAGCAACATTGCCGATTAAAAACGCTCCGCGTATTTTACCGAACGGACCGTGGTATCTGGTCATTGGTACGGGGATCGTATTTGCCTCCGAAACCCGTGCGGTTATGATTACGCTGGCTCTGCTGGCAATATTTGAAATCATTGTGCTGATCGGCCGTATTGCCAGCCATAAGGTGAAAATCGGCAGTTCACTCATTCTGGCTGCCTGTCTGACTGCTGTCTTTACTGTTGGCCCTGTTGCCGGAGTTCTGTCGCAGCGCTTCGCCGGTATGGTGCATTACTATGAAACCGGCGACAGCAGCCAGTGGGCGGATAAATCCTCCGCAGATACACGTGAGCAGATGTGGCGCGGTGCGGTGAAAGTGGTTGCGGAACATCCTTTAATTGGTGTCGGCTCGGAACAAAAAATGACTGCAGTGCGGGAGGCTCTGGGCGATCAGGCAACTTTGCTCGACGGTTATATCCATGTTCATAATTCAGTGTTTGATGAACTGCTGGTCAATGGTGCAATCGGTTTCCTGTTGCTGCTGGCAGCGGCTGTATGCGGCTTCATTTTCTTCTGGCGCAATAATTCAGACTGTACGGTCCGGCGGGTGCTGATCTATTTTACGATCAGCTGGGGCAGCTATGCTATGCTGCATAACCCGCTGCTGCATGAAACCAGTATTGCTGTGACAATGTTCTTTTTCAGTGTGGTTTATGCGGGAACAAGCCGTAATATTTTGCGGCGTAACAGTGATGCCCGTAATGCTCTGGCATTTTATAACAGAGAAAAACCGTCGCCCGTCGCGGCAATAAAACCGGCATAAAGGACAGAGATGAGCAGAGAGGAAAAATCGGGTTTTAAACCGCTGGCAGATACGGCCGGTAGTGTGCTCGATCCTGTCTTACGCAAACGCGCCGGTATTAATTTGTCGCTGATACAGGCATGGGAAGATGTGGTCGGGCCACAGATTGGTGCGCAGTCGCGCCCGTTGCGTATTCTCTGGCCGCGACGCGCCCATGAGGATGATCCGTTTCAGCCGGCAACACTGATCATCGGCTGCGAAGGCATGGCAGCAATGCGCATCCAGCATTCCACCGGCGAGATCATTAATCGCGTGAATTCCTTTTTAGGTTTCGCTGCCATTGCCCGTATTCGCATTGAACAAAAATCTGTTGCGCCTGTTGCGCAACGTAAAATCAAACCGCTGATGCCGGTTGGCGCACCTGCCGAGAAAAAACTGGCGCAGGCAACAGTTGGTATTGAGGATGAGGCTTTACGTGCCTCACTGATGCAGCTTGGCCGTAATATTCTGGCGGAAAAAGCCAATAAAAAGCCACGCTGATCTTAATTTCAAAGGGCAGATTACAGAGAATAAACAATGCGAAAACGGCTGAAAATTGCCCGTTAAGTCTCTGGAGACACACTGTTTATTAAAAACTCTTAAGCTGCCTGACAAAATTCCGGCAATTTGCTCTAATATCCGGAAACTATAGCAACGTGAATGAACGGGTGATTCGTATGATGTCTCAACTGAACCGCAGACAGCTTCTTGGAACTGCAGCTCTTGCAACTGCGGCATTGTCCGTATCTGCTGCCAGCAGTGCTCTGGCACAGACAGATGTTCCGAAGTCTGACGGCTCTGTCGATATGAAAAAACTGCTCGAAAAAGGCGCACTTGAAGATAAAGTGCTGGGGCAGGCTGATGCACCGGTAACAATCGTTGAATATGCTTCAATGACCTGCTCGCATTGTGCGACTTTTGCTGTGAATACACTTCCGGCAATTGAAGAAAAATACATCAAGACCGGCAAAGCCCGTCTGATCTTCCGCGAATTCCCGTTTGATCCGCGCGCAACTGCCGCCTTCATGCTGGCACGCTGTGCACCGGATGACCGTTATTTCCCGATGGTGGATGTGTTGTTCAAGCAGCAGATGCAGTGGGCTGCGGCCGATGATGCACAGGCTGCATTGCTGCAAATCTCCAAACTGGCCGGTTTTACACAGGAGACATTCAATGCCTGCTTGACGAACCAGCAGCTTCTCGATGATGTGAATGCTGTTCGTGAACGTGGCGCTGAGTTCGGTGTGAATGCAACGCCTACATTCTTTATCAATGGTCAGAAATATTCCGGAGCTCTTTCGGTTGAACAGATGTCGGCAGTTATCGACTCTATGCTCTGAACCTGATGCATATTCATGCAGCGGGGGCTTTTTTGCGCCCGCTGCATTTTCATATTTAAAAAAAATAGTGTCTGATTTTATTCCGCTCTTCATTGATTTGTTTTTGCCGCGCCCGGTTGCACGGAGCACTGGCTGATGCGTTTTACCAAACTGCGCCTTCTCGGATTTAAATCTTTCGTCGAGCCGATGGAATTCGTTATTGAAGGCGGATTGACCGGTGTCGTCGGGCCGAATGGCTGCGGCAAGTCCAATCTCGTCGAAGCGCTGCGCTGGGTTATGGGGGAAAACTCCTATAAGAATATGCGCGCTTCCGGCATGGATGATGTTATTTTCTCCGGTTCAGGCACACGTCCTGCACGCAACAGTGCGGAAGTAACCCTGTTTCTCGACAATAGCGACCGCTCTGCACCGCCTTCCTATAATGACGTGGATGAGTTGCAGGTCTCACGCCGTATTGAGCGTGAATCCGGTTCTGTCTATCGCATCAATGGCAAGGAAGTCCGTGCCAAAGATGTACAGCTGTTGTTTGCTGATCAGTCTACCGGCGCGCGTTCACCGTCTATGGTCGGTCAGGGGCGTATCGGTGAGCTTATTCAGGCCAAACCGCAAGCACGCCGTGCATTGCTGGAAGAGGCTGCCGGTATTTCCGGTCTGCATTCCCGCCGCCATGAAGCTGAATTGCGTTTGCGTGCGGCTGAAACCAATCTTGAACGTCTTGAAGATGTGGTCGGTGAGCTTGGCACCCAGATTGAAAGCCTGAAACGTCAATCCCGTCAGGCTAATCGTTTCCGCGCATTGTCTGCAGATATCCGTGCGGCGGAAGCGATCCTGTTGCATTTGCGCTGGTCGCAGGCCAAGCAACAGGAAGGCGAGGCGCAGAGTGCTTTGGCAACCGCTACATCGCAAGTTGGTGCCATGGCACAGGCGCAGATGATTGCGGCCAAAGAGCAGGCTATTGCAGCACAGCATCTTCCGGAACTGCGTAATCAGCAGGCATCCGCATCTGCGGCCTTACAGCGTCTGACGATTGCGGTTTCGCAACTGGATGAAGAAGCGACGCGCCTGATACAGCGCCGGTCTGAGCTGTTAAAACGTCTTGAGCAACTGAGTTCTGACATCGCCCGCGAAGAGCAGATGTTGCAGGAACATGCGGCTGTGCTTGAGCGTCTGGACGATGAAGAGCAGGATTTGCGTGAGCAAAATGAAGTTTCCGGCGATCGTGCGATTGAAGCGGAAGAACTGCTGGCCACTGCACAGGAACAATTACAGGCTCATGAGTCTGAACTGGCGCAGATCACTTCTGCAAGAGCAGAGGCTGCAGCAGAGCGCACGCAAAGCGAACGTTTGGTACGTGATATTGCCGAGCGCAGTGAGAAACTCTCAGTGCAGTTGCGAACGGTAGAGCAGGACATTGCCGCGCTGGAAAACCAGCTGAAATTACTGGCCGGTACAGAAGAAAAAGCCGCCAGGGTAGCGCTGGCCGAAGAGGCGGTTCAGGCTGCGGAAGAGCAGGCTCTGGCTTGTGAAGAAATGGTAGAGCAGGCGCGGGAAGCCGAAACCGGCCGCCGCCAGCCACTGGCGCATGCACGCGAAGAGCTGAACCGGATTGAAACCGAAGCACGCACCTTAGCCAGTATTCTCAATAGCGGCCAGTCCTCCACCTATATCGCTGTTGTTGAGCAGATGCAGGTGAAAAAGGGCTATGAGACCGCACTTGGTGCAGCTTTGGGCGACGATCTCGAAGCGCCGGTTAATCCGCAGGCGCCGGTTTTCTGGACTGATATTGATAGCCAGAAGGCACGTGATTTCGGCTCCCTGCCGCAGGGGGCAGTGCCGCTGAGCACGGTCGTTGATGCCCCTGCGGCATTGCAGGCACGTCTCTCCCAGATCGGTCTGGTGGATGACAGTGAAGGTGCAAGCCTGCAAGCACAGCTGCAGAGCGGTCAGCGGCTGGTGAGTCGTGAGGGCAGTCTCTGGCGCTGGGATGGTTTTACAGCACGTTCCGATGCACCGACTGCCGCCGCACAACGGCTGGCACAGAAGAACCGTTTGGCAGAACTGGAGGCTTCGGCTGTCACCGCTCATAATCGTGTGATGCAGGCGGAAACGGCCTTGCGTCAGGCCGAAACGACTTTGCGCGAGGCAGTGGAACGTGAACGCAGTCTGCGGGATCATTGGCGCGCCGCGCAGCGTGAACTGGCGCAGGCGCGTGATGCATTGGCAGAAGCCGAGCGTGTTGCGGGACAATTATCCAGCAAACGTGCAGCGCTGGATGAGGCGAAAACACGTCTCAGTGACAGTCTTGAAGAAAACACCATTCAGCTTGAGGAAGCACAGATCAGGCTTGATGATTTGCCGGATCTGGCTGCATTGAACCTGCAACTGACCTCGCTGACTACGCAGGTTATGGCTGATCGTGCCGCTATGACAGAAGCCCGCGCCGCGCATGACAATCTGCGCCGTGATGCGGAAAACCGTCTGCGCCGTCTGGAAATGATCGGCCATGAGCGCAAAAGCTGGCAGTCGCGGGCAGAAAATGCCCGCCGGCAAATTACTGCGCTGACAGAACGCAGGGCTGAAACCAGTGATGAAGCGGAAGATTTGGCGGAAGCACCGGCGGATATTGAAGAGCGCCGCCGTGAGCTGCAAAGCGCTGTGGCGGATGCCGATGCGCAACGCAAAGAAACCTCTGACCGCCTGAGCATTGCCGAAACCGAGCAGGCCAAACTGGATAAGCGGGCAACGCTGGCTATTCAGGAACTGGCTTCCTCGCGGGAAGTGCGTGCCCGTGCCGAAGAGCGTTTGGCAGCAGCGGAAGATCGCCGTAAAGATACAGAAGCGCGTATCGCTGAGGTGCTGAATTGTGCGCCGCATGAAGCATTCCGCCATACGGGACTGAACGCCGGTGATCCGCTGCCGGATATGGATCACACAGATCGTCAGCTGGACCGTTTGAAGATTGAGCGCGAACGTCTCGGTGCAGTGAATTTGCGTGCCGAAGAAGAACAGCGCGAATTGTCCGAACGGCAGGACGCGATCATTAATGAGCGCGAAGACGTTATTGAGGCGATCAAGAAACTGCGTCAGGCCATTCAAAGCCTGAACAAAGAAGGCCGAGAACGTCTTCTGGCGGCATTTGATGTGGTCAATGAGCAGTTCCAGCGTTTGTTTACGCATCTGTTTGGCGGCGGTACGGCGGAGCTGCAACTGATTGAATCGGAAGACCCGCTGGATGCCGGTCTGGAAATTCTCGCCCGTCCTCCGGGTAAGAAGCCGCAGACCATGACCCTGCTTTCCGGCGGTGAGCAGGCTCTGACAGCAATGGCGCTGATCTTTGCAGTGTTCCTCACCAATCCGGCACCAATCTGCGTGCTGGACGAGGTGGATGCACCGCTCGACGACCACAATGTGGAACGCTATTGCAATTTGATGGATGAGATGGCTGCTTCTACAAAGACGCGTTTTGTCATCATTACCCATAATCCGATTACCATGGCACGCATGGATCGTCTGTTTGGCGTGACCATGGCCGAGCAGGGTGTGAGCCAGCTGGTTTCCGTTGATCTGCAAACCGCTGCTGCCATGCGTGAAGCAGTATAAAATTATAGTCTTGCTGAACCTGTTAAATCATTCCGTTTTCTTTTGTCCGATGCAAAATTAAGAATGATTTTCAGGCGTGTTTTATCTGAGTTGCAGACTGGCATGCAAAGCTGAAAGGCAGATGATGAGCGGCGATCATAATCATGCGGATGTAAGCACAACACCGGTTTCGAGGCTTTGGCTGGCTTTAGGCCTGACAGGGAGTTTCATGATTGCCGAAATCATCGGCAGTTATGTGACCGGCAGTCTGGCGCTGCTGTCTGATGCCATGCATATGGCGACGGATACTTTCGCGCTGGCACTTGCTCTGATTGCCATTTATCTGGGGCGCCGTGCAGCGGATATTTTCCGCACCTATGGTTATTCCCGCTTTGAAATTCTGGCGGCAGCAATCAATGCCGTTCTGTTGCTGCTCGTCGCATTCTATATTCTCTATGAAGCCTATGAACGTCTGTTCCAGCCTGCAGAAGTGCAGTCTGTCGGCATGATGATTGTCGCCGTTCTAGGTCTGATCGTGAACTTCATTTCCATGCAGCTTTTAAGCGGCAAAAAAGATGAAAGCCTGAATGTTAAAGGCGCTTATCTTGAAGTCTGGGCGGATATGCTTGGCTCCGTCGGCGTCATTGTCGGCGCGGTGATTATCTATCTGACAGGCTGGCAGTGGGTGGACTCGCTTATTGCCGTGGGTATCGGCTTTATGGTTTTTCCGCGCACATGGGTGCTGCTCAAGGAATGTATCAATATTCTGCTGGAAGGCGTGCCGGTCGGGCTGGATTTGCGCAAACTGGAACAGTCGGTGCTGGATGTGTCCGGCGTTGCCGAAATCCATGATCTTCATGTCTGGTCGCTGACCAAAAGCCAGCATTCCCTGACTGCGCATATTGTGCTGCAATCTGAGGCAAATGGTGAAGCCGTGCGCCGTGCAATCGAACAGGTGTTGCAGCAGCAATATGATCTGCATCATACGACATTACAGATGGAGGCCGAAAATTGCGCCCGTGAGGAAGACATTCACTAATCATCTACGGCACTCATTTAAGCGCCGCAGCTGTTATTATATCTGTGAGTGCCGGTTTAATTCTCGCTCCACACGGCCAGTTCATTACCGGACGGATCGGTGAAGTGGAACCGGCGACCACCGGGAAAGCTGAAAACCGGTTTGACGATTTTGCCACCTGCTTTTTCAACATCAATCAGTGTCTGTTCCAGATCCTCAGAATAGAGCACCGGCAGCGGCTTGGCATTTTTCGCTTCATCGCCCTGATAAAAGCCGCCGTCCAGTCCTTCAGAATGGGCGGCATAATCGGGGCCGTAATCGGTGAAGCTCCAGCCGAAGGCATCGGCGTAAAAGGCTTTGACGTCTTTCAGGCCGCTCTGGCCTGCAGGCATTTCGATATAGTCGAGTTTTCCGGTTTTACGCATGATGATCCCCGAAACAAGGTTGAGAATGACGTTTGCTAATAGCAGATTCCGCGTCGTTTTCATGTGCCGGAATCAAACTCTCAGCTGATTCCGTTAAGTTGCGGAAATGCAGATGAAAACACTTTTCGTGCTGCCGCAAATTATTCATCTGTTCAGACAATAAACCGGAAACGAATTCCGCAAAATCGATTTAAACAAATATACAGGCGCTGCGTTGCGCTTTGTTACCGTTTTTCTGTATTTTTCAGTAGCCCGCAGCAGTGCTATCGCTTAAGCAGGAAGCGTGTATCCGGTATCGGTTATCATGACTTACATTCAGCCTGAGCCGGACATAACAGGAGGACGGGAATGGTTAAGTGGGTATATCACTTCGGTGACGGCAAAGCTGATGGCGCTGCAAGTGATCGTAATCTTCTGGGCGGTAAAGGTGCAAACCTTGCTGAAATGAGCAGCCTCGGACTGCCGGTGCCTCCGGGCTTTACCATTACCACCGATGTCTGCACCTATTATTACGACCATGACCGGACTTATCCTGAAATCCTGAAAGATCAGGTCAAAGCTGCGCTGGAACATATCACTGCGCTGACCGGTCGCCGTTTGGGTGATGCGACCCGCCCGCTGCTGGTTTCCGTACGTTCCGGTTCCCGTGCATCCATGCCGGGCATGATGGATACGGTGCTTAATCTTGGCCTCAATGATGATACGGTTGCGGCAATCGCAGCCGAGGCCAATGATGAGCGTTTTGCCTATGACAGCTACCGCCGCTTCATCCAGATGTATTCGGATGTGGTGCTTGGCGTTGACCATTCTTTCTTTGAAGAAATTCTCGATGATGCCAAAGCCAGTCTTGATCTGGATGTTGATACCGATCTGACTGCTGATGACTGGCGCGGTGTGATCGATCAGTACAAGGCCAAGGTTGAAGAAGAGCTGGGCGAGCCGTTCCCGCAGGATCCGGAAGCGCAGCTTTGGGGCGCGATTTCCGCAGTGTTCTCCTCATGGATGAATGCCCGCGCGATCACCTATCGCCGCCTGCATAATATTCCGGAAAACTGGGGTACTGCCGTGAATGTGCAGGCCATGGTGTTCGGCAATATGGGCGATACATCAGCAACCGGCGTGGCCTTTACCCGTAACCCATCCACCGGCGAGCGCAAGCTTTACGGTGAGTTCCTCGTCAATGCGCAGGGTGAAGATGTGGTGGCCGGTATCCGCACCCCGCAGAATATCACCGAAGAAGCCCGTATCGAGGCTGGTTCCGAGCGTCCGTCGCTTGAGAAAATCATGCCGGATGCTTTTGCTGAATTCCTGAAAATTGCTGATCGTCTGGAACAGCATTACCGCGATATGCAGGATCTGGAATTCACCATTGAACGCGGCAAACTCTGGATGCTGCAGACCCGTTCCGGCAAGCGCACAGCTAAAGCCGCGCTGAAAATGGCTGTGGAAATGGTTGAAGAAGGGCTGATCGGCAAAGAAGAAGCCGTCAACCGTATTGATCCAGCATCGCTGGATCAGTTGCTGCATCCGACCATTGATCCGAGAGCCGAACGCCATGTGATCGGTATCGGCCTGCCTGCCTCTCCGGGCGCAGCAACCGGTGAGATCGTGTTCTCTTCGGAAGATGCGGAACAGCTGAAAGCGGAAGGCCGTAAAGCCATTCTCGTGCGTATTGAAACCAGCCCTGAAGATATTCACGGCATGCATGCAGCGGAAGGTATTCTGACATCGCGCGGCGGCATGACCAGCCATGCGGCTGTGGTCGCCCGTGGTATGGGCAAGCCTTGCGTTTCCGGTGCCGGTACGCTGCGCATTGATTACCGCAACGGCACAATGCTGACAGCCGGTGGCACCTTCAAAAAAGGTGATATCATCACCATTGACGGCGGCAGCGGACAGGTGCTGAAAGGCACTGTGGCAATGCAACAGCCGGAACTCTCCGGCGATTTCGGCAAGCTGATGCAATGGGCAGATGAAGCCCGCCGCATGAAAGTGCGCACCAATGCGGAAACACCGGCGGATGCCCGTGCAGCGCGATCCTTCGGTGCGGAAGGGATCGGCCTGTGTCGTACCGAGCATATGTTCTTCGAGGGGCCGCGTATTCTCGCTATGCGTGAGATGATTTTGGCATCGGACGAAAAAGGCCGCCGTGTTGCGCTGGATAAACTCCTGCCGATGCAGCGCGACGATTTCACCGAGCTGTTTGAAATCATGCAGGGGCTGCCGGTCACCATTCGTCTGCTCGATCCGCCATTGCATGAATTCCTGCCTAAGACGGCGGAAGAAATCGCCGAAGTCGCCAATGTCATGGGCGTGGATGTCGACAAGCTGACCGAGCGTGCGGAAAGCCTGCATGAGTTTAACCCGATGCTTGGCCATCGTGGTTGCCGCCTTGCGATCTCCTATCCGGAAATCGCGGAAATGCAGACCCGTGCGATTATTGAAGCGGCGATTGCCGCTGCCAAAGATACCGGTGAAGCGGTTATACCGGAGATTATGGTGCCGCTGGTTGGTATTAAAGCCGAGCTGGATTTTGTGAAAGCGCGCATTGATAAAGTCGCTGCGCAGATCATTGCCGAGAGCGGCGTGCAGGTTGATTATATGGTCGGCACCATGATCGAATTGCCGCGTGCTGCCTTGCGGGCAGGGGAGCTGGCTGAGACAGCTGAATTCTTCTCCTTCGGTACCAATGATCTGACACAGACGACATTCGGCGTATCGCGTGATGATGCTTCATCCTTCCTCACGCAATATCAGGCGCTGGGCATTATCGAACAGGATCCGTTTGTAACGGTGGATTTCGATGGTGTCGGCGAACTGGTGCAGATTGCATCGGAACGTGGCCGTAAACAGCGCAGCAATATCAAGCTTGGCGTTTGCGGTGAGCATGGCGGAGATCCGGCCTCGATCGGTTTTTATGAAAAGACCGGTCTGGATTATGTCTCCTGTTCGCCGTTCCGTGTGCCGATTGCCCGTCTGGCAGCGGCACAAGCGGCAATTGCTGCAGCGAAGTAACGTTGTAAATAATCAAGACGATGCGCCGGATGCTTCATCCGGCGCATTTGTAGTTTATGGTGCTATAAGTTCATTATTGAAACATGAGCCGGTGCGAGATGTCTGTCATTAAATCCTTATTGCTGAGCTTGAGCCTGAGCATAGGTGCAACTGCTGCGTTTGCTGCAGATGAAGCCTTGCTCTCGCCCAAAATTTCGCAGCGCCATCTGATTATTGAGCCGCAGCTAAATCTTGCCGGTAAATCAAATCCGATACAGGTCGCACTCACGCTGGATGCCTGCTCAGGTGACATCGATCATCGTATTCTCGACGTTCTGGTGCGGGAGAAAATTCCGGCGACCTTGTTTGTGACTGCGCGCTGGCTGCGCCGTAATCAGGCGGCAATTGAAGTTCTGAAAGCGCATCCGGATTTGTTCGCGATTGAAAATCACGGGGCAGAGCATGTGCCTGCAATCACCGTGCTGAAAACCATGTATGGAATTCCGACAGCCGGTACACCTGCTGCTATCGAAGCAGAGGTCAAAGGCGGTGCGGATAAGATTACGGAAATCTTCGGCAAACAGCCGCAATGGTACCGTGATGCGACAGCACGCTATTCAACGGATGCCGTGCGCCAGATCGAAGGCATGGGCTATAAGGTTGCCGGTTACTCGCTCAATGGTGATCGCGGTGCTTCTCTGCCTGCGGCAACGGTTGCCAAACGGATATCCTATGCCAAAGACGGTGATGTGATTATCTCACATATCAATCAGCCGAAGCGTGTCTCCGGTGCCGGTGTGGCCGAGGGTATTCTGGCGCTGAAGAAGAAAGGCGTGCAGTTCAGACTGCTGAGGGATATGCCTGCACGCGCAGCACCGAATGTGGTGAGTGAAACTGCGCCGCCGAATGAATCTGTTTCGCAGAAAGAGAATAAAACCCATTCTAAAATAAAGACAAAACCGGCATCCGCAGAGCCTGTTCCGGTCTCTGCGGAATGACATATCAGGTGTTTGAATGATTTCAGAGGCCGTTCTTTAGCTTGCCCATAACGGCAGCATAATTGCGGCCGAGGCTTTCAAACAGAACATTATTGCCCGAGAGCGGAGCGTGGGACAGCGTAATCCCGTCATTCAGCAAAGTGACGAAAACCACCTGATCCTGCACGGCAGACGGCACAAGAATGGCACCGATACGCTGCGCATTGGTGGTGTCCAGCGCAGGCATATTAAACAGGACTTCACCGCCGACAATTTCAGCGGCTTTGGCCAAGGACAGATCAAAGCCGTCGGTCAGAACATCCTGAGCACCGAGGGCAAATTCAACTTCAACTGCTTCTAAAGACGCGTTCTCCTCAGACGCGGCTATCAGGTTTTCGTTGGTGGAGGAGGGCGTTTGCCTCATAGGGGGAGCGTCTCCGGCTGTATAATTCTTCTTATCCGCAAACTGATTGTGGCAGTTTGTGAATTTGATGCAATCTCATTTTAGTGATTTGTTATAATATCATGATAAATAAAAATATTTCTCTTTTATCTATCGTTAATCACAGATCTTTACCTCTTTTGCTACCTGACGAAATGAACAGTTCTTGCAGGCAGCGATGCGGATCGCGTATTGTTTATGCTCGGCAGACCCTGAATATTGTGCGAAGCGCCTTCGCGGGACTGATTTCTTTACCCGCCTCGATGCGTAAAACAAAGAGACAGAGCGGTTTTACAATTCCGTGTTTACCGGAACCGCTCTCTAACCGGCAGTGCGGCAAGTGATGCTTGAAAATTATTACATCCGGCGCAAGGTAAGACGTCGTTCCTCGCGATCGGCGGAATATGCACCGGCTTGTGCTTTAGCCGGTTTAGGATTGCTCATTGCTGCGGTTACAGCACATCGTTTCGGTTTGATACAGCAGCCGGATCTGGTGTTTATTGTGGCACTTGCCGTGTTTTTCGCTCTGCTGGCTTTGCTGCTTTCTGCTAAATCTTTTTATAATTTATGGCGCAGCGGCGATGCGGGAGGGCGGCGTGCCATGCGTGCCTGCTTTATCGCTCTGGTCACATTGATCCCGCCTGCACTTGTGCTGGGGCAGATCAGCGGCACACCGCGTATTCATGATGTTTCCACCGATCTCGAAAACTCCGTGCAGTTCAATACTGTGATGAGCAATGAGCAGGATTTATTGCAGGATCATAAGCCGGATTTCCGCGTGCAACTGCTTCAAAAACTGGGGCTGGGTGATCTGACTGTGCAGAACAGTCTGGGTACTGATGCGGTGCCGGATATGTTGCAGCAAATCTCTGCCTATCCGGAAGTGAGTGGCAGGCAATATGACAGTGCACAGGATCACGTCTTAAAAGCTGTGCTTAAGGTGCTGAAAGAGCAGGGCTTTGCTGTAACTGCTACGTCCGGTACTGCCGGTGAAGACATGGATGTGAGTGTCGAGGCAACTACCAAAACCTTCATTCTGGGTTTGCACAGCGATGTGGTCGTGCGGCTCAGGGACGAGGCCGAGCAAACCACGGTCGATATGCGCTCCGTCTCACGTTACGGGCGCTATGATATGGGGTTCAATGCCGGTCTGATCGGTACGTTTTTTAATGCGCTTGATCTGGAAATGCGCAATGCCGTACCGGATGCGCCGGAAGAGTAAACTCAGGCAGGCCGGTAGAGACTGTCGGGCATCGGGTCGCCGTCCGTTTTGACTAATCCGCGTGAGACCAGATCTTCCAGATGGGCGAAAACCGAAAGCCCTGCAGCGCCATGCAGACGCGGATCAGTATCACGATAAATCGCGGCGACCATCTGCGCGATTGTTTCATCGCCCTGCATCACCCGCTCAAACACGGCCCGCTCGCGCATTTTCCGGTGAGCACGAAGTCCGCGTAAAAAGCGATGCGGTTTGGCAATCGGTGCGCCATGCCCCGGCAGATAGAGGCTGTCTTTGCGTTTGAGCAGTTTTTCCAGAGATTGCATATAGGCGCGCATGGAACCGTCTGGCGGCGCGACAATGGTGGTCGCCCATGCCATGACATGATCGGCGGAAAATAAGATGCCGCGATCATTGAGTGCGAAACAGGCATGGTTGGCCATATGGCCGGGGGTATGGATCACCTCTAATGCCCAGTCAGGATTGGTGAAAATCTCTCCGTCTTTGGCGCAAATATCCGGCGCAAAATCTGTGTCTACACTGGCATCCAGTGCATTGCTCTCGCCGTCAAATAACGGGCGGGCTGACTGATGCGGGCCCTGTGCAACAATGGTCGCGCCTGTCTCGCGCTTCAGCCTTGAGCTAAGTGGTGAATGATCGCGATGGGTGTGGCTGACAAAAATATGGCTGACCGGCCTGTCTGCTATAATACGCATCAGCGTTGCAAAATGCGCCTCATCTTCCGGCCCCGGATCGATAATACCGAGCTGGGCTTTGCCGATAATATAGCTGTTGGTGCCGTAACCGGTAAAAGCACTGGCATTATTGACGGTTACGCGCAGAATATCCGGCGCAACCTGTACCGCTTCACCATAGGCCGGATCAAATTGCGTATCAAATTTCAGAGACATCAAAGAGACTTTCCGGCAGGCATCACAATAATAACAGGGTGTCTATAAAGGCTTTTTAGTGACTTGTCCCGTTTATCCACTCCATATATTATAATCGACAATTATTGTTAAAATTGTCGACAATTTGACATTGACAAAGTGCCCGATGTTTTATCATTTTGAGCGGACAGAATTGGGGAACAGAACATGCAAAAATGTGGTGAACGTGAATTTATCGGATATGGCCGTCATACGCCGGATCCGCGCTGGCCGAACGGCGCGCAGATCGCCGTGCAATTCGTGGTCAATTATGAAGAGGGCGGTGAAAGCTGCATTCTCGATGGTGATACCGGTTCTGAATGCCTGCTGTCCGAGATTGTCGGCGCGCAAAGCTGGCCGAAGCAGCGTAACCAGAATATGGAATCGATCTACGAATATGGCGCGCGCGCCGGTTTCTGGCGGTTGTGGCGCATGTTCACCAAACGCAATATGGATGTGACTGTCTATGGTGTGACCAAAGCCATGGAACGTAATCCGGAAGCCGTTGCGGCGATGAAAGAAGCAGGATGGGAAATCGCCAGTCATGGCTTGCGCTGGCTGGAATATAAAGACTTCACAGAAGAAGAAGAACGCCGTCATATTCAAGAAGCCGTGCGTCTGCACACAGAACTGACCGGCGAACGCCCTTACGGGATTTATCAGGGTAAGCCTTCAGACAATACATTGCGGCTGGTGATGGAAGAGGGTGGTTTTGTCTATTCCGCCGATTCCTATGCCGATGAACTGCCTTACTGGATTGAAGGGCCAAAAGGGCCGCATCTGATCGTACCTTATACACTCGATACCAATGATATGCGCTTTGCCACGCCGCAAGGCTTTAATGCCGGTGATCAGTTTTTCAATTATCTGAAAGACACTTTTGATGTGCTCTATCGCGAAGGCGGGGAAGGCGCGCCGAAGATGATGTCTGTCGGTCTGCATTGCCGCCTTGTCGGCCGTCCGGGGCGTGCGGCGGCGCTGGAGCGTTTTCTGGATTATGTGCAGTCGCATGACAAAGTCTGGGTCGCCAAGCGTATTGATATTGCCCGTCATTGGCATGAAAACCACAAACCGGCAGGGAAATAGAATGGAGCTGATTAATTTACCGGTACGGGCTTTGACGCCGGAGAATTTCGCACCTTTCGGGGATATTATCGAAACCGGCTTGAGTGAAGTTAAGCTCATCAACTGGGATATTACTGAACGCCACCACGCGTTGGCGAAAGCCGATGTTATCGGTGAGGAAGCTCATGTTTTGATGAACATTTTCCGCAGCAAGCCTTGGCAGCTGCCGCTGACCATTAAGATGGTTGAACGCCATCCGCTGGGTTCGCAAGCCTTTATGCCGCTGAACGGACGCGACTATCTGGTGGTGGTTGCAGAAGATAATAATGGTGTCCCGCATCAGCCTGTGGCTTTTCTGGCGCGGGGCAATCAGGGTGTGAATTATCATCGCAATGTCTGGCATCATCCGCTGCTGGCACTGGATGAGACTTCGGATTTTCTGGTGGTTGATCGTGGCGGTGCAGGCAATAATCTGGAGGAATATTACTTCTCGCAGCAAAATTTCACGATTTCTGGCAGGAGTATTTGACCATCCGGTCAGATGCTTCGAATCCACATAGTTTAAAAGCGGCATGAAACAGATCAGAAATGTCGCTTTAAAACGCAACTCAAAGCTAATTTGCCGCATTTGTCACGCCACATCTTGACGAGTATTCAGAGGCGTAACAATCTGGTCTTATGACACAGATGATCCGTTTCTTTCTGAATGGTCACCGGCAGGATGTTCAGATCCGGCCAGATACAACGGTTCTGGAATGGCTGCGCGGGGAGGCGCGGCTCAAGGGAACGAAGGAGGGCTGTGCTGAGGGGGATTGCGGGGCGTGCTCCGTTTTAATCGGCACAGATAAAGACGCAATTGCGCAGGCTGACACTGCGGCGGGTGAACCACAATCGAACAATACCGACGGAGCATTTCGCTACCGCGCTGTTAACAGCTGTATCCTGACAATGGGACAGCTGGACGGTCAGGCATTGGTCACGGTTGAGGGGTTGAAAACTTCACAACTCCATCCTGTGCAGGCGGCGATGGCCGAAAACGGCTCATCGCAATGCGGTTTTTGTACACCCGGTATTGTGATGTCGCTCAGCGGACTGGCTGCGGATTGCGCAAGTACCGGTGCCAAAGCCGACGATCAGCTGATCCATGACACGCTGGCAGGCAATCTCTGCCGCTGCACCGGCTATCGCCCGATTGTTGAAGCTGCTCGCAAGGTGATTGCAGAAGGTGGCGCACCGGTAGCACAGCCGTTTTCCGGTTCCTTGCAGGATATCCGTCCGCAAACAGGTTTCAGCCATGGCGGCTCAACCTATCATCAGCCGCAGACACTGAAAGAACTGTTGGAATTACGCACGCAATATCCACAGAGCCTGCTGCTGGCGGGTGGCACTGATCTCGGTGTGGCGCTGGCCGATTATCACAGCGACTGGAATGAGGTGATCTCGACAGCGCATGTGCGTGAATTGCGGGAGATCCGTGAAGATCAGAGTTCTTTCCGGTTTGGCGCTGCGGTGACATGGGCAGAGGTGCTGAAAACTATCGGCAATCATTATCCGTCACTCACTATTTTGCTGCGCCGTTTCGGTTCTGTACAAATCCGTAATCAGGGCACGATTGGCGGCAATATCGGCACGGCCAGTCCGATCGGGGACGGGCCACCAGCGCTGATCGGTCTTGGTGCGCTGATTGAACTGGCTGGTGCTCATGGTAGGCGCACATTGCCGCTGGAAGATTTCTTCCTCGATTACCGCAAGACGGAACTGCGCGGTGATGAGGTGATTGCCTCGGTGACAATCCCTAAACTGACTGCGGGGCAGGATTATCGCGTTTATAAAATCTCCAAACGTTACGATCAGGATATTTCCACCGTTTGCGGTGCATTCCGCGTAACGCAGAAGAACGGCATTATAACAGATGCCCGTATCGCCTTTGGCGGTATGGCAGCGATCCCGAAACGGGTGAAAAGTGCGGAACAGGCGCTGATCGGTAAGACGTTAGATGAGGCCGCAGTCGCAGCCTGTATGCAGGCTATTGCCACAGAGCTTGCGCCTTTAAGTGATTGGCGCGGCAGTGCCGAATATCGTCTGATGGTGGCGCAAAATCTGGTGGAGCGTCTGCGCCATGATCTGGCCGGTGAAGTGGTGGAGGTAATGGCACTATGATCGCACTTAATCAGCCTTTTCCAACGCCGGAAGGTGCTAACAAAGTCGAGCGCAGTATTGTCGGACATGGTGTTGTGCATGATTCCGCCAGCCGTCATGTGGCGGGTGCCGCGACTTATATTGATGACATGCCGGAATTACCGGATACGCTTCATGCGGCTTTTATATTATCGCCGGTTGCCCATGGCCGGTTGAAAAGCATGGATGCCAGTGAAGCTCTGGCGCAGGCCGGTGTGGTCGGTATCTGGGATGTGCATGATATTCCGGGCATCAATGATGTTTCACCTGGTCTCCCCGGTGAACCGCTCTTTGCTGAGGAGCTGCTTGATCATCAGGGGCGGGCAATTGCGGTGATTGCCGCGACCAGTTTTGAAGCCGCCTATAAGGCCGCTAAGCTGGTGAAGCTGGATATTGAAGAACTGCCACCGGTGCTGGATGTGGAAGAAGCTCACCGGCAAAAGAGCTATGTGATCCCGCAACAGGTGGTGCAACAGGGCGATGCCAAAACCGCCGTTGCCAATGCGGAACATCAGTTTTCCGGCCGTCTTTCCATGGGCGGGCAGGATCATTTCTACCTCGAAACTCATATTGCCTACGCTATTCCCGGTGAAAACTGGCCGCATGAGAACGGCGATATGCTGGTGCATTCATCAACGCAGCATCCGAGCGAAGTGCAGCACCATGTGGCTCATGTGCTGGGTCTTCATGCCCATGCGGTGGAATGTCAGGTGCGGCGTATGGGCGGCGGCTTTGGTGGCAAGGAAAGTCAGGCAACGATTATTGCCTGTGCCGCCGCGCTGGTTGCAGCTAAAACCGGACGCCCGTGCAAAATGCGCCTCAAGCGCCGCGATGATATGATTGCGACCGGCAAGCGTCATGATTTTGTAGTGCATTGGCAGGCGGGTACAGACAGCCGTGGGCGTATCAAAGGGCTGGATATCGAGTTTCTTGCCCGCGCCGGAAACCTGCCCGATCTCACAGGGCCGGTAATTGCCCGTGCGCTGACCCATGCCGATAATTCCTATTTTATCGAAAATGCGCATTTCATTGGTCATGCCTGCAAAACCAATACTGTGTCTAATACGGCATTTCGCGGCTTTGGCGGGCCGCAGGGGATTATCGCGATTGAAACAATCGTCGATACGATTGCCCGTGAGCTGAAACTTGATCCCAATCAACTGCGTGCCATCAATTATTACGGCGATGAAACAGGGGATGAAACGCCTTATGGCCAGAAGGTTGAAGATAACCGGCTGGTACAGGTGACAGAAACGCTGCTGAACAGCAGTGAATGGCAAAAACGGCGTGCGGAAATTGATGCCTATAATGCGGGTAATCCGCTGATCCGTCGCGGATTGGCGATGATGCCGGTGAAGTTTGGTATCTCGTTCAATCTCACAGCGCTCAATCAGGCTGGTGCTCTGGTGCATGTCTATCAGGATGGTTCGGTGTTTCTGAACCATGGTGGCACGGAAATGGGGCAGGGACTGTTTGTCAAAGTTGCGCAGGTTGTAGCTGAAGTGTTCCAGATTGATCTGGACATGGTGCGTATCTCGGCGACAGCGACCGGCAAAGTGCCGAATACCTCTGCAACGGCTGCTTCGACCGGTTCTGATCTCAATGGTATGGCAGCCTTTAAAGCGGCAACGGCAATCAAAAGCCGCATGACTAAGGTCGCTGCAGAACATTACGGCGCAGAAGAGAGCGAGATTATTTTCCGTGGTAGCCGTGTTTATGCGGGCAATGAATCCATGTCCTTTGGCGAACTTGCCAAGCTGACATGGTCAAAACGCGTGCAGCTTTCGGAAGCTGCCCATTATGCGACACCGAAAATCCATTGGGACGGTAAGACAATGCGCGGCCGCCCGTTCTTCTATTTCACCTATGGTGCGGCTGTTGCCGAAGTGGCAGTGGATACGCTGACCGGTGAAACGCGCTGCTTGCGGGCAGATATTTTGCAGGATGTCGGCTTTCCGCTTAATCCGGCGATTGATCTCGGCCAGATTGAAGGCGCTTTTGTGCAAGGGATGGGCTGGGTCACTTGCGAGGAATTATGGTGGGACAAGGCTGGACGGTTACGCACCGCTGGCCCTTCAACCTATAAAATTCCGGGCTCGCGCGATGTACCGGAAATCTTCAATGTACGGATTTTGGAAAACGCACCGAACCGTGAGGAAACGGTATTTCGTTCCAAAGCTATTGGCGAGCCGCCGCTAATGCTGGGGATCTCCGTCTGGCTGGCAATCCGCGATGCCATTGCTTCGATTGCGGACCATCAGTTCTCGCCGGAACTGGATGCACCGGCTACTCCGGAAACTGTGCTGAAATCGATCATCAAATTGCGTCAGCGCCAGAGTGGAAATAACAAGCAGGGTTGAGATGAATTTGCAGACCTTAAATTCGCTGTCTGAAGCGGAGTTTGTCTCTGTTCTGGGCGGTATTTTCGAGCATTCTCCTTGGGTGGCAGAAGCCGTGGCCGGAGACCGGCCGTTCGCTTCAGTTTCTGCTCTGCATCAGGCGATGGTGCAGGCAGTTGAAAACGCAGGTGTGACCAAACAACTGGCGCTGATCCGTGCGCATCCTGATCTGGCAGGCAAAGCTGCGCGTGCAGGTCATCTCACCGATGCTTCTACAAGTGAGCAGAAGGGAGCGGGACTCGACCGGCTTGATGATGCGGAGTATGAGCGCTTTCATAGCTTAAATGATGCCTATAAGCAGCGTTTTGACTTTCCCTTCATTCTCGCAGTACGCGGTTTTGACGGCAAAGGACATGACAAACATTCCATCCTCGCCAGTTTTGAAACGCGTTTGAAAAACACACCCGAGCAGGAAATTTCTGAGGCACTGCGGCAGATTGCGCGTATCGCAGAACTGCGGCTGGGGGATATGCTCACATCATAGATTACATGCAGCAGAAAAGGTATGGTTATGGCAAAACTCTCAACCCATGTTCTCGATACTGCTCATGGCAAACCGGCTGCCGCAATGCGTCTTGAGCTTTATCGGGTGAAGGGCAGTGGTGAGCTGGAGCTGATTAAGCGGACTGCAACCAATCTTGATGGGCGTACTGATGAATTGCTGCTCAGTGAAGCGGAAATGCGTATCGGCACTTATGAACTACAGTTTCATGTCGCCGAGTATTTTGAATCGCAAGGCGCGGATCAGGCGAAGCCGCCATTTCTGGATCTGATTCCGATCCGGTTTTCTATTGCCGATGAGAGCGCCAATTATCATGTGCCGCTGCTGGTCAGCCCGTGGGCTTATTCCACTTATCGTGGCAGCTAAAGGCACGACGGGCAAATCTATCCCCGCTCTTTATTCTTTCCGTAGACTTTTCCCGTTCATGAACAACGGGAAAAGCAAGATATGGAAACGACGCCTAATCTGAAAATGCCTTATATTCTGCCCAGTCAGGCGCAGAAACATGTCACACATAATGAAGCGCTGCGTTATCTCGATGCGCTTTTGCATCTGTCCGTTTTAAGCCGGCAATATTCTTCAGCGCCTGTCACTGCGCAGGAAGGTGATCGTTATCTGATACCTGCGGGAGCCGCGGATTTATGGAGCGGGCAGGATGGCAATCTTGCAGCCTTTATGGATGGTGAATGGTTCTTCTTCGTGCCTTTGCGCGGCTGGATCATGCATATTGCTGATGAAAATGCGCTGTTCATATTTAACGGCAGTCAATGGCAGGCACTGCTGAACCCGCAGCCGATGATTGGGGGGAATACGGAGGCTGATACCTATAACCGCTTGGCTGTAGCCTCTGATGCTGTTCTGCTGACCCATAGCGGGGCAGGGCATCAGCTGAAAATCAATAAAAACCTGAGTGAGAATACTGCATCCCTGTTATTTCAGAGTAGCTGGACCGGCTATGCTGAAATGGGAATCGCCGGTGAAAATAACTTCAGCATTAAAGTTGCTGATGATAGCGGGCAGTGGCGACAGGCACTGCGGATTGATCGTGCTAGCGGTAATATAGCTATCGGCTCGGTCTGGCCAACAGCACCGTTGCATGTTGAGGGGCCAATTCGCACCGGAAATTATGAGAGTGGTGCTTTGCCGGATGCTGCGCAAAGCGGTGCGGGAGCGGTTATTTTTATCAGGACAGGTCAGAGCGGGAAGCTTGCTTTCAGTGATGGCCAGCAGTGGCTTTGGGTAGACGGCAATCAGCCTGTTGCTCCATGATGTTGTTAAGTTTGTAATAGTTTGTTGCACGGCCTTTCAAAACAATCGGGGGATTTAGATTGATATGTCGTGCAACAGCAGCGAATCTGATGAACTATAAGAGCCGGATAAATTTCTTTTACGGAATCTGGGAAAGCTTGATTGGTAAGGCAGTGGTCTATGGTTCACGTTGAGAAAAAATTATGAAAAGCAGTATTTTTTAGTGTCCTTATCACTTCGGGGCTTCTATTTACAATTTCTGTGAATAGAGGGAGATCTGCTGGTTTTGATATAAGTATTTTGTTAGTCAGTATGAGTGCGATATTTTATTTACGTTTAATACTTGAACAAATTTGTCAAGTTATTCTTTTGCCTGATTATGATTGTGGAAGTAGGATGCAAATTTTGCTGAAGAATAAGGTGAGAGATTAACCGCATGAAAACGGCAAATGTTTCAAGGCGGATTGCGGGACTCCCGCGATCTATAAAGCAACTTATCACGCTTTGCGTGGATATTACCTTGCTGTTGCTTGGCGTCTATGTTGCCTATGTTCTGCGTTATGGCTTCCTGTTCGTGCCAAATACCAAGCAAATATTGCTTATGCTGGCGGCGCCGCTGGTCGCTGTGCCGGTTTTTATCCGCTATGGTCTTTATCGTTCTGTTATTCGCTATCTGCCGGAAAAGGCAATCTGGTCTATCTTTCAGGCAACCGCCGTTGCGGCTTTGCTATGGGTTGCCATCGCATTTTTGACTGAAATGACCGGCGGAACCGGCGTTCCGCGTTCTGTTCCGCTGATCTACTGGCTGGTGATTACTATTCTGGTTTCCATTTCCCGTTTCGGCGCTAAATGGATTTTGCGGGATAGTACCGGCCCTGTATCACGGGAAGTGGCATTGATTATCGGTACCGGTGAGGCTGCACAGCAACTGGCAGCGGCATTGCGTGTACATCGTGATACTTATGTGGCCGGTTTTATTGATCGTGATCCGTCATTGCTTGGTATGGATATTGCCGGAACCCGTGTTTATGCACCGGCATCTATCGATGATCTGGTTAAGAATTACGGTGTTTGTCAGGTCGTAATCTCTGATCCGTCGATGGGGGAGACAGAGCGGAAAGCCTATGCCAGTATTTTAGGGCGCCTGAAAATCCGTACCAGTATTCTGCCGCCGATTGCAGATCTGTCGCGGGGAAAATATCTGGTTGGTGCGCTGCGTAATATTGAAATTGATGACCTGCTGGGGCGTTCGCCGGTGCCGCCGGATGAGGCGATGCTGCAGTCGATGATTGAGGGACATTCAATCATGGTAACAGGTGCCGGTGGTTCTATCGGCAGCGAATTGTGCCGTACGATCGTCAACTGGAAACCGCGCAAATTGGTTTTGTTCGAAGTCGGGGAGTTCGCGCTCTATCAGCTGGAGCGCAAACTGAAATCTGTCACGAATTGTGAAATCGTTCCGGTCTTGGGGTCAGTAACCCAGCAGGAACTGGTGGAGAATGTTATTCACTCTCACGGCGTTGATACGATTTATCATTGTGCTGCCTATAAGCATGTGCCTTTGGTTGAGGTGAACCCGCTTGAAGGCATCCGTAATAATGTTATGGGCACAAAGGCTGTTGCCGATGCTGCGCTGAAGACCGGCGTAGAGCGTTTTATTTTGATTTCATCCGATAAAGCCGTGCGTCCGACTAATGTTATGGGGGCAACCAAAAGATGGGCAGAATTTGTTATCCGCCATTATGGAGATCTTGCGCAGCAGAAAGGTTCGGCACAGTCATTTTCGAGCGTTCGGTTCGGTAATGTTCTGGGGTCTAACGGGTCGGTTGTACCGCTGTTTCGTGAGCAGATTGCTGCAGGAGGCCCTGTAACGCTGACTGATGAAAATATGACCCGTTATTTCATGTCGATCCGCGAGGCTGCAGAACTGATTATCCAGTCCGGTGCGGTTATTAAAAGTGGTGAGACGGCTTTGCTGGAAATGGGAAGTCCGGTGAAAATACGGGATCTGGCTGAAAATATGATCCTGATGGCCGGATTGTCTGTGCGTGACATGAAAAATCCTGACGGGGATATTACAATTCGGGTAACCGGTATTCGCGAGGGCGAGAAGCTTTACGAAGAACTGTTTTATGATCCGGATAAGGCATTGCGTACCCGTCACCCTAAAATTTTATGCGCGGAAAAACGCGGTACAAAGGCCGACGAAATACCGCAGCGCCTGCCGCAAATGCAGCAATTCCTTGATGATAACGATGCGGAAGGCGCTAAAGCGCTGTTGTTCGATTATATCCGCCAGTAATTAAATCCTTTTGCGGAAATAAAGGATCAGCAGCGCTGTCAGCGCCAGGGCGATTATCAGGCCGGATAATTGCCCGATAAATGTACCTGACCACAGCGTGGCTGCAGTAATAGCGCCCAATATAAGATTGAGCAGTGCAAGGCTGCCGGTAACAAAATAAACGGATTTTCCCGAGCGTTTGGCGATCTGATAGGCATGGGAAGAATGCGCCTGTAATATATTCTCACCTTTGCTAAGACGCAGGATAATCGTGCTGCCAGCGTCGAGAATATAATAAAGCGGCAGGATGAGAGCGGCAATAATACCTGCTTGTCCGGCAAAGAGCAGAAATACTGCACCGGTAATCAGGCCAAGCGGCAGACTACCGGAATCGCCGAGAAAGATTGAGGCAGGCGGGCGGTTGAAAACTGCAAATCCTGCGAGAGCACCACTTATCGCCAGACTAATCGCCGGAATTGCCGGCTCCTGAAGAAATATGGCTGAAAGAATTCCCAGCAGGAATAAGGGAATTCCAATTCCGGTGACAGTCAGCCAATCCAGGCCGTCCATAAAATTGGCGACATTAATACTTCCAAGGATAGCGATGCTTAAAAGCAGCATCTCAAGCCAATAGGGGAGGAGGTCGGGCAAGAGTCTGAAATCAGCACCTAAACTGTAAACAGCGAGAATTGCGGCCAGAAGTTGCAAAGGAAGTCTTGCACGTACAGACAGTTCTTTTCGGTCATCCAGATAGCCGGTAACCCAGACTAACGAAGCAGCAATGACAAGGCTGATACTCATCCGTGCCGGTATCATTTCCCATAGGCCAAAAATAATTAGTGCACATATGAAAACCGGAATGCAGGCCAGTCCGCCGATTTGTCTGGCAGGGGCAGAATGGTTGGAGCGCGGATTAAAGCCGGCAGCAAGAAAATTCGCAGGAAGTCTGTCTTTTAAAATCAGGAGCAGGAGCGTGGAGAAAATAAAGCAGAGAGGAAAAATCCACCAATAAACTGACAAGCTGCTGTCTCCTGAAGCGTAAGGTAATCCGGAAAGCGGTTGAAATGATATAATTTAATCTGAAACAGATTGTCTGAACTCTTTAAACTGTATCGGAGCGCAGTCAAACTTACTCAACTACTGTTGTCTTTACGCGTTTATGAGCTGCTTTTCCAGCATGTTGGAGAGTGGAGAACTTGCGAAGCTGAAAACGTAAAACGCTTTTTTGAAGTTGGACGGGTTTGCTTTGTTTTAAAATGTAAAAATCTGATTTCAATGCATTGCACAATGGATTTCTTGCGGCTATAAGCCGGATCAACCGCCACGGAATCTCTCCGTGATTTGTATTGGGGCGTAGCCAAGCGGTAAGGCAGCGGTTTTTGGTACCGCCATCCCCTGGTTCGAATCCAGGCGCCCCAGCCAATTCCTCACATTATATTCTGCTTGTTTAATTTGTTTGCCGATGATTTTTGATCTCGCTATGTGTAGTAAACAGGCGGAGTAAATTTAAATTGTTCTCACATTATATTTAGCTCAGCTTGTTTGTTTTGTTTGAATTTAAGAATATTAAGCAGCACTGAAACAATCTTATTCTTTTATCTTTCATTCAAAATGTCGCTTTTTGCATAAAAAAGTGATAGCGGGATCTTTTTACATAATGCTATGGAATATGTGATGCCTGCTAAAACGGCTGCACACTTTATGAATATGTTCGGTTTACCGAACCGCATACTGACTTCGTCTCCTTAACGGGCAGAAGTCAGAGATACAGTGCATTCCGGGAGTGTTTTGTTTATCGACGTGAGGGATTTGATTGTCGATGCTCATTCAATACATGGCAGATATTGAGCCAAATTCACTATTTACAGTAAACGCTATTTCTCTGGCAGCGTTTGCGATTGCATTTTTTTGTATTTGGCTGAAGCAGCGCGACAGAACCTATTGGCTCTATTGGGTTGCTGCAAATGCGGTTTTATCCGTCGGCTTCATTATCTTTGTTGTGATTGATCGCTCGCAGATGCTGCAGTTGATTCTCGTCAACGTGGTATTAGCGACGGGGATAGCGCTGCGCTGGCAGGCTATACGCAGCTTTTTCTATCGCAAAAACTATATTGAGATTAATTTCTTAATCATACTGATTGTGCTGCTTCCATATCTGTTCTCTTCCTATCTGACGAACGGGTTTATTTTTGGCTTTGTTAATCTCATATTTTTGGTTGAAATTATCTTGGTTCTCCGCGAATTGGTGCGCCCAAATGGTGAGACTCTGCCGTCCCGTTGGGGGCTGGCTATTGCCTATAGTCTTGTTGCTGCGGCATTTGTTGCCCGCGTGATACAGGGTTGGGTGACAAGTCCCGCAAATATGAAATTACTGCCGAATGACGGGCTTCTGGCAGTCATTTTGCTCGTCATGTCCATCCATATCGTTGCAAGCGGTGCTTTCGCTATATCAATGGCCTATGAACGGGGGATTTCCGAGTTAAAACAAATGGCTCTGCTTGATCCGCTGACGGGCCTGTATAATCGCAGAGCCTTTGAGCTGACTTTAGCAGAGCGTGATCCTGCGGATGGTTCTCTCGCTTTGATTTTGCTGGATATTGATCATTTCAAGCGCATTAACGATCAGTTCGGTCATGCCGCCGGTGATATTGCCTTGCAGCGTTTTGCCAATATCCTGATGACGATTTTCCGGAAGAAGGACTTTATCGCTCGTATAGGCGGGGAGGAATTTGCTGTTCTTCTCCCAGATACGACGATGAATGAAGCCTATGAGTTTGCCGAGCGTGTTCGCAAGACTGCTGAAAATGATGCATTCGAGCATAGTGACGGCATTGTGCGCCTGACAATCAGCGCGGGGGTCTGTCAGGCAGCAACAGACGTAACCTCTTTTTCCGATATGACCCAAAAAGCAGATATCAGCCTGTATATAGCTAAAAATAATGGTCGTAACCGGGTTGAAATATTTGCTACATGATTCATCGGTAATGCTTTGTAATTCTTTGCTCAATTCGGCCGTTACATAAACACGCGGAGGGGACTGTGGTTAAGTGGAGGGTGTCAAAGAGGTTGGGTTTTCCGGTGATGCCTGCGCTTATGACGCGTTGTGTTACGCTTCGCCAGACATTGCTCCTCTTGGTTGTCCTGCTTGTAACGGGTACAATCTCTCCTGCTCTTGCTGCGACATGTTCTGATAATTCCCTGATCGCTGCCGATATTATTTTAAAGCGTCAGCTGACTGCCTTGAAAAATATGGAGCGCGGCCGGAAATGTACGGCAGAAAATGCTCAGGGCGGTTTTTTTAACGCCTGCCGTGATTTGGCTCAGCGACGTGGTGACATACAAAAACAGTTGCAGAAAAGTGCCGCAGCTTTGGCAAAATGCAGCGGAACATCTCTCACTGCCACATCATCAAAGCCAAGCGGGCTGAGCAACAAAAACCAGCTTGCCAAAAATACCAATTTGTTTGGCGGCCAGTATTCGGGAACACCTCTACTGTTTTGTGTGCGCCTGTCTGACGGATATTATTTTCCGGCACCGCATTCGCAATATGCCCGAAGCGACAAGATAAAAGAGACATTGGCGCAGTGTCGTTTCATCTGCGAGACCCCCGACGTCAATCTGTACATTTTGAGTGATCCTGCTGCCGAGACTGCGGATATGGTGTCTGTTGATAAACGCGAATCCTACGTCAATCTGGGTTCTGCCTATGCCTATCAGGCATCAGAGAATTTTCAGAAATGTAACTGGGCAAAGTATTTTTCCTATATTGAGCAGGTGCGGGCAGGTTCCGCAAAACCGAAGAAAAAAAACATTGCGCCTGTTAAGCCGGTGATGGCGCCGGTTTCTGTTCCGGTCGTTGAAAAAGATATGTCTGACCGTGCTGTACGGATTGTCGGACCTGCCTTCTTGCAGGACGGTAATGATATGCTGGTCAATCTGGGGAGCCGTCGCGAGCGGCCGGAAGCAGGCATAGAAGTTTTACACAGTACAGAGTGATCTGATCGCATGGCGAAACTAGCCGAATGCGATATTTTTTACCGTGAAAGCGACAACAAATATCGCAGTTTTATTGCCTGTTTGCGGAAATGTTTATTATGACAAAATGCGCTGTTTTTTGCCGCTTACGGACATGCGCATGAGCCAAAGCACAGGCACAGTTTTGAGGTTATCCTGATGGGGGCGGCTTTTGATCCGTCACTCACCCCTGATTTTTATGCAAGATCGTGAATGCAATGCGGGTGTGGAAAACACACCTGCAGTCACAGACTTCAGAGTACCCGTCGTTAAATGGTCTCATTCAACGACCGCGATAATATGACCAATCGAGAATTCGGAAGCTGACCTGACAGATGTGCCTTTCTGTGAGGTTGTGCGGAGCATTGTCTGAAGAATGGTCTCATTCTGAGATCATGTTTATGCGACCAATGAGGCCACGGGAATGACTGCAGCGGGAGGGGGCAAGCGCAGCGTGTTCCAGTGTGTTTTCAAAGTTTCGCATTGATATCTGTGGCTATTTCATCATTATGTGCGGGAACTTTTTATAAAAACTCAAACAAAATCCATGGGATGGGGGCTTTGATATGCGCAAGACTTACCTGAAAACTCTGGGGGCGCTGGCTGCGACTCTGATGGCCGGTTCTGCACTGGCAGAGACGCTGACGGTTTATACTGTTTATGAAGAAGATGAGGCCGCAGCTTTCCTCGCCGAGGCGAAAAAAGCTTTACCTGATCTGGATATTAATATGCTGCGCCTGTCCAATGGCGATCTTGTTGCCCGTATCATTGCCGAACAGGCAAATCCGCAACATGACGTGCTGTGGGGCGTTGCAGTTACCTCGCTGTTCAATCCTGAAATTATTAAAACGCTGGAGCCTTATAAGCCTGCGAATATCGACACTGTGCCTGCGCAGTTCCGTGATAAGGAAGACCGCTGGTTTGCGGTTACCGGTTATATGGCCGCTTTTTGCGTAAACAATGAGCGCCTGAAATCCAAAGGCCTGACAATGCCGAAGTCATGGGCCGATCTGACCGACCCTGCCTTTAAAGGTGAAGTGGTGATGCCGAACCCTGCATCATCCGGCACCGGCTATATCCAGATTGACTCGCTGATCCAGCAGATGGGCGAAGAAAAGGGCTGGGCTTTCCTCGACAGTCTCGACAAGAACGTAGCGCAATATATCAAATCCGGTTCCAAGCCGTGTAACGTCGCTTCAATGGGCGAATATACTGTTGGTGCCTCTTTTGAACTGCGCGCCATCAAGAATATTGCCGAAGGCTATCCGATCACCATGGTGATCCCGTCAGAAGGCGCGGGTAATGAACTGGAAGCCAATGCGCTGGTTTCAACATCCAAGAACAAAGACGCAGCCAAGCGTTTTCTCGACTGGACTGTGAGCAAGCAGGCTGCCGACGAATATTACAAGTGGAAAGCCATTGTAACGATTCCGGGCGGCGCAATGCCGGACAAGTTCAAAGAAGCCGGTCTTCCTGAAGACGTGTCCAAGGTTATGTATGCGGTTGATTTCAAAGCCGCAGCCGATGATCGCACAAAGATCATTGAAACATGGCAGAAGAAATACGAGCGCTAATTGTTAAACAGACCGGACAGCCTTGCAGCTGTCCGGTCTTGCTCTTTCGGTTTTCAAAGCGTTGAGCAAGCTGTTTTCTGCGCTGTAAAAAACATACGAAAAACAGAGATTTAAAGCTGCAGCTTGAATCAGTCTGATAAGCATTTGCATGAAATTTCATGCAACGGGGAATACGCAGGGATTTTCATCTGCGTCCATAAAAACAAAATACCAAAGGAAATATACCAATGGATTTGAACATTCAGAATGTCATTAAAAGCTATGGCGCAGTGAAAGCCCTTGATAATGTTTCTCTGAATATTCCGCATGGTTCTCTGGTATGTTTTCTCGGGCCCTCCGGTTGCGGCAAGACAACCTTGCTGCGTG
The DNA here is from genome assembly GCF_041929865.1 of Pseudochrobactrum lubricantis. Lineage (NCBI taxonomy): Bacteria > Pseudomonadati > Pseudomonadota > Alphaproteobacteria > Hyphomicrobiales > Brucellaceae > Pseudochrobactrum > Pseudochrobactrum lubricantis. The sequence goes on from NZ_JBHEEE010000004.1 coordinate 179,028, forward strand.
CCGTTGCGGGGCTGGAAGATATTGATTCCGGCAGGATTATGCTGGGCGATAATGACCTGTCGCATACGCCAGCGCGGTCACGTAATTTCGGCGTTGTGTTTCAGTCTTATTCGCTATTTCCGCATATGACGGCGGCGCGCAATATTGCCTATGGGCTGGAATGCCGGAGCTGGACAAAAGCACAGATTGCAGCGCGGGTACGTGAAATGCTGGATCTGGTGCATCTGGCTAATCAGGCCGAGAAATTACCGGCGCAAATGTCCGGCGGTCAGCAGCAGCGTATTGCTATTGCCCGTGCATTGGCGCCCAATCCGTCACTCTTGCTGCTTGATGAGCCGCTTTCCGCGCTGGATGCAAAGGTGCGCGAGGAATTGCGCAATGAAATCCGCGCACTGCAAAAACGCGTCGGCATTACCACCATTATGGTCACACATGATCAGGAAGAAGCTTTGGCGATGGCCGATGTGATTGTGGTGATGAAAGACGGACATATTGAACAAACCGGCACGCCGCAGACGCTTTATCAGCAGCCTTTAACCAGCTTTGTTGCGGATTTTATCGGCCGCATGAATATTCTGCCGCTGGATAAGACTACCGGAAATAGTCTGCATTTTGCCGATAAAGTGCTGAAACTGGATGCCACAGAGGTTTCCGGTTCCGCACCGGTCAGTAAAGTCGGTATCCGGCCTGAGGCTGTCAGCCTGCTGCCTGCAACGCAAACCATGCCGGATGATAATCACTTTCCGGCAACCATCCGCAGCCAGATCTATCTGGGGCATATATCGCGGTTGGAAGTGGTGCCGGATAAACGGCCGGACGTTAAAATCAGTGTGGAAATGCACGGCACCGCCAACAGAACAGGGTACTTGCCGCAAACAGGTGATGCAGTAACGCTGCATCTGCCGGCAGACGCTTTACGGGTGCTGTCATGAGCAGCGCGGAGGCTTCTGTAACCACGACGACCGGTGCCGGTTTAAAGCGCGGTCTGTTTAGCGACAATTTCATTTCCTGGGCGATGACGATCGGGATTACAGCCCTGATCCTGATTTTCCTTGTCATGCCGCTTTGGGCCATTCTGGTGCTGGGTTTCAGCACGCCTGAAGGTTTTGGCCTCGGCAATTTTACCCGCACTTTTACCACTGCGCGTTTCTGGACGCTGGTGCTGAACAGTCTTGGTATGGCGCTGACCTGTACCATTATTGTGACCGGCATGGCCTATGCCTATGCCTATACGCTGCAACGTGCCCATGTGCCGTTTAAATCCCTGTTGCGGATGGCGGCGCTTATTCCGCTCTTTGCTCCGTCACTGGTGCAGGCGCAGGGGCTGGTGCTGCTGCTCGGTCGTAACGGTATTCTCAATCGCTGGATGGGTATGGATATTGATATCTATGGTTTCTGGGGTGTGGTGATTGCCAATGCGCTTTATGCTTTTCCCTATGCTTTCCTGATCCTCTCGGCAGCGCTGGCTGTCAGTGATGCACGGCTGCATGAAAGTGCGGAAGTGCTGGGGGCAGGGCCATGGCGTATCTTCCGCACCCAAACTTTGCCTGCCACCCGCTATGGTCTGGCGGCAGCCTGTTTCGTTGTGTTCAATCTGGTGATGACTGACTTTGGTAATCCGATGGTGATCGGCGGCGATTTCAACGTGCTGGCCACAGAAGTCTATAATCAGGTGATCGGGCAGGCGCAGTTTGGTCTGGGTGCGGTGATCGGTATTGTGCTGCTGATGCCTGCCATTGCCGCCAAGATTGTTGAAAAACGCCTGACTAAACAGCAACAGGCGCTGCTCACCTCACAGGCGCGGCCAATGGTTGTGCGCCCGTCAGGTAAACGTGATCTGCTGCTCGGGCTTTATGCCTATTTCACAATGGCGCTGATCCTGAGTGTCATTCTGATTGTGGTACTGGCAAGCTTCGTCAAGCTCTGGCCATATAATATGAGCTTTACGCTTCAGCATTATCAGTTTGATGTGCAGAACGGCACAGCGCCTTTGTGGAACAGTGTGAAGATCAGTCTGGCGACGGCTGTGCTGGGTGTGGCGATTGCCGGTATGACAGCAATTGCGGTGCAGAAGTTCAAAAATCCGCTCACCGGCCCGCTGGCATTTCTGGCCATCTTGCCGTCAGCTGTTCCGGGTATGGTGCTGGGTCTTGGTTATGTATTGGCCTTTAACAATCCGTCCAACCCGTTGCACTTCCTCTATGGCAGTTTTGCGCTGATTATCATTCTTAGCGTCTATTATAACCATGCCCACGCATTCCTGATCTCCTCAACCAGTCTGAAACAGATCAGCGGTTCGTTTGATGAAGCATCAACCATGCTTGGCGGCAGTGTGCTGACAACTTTGCGTAAAGTGACATTGCCGCTGTTGTGGCCGACATTGCTGGGCGTGGGGGTTCTGTTCTTCATGCGCACTATGGTATCGCTGTCTGCGGTGATCTTTCTCACCACACCGGCAACGCAGGTTGCCTCGATCTCTGTGCTGCAATTGTCTGATCGCGGGGCGGTCAATCAGGCGGCGGCTTTCTCGGTCTGTATCATGCTGATTGTGATTGCAGCTTTGCTGATCGTGCGCGGTATTCTTTGGGCATTCGGTGCCAAGCATGTGACACTGATCCGCTAAAACCGATATGAAAAACAAAAAGCCCGCCTCATCACTGAGGCGGGCTTTGTATTGGAAGGAGGTGAAATCAGGCTGCTTTTTCCAGTGTGATACGTTGTGCAAGCCGCACCATACCGGCACAGGCTGCATCAATCTGGTCATCCGCCACACTGAGGCTCAGACGCAAAAAGCCGACCAGATTGCTGCCGAAGGAATCGCCGGGCATAGTCGCAATCTTTTCTTCTTCCAGCAGGCGCATCGCAAATTCCGCACCGGTCATGCCGGTGGCGCGGATATCTGCCAGAATGAACATGCCTGCCTGCGGGATCTTGCAGGAAATTCCGGCATGACCATCGAGGCGCTCGGAAATCATTTGCGCACGGCGGTAGAAGTTTTCAAGCATTTGCTGCGCTGCGGTTGCCGGACGGTTCAGCGCATAGGCAGTCATATCCGCGATGAAAGGCTGTACGCCGAACAGCAGATACTCAGACAAAGGCAGCAGGCGATCTGTAAATTCTTCCGGTCCGATGCACCAGCCGCTGCGGAAACCCGGTGCGGAATGGGATTTGGAAATCGAGGCAACCACAACGGTGCGCTCGGCCAGTTCTGGCAGATCAAGCGGAGAGGCAAATTCACCGTCAAAGACCAGCAATTCATAAACCTCATCGGAGATGATCCAGAGATTATGTTTGCGGCAGACTTCGCCAATGGCTGCGATTTCCTCACGGCTCAGCATGGCACCGGTCGGATTGTGCGGTGAGTTGAGCAGCAGCACGCGTGAGCGTGGTGTAATGGCTTTTTCCAGATCGGCCGCCTGCAAGCGGAAACCGTTGGTTTCACTGACCGGCACATAGACCGGTGTGGCACCGGTTGCTTTAATCACGCCCTCATAAGTCGCATAGCACGGATTGGTGGTGATGACTTCATCACCTTCTTCGGCCAGACCAAGCATGGCAATTGCCAGTGCGCTTTGTGTGCCCGGAAAGCAGAGAATTTGCTGCTGGCTGATCTTGCGGCCGGTACGCTTCGAATATTTGTCAGACAGAGCTGCAAGAATCGACGGCTCGCCGCGGCCGCTGGTATAGCGGGTGCGGCCTGCGCGCATGGAGCGGGCAGCCTCATCAATCATATCGGCAGGTGTTGGAATATCCGGTTCGCCGATGGTCAGCTCGATAATATCTTCGCCTGCGGCTTTCATCTCGCGGGCGCGCATATGGACAGCCCATTTGTGTGAGCCTTTGCTGCTCAAACGCTCGGTAATACGCGCATAATGCATCTTGAGCGCTCCTCCGTATTTTTATTCATGCTTGCTGCATCTTTTAATAATTCATGCGTTGTATCGCATGAACCGAAGTTAAGACCAGTGTTGTTTCTGCATGACATCAGAAAAGCGCATAAATTATGATGGGAATTATTGCTCAACATTATGATCTATTGAAATCTTCAGGCTTGTCATGAGCAGGCAGAGTTTATAACCATCACGGGTAATTTTGTAATCTGTCCGGTGAAGCTTCTATGACCAATACCAATTTAACGCTTTTTATCTGTGATCTGCTGAGTGCTGCGGGTTCATTCACACTGCTGATCGGTTTGCTGATCGTATTGTTCTCCACATCCCTGCATGGTGATGCGGGACAAAGCGATGACAAAGGCTTGGTTGTTAAAGCATCCAAACATTTCAGAACCGGCTTGATTCTGGCAATTCTGGGTGCTCTGCTTCTGACTATGTCGGCATCATTTGAGCTGATAATTTACTAATAAATAAAATGACAGCCGGAGGGGATGTGATCCGGCAGTTTATAATGCGCTTATCCGGAGGGGAGCTTGCCAATGGCAGCGGATATTCTTGTCAGTCAGGCTGATGTTTTTTCGCATATGCGCATTATCAATGGCATGGGCATAAGCCTGTGCCTGTCGCGCTTGCTGGTCTTCGCGTCCAAATTTATTCAGCACCCTTCGAAGAACAAAATATCCTATATCCATATCGGCTGGATACTGGTTGTATTTTTATGGATTATTCAGTTCTGGTGGGATTATCTCATCGAGAGCAACAGCAAAACCTATGATATTGTTACTTATATCTTAGAGCTGTTTTATGTCTTTGGTCTGTTTTTCATCTGCGTTACCCTGACGCCGGATGACATTAAAGAATACGGGGATTACGAGACCTATTTCTTTTCGAGAAAGAAATGGCTTTTTGCCCTCTTTATTTTCATCAACAGCATGCAGTCTTTTGAACAGATCAGAACATCCTTCATTAAAAACGACACCGATAATATGGTCGTTCTGCCGGTTGTCATGGTGCTGGAAACCATCGTTATTCTGATTGCGATGAATATTAAGCGCAGGCGATTTCAATATGTGATGATTGGCCTGTTATTTTCCACGATCATTCTGGATTTCATTTTCCTGTCGTGAGGTCGGCCTGTTTAGGTTAGAGCGCATCCCGAAAAGTGTGAAACGGTTTTCGGATAAAATACGCGTAAAAACAAAAAGATAGAGCATTTCCAATGATTCAGCCTAAACTGGAAATGCTCTGATACAGGGCAGGCAGTGGCAGATTTATGCAACTTGCCGGTTTCGGTGTGTTTCATAAATCTGATTCATTCCTGTTAATTCGGTGTCATATCCACCCTCTATTGCGGAACCAGTTTTTCAACAAACGGGATCTGCAATGTTCAGAAAACTTTCTATCGCCGCTTTGACACTCACCGTCTCTGCAACATCGTCAATGGCTGCAACCAATATCAGCTGGTGGCACGGCATGGGCGGCGCGAATGCTGACGTGATCAATGAGATCTCCAAGCGCTTCAATGAATCCCAGCAGTCCTGCGCGCTGACACCGGTATCCAAAGGCTCTTATGAAGAAGCGCTGGCCTCCGGTATTGCTGCATTCCGCTCTGGCGAACAGCCGAATATTCTTCAGGTTTTTGATGCCGGTGCAGCCACCATCATCAATGCAAAAGGCGCAACAGTGCCTGCTGAAGACCTGATCAACAATGCCGGTTACAAATTCGACCGTGAAGCCTTTATCGAAGGCGTGCGTTATTTCTATGCGGCACCGGATGGCAAATTTGTTGGCATGCCTTTCAACTCTTCCGCACCGATCATGTATATCAATACCGAAGCGCTGAAAAAGGCTGGTGTTGAAGCCCCGAAGACCTGGGAAGAATTTGAAGCTGTTGCACCAAAGCTCAAAGAAGCCGGTTATATTCCGCTTACCGCTTCGCAGCTGACATGGCAGTTCACCGAGAACTTCTTCTCCCGTCAGAACATCCAGTTCGCCACCAATAATAACGGTTATGACAGCGTTCAGGACACCAAGCTGAATGTGACTGATCCGAACCTCATCATGATGTTCGAAAAGCTGAAAGATTGGGCTGATAAAGGCTATTTCGGCTTCTACGGTGCAGGCTGGGCAGATAATCAGAAGCCTTTTGATGAAGGTAAAGTTGCTTTCTGGATCGGTTCTTCCGGTTCTTTCGGTGGCCTGCAGAAAACTGCAAAAATGGAATTCTCCGCTGACTTCCTGCCTTATTGGAAAGCCGTTGACGGTGCAGGCACCAACAGCTTTATCGGTGGTGCGGCTCTGTTCGCCATGGCCGGTAAGCCGGATGCAGAAAACAAATGCGTGGCTGACTTCTTCCAGTTCCTGACTTCGCCGGAAGTGCAGAAATATTACCATCAGGCAACCGGCTATGTGGCGATCACCAAAGCCGCTTATGAACTGGCAAAATCTGAAGGCTATTACGAAAAGACACCGGTTGCCGAAGTCGGCATCAAGCAGCTGATGCTGCAGTCCGGTGACTGGTCGAAAGGCTACCGCCTCGGTTTCTACCCGCAGATCCGTACCATCATGGAACGCGAATATAACCGTATTTTCGCTGGCGAAACCACTGTTAAACAAGCTTTCGAAACTATTGAAAAAGAAGGCAATGACCTGCTGACCCGTTTCGCAAAGACCGCGAACTAACAACTGAGATTTTCTCAATGTGATGAACGGGGTCGGAGCAAATCATGCCTGACCCCGTTTTTAATAGATGCTTCTCAAAAAGACGGGGATTTGCCGCGTGGCATATATCCAGACTTCTCAACCTTCAAAGCTCGCTGCGTTCTTCTCGCGTTTGCCGCTGATTGGTAATGCAAAACAGACAGAAGCAGCCAAGCGCGTGCAGTTTAATTCACGCCTGCTGCCTTATCTGCTGCTGGCGCCGCAGCTGGCTGTTGTTTTGATTTTCTTCTACTGGCCGTCTGTTCAGGCCATTCAGTCATCCTTCTATATTGAAGACCCGTTCGGTTTCGGTGCGACCTTTGTCGGACTGGAAAACTATACGGATGTGCTGGTCAGCCCTGAATATCGTGGCATTGCCGGTTTTACAGCGATCTTTACGATTATCGTGACTGCACTGTCGCTGGGCATTGGCATGTTGCTGGCGGTAAAAGCCGATGCGGTGATCCGTGGTAATGCTGCCTATAAAACGGTGCTGATCTCGGTCTATGCCATCGCGCCGCCGGTTGCCGGTCTCATCGGGATGATGATCTTCGACCAGCATATCGGCCCCTTTGTGAAAATGGCCGCATGGTTTGGCTGGGATATGAAAGTCGGGCTGAACTATTTCGACACTGCTTTTGCGATGATCGTTGTCTCGGTCTGGAAGCAGATCCCTTATAATTTCATTTTCATCTTGTCCGGCTTGCAGGCGGTTCCCGCCTCAGTGCGTGAAGCTGCGGTGATGGATTGCCGTTCCGGCGCCCGTCGTTTCCGCACGGTTATTCTGCCTTTATTGGCGCCGACCGTGTTCTTCCTGCTGATTATCAATATCACCTATTCGCTGTTCGATACTTTCGGCGTGATCGACGTGATGGTGAAGGACAAGGCCGCCAATAATCCGATTACGCTGGTCTATAAAGTGTTCATGGATGGCTTCCGCGGTAATGACATTGGCAGTTCTTCCGCACAATCCGTCATTCTGATGGTGGTGGTATTCACGCTGACCATCGTGCAGTTCCGCTTCGTTGAGCGGCGCATTCATTACAATTAAGCGGGTGACGAGATGCATAAAGTTAAGATTACCGATCATCTGATCCTGCTTGTCGGAGCACTGTTTCTGATCTTGCCGGTGGTGGTGGCTTTCACCACCTCCAGCCATACGGCAGCGGATATTCACTCCAACGGTCTGTCTCTGAGCTGGGGTGATAATTTCACGGAAACCTATAGCAATGTGCTGACCCGTGAGGGCGGTTTCACCGGACAGATCACCGGCTCGCGGATGCTGCTGAATTCGCTGATCCTCGGCCTCGGTTTTGCAATCGGCAAGATTGTGCTGTCGATGCTGGCGGCCTATGCGATTGTCTATTTCCGCTTTCGCTTTGCCACGCTGGCATTCTGGCTGATTTTCACCACGCTGCTGCTGCCGCTGGAGGTGCGTATTGTACCGTCCTATCAGGTGGTGTCGTCCTTCGGTATGCTCAACAGTTATTCAGGACTGATTGTGCCGCTGCTGGCTTCGGCCACGGGGACTTTCTATTTCCGGCAGTTCTTCAAATCGGTGCCGGATGAATTGCTGGAAGCTTCCCGCATTGACGGAGCAGGGCCGGTGAAATTCTTCATCGATATACTGCTGCCGCTGTCACGCACCATGATCGCCGCAATGTTTATCATCATGTTTGTCTATGGCTGGAACCAATATCTCTGGCCGATGCTGGTGACGACCGATGAGAGCTTCTTCACGCTGATGCGCGGTATCAAGCAGATTTTGCAGGTGTGGGTCGGGGCGCAAATTCCGGATTATAACGAGGCTTTTGCTCTTGCCGTGCTGGCTATGGTGCCGCCGGTGCTGGTGGTTGTGGTGTTCCAGCGCTGGTTCATCAAAGGCCTGACCGAGAGCGACAAGTAAGAGATTTTAGGAGCCTTCAATGGCACAGGTTAAAATTGAAAATGTATCGAAAATCTATGCAGGCGGCACTAAAGCTGTCAGTGCGGTGAATATCGATATTAAAGACGGTGAATTTATTGTTCTGGTCGGCCCTTCCGGCTGCGGAAAATCCACGCTGCTGCGTATGGTGGCAGGACTGGAAACCATCTCGGAAGGTGAAGTGGCAATCGGCAACCGTACCGTGAATGAGGTGGAACCGGCAGATCGTGACATTGCCATGGTGTTCCAGAATTATGCGCTTTATCCGCATATGACGGTCTATGATAATATGGCTTATGGTTTGCGGAACCGCAAAACGCCAAAAGCCGAGATCGAGGCACGAGTAGCAGAAGCTGCGCGGATGCTGGAGCTGGAACCTTATCTGCAACGCAAGCCGCGTGCGCTTTCCGGTGGTCAGCGCCAGCGTGTAGCGATGGGGCGTGCGATTGTGCGTAAGCCTGCGGTGTTTCTGTTCGACGAGCCTTTGTCCAACCTCGATGCCAAATTGCGCGTTTCCATGCGCGGAGAAATCCGTCAGTTGCAGCGCCGTCTTGGCACAACCTCGATCTATGTGACCCATGATCAGCTGGAAGCGATGACACTGGCGGATCGTCTGGTGGTGCTGAATGGTGGCGAGATTGAGCAGATCGGCGCACCACTGGAGATTTATCACAAGCCTGCATCGACCTTTGTCGCCAGCTTTATCGGTTCACCGGCAATGAATCTTGCTGACGGCACTGTGCATCAGGCGCAGCTGATGCTGGGCGAAGATATTCTGAAACTCGGCACAGAGCCATCTGTGCAGGGCGAGGTGACAGTCGGTATCCGTGCGGAAGATTTGCATATCGCTGAAGCGCATGAGCAGGGCTTGCAGTTCCGCACCGATTATGTGGAAGAGCTGGGCGCACAACGCATTGTGCATGGTTATGCGGGCAATCAGAAACTGGTCGCCGCACTGCCCCCAAAAGCTGAAATCCGCGATCAGATGCGTCTGGCTGTGACGCCTGAAAAACTGCACTTCTTCGATAAACAGAGCGGCAAGCGCATTGAATTATCGCAAACAGCCGCAACTGTTGTAAAAGCAGCCCAAGCTGTTTCTGCCTGAAATATTGCACAAGACTGAGAAATGACATGACTGAAGTAATGACTGTTGAAACCATGATCCGCACACAAGTTGCCGTTCTGGATGTGCCATCCCATGAGGAGCGCCAGAGCATCACACAGCTGGATAAAACCATGACTGCCCATGATGCCAAGCTGGTTTCCATGGAGTGTATGACCCGTGTGGAAACCGGTGGTCAGGCTGCTTCAACCGCACCGCTGGCATTTCCGTTCAATGTCACTGCATGGAATCTGGAGCGCTGTCTTTTTCCTGAGGAAAGCGCTGCGAAAATGCTGGCAGAAAAACCGGCCGTGGCACTGCTGACCGAGATGGACAATGGCATGGCGCGCACCGCGCAGAAGAACATGACAGCGGAAGTCGCTCGCCATATGGCTATGGAATATGCCTATGGCGTGGAGTTTATCGAGCTTGGCCTTGGCTCGGAGATTGAGCATTCCTTCTGCCAGGATGATTTCAACGGAAAAGGTTTCCACGGCAATGCGCTGATGTCTTCCGTGCCGATGCAGCGTATCTTTGTGCAGCGTCTGGCCGGTGAGCGCCTGTGGTTTTTCAATGGCGGCGATCAGCCACGTTTGGGGGAGCGCAATGCGATCGGTGCGGTGATTGAAACCGTTGACGGGCCGTTTCTGGCGGTATCTGTGCATCTGGAAAGCGCATCTCCGGCAGCCTACCGTGAAAAACAGGTGGCACAGCTGATTAATGCGCTGGAAGAAGAGTTTGGCACTATGCCGATGCTGATTGGCGGCGATCTCAATACAGGCAATCATGCGGAAGGTGACTTCGAGGCAGAAGGTCTGTTCCGTGTCGCTGCCGAGCGCGGCTTTACCCGTCACAGCGGTGCGCTGGATCAGATGACAACCCGCCCGAGCCTGATTACCCGCTGGCCTGACCGTGCCATGAAACTGGACTGGTTCCTTAGTCGTGGTCTGAATATTACCGAGAGCCGCATCATCTCATCACTGGATGATAATCAGCGTCCGCTTTCCGATCATGATCTGATTGTTTGTCGCGTCGATGGTTTTAGCGCTGCATAAATCGTGTCGATATGCCGGAGGGAGGCCTGTCTTCCTTCCGGTTTTGTAAAGAGCTTGATTGTCTCTTTTATGGGACGTTGTGGTTCCAAATAACTATCTTTTGGAGTTTTCGTCTTACGGGTAGGTTCATTTCATCAACTTGAAACCATGGAGTTTTGAAAATGTCTAAGCCTTATAACCGCCTCGATAAAGACAATGCAGCCGTTCTTCTCGTAGATCATCAGACAGGTTTGCTGTCTCTGGTTCGTGACATTGATCCTGATAAATTCAAAAACAATGTGCTGGCACTTGCCGATCTGGCAAAATATTTCAACCTGCCAACCATTCTCACCACATCTTTCGAAGATGGCCCGAACGGCCCGCTGGTGCCTGAGCTGAAAGAGCTTTTCCCGAATGCGCCTTATATTGCCCGTCCTGGTCAGATCAACGCGTGGGATAACGAAGATTTCGTGAAAGCAGTTAAAGCAACCGGCAAGAAACAGCTGATTATTGCTGGTGTTGTGACCGAAGTTTGTGTGGCTTTCCCTGCGCTGTCGGCTCTGGCTGAAGATTTCGAAGTCTTCGTGGTGACCGATGCGTCCGGCACATTCAACGAAATCACCCGTCATTCCGCATGGGATCGTATGAGTGCTAACGGCGCACAGCTGATGACATGGTTCGGTCTTGCCTGTGAGTTGCACCGCGACTGGCGTAACGATGTGGAAGGTCTGGGTACTTTGTTCGCAAACCACATTCCGGATTACCGCAACCTGATTAACAGCTACAACACTGTTAAAGCATCAAAATAATCTTCTGAGCCTATAGCTTAAGGATAAGGCCGCGTAATCAATTACGCGGCCTTATTTTTGGGGCGTGTAGTTTCATTTCCCGCCGTCGTTTTGCGGAGGAAGGAATGCCGAGTTCCTCTCGATATTTGGCGACTGTCCGGCGGGCGATAACAATGCCATCCGCATCAAGTTTCTGAACTATGGCTTCATCAGACAAAACGCTGTCGATGGTTTCCTGTGTAATCAGCGTGCGGATTTTGCTGCGCACGGCCTCAGAGGCAATATCATCGCCGGTTTTACCCCTGATCGCTGAATTGAAAAAATAGCGATATTCAAACAGACCTTGCGGGGTCAGCATATATTTCTGATTGGCAACGCGGCTGATGGTGCTCTCATGCATCTCAATCGCATCGGCCACCATTTGCATTGTCAATGGTTTGAGCGCAACCGCACCGCTTTCCAGAAAACCTTGCTGATGAGTGATGATCTGCTCACCGACATTGAGGACAGTTTGCGCACGCTGATCGAGAATACGGGTCAGCCAGCTGGCTTTTTGTTTGCAGGCTCGCAGAAACTGTTTTTCCTCTTTGGAAAGACTATTGTCATTGAGTTTACGGCTATAATCCTCATTCATCAGCACACGGGGCAGAGCCTGCGGATTGAGCGTGATGCTCCATTCGCCATTCGGTGTTTTGGCAACCAGTAAATCAGGAATGATGGTTAGCGCAGGTGTGCTGTCGAAGATCAGACCGGGTTTGGGGTTCAAACCACGGAGTTCGCCCAGTAGTTCTGCCAGTTCTTCATCATCCGTATCGCAGAGCTTTTTAAGCGCACTGAAATCACGCTTCGCTACCAGATCAAGATGCTTAAGCAGAATGGCCATTTCCGCAGTCAGGCGATCATCGGCAATGAGCTGCAGACGCAGACACTCCGCCAGATTACGGGCGAAAAGCCCAGCCGGTTCAAAAGCCTGACATTGATGCAGAACACGCATAACCTGTTCCGGTGTCACATTCAGGCGCTTGGCGATCTGCGCCAAATCCGCATGAAGATAACCGGATTCGTCCAAAGTCTCGGTAAGCAGCTCGGCAATATGCCGTTCGGTTTTATCTCTGATACTCAGATTGATCTGCTCGGCCACATGATCTTGCAGTGAATGTTGCACGGTGCCGAAATCTTCAACAGAATAATCCGAAGTGCTGGAAGAGGGCAGCGCACCGCTTGGCGCTCTTTGCAAAAGCGGATTGGCTTCTATTTCACTTTGTACAAAGTCTTCCAGCTCAGCACGGCTCATTTGCAGCACTTTGAGCGATTGCTGCATTTGCGGTGTCATGGTCAGTGATTGGGTCTGCCGCAAAACGGGCTTGGAAGAGAGAGCCATTGATCTGTTTATAGCACCACTTTCAGTGCTATTGATACGTCATGAAATTGTTGTAAGCACGGAATCAAAGTTTTCTTCTGTGCATGAGGATTGATGATGCGCCACTATATTGGAATTGATGTCGGAACCGGCAGCGCCAGAGCAGGGATTTTTGACAGCAAAGGCCGGTTACTGGGCACTGCAGCCTGTGCCATTGAAACCTTTCGCCCGCAGGCGGATTTTGCACAGCAAAGCTCGGCGCATATCTGGGCATCGATCTGCACTGCTGTGAAAAATGCAATGGCTGAAGCCGCAATCGCAGCAGACAGCGTTGCCGGTATCGGCTTTGATGCTACTTGTTCGCTGGTTGTTGCTGATGCGGAAGGCAAGCCGGTCACTGTCAGCCCGAAGGGTGAGCCGGATCAGGATGTGATCCTATGGATGGATCACCGTGCGATCAATGATGCCGAAGAGATCACCGAAATTGGCGGCAAGGTGCTGAACCATGTCGGCGGTCGTATGTCGCCGGAAATGGAGCTGCCGAAAATCCGTTGGTTCAAGCGTGAACTGCCGCAAAGCTGGACGCAGACCGCTGCTTTCTGGGATTTGCCGGATTGGCTGGTGCATCGCGCTACCGGCACCGATATGCGCTCGCTTTGCTCGCCGGTTTGTAAATGGACTTATCTCGGCGATCGGGGCAAAGCCGGAGAAGGCTGGGACAGCGCGTTCCTTGAGAATATCGGCCTTGAAGAACTGGGCGATGATAATTTTGCAGCCATCGGCAATCGTTTTGGTGCTGCCGGTGAGTTGGCCGGACAATTATCGGAACAGGCCGCAACGGAACTTGGTCTTAAAACTGGTGTCGCCGTTTCTACCGGTCTGATTGATGCTTATTCCGGTGCGCTTGGCACGCTGGCTGTTGAGGACAGTGCCGGTGTGAGTGCAACGGAGCAACGTCTGGCTCTGATCGCTGGCACCTCAACCTGCCATATCGCGCTGAGCACAGAGCCGGTATTTGTCTCCGGTGTTTGGGGGCCTTATTATTCTGCGCTGCTGCCTGATCTTTGGGCGAATGAAGGCGGACAGTCGGCAGCAGGTGCTTTGATCGATGCTGTGATTGCACGTCATGCGGTGTCGGTTAAACTGGCAGCAGAAAATCCGGGCAAGCGCATTGCCGATCTGCTGGATGCGCATCTGGCCAAAATGGCTGAAGAAACCGCAACCCTGACCCGTCATCGTCATGTGCAGCCGGATTTCCACGGCAATCGCTCCCCGCTGGCGGAAAGCTGGCGCAAAGGTGCAATTGTCGGTCTGACACTGGATCACGAGCTTGATGATCTGGCACTGGATTATCTCGCCACCATTCAGGCTTTGGCCTATGGCACAAGGCATATTCTTGAAGAAATGCGCCATGAGGGCATGGAGATTGATACGCTGGTGGTCTCCGGCGGTCTGGCGCGTAATCAGCTTTATTTGCGCGAACATGCGGATGCCACCGGTTGCCGCGTGCTGGTGCCGGAACAGGCCGAACCGGTGCTGCTGGGTTCTGCCATGCTTGGTGCTGTTGCCAGCAGTGACTTTGCGGACCTACCGCAGGCAATGGCGGCAATGAGCGGCAAGGGTGAAGTGCTGGAGCCACGCACCGGTGCAATCGCTGGCTATCATGATGCGAAATATCTGGTTTATCGCCGTATGCAGATGGATTATGCCGATTACGCAGAACTGATGGATGAAAATCCGGTTGCTGACGATGAGGAAGAAGCTGAATCTATAGCTTGACCTTGCTATAGTGGGAACCTTTATCCTGCCTGTTAATTGACAGGCAGGAGAGATTCTTATGAAGCATACTGCATCGCATACGACCCATGCCGGTGATGCGCATCACGGGCATCATCACGGCGACCATGATCATGGTAATAAAGTGAAAGATCCCGTCTGCGGGATGATGGTCGATCCTGCCGCCGGAAAACCGCACATGACCTATAAGGGGCATGAATATCATTTCTGCTCAGATAGTTGCCACGGCAAATTCAAAGCTGATCCCGAGAAATATCTTACCGCGCAATCTGCCGCTGCGCCTGCAATCAAAGGGGCGCAATATACTTGTCCGATGCATCCGGAGATTATCCGCGATGAACCGGGTTCATGCCCGATTTGCGGCATGGCGCTCGAGCCGGTCATGCCGTCGCTTGATGACGGACCTAACCCTGAATTAGTGGATTTTACACGCCGCTTCTGGGTAAGCGCGATCTGTTCTGTCCCTTTGCTGATAGTCACAATGGGACCAATGCTTGGTCTGCCTGTTCGTGAATGGATAGGGGAGCAAAGAACGGTCTGGCTGGAGTTTATACTGGCGACACCGGTGGTGCTCTGGGCGGCGCTGCCGTTTTTCAAGCGCGGGCTCGACTCGTTTAAAAACCGCAGCCCGAATATGTGGACGCTGATTATGATCGGTGTCGGTGCCGCCTATCTTTACAGCGTGGTTGCAATCCTGTTTCCGGATATGTTTCCGCATTCCTTCCGTGGTCATGGCGGTTCGGTTCCTGTTTATTTCGAGGCCGCAGCCGTTATTGTCACGCTGGTCTTTCTTGGTCAGGTGTTGGAGCTGCGTGCCCGTGAGCGTACCGGCTCGGCGATCCGCGCTTTGCTTGATCTGGCGCCGAAAACTGCACGTCGTATTGCGGCTGATGGCAGCGAAGCTGATGTGCCGCTGGATGAAGTGCAGGCAGGCGATAAACTTCATATCCGTCCCGGTGACAGTGTGCCGGTAGATGGTATCGTGGTGGAAGGCCGCTCCTCTGTTGATGAGGCCATGATTACCGGTGAACCGGTGCCGGTTGAAAAGACCGAAGGCGATAAAGTGATCGGTGGTACCGTGAATAAAAACGGTTCTCTGGTCATGCAGGCGGAGAAAATCGGCGCAGAAACCATGCTGTCGCAGATTGTGGACATGGTGGCCAAAGCCCAGCGTTCCCGTGCGCCCATTCAGGGGCTGGCTGACCGGATTTCATTCTATTTTGTGCCGATGGTTATTGTCATTGCGATCCTTTCCTTTATCGGCTGGGCGCTGTGGGGGCCGGAGCCGAGCATGATCTATGCCATTGTTGCGGCGGTTTCGGTGCTGATTATCGCTTGTCCCTGTGCGCTGGGGCTGGCAACGCCAATGTCAATTATGACCGCAACAGGGCGCGGTGCGCAGGCTGGTGTGCTGATTAAGGATGCTGAGGCGCTGGAGCGTATGGCGAAAGTGGATACGCTGATCGTTGATAAAACAGGCACACTCACAGAAGGCCGACCGAAACTGACGGATGTGGTGGCAGTTTCCGGTATCGACGACAACACCCTGTTGCAACTGGCCGCGAGCCTTGAGAAAGGCTCGGAGCACCCACTGGCGGAAGCCATTGTTGCCGGTGCTGAAGCTAAAGGGCTGAAGACCGATAATGTGGACGAATTTGAAGCGATTACCGGCAAAGGTGTTGCCGGCACGGTAAAAGGGCGGGCAGTCGCGCTCGGCAATCCTGCGATGATGCAGGATATGGGGCTGGATATTGCCACCATTCAGCCGCAGGCCGATACATTGCGGGCAGAAGGTAAGACCGCGATGTTTGTCGCCGTTGATAACAAGCTGGCAGGTCTGGTTGCTGTGGCCGATCCGATTAAGGAAACAGCGGCAGAGGCTATCCGCACACTCCATGCGCGTGGCTTGAAGATCATTATGGCTACCGGTGATAATGAACGTACAGCGCGTGCTGTGGCGGCTAAACTTGGTCTTGATGATGTGCGTGCCGATGTGCTGCCGGAAGATAAAAAAGCGCTGGTTGATGAGTTGCACAAACAGGGCAAGAAAGTCGCTATGGCGGGGGATGGTGTGAATGATGCACCGGCACTGGCCGCTGCTGATGTGGGTATTGCTATGGGCACGGGTGCTGATGTGGCCGTGGAAAGTGCGGGGATTACGCTGCTCAAAGGTGATCTCACCGGCATAGCCCGTGCGCATCATCTGGCAGAGGCGACAATCCGTAATATTAAGGAAAACCTGTTCTTTGCCTTTGTCTATAATGCACTGGGCATTCCTGTGGCGGCGGGGCTGCTCTATCCGTTTACCGGTACTTTATTGTCGCCGATGATTGCAGCGGCGGCGATGAGCTTGTCCTCGGTCTCAGTGATTGCCAACTCGTTGCGGTTGCGAGCATTGAAGCTCTAAATAAAAAGAAAGCGGGCAAAATGCCCGCTTTTTATTTACCTGAAAGACACTCAGTAAGGGCTGTCGACCTTACCGGTTTCCACATAGACCGTTTTAATCTGGCTGTAATGGGAGAGAGCGGCGAGGCCATTCTCACGGCCGATACCGGAGTTTTTATAACCACCGAAAGGTACTTCCACAGGGGTGAGATTATAGGCATTGATCCAGCATGTGCCGGCCTTGAGTGCTGCAATCACACGATGACCGCGGGCGCTGTCTGCGGTGAATACACCGGCAGCAAGGCCGAATTCTGTATCATTGGCACGGGCAATGACTTCATCTTCATCGCTGAAGGTCAGAATGCTCATGACAGGGCCGAAGATTTCTTCCCGTGCAATACTCATCTCATCGCTGACATTAGTGAAAATTGTCGGTTCGATATAGAAGCCGTTTTCCAGTCCCTGCAAGGCAGGCACGCCACCGCCGCAAACCAGATTTGCGCCTTCAGCTTTGCCCTTCTCAATATAGGACAAAACCTTGTCGCGCTGGGCAAGGCTCACCATTGGCCCCATCTGGGTGCTTGGATCAAGCGGATCGCCGATCTGAATAGCGCGGGTGCGCTCAACCAGACGGCTCACAAAACTTGTCGCAACAGCCTCATGCACGAAAACGCGGGTGCCGTTGGAGCAGACCTGACCGGTGGAATAGAAATTGCCGAGCATCGCGCCGCCAATGGCATTTTCCAGATCTGCATCATCGAACACGATCAACGGGGATTTGCCGCCGAGTTCCATGGTGACCTGTTTCATCTCGCTACCAGCCTGCGCCATAATCTTTTTGCCTGTCGGCACGGAGCCGGTGAGTGAGACCTTAGCAACTTTAGGATGGCTGATCAGTGCAGCTCCGGCATCGCCAAAGCCCTGAACCACGTTGAAAAGCCCGTCCGGCAGACCGGCATCTTTGTAAAGCTGTGCCAGTGCCAGAGCTGATAGCGGTGTATTTTCCGATGGCTTGAACACCACCGCATTACCCATTGCCAGAGCAGGGGCTGATTTCCACGAGGCGATCTGGATCGGGTAATTCCATGCGCCGATACCAACGCAAACGCCCAGTGCTTCGCGGCGGGTATAGGCAAAAGGCCCACCAAGTTCGACAAACTCGCCATTGAAGCCGGAGATCACACTGCCGAAATATTCCATCGCATCGGCACCGGAAGCCGCATCGGCTACCAGAGTTTCCTGAATGGCCTTACCGGTGTCCAGTGTTTCCAGTTCCGACAATTCCTGATTGCGCTCGCGCATCAGGTCTGCGGCACGGCGCAGGATGCGGCCACGTTCAACAGGCTTGAGTTTCGCCCATTCAACCTGCGCTTTGGCAGCGGCTTCAACAGCCTGATCGACAATGGCTTGTGTCGCGCCGTGCAGGCGGGCAATGACTTCGCCGGTGGCAGGATAGATCACATCAAAAGCACGTCCTGTCGTGTCTTCAACAAACTGACCATTGATAAAATGTGAGGCTTGCGGCTGTGCACGCATGGGAAATTCCTTTAAATTCTTAGAACTTTATGAATTAGAGCATAGCTCAAAAATTGTCAGGCCGTGGCGAAAAGGGTGTTTTCGAGAACCGGAACGCAATGTACCTGTCGTGTACATGAGTACCGGAAGCGCAGAAAATGCCATTTGCAGACCGGCATGGCGGTTTTTAGCATGCTCTTAGCGATCGGAGACTTGCCAGCGCGGACTAATCCACGGTTCTTGGTTTGAGCGCGGCAGCGGTGTTTTGCCAAGAATATGATCTGAAGCTTTCTCACCGGTCATGATCGACGGGCCGTTGAGATTACCGTAAGGCACGCGCGGGAAAATTGAACTGTCAGCCACGCGCAGACCTTCAACACCAATCACACGGCATTCCGGATCAACCACAGCCATCGGGTCGTTGACTGAACCCATTTTACAGGTGCCACATGGATGGAACGCGCTTTCTGCATGGTCGCGAATGAAATTATCCAGCTGCTCGTCTGTGACCTGATCATCACCCGGTTGAATTTCCCGTCCGCGATAGGCATCAAAAGCCTGCTGGCCGAAGATCTCGCGGGTGAGGCGGATGCAATGGCGGAAGTCGCGCCAATCATCAGGATGCGACATATAATTGAACAGGATTTTCGGCTTCTCTTTCGGATCATTGGAGCGCAGTGTAACCGAGCCGCGCGACTTGGAGCGCATCGGCCCTACATGCGCCTGAAAACCGTGACCGCCTGCTGCCGCTTTTCCGTCATAGCGGATCGCAACCGGCAGGAAGTGAAACTGAATATCCGGATATTCCACACCGGCAGCCGAGCGCACAAAAGCCGCGCCCTCAAAATGGTTGGTCGCGCCAAGACCGGATTTAAAGAACAGCCACTCCGCACCGATACGGGCTTTGGAAAACAGGTTGAGACTGGAATAGAGTGTAATCGGCTGCAAGCATTCCTGCTGCACATAGACTTCCATATGATCCTGCAAATTGGCGCCGACACCGGCACGGTCTGCCACGACTTCAATGCCGTGTTCGCGCAGATGCTCCGCAGGACCAATGCCGGAAAGCATCAGCAGTTTTGGTGAATTGATGCTGGAAGCAGCGATAATCACTTCACGCTTGGCGTTGATAATGCTGACCGTGCCGGATTTTTCAATTTCGACGCCGGTCGCGCGGCCATTTTCGATCACAACTTTGCGGGCGAAAGCATTGACCAGTGTCACATTGCGGCGTTTGAGGGCAGGGCGCAGATAGGCATTGGCCGTTGACCAGCGACGACCATGATGGATGGTCTGTTCCATCGGGCCGAAACCTTCCTGTTTCGAGCCGTTATAGTCATCTGTGGTTTCAAAACCGGCTTGTTTTCCGGCGTCGTTGAAAGCTTTGAACAGCGGGTTGCTTCGCTTGCCGCGCTGCACATGCATCGGGCCATTGGTGCCGCGCCAGCCTTCTTCACCGCCATGGGAGTGCTCCATGCGCTTGAAGTAAGGCAGTACATCCGCATAAGACCAGCCACTGGCGCCGCTCTCAGCCCAATGATCAAAATCCTTGGCATGACCGCGCACATAGACCATGCCATTGACCGAAGACGAACCGCCGATAACCTTGCCGCGCGGGGTAACCAGACGGCGGCCGTTCAGATGCGGTTCCGGCTCGGTATTAAAACCCCAGTCATAGGTGGACATATTCATCGGGAAAGACAGAGCGGCAGGCATCTGGATCAGCGGCCCCATATCGGTGCCGCCATATTCGATGACGATTACAGAATGTTTGCCGTCTTCAGACAGGCGGTAGGCCATGGCAGAACCGGCAGAACCGGAGCCGATAATAACGAAATCTGCTTCCATAGTGGTTTCCTTAATGCCGGTTGCGAGATGGGGTGGATGGCGCGCGCGCCAGTTGGACGGTGATGTAATCCTCAACCAGTGCAATGGCTTTTGGCGCTTCCGGCGCATCGGCTCCCAACGCGTGGCGGATATAAAGGCCGTCGATCAGAGCGCCGGTGCCTTCAGCAATATGTTGTGCGGTCTGTTTGTCTGTGAGCTGCCCCAGAGCAAAACACAGATTGGAATGCAGGCGACGGGCATAGACCCGCAGCAGACGGCGCATCTCTAATGATTGCTGGGCATGGGCATAGAAGGTGAGCCATGCGGCAATCGTTTCATGGGCAAACTGTGAGGCGGAGAAGTTGACGCTGATAATTGCAGAAAGCCTTGTACGCGGGCTGTCTGCTGCCTGTAAGGCAAGGCGCAAATCAGTGCCGAGTTCGCTCAGCAAGTGACGCATAGTGGCTAGTAGTAACTGGTCTTTACCGCCGAAATAGTGATGCGCGAGCGCTGCAGACACGCCAGCTTTGCGGGCGATCTGCGCAACAGTCACGTCAAGTGAACCGCGCTCGCCGATTGTCTGAATGGCCGCCGAGATCAGGTCTTTCCGGCGCAGCTCCTCCATTCCTATCTTAGGCATGTTTGTCTCACAAAATTGTTTGGATTGAGCTGATTATCGTTTTTATTGATTGATCAGTCAATCAAGAGTTTATTATCGTTTTATTTCAATAATATGACGTGATTTTAAAGTGATAAAATCCGTTGCTTTGTGAAACAGGTGCGTTTTGACGGCATAAGACTATTTTGCTAGAGCATCGGCAGTGAATGATGCGGAGTTTTAAAATGGCAAATCCGGTTTTGGTTGAGGTTGTGCGTGGGTGCGTGGTGGAAAGCCGCCATAGCGGTGCATTGGCGCTATTCGATGGTGACGGTAAGACCGTTCTGAACATCGGCGATGTAACACGCCCGACCTATCCGCGTTCGGCAATCAAGGCGATTCAGGCACTGCCATTTGTGGAAAGCGGTGCGGCTGATGCCTATGGTTTTGGCAATGAAGAGCTGGCAATGGCCTGTGCCTCTCATTCCGGTGAGCCGGAACATGTGGCGCGTGCAGCTTCGATGCTGGCAAAGGCCGGTTTGTCCTGTGATGATCTGGAATGTGGTGCCCATTGGCCGTCTGACCAGAAAGTGCTGATCGAAGTTGCCCGCAGTGGCAAGGAGCCGACTGCGCTCAATAATAACTGTTCCGGTAAACATGCCGGTTTTCTCTGCACCTGCGCCCATATGGGTTTGAAGACCAAAGGCTATGTGCAGGCGAGTTCACAAATTCAGACCATTGTACGTGAAACCATGCAGGAAGTGACCGGCGCGGTGCATAATGCTGATGAATATGGCACGGATGGTTGTTCCATCCCGACCTATGCCATTGGTCTTGATGCTATGGCACGTGGCTTTGCCCGTATGGCAACCGGTACAGGTCTGGCACCTGTTCGTGCGCAAGCCGCCAAGCGCTTGTTAGATGCCTGCATGGCTGCGCCATTTTACGTGGCCGGTAGCCGTCGTGCCTGCACAGAGCTGATGGAACTCGCACCGGGTCGTATTTTCGTGAAAACCGGTGCGGAAGGTGTGTTCTGCGGTGCCGTGCCTGAACTGGGTGTAGGCTTTGCCATGAAATGCGATGACGGTGCCACCCGTGCGGCAGAAGTTATGGTGACACGTTTGCTGGCGCAGCTTTTTGCCAAAGATGCAGAGCTGTCAGGCAAGCTGGAAGCTCGTGCAACGCGCCGTATGAGTAACTGGAACGGCATTGATTTCGGTTATATTGCACCATCTTCCGTTCTGGTTGATGGACTGAAAGCTGTTTCTTTCTGAGTATAAAAAAATACTATAAGTATTTGATAATTAAGCCGCGTATCATAAAGATGTGCGGCTTAATTGTTTTTTCCGCGCAGCTTGCTTTTGTTGTGGTTACTTCCTACCTTTAAATTATGAGCAGAGCTTTTACAAAAGAACAGGACGATGTTCCTTCCGGTTTGGTGGAACGTCCGGTCAGTCACCACCGCAATCTGGTTACTCAAAACGGCCTCAAGCTGATTGAGGCTGAATTGTCACGCCTGCAAACCGAACTGGGGCAGGCGACAGCCAACGGGGACAAGGCCGCAATTGCTCATGTCTCCCGCGATTTGCGCTATTGGAAAGCGCGGCGGGAGAATGCAGAACTGACACTGGCCGATAAAGACGGTGAAGTGATCCGCTTTGGTATGCAGGTCACTGTTGAGAATGAAGACGGCCGTCAACAGAGCTGGATGATTGTCGGCGAGGATGAGGCTGACCCGTCTAAGGGCACGATTTCTCACATCTCACCGCTTGCTGTAGCATTGTTTGGCAAGGGTAAGGGTGATCTGGTGACTGTGAATGGCCGCGAGCTGGAGATTATCAGCTTTAAAGCCATCAAATAGATAAGTTGCCGGCTCTGTTCAGAGCCAGCCTTTTCTGCGGAAGAAGTAAAGCGGGATCAGCGCAGAGATAACCATCAGCCCGAGTGCTGCGGGATAGCCCCATTTTTCTGAGAGCTCCGGCATGAAGCTGAAATTCATGCCATAGATCGAAGCGATCAGTGTCGGCGGCATGAAGCCTACGGCTGCCACTGAGAAGATTTTGATAATCGCGTTTTGTTCAACCGAGATCAGCCCGACAATTGTATCGAGCAGGAAGTTGATTTTATTGTTGAGAAAATCAACGTAATTCTCAAGCGACTGCGTATCCCGCTCCAGTGTTTTCAGCCATGCACGGGTATCTTTGGCCTGTGTCTTGGGAGAACTGTTGGCTGTAATATAGACCAGCAACCGGCGAATGCCGGACAGGCTTTCACGCATCCTTGAGAGAAACGTACCATGGGCACCGATTTCATTGAGGATTTCGCGGAAATTCTGGGTCGACATCGGGCGTTTGTTATCAGGGCGACGGTAAATGCGGTGTGACGCATTGTCGATTTTTTCGCTCACCCCTTCAATGAAATCCGCCAGCCGGTTGGTATTGGTCTCGATAATGCCAAGCAAAACGCAAAGGCTGTTGGTGCGGCTGTTAATCAGGCCGTTGCCGCTTTTAGCTGTGCGCGCGACATAGAGCACAAAGGATTTAGGCTGCGCATAGCGCACGCTGATGAGCAGTTTATCCGTCAGAATGAAAGTGACAGGGCTGACAATCCGGTGGTCATCTTCTGCAAGATGCAGGAATGGCGCTGTCAGATATTGCGCGCCGTTTTCACTGTAAAACCGGCTGGATTCTTCAATCTCTCCCATATCTTCCCGCGTCGGGATGGGGATATTAGCCCATTTTTCAACCTGACTTTCCTCTTCGGCAGTCGGATTGACCAGATCGATCCAGAGTGATTTTTGCAGAAGATCGTCTGTAATCTGCGTTGCAGGTTCAACCGGAATGAGAAGGTCGCCGTTGCGATAATATACAGTCAGCATCTTTGCTCAAAAATCCCTGTCAATAAAATGAAACAGCACTATAGCCGTATATATGTAAATAAGGCATGTCGATGCCGGTGACATATATCCGCCTGCTGTGGACACATCCCACGGTTAAAGATATATCAATCAGAGTTCAAATAACGGCCTATAGCACCGGCGCATAAACCGGAACCGGTTTTCGCAAGGCGCGGTGCATAGTTTCAATAATTCAGAGTGTCCTTTCTGTGTCCGAACGGGTGCATGATGCTCTGAAGAAAAACAGGAATAGTAATTTCATGTCTGTCACGGGCGAGCCGCTGCTGGCTGAAGGTAATCTGCACACGATAACTGAAACAGCAGTTTCACAACCCGTTCAGTCTAAACCGGCATCATCTGCGCATCACGGCATGACACCGGTCTATCGTCTGCTTGCAGGCCTGTGTCTGGTACTGATTGCCCTGAACCTGCGTCCGTTATTCTCCAGTTTTTCAGCACTCCTGCCTGAAATTATTGCCTCTACTGGTATCAGCTCTTTAACTGCAGGGCTGCTGACGACTTTACCGGTTTTTTGTCTGGGCTTTTTCGCGCCTCTGGCTCCTAAATTTGGTGAGCGTATCGGCATGGAGCGTACATTGTTGCTGGCGGTATTGCTGCTGGCCTTTGGTACATTTCTGCGTGGCACCGGACCGGTTACGCTGATGTTTACCGGTACTGTGCTGGCAGGTGCCTGTATTGCGACCTGCAATGTGTTGCTTCCCGGTATTGTGAAACGTGACTTTCCGGACAAAGCAGCTTTGCTGACCGGTTTTTATACTATGGCACTGAGCGGCGGCGCGGCAATTGCCGCTGCAGTGACTTTGCCGGTTTACAGGGCGCTTGATAATTCATGGCAGCAGGCGCTGAGCCTGTGGGCGGTTCCGGCACTGATCGTCGGTATACTCTGGGGTGTGCTGACATGGCGTGTGAAACATCAGCGGGCGGCCAATAAAAGCAAAGTCACCGGATTGTGGCGTGATAAAATCGCGTGGCAGCTGACCTTCTTCATGGGCTTGCAGTCATCGCTGGCTTTCACTGTGTTTGGCTGGTTGTCGCCGATCCTGCGTGAGCGCGGACTGGACGGCATTACGGCTGGTGCTGTGGTTTCCGTCTCCATTGGTATGCAGCTGATTGCCTGTCTGGTTGTGCCGACAATTGCGGTGCGTTCACGCAATCAGAGTCTTTTGAATGTGATACTGATCGCTTTTGCGACCATCGCCATGCTGGCGATGCTGTTTATGCCGCTCTGGTCGGTCTGGTATTGGGCGGTTCTGCAAGGCATCGGTCTTGGCGGATTGATTGCTGCGGCTATGACCGAAATCGTGCTGCGGTCACCAAATCCGCGTGTGGCTTCGCATCTGTCCGGCATGGTGCAATTTGTCGGTTATATGATTGCATCGGTTGTGCCGCTGCTGATCGGCATTATCCATGATCTGACAGGAACTTACACGGCCAGTGCCATGCTGTTTGTGGCGATCGGGCTTGTGGCGGCATGGAATGGCTGGGGAGCAGGGCGGGCACTGCATGTGCAGGCCGACAGTGAGTAAATAAAAAAGCCCCTCGCGAGAGGGGCTTTTTGCTGAGGTGCTGACCTCAGATAAACTGGCCGAGACCCGGTATAGAATTCACAACATCATCAACGGTCTGCGCACCGGCTTTTTCTTTTGCGAAAGCAATGGTTTCTTTCGCCACGCCGGTGATTTCACCCATGCCGAGGCCTGCGCCCATCAGCTTGGAGCCAAGACCCATAACGCCGCCCATCATATTGGAGAGGAAACCGCCTTTATCTGCCGAGGCAATCAGTTCCTGTGCGCCCGGAATACCGGCGATCAGCGCGCCGACTTTACCCTGCGGGCCTTCTTTTTCGAGAAAGGCAAGGATCAGGCCGACAGCTTTTTCTGCTGTGGCGCTATCAACACCAACATTATTGGTAATACGTGAAATCAGCTCTTCCATGATAGTCTCCCAAAAATTGACGTTTACGTAATAAGCACTCTGCCGTGATGAAATCAAGCCTGCTCTGATGCCGGTGTATCATAAAATGCAATGAACAGGCGGAAATAACCGGTGAACAGGTCGTAGAATATTGTTCTGATGTTACAGGACGATTATAGATTATAATGATTTGTGCCGTGGCTCAGATTATTCGGCGTGAGAATGAACGGATGAGGAGTATGTCTATGCCTGCTGAAGGAAGCATTTTTCTGGGTGCCAGCCGTAAACCGGATAATAGTTACCAGCAACCGGAAGAACTGGCGCTGAAATATGCCAACCGGCACGGGCTTGTGACCGGCGCTACCGGTACGGGTAAAACTGTGAGTCTTCAGGTTATGGCTGAGGCTTTCTCCGCAGCCGGTGTGCCGGTTTTCTGCGCGGATATTAAAGGTGATTTGTCCGGTATTGCTGCTATCGGCGAGAAGAATGATTTCTCGGTAAAACGTGCCGAGGAGATTCACCTTGATCCTTATGACATGCATGCGACACCGGTTATCTTCTGGGACATTTTCGGCGAGCAGGGGCATCCGATCCGCGCTACCATTTCCGAAATGGGGCCATTGCTGCTGGCACGCCTGATGAATTTGACGGACGCGCAGGAAGGTGTGCTGAATATTGCTTTCCGTGTGGCGGATGAAGAGGGGCTTCTGCTCCTTGATATGAAGGATTTACAGTCGCTGCTGACCCATGTGGCCGAGCGCGCGCCTGAACTTTCCATCCAATATGGCAATATCAACAAGGCATCTGTCGGTGCAATTCAGCGCTCGCTGCTGGTGCTGGAGCAACAGGGCGGCACGTTCTTTTTCGGTGAACCTGCGCTGAGTATTTCTGATCTGATGCGTACAACCACCGACGGGCGCGGCCTTGTCAGTGTGTTGGCTGCTGACAAGCTGATGATGAATCCGCGGCTGTACTCCACATTTTTGCTCTGGCTGATGTCGGAGCTGTTTGAACAATTGCCGGAGGTCGGTGATCCGGAAAAACCGCGTCTGGTGTTCTTCTTTGATGAAGCGCATTTGCTGTTTGATGAGGCGCCAAAGGCTCTGCTGGATCGTATTCAGCAGGTTGTGCGCCTGATCCGCTCCAAGGGCGTGGGTGTTTATTTCGTGACGCAGAATCCGCTGGATGTGCCGGAAGTGGTGCTGGCGCAGCTCGGTAATCGTGTGCAACATGCGCTGCGTGCCTATACGCCGCGCGAGACAGCGGCGGTTAAAACGGCTGCGGATACATTCCGTCCTAATCCGGATTTCGATACATTCAAAGCGATTACATTACTGTCTACGGGGGAGACGCTGGTCTCAACCTTGCAGGCAAAAGGCATCCCTTCGATGGTTCAGCGCACTTTGATGCGTCCGCCTGCATCGCGGATCGGGCCTTTGACAGCGGATGAGCGGGCGAAGCTGATCGCAACCAGTCCGGTATCCGGTCAGTATGATCGTGCAATTGACCGTGAATCTGCCTTTGAAATTCTGCAGAAACGCGCGCAGGAAAAAGTCGCTACAGTCGAGCAGCAACAGGCGGAGCAGGATAGCGGTAGCTGGACAGATTATCTGTCATCCACCCTTGGTGGCGGCAAACGCGGCAGCCGTCAGACTGTTGCGGAAACCGCAGTGAAAAGCGTGGTGCGAACTGTGAGTAATTCGCTCGGCCGTGCCATTGTGCGCGGCATTCTGGGCGGTTTCAAGCGCTGATTGAACTATAAGAAAAAGGCGGGCTGCTGTGCAACCCGCCTTTTTAATTGATATCAATTACATAACCAGAATTGGTGTTTTATTCGGTACGCGGTCATAGAGGTCGATCACGTCCTGATTGACCATGCGGACACAGCCGGACGAAACGGCTTTACCGATCGACCACCATTCCGGATTGCCGTGGATACGATAAAGCGTATCAACACCATCCTTAAAGATATACAGAGCGCGTGCGCCAAGCGGATTGGTCAGTCCCGGTGCCATACCGCCATTACGGGCGCTGTATTTTTCCAGTTCCGGCTGACGGCCGATCATATCATCCGGCGGTGTCCAGCGCGGCCATTTGCGCTTCCACTGAATAAGAGCGCGGCCTGACCATGAAAAGCCTGCACGGCCGATACCCACGCCGTAGCGCAGTGCCTGACCATCCTGCATCACCAGATAGAGAAAGCGGTTCGCGGTATCTACAACCACGGTACCCGGCATTTCACCGGTCGGGTCCTGAACGAGCTGGCGGTAATATTTCGGATCAATTTTCTGAAATGGTACAGCAGGAATTGAATAGCCTTCATCTTCAACCGCCGCATACATGCTGGCATAAGGGCCGGTTGCGCCGCCATTATTGATCGGTGGGGCGACCGGAGCCGGACCGCCGGTCATGTCGATCACTGGAATATTACGGCTGATCTGCGTACAGCCTGCCAGTCCGGCAGCGGCTGTGACCGACAGCGCCGACACGAAAGAGCGGCGGGAGAAAGAGTTTTCCATATTTAAACCAGTCTTTTCAGAACGTTTTTAAATTATGAGTGTGTGTCTGATACATGCAGCGCATAAGATTGCGTAAACAACATATTCAGACACGACCCGACAGAGCCGTTCAATCAGCACCGCAAGGGCGAGGGACGGAACGGTATAATGGCCTGACGGCCGGAAAGATGGATCTGCCGAGAATTACGCTGATGAAAATATGATTAGGATTCCGGCAGAACATCCCTGCATAAAGCTGGTCAAAAATTGCCACAATATGGCTAAGAACTTATGAATTTTTAAGATTACACGGATGCTTATATATCTGTTGCTGTCTTGCAACAGGAAGTGTTATGTTATTACTGCGCGGTTTAGGGTTTATACAATGCGCTGACATTCACTGATGGTCGCTTAAGCCGCTGTCGCTCTTATGAAAACCGGTTGTGATGTAATTGTTTGGTTTTATTGCAGCTTTGACAGGGCGCTTACCCACAGTCTGATGTGATAATAATTTAAAATTTCCGTGATTTTTCGCAGAACTGTCGTTCTCTGCATTGCCCGCGTGCCTGTGTCGGCCTATGTAATACAGGCATGAAGAATTTGGGTGGCGGAAACTTGAAGCCGCCCACACCAAGAGGAGAAACACCATGGCTTTTGAATTGCCTGCTCTGCCTTATGACTATGATGCGCTTACCCCTTATATGTCCCGTGAAACCCTTGAGTTCCACCATGACAAGCATCATCAGGCCTATGTAACCAACGGCAACAAGCTGCTTGAAGGTTCGGGTCTGGAAGGCAAGAGCCTTGAAGACGTAGTTAAAGAAAGCTACGGCAAAAATCAGGCACTCTTCAACAATGCCGGCCAGCATTACAACCATATCCACTTCTGGAAATGGATGAAGAAAAACGGCGGCGGCAACAAGCTGCCTGCTAAGCTGGAAGCTGCAATCAAATCCGATCTCGGCGGCTATGATAAGTTCCGTGAAGATTTCATCGCGGCTGGCGCCGGTCAGTTCGGTTCGGGCTGGGCATGGCTGTCGGTTAAAGACGGCAAGCTGGAAATTTCCAAAACACCAAACGGCGAAAACCCGCTGGTACACGGCGCGACACCAATTCTCGGCGTCGACGTATGGGAACATTCCTACTATATCGACTACCGCAATGCGCGTCCGAAATATCTGGAAGCTTTCGTCGACAGCATGATCAACTGGGATTATGTGCTTGAGCTTTACGAAAAAGCTTAATAATTCGGCCTGATGAAAAGCCTCCTTCGGGAGGCTTTTTTATTGTTACAAAAAATTAATCTGATGAACTGACGTTTTTATAGATATTCTAAATCGCATTACTATAATCATTCTAAATTGAGTATTGTGCTTGCAATATTCAAAGAAACTCATATTCGCGATTAAAGGACGCTGTTCATGCAAAAATCTTTGGCAATCTTCTCTGCTTTATTCATGCTGACAAGTGCGGCTTCAGCGTCACCGGTGACTGACCGTCAGGCGCTGATGAAAGATGTCGGCCGCTCAATGGGCGTGCTGGGACCAATTATGAAAGGCGAAAAGCCGTTTGAAGCAGAAGCCGTTCAGGCTGCGCTTGAGCAGTTGAAAGCAGATGCCATCAAGATGGATGCAGAAAAGCTGTTCCCTAAGGGTTCAGAAAGCGGTGATACTGCTGCTGCGCCTAAAATCTGGGAAGATGAAGCCGGTTTTAAAGTTGAAATTGAAAAATTCCGTACAGCGACTGCAGCCGCTGCGGATGCCAAACCGCAGGATGTTGATGCACTGCGTGTGAGCATGAAAGATGTTGGCGCAAGCTGCGGCACATGCCATCAGGCTTACCGCATCAAGAAATAACAGGCTTAGCCTGAAGCACATCCCGAAAATTGTTTCGGGATGTGCGTTGATTTAAAGCGATCAATATTTTCAGTCTGAAATCATATTGGAAATGTTACAGGCGCTGCGCAGATTATTCCTTGCGCTTTAACAGGGTAAGAATTTGATATGAAACGTAAATTGATATCCGTAGCTTTGCTTTGTGCTGTAACAGGTGCCGGTGTTTTCTGGTTTCTGACACAGCCTGTGCATGTTGACCGCGCTGCGCTGGACAAGCTGGCGGCAGGGGATATCAAAAACGGCGAACAGATTTTCTATGCAGGCGGTTGTGCCTCATGCCATGCGGCTCCGGGAGCAACAGGCGATGCCAAGCTGGTTTTATCCGGCGGGCATGAGCTGAAAACCGATTTCGGGACCTTCATTGCACCGAATATTTCGCCGTCTGCCGCCGGTATCAAAGACTGGACATTGGCCGAATTTGCCGATGCCATGCTGGAAGGTACTGGGCGCAACGGAGAACACCTTTATCCGTCTTTTCCTTATACATCCTATACTCGCATGAAATTGCAGGATATGGCGGATCTTTATGCCTTCATGAAAACCCTGCCGGCTTCTGATGAAGCATCAAAACCGCATGAGCTTGGCTTTCCGTTCAATGTGCGCCGCGGGCTTGGCCTCTGGAAAATGCTTTATCTGAATGATGCGCCTGCCGTTCAGCTGAATAATCCGGATGCGCAGCTGCAACGTGGGCAATATCTTGTAGAAGCCATGGGACATTGCGGCGAATGCCATACGCCGCGTAATGCATTTGGCGGTTCTGATACAGCGCAATGGTTGGCCGGTGCGGTTTCGGCAGAAACGGACAGTCAGGGAAAGCGCGGCATCGTGCCGAATATCACAGGCGGTGAGGGCGGTATTTCCGGCTGGAGTGCTGGTGACATTGCCTATGGTCTGGAAAGCGGATTTACACCGGATTTTGACTCGATGGGCGGGTCAATGACCGATGTTATTGCCAATACTTCAAAACTTCAGGCTTCTGACCGCGAGGCAATTGCCGCTTATCTCAAAGCCATTCCTGCCCATAAAGATGGCTATGTTTCTCAATAGGTTAACCGTGTTTCTGCCTCACGGCTTTGTCATTATTTAAACTGGTTATTGTCCATTAGCATGATCGTGCCGGTCGGCATATTTCTGTCGGACAGAATGGAATTGCCGCATCCGGAAGAGTGTGAAGCCTGTCTGTTCGCCTGAACAGCGCATCGTTTCTGGAGGATGCAGGAATGCAAAATGATAAAAGCCGGCAGAAAAGCACTGCCTGTCGCACAGTCTATGTAACCGAACTCACCGATGGTATTCTTGACCCTGAGCGCGCTATGCTCGGGCCTGTGGCTGATGGCGGTACGATTATCGCCAATACCGCGCCCGGTTGCTGGGGGCCGATGATTACCCCCGCCATTCGCGGCGGCCATGAGGTCACGCGGCCGGTCGCTGTTGAAGGTGCTGAAATCGGTGATGCGATTGCCATTCGCATCCGCTCCATTGTTGTAACATCTGCTGCCACGGCTTCCGGTTCGGACAGTGTGGTGACAGGCCGTAATAATGGTGATCCGTTCTGTGCTGCTGTCTGCGCGGAATGCGGTACGGAATGGCCTGCCACCCATATTGAAGGTATCGGCCAGAGCGCTATCCGTTGTGACAAATGCGGTGCCGACGCCACGCCGTTTAAGATTGAAAACGGCTATACAATTGTCTTTGATGATGAGCGCAGCATTGGTGTAACTGTCGGAAAAGCCAGAGCCGAAGCCATGGCACCGGATGCCGCAAAGATTATGGCGCTGCCGGATACATCCATTCAAAATCCGGTTATGACTTTTGCTCCCGCTGATCTGGTCGGAGTTGCTACACGTCTGCGGCCTTTCCTCGGGCAGTTGGGAACAACACCTTCAAAGGCGATGCCGGATTCCCATAATGCCGGTGATTTCGGCTCGTTTTTGCTCAATGCGCCGCATAAATACGCACTGACACCGGATGAATTGGCGCGCAACAAAACCGACGGCCATCTTGATGTAAATTCTGTTCGGCAGGGCGCGATACTGATTTGTCCGGTGAAAGTGCCGGGCGGCGGTGTCTATCTGGGCGATATGCACGCATTGCAGGGTGACGGTGAAATTGCCGGTCATACCTGCGACGTTGCAGGCGTGGTTACGCTCGAAGTGCATGTTATCAAAGGGTTGGCGATTGACGGGCCGCTGCTGTTTCCTGTGGCTGAAGATGTGCCTTATCTGGCGCGTCCTTTAAATGCCATTGAGCGCCAGCGTGCTGAGACACTTGGCAAGGCCAATGGTGTGACAGCAATTGAACGCGATGCACCGGTTACCGTAATCGGCAGCGGGGCTACGCTGAATGAAGCGACTGAGAACGGCCTGAAACGTGCGGCTGATCTTTTTGATGTTACTGTTCCTGAAATTATGAACCGTGCAACAATGCTTGGTGCGATCGAAATCGGCCGTCATCCGGGGATCGTCCGCGTCACCTTCCGTATGTCGCTGAAAAAGCTGGAAGAGAAGGGGCTGGCCGGTTTTGCCCGCTCACTCTATGATCTTGACTGATCTGCTTTTGCAGAATGGGTTAAAAAGAAAAGCACCGGAATTTCCGGTGCTTTTTTATTTCAGAGGCGGGAGACGGTTATTCCCACTCCATTTCGCCTTTAATGACCTTGGCGCCAAGCTCAAGGCTGGATACACCGCCCAGATCAGGATAGCGCTTTTTCATAGCGGCAATCAGTTCTTCACTGTTTTTGGCTTTGGCCTGCTCTTCTTCAAAGGCCACAAGATAGTCTTTGGTGAAAGTAACCGCAGAAATATCGGTTTTTGAACCGGCGCTCATATGGGCAGGTACGACAATTTCAGGATTGCGTGCCGCAATGGCATCAAGGGTTTTGATCCATGCCTGACGCTGCTCTGCTTTTGGTGTGTCGGCAAGCCATACATGTTCACCGGCAGTGACCAGAACACCGCCGAAAACAGCCTTCAGAGACGGTACCCAGAGGTAACGGCGGTTCGGCATATTCTCTGCATCAATGATCTCGATTTTCTTGCCTTCCAGATCCAGCTCTTTGATATCTGAAGCCTCAGGCATCACCACATCAGCCAGCGTCTGCGGGCCGTTTTCTTTCAGCTGCGGACCCCAGACTTTCAGCTTGCCTTCTACATTGCCTTTAATGGCTTCTACCGTCGCCGGTGCGGCAATCACTTTCGCATCAGGAAACGCGGCTTTGACTGGGCCGAGGCTGAAATAATAATCAGGGTCGCTCTGGCTGACATAGATTGTTGTCAGTGTTTTGCCGCTTTCCTTGATTTTTTCTGCGAGGGCTTTGCCGTCTGAAAGTGTGAAACCACCATCCAGCAGAATCGCTTCTTTTTCGCCGGTCAGCAGAACGGGGGTGCGGAGAAAGCCGTTTTCATCTGCCTGAAAGAATTGCCAGTTCAGTGCTTTATTTTCCTGCGCATGGGCAGAGGATACGGAGAGGGCGGAGGTTGCAAGTGTCGCGGCAACAGCCGCTGAGGTCAGAAACTGTGTTGCTGTTTTAAAGAATGTCATGGTCTTTTCCTTCATCGGAGGGATGATATCGGTGTTACGGAAATTAAGGAGCAAAGCGCCGCTGACAAGAAGGCATGTAAAAATCCGCAGGTTACAGCAAAGTAACCGGCTGCGGGCAAAAAGCGGAATTTCAAGGGTTTTCAGGTAATTCCGCTTTGTTTCATCACAGTGAACACAGTGTATATAGTGCTGCTTTTAGCGTTTCAGGCATTTGGCTGCGCGGGGCAGTCCTGCGCTATAGAGGCTTTGCATCGTGTAAAGCCAGCCTTTGCATTCTTCCAGCGAGGGGAAACAGCGATAGCGGCTGATCACCTCCGGATAGTCACTGCTGACAAAGGCGCTTTCGCCAAGCCCCTGAAAAATGCCGACAATAACACCGCTGCCACGCGGAGGCGGATTGCAGCGCTGCCCTGCATATTCACTGACATTTTTACGAGCCGCGGCTTCCGCCTGCGGTGTTGAGATGGTGGTCAGAGCCAGAATGCTTAAAGCGGACACGCAAAGCCGTAGCCCGCTTTTGCTGAGGAAATTCAGAGACATGAATGGCATGGCTTAATCCTTTCCTGTTTTCGGAAGGCACGGCAGAGCAGAATTTTCTGCTCTGCCGGTTCATATCTTTATGCGCCTGTTACAGTCTGTCTGCAACCTTAAGCGCGAAAGCATAATTATAGGCGACTTCTTCCAGCTGCGAGAAACGCCCTGAAACACCGCCATGGCCTGCTTCCATATTGATTTTGAAAAGCACAGGATTGCCGCTGGTGGACTGATCGCGCAGTTTAGCAACCCATTTTGCTGCTTCCCAATAGGTAACACGCGGGTCGGTCAGGCCTGCTGTTGCCAGTATCGGGGGATAATTTTGTGCCGATACATTGTCATAAGGGGAGTAGGACGCAATGGTACGGTAGTCCGTTTCCGATGCAATCGGATTGCCCCATTCCGGCCATTCCGGCGGGGTCAGCGGCAGACTGTCGTCCAGCATGGTATTCAGCACATCCACAAACGGCACATCGGCAATTATCCCGCCAAATGCTTCCGGTGCCATATTGGTGATAGCGCCCATCAGCATGCCGCCTGCCGAACCGCCATGGGCGATAATCCGGTCATGACGGGTGAAATTCTCTGCCACAAGATGTTTTGCTGCAGCAATGAAGTCAGTGAATGTATTGACCTTATGTTCCCGTTTGCCGTTTTCATACCAGGCAAAGCCTTTGTCTTTGCCACCGCGAATATGGGCAATGGCATAGATAAAACCACGGTCAACCAGAGAGAGGCGTGTGGTCGAGAAACTTGCCGGAATGGAGCTGCCATAAGCGCCATAGCCATAGAGCAGACATGGAGCCGAGCCGTCCAGCGGTGTGTCTTTATGGGCGAGAATGGAAACCGGCACCAGTTCACCATCTGCCGCCGGTGCAAGGAGCCTGCGGGTGACATAATTTTCAATCACATGGCCACTTGGTACTTCCTGCGTTTTCAGCAGCACACGTTCGCGTGTGACCATATTATAATCAAAGAGTTGGCTCGGCGTGGTCATGGATGAATAGGAAAAACGGATCACATCCGTGTCATATTCAGCGCTGCCATGCAGGCCAAGCGAATAGGCTTCTTCATCAAAAGCAATGGCATGTTCTGCTCCGCTGATCCGTTCACGGATAACAATGCGCGGCAGGCCATTATTACGCTCAAGCCAGACCAGATGATTTTTATACGCTCCAACATCCAGAATAATCGTGCCGGACTTTTCGGCAACGACTTCCGTCCAGTTTTGTTTTTGCGGGGCGCTGACCGGTGCGGACATAATCTTGAAGTCCTTCGCACCGTCAATATTGGTGAGAATATAGAAAACGTCTCCGCCTTCTGTGAGGCTGTATTCAATGCCGGTTTCGCGCGCTGCCACGAGCTGTGGCTTTGCCTGCGGATTATTGGCCGGTATCAGCCAGACTTCAGAAGTTTCATGATCCTGAATATTGATGAAAACAAAGTCATTCAGTGAACTGCCGGAAACATTCATGAAGAAACCGGCGTCTTTTTCTTCATAGATCAGCGCATCCTGATCCTGCTTTGTGCCGGTACGGTGATAGAATAATTTGGCAGGGCGATGATTATCATCCATCTGCACATAGAAAACACCCTGACTTGCTGCATCCCATACAGTTCCGCCTGCGGTGGATGTCAGCAAATCCGCACTGTCTTCCAGTGTGGAGAGATCGCGGATCTTGATATCATAAAATTCGGAGCCTTTAGTGTCCGCTGACCATGCCAGTGCTTTATGGTCAGGCGAATAGTCCAGTCCGCCAAGGCTGAAATAGGCAAGGGATGCTGCTTCCTTGTCGCCGTCGATCAGAATGGTTTTATCGCCGCCATCCCGCGGTGTTCTGAAATATTGCGGATGCTGTCCGCCGGTGACATAGGAAATGCCATAGGCATAGGCACCGTCTTTGACCGGCACACTGGAGTCATCTTCCTTGATGCGGCCTTTCATTTCCGAAAACAGTTGTTTTTGCAGCTCTTGTGTATCTGCCATCAAGGCTGACTGATAGGCGTTTTCAGCTTCAAGATGCGAACGGATTTGTGCATCCAGCAGGGAGGGATCGCGCAGAACATCCTGCCAGTTGGCAGCACGCAACCAGTGATATTCATCATGGCGGACAATACCGTGGCGCGTGTCGCTGAACGCCTTCTTCTCAGTTGCTGGGGCGTTGTGCTTAGGGAATGAATGCTGGTTCATACTGTTTCCGGTATTGTTGCCAAGATGAGATGTAAAATTTGAGGCTGTCAGGCTTCAGTAAAATATAATGCTGTGCCGTTCATGCAGAAACGCAATCCGGTTGGTGCAGGGCCGTCAGGAAATACATGGCCGAGATGCGCATCACAATCGGCGCAGCGTATTTCTGTACGGTTCATACCATAGGAATGATCCTCAAAAGCGCTGACAGCTTCCGGTTCAGCCGGACGGGTGAAACTCGGCCAGCCTGTTCCGGAATTGAATTTATCTTCGGAATTGTAGAGCAGACGGTCACAGCAGATACAGTGATATGTGCCGTGGAGTTTGAGATCAAAATCTGGGCTGGAAAATGCGCGCTCTGTACCATGCTGGCGCGTGATCTTATATTGCTCCGGTGTGAGCTGTTCACGCCATTCGGCATCGGTTTTCTGAACTTTTAGCGGGCGTTGGGGCATGTTTTTCTCGGACATGATGGTTCTCCGGCGGTTCAGCATACATTCGGAAAGTATAAGGCGTTTTCAAGCCGAATGTGCGTTATTCATAAAGGCAGGTCAAAAAGAGCAGGACTGATCTGGTTTAGTCAGGCCTGCCTGTGTTCAGAATAGTCATTTTTCCAATATATGGGGATATTAACCGCTTTTTAAAAGGTGAATATACAACCGTGTATTTTCAAAGGCATAATATGAACATACGCAGGCGTTTGATCTGCCCGTGTGGCGGATAATCTTATGAAAGCAGGTTTTTTTGCAAAAATCCTTGTATAAAATATCCGGGGCCATGAATTGCCAGAAAAATGACTTAATATAGAAATACAGGATTTTTTGATAGAATAGCAAATATCCGCAAAATTGCTTCATATCGCAGTGTTTGCTGAGTTTTACTGTAGTTTGTTTCAAGAGGCGAAATTTCACGTTTTTGGTGAATTTGTTTGCTGAAGATAGTTTCAGAAGCATGTTTTTACATTGTACTATGTGTATAACAGGCTCCGATTGATAATCTTCAGATGAGAAGAGAAATAGTTTTCTGTTTTCGGCAGGTTCGCAGATATTAATTCTCGTGATCTTGAGTGTTGAAATTTAATTGTTTAGTCAAAAATTACAGCATCACTTAACAAAATCGTGAAATAAATTGACATTTTACAAATTTTACAGATATGAGAAGATGATTGCGGGTGGCAAGCTAAGGTTAAACTGGTTGATTGGTGAATGGATAGACTTCTCATGTATTTTCAGAGGGTTTCCAGTCAGCAATATTTATAGGTAAAGGAAGTATAATGGAACATCCAGAGACTGTGGTTTCTGCTGACGAACTGCTGCTCAGTCTTACAGCTGATGTTGTTGCCGCTTATGTCAGCAATAACTCAATACGTGCCGGTGAAGTGCCTGCATTGATCGCTGATGTTCATGCAGCATTTGCCCGTTCAGGTGTTCGTGAAGAAGTGGTTGCTGTGGTTGAAAAGCCTAAACCGGCAATCAGCCCGAAAAAATCAGTTCACGACGATTATATTATCTGCCTGGAAGACGGTAAGAAATTTAAATCGCTGAAGCGCCACCTGATGACCCATTATAATCTGACGCCGGAACAGTATCGTGAGAAGTGGGATCTGGATCCTAACTATCCGATGGTTGCTCCGAACTATGCTGCAGCCCGCTCGCAGCTTGCTAAGAAAATGGGTCTTGGTCGTAAGCGTAAAGCTGCTTGATCCGGCTACAGCATGTCTCCCAAAAGTGGGCACCGGTTTTGGGGTGAAGACATGCGTAAAAACAAACTGTTAGAGCGAGCGCAATGGCTATGATTAAACGCGACACGCTCTAGTATCTCTTCAACGAGATATCAAGAGATAAACAACGGCGCGAAAGTGCCGTTGTTTTTTTATGTATTATCAAAGCAGTTGCAGCAGACGGGTCTGGGCTTGTTTCAGCGCAATGTGTCGGTTGATATCGTAACTCCAGTGTTTATTCAGACCTTTCAGACGTTCTCTTTTGATAAGCCGCGTTAGTTTCGCTGCAATACTTGCTCTCTTTTCGGCCGGCGCATTTAAGGCCTGTTGCAAGTCGATGCCGCAGCTAAGCTGTAAGGCGACGGATTGCGCTGCCTGAAGTGCATCTTCTTTACGGTTTTCCAGAAATAGCTGTTTTTCCTGTTGCAGAGTGGCTGACATTGTTAATCCCCTTCATCATGCAGGGGATTATGATGTTTTGCTGCTGGCGGGGGATAAGCAGATATTCTTAATTTTAAATGTAGTATTGGTTGTTTGAGTATTTTTATTATGATTAAATTTGATTGTTTGATAAAATGTTTTTATTGAATGACTTGTCTCTATGTATAGATTCTTTTTTAATGTTTGTTATTTGAATTTAATTGTATATTTACATCTAGAAACTCAAGTTTATCCCCGTATAAGATTTTTATATTAAGGATATGTCGTCTGCGGAGGGCATATGTTGAACAATTTTCCAGATTTTTTATCCGGTCGCACGGATTCACTTGTTGTCTTGCATAATTTGCCGGAGTCATCACGCCTGCATTGTTTATCCGGCGGGCAGGATATGCATTCCATGCAGAATGATGTCGGTAACAAACGCATGACAGAGAATGCGCTGTATCTGGCTGATCTGATGCAAAGAAACAGCAGTGTAAAGAGCCAGCTGACAAGCAGGGAGCGGCAATTGCGTGCCTGGAAACTGTGCGGGGCTTTAATGGCGCTGTTGTCTGTTTTCTTTCAGGTATCGTTACATGATTTGCGCAGTCCCCAACGTGGCAATTGCCATATCGCCAGAATCCGGCAATTCGGCATGTATATCGCTCATACCATGTTCGGCCTGTCGATGTCTGAAGTGGCCTATGCATTTTGCCGTGAAAGAACCACGGTTAAACATGCCTGTCATTTGATTGAGGACATGCGGGAGAATGAAAAATTTGACCGCAGTGTCAGCTCGTTTGAATATCTCATTCGGGCGCTTTATCCGTGCGGGAGTGCAGGGGAATGAGCAAAACCGTCACTGCATTTTCCCCGAAAGATCAGCAACCAGCTTTGCGGGTGCTCAGATTTCTGCTGCGGTCACCGGCAAGGTTCGAAGGTGAAGAAGGGCGTTGGTTCTTGACCAGTGATGAGGGCGGCACGATTGCCTGTGACGAGCCGGTATTGCAGCATTTGCTGGTGGCCGGATTGGTGAAAGCTGAGCAGGACAAAATCACCTTGGAACTTGCAGGACGCGATCTGCTGAAGACGTTAAAGAAGCCTGCTGAGACGGAACAGCCACAGGAACCTGCTGTACAGGCAGCGGGTGAAAGCACCCGGAACCGTGCTGTCAATAATGCTGAATCCCCGCTGGCTTTGCTCTACCGGAAAAACAAGCAGACGGGGCGGCGTTTTCTGAGTGATGACGAGTTTCATGCCGGAGAGCGGTTGAGGGCTGATTTCACACGCGGGAACATGATGCCACGGATTTCGGCCAATTGGGATGCCAGTGTTGCCGGACGTGTCAGAGGGGAGCGGGGCGGTGCGGCCGAGTTGAGTGATTATGCATTGGATTGCCGGGATCGGGTGAATAGAGCGCTCATCGCTGTGGGGCCGGAATTATCCGGTATATTACTGGATATATGCTGTTTTCTCAAAGGTTTGGAATTGGTGGAGCGTGAGCGGTCATGGCCTGCACGTTCGGCAAAGATGATGCTGAAAACAGCGCTCAGTATTTTGCACCGCCATTATAATGCAGGGCGGATGCCGGAAGGGATTACGTCACCGGCTGCCTATCACTGGGGAACACCGGATTACCGGCCTTCACTGTGATGCCGCGTCACAAGCTGAAAACAAAACATGCGCATTGATGAGATCAGTGCGCATGTTTTGATATGTTATAGATGAGAGATATCAGGCAGCGTTTTGCAGGGCGCTTTGTGCGTCATTGCGCACACGCTGCACCATGGAGCGCAAGCCGTTGGAACGCTGTGGTGTCAGATGCTCATCGAGGCCAAGGCTTTTCAGAACGCTTTCTGCATCAATCTTCAGAATGGAAGATGCGGTTTCGCCGGAATAAAGGGCAAGCAGGATCGCAACCAGACCGCGGACAATATGCGCATCGGAATCGCCCAGAAATTCCATAACCGGATCGGCACCCTGACCTTTTTTGGTCAGCAGCCAAACCTGACTGACACAGCCCGGAACCTTATGATCCGCATCGCGGGCTTCTTCCGGATAGGGTTGCAAGTCACGCGCCAGTTCGATCACATAGCGATAGCGGTCTTCCCAGTCGTCAAGAAACTCAAAGTC
Source organism: Pseudochrobactrum lubricantis (assembly GCF_041929865.1). Lineage (NCBI taxonomy): Bacteria > Pseudomonadati > Pseudomonadota > Alphaproteobacteria > Hyphomicrobiales > Brucellaceae > Pseudochrobactrum > Pseudochrobactrum lubricantis. The sequence continues at coordinate 219,710 of NZ_JBHEEE010000004.1, forward strand.
CGACGCAATCGTGCTGATCTTTGAATTTGTCATAGGTCTCTCCGCATGAACTGAAGCATGCCGCGCAAGAACGAAAATTCGCTCCGCTTAAGGCATGCTGATAAATATACATATGGCGCGGCTTATAGACCATTTTTATAGCAATTGGAAAGTTCCGGTTCTGATGATTACAGTAACTATCCGGGACGCTGCGCAGGAACAGGAATTTTGAACGCAGGTGCCCGCTCTATTGCAGGTGGGGCGGATGGCTCTTTGTTTTGTGGCGCGCTACCGGATAGAACCTCTTTCGCACGGATCAAAGCCTGTTCACCACTTTGCTGAATCGCTGCCTTTCCGGCAATACAGAGAGCGGGATTGCGCTCACAAAATGTGCTGATTTCCTGCAGGGTTTTACCGGCTTGCAACCATTGCTCAACCAGATCGGGACTGGCAGTGGACGGAGCCTGTTGCTGTTTTTCTGAAGACAGATGATTTTGCTGTGTTTGTGCCTGTGGCGCTCGTGGTGGCTGTGTGTCTGTAGACTTGCCGGTCAGTCCGGGCATCAGCAGAAAAACCCCTCCCAGCCAGAAAATGCATTTAAGCAGAAATCTCATGATCTTTATTCCTGCCTGTTTGCACGGTCCTGTCGGGTTGCTGAGCGTGATAAATATATAAGTTTAAATTATTCATATAGTTATCAGTTGTTTCACCGGTTTCTTCTTAAGGCTTTCCGGTTGTTGAGACGCAATGGTTAAAGAATGAGACATATTTCTGAAGATTCTGATAAAATGTTTTTAAGATTGTCTTGCCATGGGGCGGAGCCGGAAATATTCCGTTTACCATAGAGCCAAAAGCTACCCCTTTTTCGCGGAAAAAAGACTTTCACGGGCATCATAGATCGCGGTTTTATCTATTCCTTAAAGTCTGGGCGTCCATTCTGTCATTGTTCGGTGACTGTCTTTTCACTCCGGTGAAATAAGACAGTTGAAGTGAGATTGTGTCAGAGTGAGTATGCTGCGTGTACGGCATTTATGCGAAAACAATGAAAATGATTAAAGGCGGTATGCATAATACCGTTGCGGATCATCACCTGTTGGCGCAGGAAAATGCAGAATTCCATGTTTCTGTTACCGCTGCTCAATCCCGTAAGTCCGACCATTTTTCAGCGTTTGATTTGCGCTGCGCATTGCTGCTGTTTCCGCTGTTTCTGGCAATGGCTTTTTACAGTATTTTCCCGACCGCTTCGGTCAATGCATTGCTGTTTACCGGCCTGTCCTTTACCGGCATATCCGTTCTTTTGCTGGCAGCGCAGGCATTTGGCATCCGCAACAGTCTGACGGGTCTTGTTGCTTTGTCATTCTATAGCGCGGTACTGGCTTTTACAGCCCTGTTTGCAGGTGCGGAAAATGGTCTGGTCTGGGCGATGGTTCTGGCATTGCCGCTTGAGATCTGGCTGGTAACCCGCCATCGTGCGGCGGCTGTTGCCGGTGGTCTGATCACTGTAGCCCTGATGGCAACATCGCTGACCAAAGGTATCAACACACAGTTGATGCTTCCGGCCGGTGTTTCAACAACTTTCCTGTTTATCTATGTCGGCGCCATTTTGCTGCGGGTAATGCGTTTGGCACTGCCAGTTGCAACAGTCCTGCAGAATACAACATCTGCTCATACTGCCGACAGCGATCTGGAAACAGCGCTGGATGCTCTGGTTATCCGTCTTGATCAGGATGGTCATATCCGTACTTTGTCTGATCGTTGTATTGAACAATTTGGTGTTGATCGTGCAGTCCTGACCGGCACATTGCTTCTTGACCGTGTGCATGTGGCTGACCGCGTTCAATATCTCGCATTTCTGAATGGCCTGAAGCACGGCAATTCACCAATGAAACTCGGTGGCAAAACAGAGATTCGTCTGCGTTGCGTGGAAGCTGCTCAGGGCAATAAAAATGAACAGCCGAAAATCTATTTCAATATATTTGAAATGGAAGGGCAGGCAAAAGGCACGGCTCAGAATGAGCAGGAAGCCGGTTTCCTGATTGTTGCGCGCAATCTTGCACAGATGCAGGATACGCAGCAGCATATCGTTCAGCAGAATACGACGATTGAGAATCTGGAAACCTCGCGCGGACGTTTGCTCGGTGCCGTCAGCCATGAGTTGCGCACGCCGCTGAATTCAATCATCGGTTTCTCTGATCTGCTGTTGCATGATGTGGCAGGGCCTTTGCAGAGCGACAAGCAGCGCGAATATATTGATCTGATCCGCAAGTCCGGCAATCATCTGCTGGAGGTTGTCAACGGTATTCTGGAAACCTCACGCCTTGAGGCCGGTCAGTATCCGGTTCAGCATGAACGCTTTTCCGTGCAGGACAGCGTTACAATGTGCAGTTCCATGCTTATGCCGATGGCCGAGAAAAAGGGCGTTATTCTCTGTGACCGCATTCATCCGGATGTGACGGATATGATTGCTGATCGCCGTGCAATCCGTCAGATTCTGATTAATCTGGTGTCAAACGCTATTAAATTCACGGATCGCGGCGGTTGCGTAACCATTGATGTGATGCCTGATGAAACAAAGCGCGGTTATGCAGGTGCAGAGCGCAGTCTGGTCATCTCCGTGTCTGATACGGGTGTTGGACTGGAAGCACATGAAATTGAACGTCTGTGCCAGCCATTTACCCAGATCAATAATGCACAGACCCGTATGCAGGAAGGTTCAGGTCTCGGGCTTTATCTGGTTAAAGGTCTAGTCAGTCTTCATCAGGGTGAGATGAATATTCACAGCCGCAAGGGCCATGGCACGACTGTTTCAATCAGGCTGCCGCAAACAGCACAGCAGGTTGTGGATAAGACCGGATTGGTTGCAGGTGCGGCCGCAAATCAGGCATTATCGCAGCCTATGCAGCAGGCTGACCGGATGCAGACAAATACAGTTTCAACCGATATTCGCAGCGCTCTTGAGCAGGTGAAAACAGCAATTATTAATCTTCAGGCCGAACAGACTGAATATAGTCAGGCAGAAAGTAGTTATGACGGAAAGACAGAGCCGCAGCGGTACGAAACGCAAGGGGACTTCCATGCGCAAAAACGCAAAACGGCGTAGTTTTGGCAGACGTTTTTTTGATGCATGCCTGACCGGCGTGTCACGCATGGCATTGGCTGCCGGTGATATAGTCGCGCGCAATCCTGTGGTGGCCGGTGGTGCAACCGCATTTCTGGTGACGCTTGGTTTTGTCGCCAGCAATGCGATCTGGTATCAGCCGCAGGCGCATGACGGTGTTTTCTTTAAAACACGGCCGGAGCAGGTTTTCCGTGCTGTGGCAAAAGACAATAGCGAAGCAGCACGTAAGCTGACAGGCAATGTGGCTGCGCAGGAACCCGTGCGCCAGATTGCCGGTCATGAGGCTGCGCCGGTAGCTGAGAAACCGCAAGCCGTTGCGACTTTGCCCGAGACAACTGTTGATGGCGGTGATCTGCCGGCTCTGGCGCCGAATGGCGACAAGCAGGTGGCGATCATGCAATATAATCTGAAACAGCTTGGCTTCTATAGTGGTAATGTGGATGGTCTGACAGGGCCGCAAACCCGTACTGCTCTCGAACAATGGCAGAATGTGCAGGCCAAGCTGGCACCGGATCAGAATAATGCGGCTAAACCCGCAGAGAAACAGCTGAGCATTGAGGAAGCCATTGCAGTGGCTGTGCCTGCTGCCAGACCTGAGACCCGACCTGACACTCAGCCTGAAAACAGTGCGCGTGCAGTGCCGGTTGCGGAAAGACGGCCTGCGCCGATTGCTGTCAGGGCAGAAGAAAAAACACCGGTACAGGCTGTGCGGAGCAACTCTGCATCGCAGAATGCAACGGAAACAACGGCTTCTGTTCAACCGGTATCCGCACGAGCACCATCCGGTCAGGCAGTCAGTGCCGAGGAACTGGTGCGTATTCAGGCGGGGCTCAAAGCATTCGGCAATGATATGGTTGTCGTGGACGGTGTTCCGGGCAAAACCACAGAAGATGCCATCCGCGAGTTTCAGAAACTGTTCCGTCTCAATGTCAGCGGCAAGCCTGATTCTGAGCTGATCGGGAAAATGCGTGAAATCGGCCTGATCAGCTGATTTGATATGCAATGAGCAGGTATTTCAGCCTATGCGTCTGACAAGTGAATTCTGGGTTTCCGCATTCATGCGCCGTGTGCGCATGGCTGATGGTTTCGCCTATCTGGTCAGGCGCGGTGCGGCCGAGGCCGGTGCAATCTTTATCAAGATCCGCAATCGTGACGGTAATTTTGATTTATATATGCCTGCGCCGCAAAGCGAATATGATCCGCAGCGGGCGGATGAACGTCGTTTTGTTTTATATCAGCAGAGCGAAGACGAGCAGCTGATTAATACGCAACTTGAAAAAGAGCTGCGCTTTGATCCTGATCTCTGGCTTGTCGAGGTTGAAGATTGTGCTCAGGCTGCGGAGCTGCTGACCGCAGGCATGTAACTTATCCGGGTTATTGTGCTTTTCTATGCGGGATCGTGCCGTCATTATTTGCGGCACTGGTAAAGTTTTCCGATGCATTGTCCGCCAGATCGCGCAACTGGTTGCGCAGACGCTCATTCATATCATCCGCTTTCCAGCGTCTGACAGCTGCTGCGGCCTGTTCAGGGCTGATAGAGCGGTAAATATGGACAAATTCCCGTAATTGTTCACGTTCGCCATGAATTGTACCGAGAACAGCAGTCAGGATCAGATAGGTATCCTGTGCGGTAAGCCCTATGGCTTTCAGCGCCAGCGGCAGCTGGGAATTCGGCCATGAGCCGATAATTGTTTCAGCACGCGCATAGCTGACATCCAGCGCATCGGCCAGTGCGGTGCGGAACATATTGCCGTCAATCAATAGTGCCATATCAATGAGATATTCGGCACGTGCCGGTTGCAAACAGGATGACAGTGACAGTGCACTGAGATTATGCGCAGGCAATGATTGCGTTGCAGCAGGGGCTGTGCGGATTGGTGCAGCCGGTTTGCTCTCAACGCGTTTGTTTACAGGGGCTGCTGAAACATAATGCGCTTCCTGCACCTCCGCTATGCTGTTCTCTACAGCGGCAGGTGCAGTGCTGATAACCGGCTCAGCAGTCAGTGTCTGGCTGATGAGCGGATCATCAAAGCCCTCAAGGATTGGCAATAGCAGCGGATCAACCGGCTGACGGCGCGCAATGATACGGGCATGGGACAGGCCGTGCTGGCCGGTAATGTCAATGAGATCGGCAGTTGTCAGGACAGGGGAGCGCAGCAATAGCGGTGCAGCGACTTCAATACTGTCATTGGCAAGGGCCAGAACCAGCTTGCGCGGGGCAACATCATGCTGGGCAAGAATAGCTGAGACCTGACGGCGGGCACGCGGCGTGGCTGTTTCCAGCAACGGCAAAGCCAGATCTTCAAATTGCTGGCTTTCATAGCGTCCGGGACGGGTGAGGGACGTAAAACCTGCCACGGCAGCAGCCAGCAGATCATCGGTCTTGTGGTGTGCGGAATGACCACTTCCGGATAATATTTCCAAAGCGCGGAATTGATCGGTGGTCACGCGTATTTACCCCTTACGCCTACACAACACAGACAAAAATACACCTCTCCTCGCTGAAAACATAAGGAGAGCTTTCTGCACTTTAAGGGAGAACACTTAGCAATGAATTAACCATCGGCGCGTTGATGGTAATTTACTGACCTGTAAATCAAATATTTTTCGGAAGATGGTGCATCGCAGGAGATTTTAATTCTCTATTGAAACGCTCATACATTCTGCAGATTTAAGAAATTCACCGACCTCATCCCGCCATGTCGCATCGGGCTCGAAGACCCGCAAAACCGCAATCGCTTCATTAACAGACTGGGTGATAAGCACTGATTGTTCCAGTTGCTGCGGAATGCTTTGTTCGAGCAGGATTTTCTGCAAAGGCGAGACAAGCAGCAGATCGGTTGTTGGTGACACCTGATCATTAAGGCTGAAAGTGATATCGCCTGTATGATTGTAAATCGCCAGCGACCAGAACGGCACTTTACCGACAGCGCTGATATGGACCGGTCCGTTGGTCAGATCAAAGCGGCATGCAGCACTGCGCATCAGCGGATCACGGCGCTTTGCCCAGTTCGCGCCTTCCAGCCTGTGAAAACTTTCTGCGGGGCCGAGTGCTTCCACGCGTTTCCACAGGGTTTCCGAAGCATCATCAGGCACAAGCAGTATAATCGCAATATGAACGATGGCTGCGCCAATGAGACCGAGAGTAATGGCATAGAGAAACTGCAACAGCGAATGTCTCATCGTCCGGCTCCTTTGCAGCTGCCTTCTGCCAAAGTGAGTGCCGGCATTTGCGGATTTTCAAAGCCGATAGATGTGCCCAGATCGGTATCATACAGGGTCATCACCAGTTGATAGGGGCGCGATGCATTGATCGCCAGCCAGTTTCCCGATTGTGCCGAGGGAGAAACGGCGATGAGAAAACTTGAATCATGCTGATACCAGATCATCTGGCTATGCAGTTCCTGCGGAAGCCCTTGCTTTTGCGCGAGCGGCAGATCGTGCAAATCGCTGGCATAAAGCGTCCAGAAACGGGAGGCGGGGGCTTTGCCCTGTAAATGATAGGTGCAACGCGGATCAAGTTTTGCGCCGTTCACATCATGCCTCAGAACAAAGCGTTGGCCTTCGGCAGCACCCAGCGGCAGCAATGCGGCGCGGCTGCGTTGCGCACGCGCATAGGGGTCAGCATCCGCACTGCCATAGAGCGGCGAGGCATGCCATTGTCCGATTGTGAGCTGATTGAAACCTTCAAAATTATTGAGAGCATAAAGCGCACTGGCTGCGCCGCCCGCCAGAGCAATCAGGCAGGTTAATACTGTCAGCAATATGGTTCTTAAATTGCTCATGGAGAATCTATAAAACACGTCCGGTTAAAATTGCCTGTCATTATCAGGGGACCGGATCAAATGGCCGGTTCATTTCAATGAATCAGAGTGACGATAAAGTCGTGCGAATCCGCTGCGGTGTTTCATAGGTGCGGAATTTCTCGTTCAGACTGCGCATAAAGCGCGTCGTTTCCGAGGACAGAACACGCGGATAATCCGGAACTGTGTTTGGCAGTTTTTCACCGGTGCCGCTGCTCTGTGCTACCAGTTTCGGATCAGCTGGCTGTGCCGGTTTTGGGAACGGATTGCTGATGCCCGGAATTGGTTTCAGGTCAATATTCTGATGCGCCTGCATCATCATCATCTGCCATGTCATAGCAGGGATAATACCGCCGGTCAGATTATTCATCGGTGCATAACTGTCATTGCCGAACCAGACCGCCGCCGTGTAATTGCCGGTATAACCGACAAACCATGCATCACGATAGCTCTGAGTGGTGCCGGTTTTTCCCGCGACGCGGGTCATAGGCAAAGCCGCACGCCGCGCTGTACCACGTTCAGGCACCTGCACCAGCATGGAGTTCATTTCTGAGGCGGCCTTTTCAGACAATACGCGCTTAGGTTCCGGTGTATCGCGTTTAAAGTCCCAGAGAATTTTACCAGCCGGATCGGAAATCTGCACAATACCATGGCGCATGCCTGCAAAGCCGCCATTGGCAAAAACGCTGAAGCCGGTGGCCTGATCCATCACTGTCATGCCGGAGGTGCCAAGCACCATGGTTTTATGGTCGGAAATTTCCGATTCAATGCCCATGGCTTTGGTGAGGGCTACAATCGGCTTTGTTGTCAGATAGTCTTTGGCAAGGCGCACCGGCACCGTGTTGTAAGACTTGACCAGAGCGGTTGCGAGATCGACACGGCCTGCAAAAGAGCGGCCGTAATTGCGCGGCATCCAGTTACCCCATGCAATCGGCGCATCGGAGACAATCGTATTCGGTGTCAGACCCTTTTCCATAGCAACGGCATAGACATAGGGTTTGAATGATGAACCGGCCTGACGGAGCGCTTTGGTTGCACGGTTGAACTGGCTTTCACCATAATCGCGCCCGCCGACAATTGCCCGCACCGAGCCGTCATCGGCAATCACCACGGTGGCTGCTTCTGTCACTTTATATTCAGCACCATATTGGCGCAGGTGAAATTCAATCGCATCTTCCGCAGCTTTCTGGATATTCCGGTCAAGCGTGGTACGCACTACCAGATTATGCTGCGGGATGGTGCGGGTGATTTTCTTCACCTCGTCAAAAGCCCAGTCCAGAAAATAATCGGGGTTTTCACCCTTCGCGCGGTCAACAACACTCGCAGGATTGCGTCGTGCATAAGCCAGTTGGCCTTCGCTCATAAAGCCCGCATCGGCGAGATTGGACAGCACGACATTCGCGCGTGCACGGGCAGCGGGCAGATTGACATGCGGTGCATATTTCGCCGGTGCTTTGAACAGGCCGGCCAGCATTGCCGCTTCTGCCAGAGAAACATCTTTGACGTTTTTGCCAAAGTAGAATTCAGAGGCTGCTGCAATACCAAAGGTTCCGCCGCCCATATAAGCGCGGTCGAGATAGAGCTGCAGAATTTCCGTTTTGCTTAAGTTAGCTTCCAGCCAGAGCGCGAGAAAGGCCTCATTGATTTTGCGTTTCAGCGTTCTTTCATTGGAGAGAAACAGGTTTTTCGCCAGCTGCTGAGACAGGGTGGAGCCGCCCTGAACCACGCCATTGGCACGCATATTCTGAGTAAGCGCGCGGCTTAAGCCCCAGAAATCAATGCCGATATGCTCATAAAAACGGCGGTCTTCCGTTGCCAGAACTGCTTTAATGACATGATCCGGCAATTCAGCAATCGGCACTGCGTCGCGATGCATGATGCCGCGCTGGCCGATTTCATTGCCATAGCGGTCAAGGAAAGTGACAGCATAATCATCCTGCGCACGCCAGTCTTTCTTGGTTTCCTCGAATGCAGGCATAGCCAGAGCAAGCAGAACAACACTGCCGAGAACGCCAAGCGTGAAACCCTCATCGGCGATTTCTACAAACAGACGTTTCCAGCCGCGCACGCGGAATTTGCGGGAAAAAATAGTGGCGCTTTCCCAGAAAGCGGAAAAATGTGAGCGTAATTTATACAGGCTGCTGTCCAGCCAGGCATCAATAGCCATCAGAAACGGGCTGCGGGTCAGGCGGCGCGTTTTTCTGGTCTGGTCATTTTTGTCAGCCTGTTTGCTCATAACCGAAAAATAACCCGTTTTACTCGCTGAAAGAGGGGCGATAATGTCCCATTCTAGCACATCCTTATGAATGGCCAATAAAGCAGAAGTGCCAATGAAGGGTTTAAAATTATGCTTAACGAATAAACCTATTATCTCAATGCGATAAATATTTCGGTAAAATTGAATGTGAAGCAATCAGCTTCAAAAGCAGAAAAATAGGAATTTTATCCTTGACGGCGTGACGGTGTTGAAGTAGGTTTTATATACAGTCAGAGAAGTGTGGCTGACAAAGATGACAAGGCGTGGCATGTGGTGCTGCGCTTTTTTTATTTGTGCCATTTGTAACCGGTTATGCGTTTCACAGAGAACGGAGCCGGTCAAACCATGCCGGAAAACTCGGAAGAAATACAAGCGCTGCCAAATGCTTCGCTGGAGCGTTTGCAGGCGGTGTATCGTTTGCAGCGGCGTTATCAGATAACTGTGCCGGACATGGCTTTTCTCTTGAGTGTGAAGCCGGAGATTTATAGCAGGCGTTTGAAACGGGCAGGGTTGGATTGCTCTGCTGTCAGTTTGCCGGTGCTGGATATTGAAGATCTGCTGATTAAAATTAATGCGGAATTGCAGAATTTCTCCAAAGCGGAGGGGTTGCCGGAAAAGAGTGCTGTAGAGGCGCTGGCAGCATTGGCAAAAGCCGTGAAAAGCATCAGCGAGCTTTCCAAAGAAACGCGTGTTGAACCGCTGAGTGATAAGCATGACAACGGAAATGATGATCGCGGTGTGACGCCGGAGGATGTGCGTGAAGCTCTCAGCATCATCAGCGCCAGAATTACCGAACTCAGAGCTGTTTAAATTTCTGTCTGACGCGGGTGTCGATGAACAGGCCATTGTTGCGGTGAGCAAAGAATGGCTGTTTCAGGGGCGGCTGGCGCAATTGCCTGTGTTTCAGAGACAGGATTGGCGCAGTTGGGTGATTATGGGCGGGCGCGGTTCGGGCAAAACCCGTGCCGGTGCCGAGTGGATCAGCGGCATGGCGCGGGGGCTGGCGCCTTTCTGTGACAGAGCTTGCGGTAATATTGCTTTGGTGGGGGAAACACTGGCCGATGTGCGCGAGGTGATGGTTGAAGGGCCTTCCGGTATTCTCTCCGTATCACGTTTGCAGCGGCCACGGCTGGAAAGTACCCGTCGCAGACTGGTTTGGGAAAGCGGGGCGGTGGCTTCGTTCTATTCGTCAGAAGATCCGGACAGTTTGCGCGGGCCGCAATTTTCTGCGGCATGGTGTGATGAGCTGGCGAAATGGAAAAATCCGCAACAGACATGGGATATGCTGCAATTCGGTCTGCGGCTGGGAGACAACCCGCGTCAGGTGGTGACAACCACACCGAAAATGCAGGCGCTGTTGCGTGATCTTTTGAGCGATCCGGCAACGATCATGACCCATATGCGCACGGATGAGAATGCTGCGCATCTGGCACCGGCTTTTCTGTTAGCCATGCAGCAGCGTTATGCGGGCACGGCCTTGGGGCGGCAGGAATTGGAAGGTGTTCTGATTGCTGATCGTGAGGATGCGCTGTGGTCGCGGGAGCAATTGGAGGCGTTACATGATCCGCAAGCTCCGGAATTACAGCGCATTGTTATTGCGGTTGACCCGCCTGCGACTTCAACCAAAAATTCCGATGCCTGCGGGATTATTGTCGCCGGACTGGATGCCGATGGTTTGGCTTGGGTGCTGGATGATGCCACTGTGCAAGGCGTGAAGCCCCATCAGTGGGCTGCGCAGATTGTGCAGTTCTATCATCGCTATCAGGCCGATCTGGTGGTGGCGGAGGTCAATCAGGGCGGCGACATGGTGATGGCGGTGATTCATGCGCAGGATGCATCAGTCGCGGTAAAAGCAGTACGGGCACAGCGGGGAAAATATCTGCGTGCCGAGCCGGTGGCAGCACTCTATGAGCAAGGGCGTATTCGCCATGCACGCCGTTTTCCGGAGCTGGAAGATGAGATGTGTGACTTTGCCGTCAACGGCCTGTCGTCAGGCCGCTCACCGGACAGGATGGATGCGCTGGTCTGGGCGCTGCATACGCTTTTGCTTCAGGACACACATAAGCCGAGAATCCGGCAGCTTCGATAAATTTCATAATTAAGGTCGAGTGAGGTGAACATGGTTCGATCATGGGCTTGGTCATGGCCGTGGCGGCATAGTGCTGCCCAAACACAGGAGCAGAAAAGCGCACAGGTGCCTTCTGTAAAAATGCAGCAGGGTTTTGTTGCGCTGCATATGGATGCGCAGGCACGCTGGACAAGCCGCAATTATATGGCGCTGTCGCAGCAGGGTTTCATGCGTAATCCGATTGTGCATCGCTGTGTGAAAATGATCAGCGATGCAGCAGCCAATGTGCCGCTGTTGCTCTATCAGGGAGAGACGGAGCTTGAAGATCATCCGCTGCTGAAATTGCTGCGTGCGCCTCATGAAGGGGCGAGCGGTTCCGGCTTTTTTGAACAGCTTTACGGGCATTTGTTGTTATCCGGCAATGCCTATATCGAGCGGCTGGATTATGACGGGCAGCCAAAGGAGCTGCACCTGCTGCGCCCTGAGCGGGTGACCATTGAAAGTGACAGTAACGGCTGGCCGCAGACTTTGCTTTATCGCAATAATACGGTCAGCCGCCGTATCAGCCTGAATTCAGGTTTTGAGTCCGGATTGTCTGCACGGGCATTGCATTTGCGGCTGTTCCATCCGCTGGACGATCATTACGGTTTTCCGCCTTTGGAAGCGGCTTCTATGGCACTGGATATTCACAATGCCACAGCAGCATGGAACAAGGCTTTGCTCGATAACTCCGCACGGCCTTCCGGTGCTCTGGTCTATGCGCCGAAAGATGGCGGGAATTTAAGCGAAGAGCAGTTTGACCGGCTGAAGACCGAGCTGGAGGAAGGCTATACCGGTGCCGGTGGGGCGGGTAAACCGCTGCTGTTGGAAGGCGGGCTGGATTGGAAAGCCATGGGACTGTCGCCCAAAGATATGGATTTCATTGAGGCCAAGCATGTGGCCAGCCGCGAAATCGCGCTGGCTTTCGGCGTGCCGTCGATGCTGCTCGGTATTCCCGGTGATAACACCTATGCCAATTATGCCGAGGCCAATCGTGCTTTCTATCGGTTGACTATTCTGCCGTTACTGACGCGAACAGCGCAGACACTGAGTAACTGGCTGTGTCCGCAATTTGGCGCGGATCTGCGACTTGAACATGACCATGACCGCATTGACGGGCTTGCCGAGGAACGCGAAGCCTTGTGGCGGCGCATTGGTGCAGCGGATTTCCTGAGTGATGCGGAAAAACGTCAGGCCGTTGGCTACTCTGCTGAGCCGGAAGGAGGGGCTATATGAACCTGTTCAACCAGCCGGATGCACTCACGCAGGAACAATGGATATGGCTCGCCAAAATCACCGGCGCGGTGAGCGGTTCGGCCGTTTCACTGGCCTATATGTTGCCCAAAGGAAAACGCGAGGCGGCAGTGCGTTTCGCAGTTGGTTTGATTTGCGGCATGATTTTTGGCGGGGCAGCCGGTGTTAAAATCGCAGAACAACTGACTTTGAGTAATAGTCTCGGACAGGCGGAGCTGATGTTGATGGGCTCTGCCGCTGCAAGCTTTGCCGCATGGACAGCGCTCGGTTTTTTCAAACGCTTTACCGACCGGCTGAAAAATCAGGTTGGTGGTTCCGTCCGGCAAGAGGGGGAGCATGATGAAGGCTAAGGCAGATCGGCCTCTATGTTTCAGCGGTTATGCCAGCCTGTTTTCACTCACTGATCTGAGCGGTGATATTATTGAGCGCGGTGCTTTCGCCAAGTCCCTGCGACGGGGTGGTAGTGTTCCAATGCTCTGGCAGCATCAGGCCGATAATCCCATCGGCATCTGGACAAAAATCGCAGAGGATCAGCGCGGTCTTTATGTTGAGGGGCAGTTAACGCAAGGTGTGGCGCGTGCCGATGAAGCTTGGCAGTTGATATCCGAAGGGGCGCTGGACGGTTTGTCGATTGGCTTTCGCGCTATTCGCAGTAAGAAGTCAGCCTCAACCGGAAAGCGGCATATTCTGGAAGCCGAGCTTTGGGAAATCTCGCTGGTGACTTTTCCGATGTTGCCGCAGGCGCGTGTTCATCCGGTGCAGAGCAAAAATCACGATGACATGAGTTCCGCGCAGATTATCCGCCATGCGGCGGCCAGTCTGAAAGCGCAAACTTCTTTTTGAAACCTCCGTCCGGTCGGTTTGTACCGTCTTTTTACACCAAGCCCGAAGGGACAGGAAATGACGATCAAACATAAAGCAACAGCCGCTCAACCGCAGATGCTGGAGATTAAGGCGCTGAACAGCCAGCAGGAAGTCGGGCAGGCTTTTGGTGAGTTCATGCAGGCCTTTGAGGGCTTTAAACAGGCCAATGATGAGCGCCTGACCCAGATTGAAAAACATGTCGGGGCTGATGTTCTCACTGTTGAAAAGGTAGAGCGTCTCAACCGTGCAATGGATGAGCAGAAGGCGGCGCTGGATCAATATGTGCTGAAACAGGCGCGTCCTGCGCTTGGTGGTGAGACACGTTCACCGCTCGGTGGTGTTGTGCAGGAGCATAAACAGGCTTTTGATACTTATGCCCGCCGAGGTGATGAGCAGGCATTGCGCGGGCTTGAGCAGAAAGCGCATTCCTATGGTTCGGGGCCTGATGGCGGTTATCTTGTGCCGTCTGAACTGGAAACTGTCATCGGTACACGTCTGGCCGCACTTTCTCCGGTGCGTGGACTTGCAACTGTGCGGCAGGTTTCCGGCGCTGTACTCAAAAAGCCGTTTTCCATCAGTGGTCCTGGTACCGGCTGGGTTGGTGAAGAGGGCGCACGCCCGCAGACCACCAATGCCAAACTTGCCGAGCTGCAATTTCCGACGATGGAAATTTATGCCATGCCTGCGGCGACAGCCAGCCTGCTGGATGATGCGGCGGTGGATGTGGAACAGTGGATTGCCGCAGAGGTTGAGACAGCTTTTGCCGAGCAGGAAAGCGCTGCCTTCATCAATGGTGATGGTGTGAACAAGCCACATGGTTTTCTGGCCTATGATACGGTTGATGAAGCGTCATGGGCATGGGGTAAACTTGGTTGCCTGAAGACGGGCGTTGCCGGTGCCTTACCTGCTTCCAGCCCGTCCGATTTGCTGATTGATCTCGTCTATGCGCTGAAATCCGGCTACCGCCAGAATGCCCATTGGATGATGAACCGTAAAACCCAGTCGGCGCTGCGCAAGCTCAAAGACAGCAATGGCAATTATCTCTGGCAGCCTCCGGCGTCTCTTGGGCAGAAGGCTTCCTTCATGGGGTTTGGTCTGGTGGAAGCGGAAGATATGCCGGATATTACAACCGACAGCACACCGATTGCCTTTGGTGATTTTGCCCGTGGTTATTTGATTGTTGATCGCATTGGTATCCGCGTGCTGCGTGATCCGTATTCTGCCAAGCCTTACGTGTTGTTCTACACCACCAAGCGTGTCGGCGGTGGTGTGCAGGATTTTGACGCGATCAAACTACTGAAATTTGCAGCCTGAATTTGCTGGCGAGGCGGTTTTGCTTGGCCTTTGCAAAGCGCATGAATCATTCTGTCAGAGAGTGATTTTATCTTACTGAATCTATTATAAATTACAGGAGATAGCATGGTTCTCCATCTTATAGCGCCGCCGGTAAAAGAGCCGGTGACGACAGCAATGCTGCGCGATTTTTTACGTTTGTCACCGGATCAGGAAGAAGAGTTGCTGGAGCGCCTGATCCGCATTGCGCGGGAAGTAATCGAGCAGCATTGCAATCTGGTGATGCTGCCGCAGCGCTGGCTGTTGCAACTCGCCAACTGGCCGCAATCGGGCAGAATTGCCCTCTATAAAGCGCCGGTCATTTCCATTGATAAGGTGCAGGGTTTTGATGCTGATGGTACTGCGGTACTGTTCAATGCCGATGACTGGCGGTTGGATACGGACAGTCGTCCGCAGCGACTTTATCTGCGGCGACCGCAGCATATTACCATTTCCCGCGGGCTGGAAGTTGAGCTGACTGCCGGTCTGGCGAATGAGCCTGAAGACCTGCCCGAAACATTGCGCCATGCCTGTCTGGTGCTGGCGGGACATCTCTATGACAACCGCAATTCTTATGAAACGGTGATGCATAACCTGCCGGATATGGTTGCACAACTCGTAGCACCGTGGCTGCGGCGGGGGCGGCTATGAACCTGCAATTCATTGATGCAGGGCAGTTTAAAACCCTGCTGACTTTGGAAGAAAACCGTCCGCTCTTTGATGAGACCGGCGGCTATCAGGAGCAATGGACGGAAATTGCCACGCTCTGGGGCAGGATTGAGCCGAAGAAAACCGGCAGTCAGAACTTTGCCGGACAAGCCATTCCCCATGTCACTCATCTCATCACAACCCGTTATCGCAGCGATATCGCGGTCTCCATGCGTCTCACGCGTGCGGAGCGGCATTTTACGGTTCTGGGGCTGCACGATCCCGATGAAAGTCAGCGCTATCTCATTTGTTCAGTTAGAGCATTTCCAGATTATCTTGAAATATAGGAAATGCTCTAACTGTTTGTTTTTACGCGTATCTTGATCCGAAAACCGTTTCACACTTTTCGGGATACGCTATAGAGAGGAAATCCGATGAATTTTTCTATGCGTTTTATTTTTGAAGCCTTGTTGCGCACTTTGCGTCTTGTCGGCTTGCAGGCCTGTGAACAGGCGCTCTCCAATAAACGAGATGGGCTGTTTTTGAAAAGCCCTGAACCTAAAGCGCCGCCTGTTCAAACCGAACAGGACAACAAGGGATGAACGGCGCGGCGCTTGTTTTGCAAAAGGCGATATTGGCGTGGCTGCAAGCCGCGCCTTTGCTGATGGAGAAACTGCAAGGGCAGGGCATTTACGATCATGTGCCGCCCCATGCGGCGTTTCCTTATATCAGCTTTGGTCAAAGTCAGATTTACGCCTGGGATACCGATAGTGGCACCGGCGAGGAACACAATCTGGTGCTGCATATCTGGGCGCGTTCCAATGGCCGCAGGCAGGTGCTGGAGCTGATGATGCTGGTGGAAGGGCTGATGGAGGCTTTGGCAAGCAGCCAGCAAAAGCCGGATATTGGCGGTTATCATCTGGTCAATCTGACTTTGCAATCCTCACAGACCCGTAATGACGACTTGCGTGACGGTTACAATGGCCAGTTGCGTTACCGTGCGGTGACAGAGAAAATTGAAGGAGCGTAATTTATGGCAGCTCAGAGAGGTAAAGACCTGTTACTGAAAATTGCAGCGGCAGGTGACACATTTCAGACCTGTGCGGGTTTGCGCAGCAAGCGCATTGCGTTCAATGCCGAGACTGTTGATGTGACAGATGCTGATGCTACAGGGCGTTGGCGGCAATTGCTGGCTGGCAGCGGTGTGCAGCGTGCATCGGTCAGCGGTGCGGGTATCTTCAAAGATGCGGCATCGGACGCACTGATCCGCGCGGCGTTCTTCAATGGTGATATTCTGAACTGGCAGATTATTGTGCCGGATTTTGGCATTGTCAGTGGTTTGTTTCAGATCACCGCGCTGGAATATGGCGGCGCGCATGATGGCGAAGTGACGTTTGAAATCGCGCTGGAATCTGCCGGTCTTATCAGTTTCGGAGCGCAGCCATGATGGTCAATGCCAGACGCGGTGAAATTGCAGCCGTTTTAAATGACAGGGATTGGGTTTTGTGCCTGACACTTGGTGCCTTGGCCGGTCTTGAGGCAGCTTATGAGACTGAGGATTTGTCTGCTCTGATTGCCCGTTTCTCAACAGGGCGTTTAAAATCAGAAGATATGATTCGCATTGTCACCGCAGGTTTGCGCGGTGGCGGTCATGATGTGGCCGAGGATGATGTGGCGGATATGCGTATTGACGGCGGTGCTACCGGCTTTGCGCGACTGGTGACGCAACTACTGGAAGTGACTTTTGGCATGACTGCTGAAAATCCGGAAAACGCAGCACAATCAAAAAATTAGAAGCCGTAATTGAATCAATGTCTTTCCCCTGGGATGCGCTGATGCATTTCGGGATGGGACAATTGCGGCTGTCGTCACGGGATTTCTGGTGTTTAAGCCTGCCCGAGATCAGGGCGCTGAGCCAGTCCATGCGCGGTGGCAGGAAAGCGCCGCCGCGTGATGTTTTAAACACGCTGATGCGGGCTTTTCCGGATGGTGGATCATGAATGATACAGGCACACAACAATCAGTCACGGTTTCGGTTGAGGCGGATACCAGCGGCTTTGACCGTGCGCTGGACAATTTGCAGAAGCGTTCCGGTTCCTTTGGACAGAGCCTGACTTCGGCTTTCAAAAGCGCGGTCACATCCGGCAAAGGGCTGGACGATGTGCTGCGCGGGCTGGCTTCCAATATGGCTTCCATGGCGCTGGATGCGGGGATGAAGCCGTTGCAGGGATTATTCTCCTCGATGTTCTCCGGCTTGATGGGCGGGCTTGGCGGCTTGGGCGGAGTTAAGCCTTTTGCCAAAGGCGGTGTGGTTTCCAGTCCGACATATTTCGGATTGGGCCGTGGATTTGGCGTGGCCGGTGAGGCGGGTGCCGAGGCGATTTTGCCATTGGCGCGTGGCAGTGACGGCAGTCTTGGCGTGGCTATGGGGAGTGGCGGCGGAGGGCGATCCATGCAGATTAATTTCAATATGTCATCGCCCGATGCTGCTTCCTTCAGCCGTTCGGAAGCGCAGGTCAGTGCCATGCTGGCGCGTGCAGTGCGCCATGGCACCAGACGTATGTGAAAGGGCGCATTATGCAGGATTTATCTTCATTTCATGATGTACCTTTTCCGCTCGGTATTTCTTTCGGGGCAACCGGAGGGCCGGAATGGCGTAATGAGATTGTCAGCCTGACCTCGGGACACGAAAAGCGTAATGCACGCTGGTCGATGTCGCGCCGCTTTTATGATGCCGGAACAGGGTTGCGTTCGCTCAACGATCTGCGTGCTGTGTTGCGTTTTTTCGAGGCGCGGCGTGGTTCACTTTATGCGTTCCGGTTTCGTGATCCGTTTGATCATCTCTCATCGGAACAGGATGCACCGCCGCAACCAACAGATCAGTTTCTGGGGCGGGGAGACGGCACGACACGGCAATTTCAGCTGGCGAAACATTATGGTGATTATCAGCGCATTATTACCAAGCCTGTGTTGAGCACCGTGCAGTTGGCAGTGGAGGGGGAGGTGCTTGCGGCGGATGCATTCAGCGTGAATTGGCTGACAGGCATAGTGGAAATTCACGAGGATCATGTGCCACCGCCACAGGCAAAAGTGACTGCGGGTTTCCTGTTCGATGTGCCGGTTCGCTTTGATACGGACAGGCTGAGCGCCAGTATTGCCAGTTTCAAAGCTGGTGAAATTCCATCCATTCCGATTGTTGAGGTGAAGTGATGCTGACACTCGATCCGGCACTTGAATCACATTTGCAGAGTGATGTGACAACACATTGTTTTGCATGGATTTTGCGCCGCAAAGACGGTGAGGTTTTTGGCTTTTGTGACCATGACAGAACATTATCCGTGCATGGGATAAAGTGCTTTCCGCAAAGCGGGATGAATGGTTCTGAGGCAGGAAGCCAGCTTGGACTCGCGGTAGACAGTTCCGAGATCGAAGGGGCGCTGACCAGTGACGCTTTGACTGATGCGGATATTGAGCGCGGGCTTTATGATGGTGCGACTGTTGAGACTTATCTGGTCAACTGGGCGCAGCCGGAGCAAGCGGTATTATTGCGCAGCAGCGTGATCGGCAAAATTACACGCAGCGGCATGAATTTTACCGCTGAACTGAAAAGCAGTGCGGCTCTGCTGGATCGTGTTTTCGGGCGGCGTGCCAAACGCGGTTGCGATGCGGAATTTGCAGATAAGCGTTGCGGCATCAATCCGGCCGATCCGCGCTATGCGGGTGAGGGTGTGGTGGAGCTTGTCAACGGACAGGATCTGGTGGTCTCAAATCTGAGTGGTTTTACCTCGCACTGGTTTGAGCGCGGGAGCCTGCACTGGTTGAGCGGGCAAAATCAGGGCAGCGTGAATAATATTGTCTCGCACCTTAAACAGGGGGATGCGGCAAGTCTGATCCTTCAGGAACTGCCGGTCTATGACGTTCAGATCGGTGATCGTTTTCGTGTGCTGGCGGGATGCGACAAGAGCTTTCAGCAATGCCGTGACCGTTTTGCCAATCATGAGAATTTTCGTGGCTTTCCGCATATTCCCGGCAATGATGCTGCCTATGGTTTTGCCGGTGGTGAGGGGAATTTTGACGGCGGGGTGCTCGTGCCATGACCGCTGCCCCGTTGAATGACAAAGTGCTGGCGATTGCTGAAAAATGGCTTGGCACACCTTATCGTCACGGTGCCAGCCGTTTGCAGGTGGGGTGCGATTGTCTGGGGCTGATACGCGGTATCTGGCGCGAGCTTTATGGTACAGAGCCGGAGGATGCCGGCACCTATTCCCGCGACTGGGCAGAGCTTGCCCAAGATGAGCCGCTGATTGATGCTGCACGTCGGCATATGCATTTAAAGCCGCAATCAGAGATGCAGGCCGGTGATCTCTTGATCTTTCGCTGGCGGGATGGTGTGGCTGCCAAGCATTTAGGAATCATGGCGGAGAATAACCGCTTCATCCATGCCTATGAGGGGCATAGTGTGACGCTTTCTGCGCTGGTTCCGCAATGGCGGCAGCGTATTGCAGCAGTTTTCTCCTTTCCAAATCCTTCGGTTTGAAGACAGGTCATTTCTCGCATGAGTACAGTGGTTCTTCAGGCGGCAGGTAGTATGATCGGCGGGCTGTTCGGCCCCGTTGGCGCGGCAATCGGCAGTGCGATCGGCGCTATGGGCGGCTATATGATCGACAATGCGCTGATTAATTCAACGCGGCGTATCGAAGGGCCGCGTCTCTCCGGTACACGTCCGATGCAGGCGGAAGAAGGGGCTGTTTTGCCTGCCGTTTATGGCACTATGCGTGTCGGCAGTACGCTGATCTGGGCGACCCGTTTCGAGGAAGAGAAAACCACCACCCGTCAAGGGGCGAAAGGTGGTCCGAAAACCACCACTTACAGCTATTATGTCAATGCCGCTTTTGCGGTGGCGCAGGGCGAGATTTCCGGCATCCGGCGCATCTGGGCAGATGGCAAGGAGCTGGATCAGACGCAGGTCACACTTCGTGTCTATAAGGGGACTGAAACGCAGCAGCCTGATCCGTTGATTGAAGCACGACAGGGGGCGGGGAAAGCACCTGCCTATCGCGGCACAGCCTATGTGGTGTTTGAACATCTGCCGATTGATGCCTATGGCAACCGTCTGCCACTTTTGCAATTCGAGGTCATGCGCAGTGTTGGCAGGCTGGCGCTGGATATTCAGGCCGTTGCGCTGATCCCCGGTGCAACGGAATTTGGTTTGTCGCCGCAGATGGTGCGCGATGAACCGCGCCCCGGTGAAACACGCGCGTTGAACCGTAATACTCTGCGGGCGCAAAGTGACTGGTCAGCATCACTGGATGAGTTACAGGCGCTGTGTCCCAACCTGAAAACAGTTGCTCTGATTGTGCCGTGGTTCGGCACCGATCTGCGCGCGGGAGAATGCCGGATTTTGCCCGCTGTTACAGCGCGGGAAGCGAGAAAACCGAGCCATCACTGGCGTGTCGGTACAGTCGATCGTGCATCTGCCCATCTGATTTCCGATAATGGCACAGAAAAAGCCTATGGCGGGACACCGAGTGATTTCTCGGTCATCGCTGCAATCAAAGATGCCCGACAGCGTGGACTGAAGGTCACGCTTTATCCGTTTATTATGATGGATATTCCTGCCGATAATCAGTTGCCTGCGCTGGATGGTGAGGGCTTTCAACCTGTCTATCCGTGGCGCGGCAGAATTGGCGTGCCGATCGGAGTGGATAAAACAGCGGATGCAGCGCTTCAGCTTATCCGTTTTTCCAATGGCATGAACGGCTATAAGAATTTCATCCGCCATTATCTGGAGCTGGCGCATGCTGCCGGTGGTGTTGATGCTTTTCTGATCGGCTCGGAATTGCGTGGCCTGACACAAATCCGCAATGAAAAGAATGATTTTCCGTTTGTCAGCACTTTGTGCGAACTGGCTGATAATGCACGCACATCTTTAGGTGCCGATTGTAAAATCACCTATGGTGCGGATTGGTCTGAATATTTTGGCTATCACCCGCAGGATGGCAGCGGCGATGTGTTCTTTCACCTTGATCCGCTCTGGGCGCATCCGGCAATCAATGCCATCGGTATTGATAATTATATGCCGCTGAGTGATTGGCGTGACGGGGATGAGCGCAGCATTGATCCGGCTTTTCCCGCTTCTGCCTATGATGAAAGTGCTTTGCAAAACGCCATTGCCGGAGGTGAGGGCTATGACTGGTATTATGCCTCGGATGCAGACAGGCATGCCCGCAAACGCACGGCAATAACGGATGGTCTGGCGGGCAAGTCGTGGGTATTCCGTTATAAGGATTTGCGCTCATGGTGGCAGAACCAGCATTTCAACCGCATCAATGGTGTGGAGCAGACACAACCTACCGCATGGCAGCCAATGTCCAAGCCATTCTGGTTTACAGAACTTGGCTGTGCGGCCGTTGATAAAGGGCCGAACCAGCCGAATGTATTTCCTGATCCGAAATCCTCGGAAAATGCTGTGCCATATTTCTCCGATGGCTCGCGCAGTGATATTGCACCGGATCGTTTTTTGCGCGCGCATTTTGCCTATTGGAATGCTGCCGGAGAGCATAATCCGGTGTCGCCGCTCTATGGCGGTGCAATGCTTGATCCGGCGCAGATTTATGTCTGGGCATGGGATACGCGCCCGTTTCCGGAATATCCTCTGAAAGCGGATATCTGGGGCGATGCCGCCAATTGGGCAACTGGGCATTGGCTCAATGGCCGTCTCAGTGGTGTGGCGCTGGATGAATTGTTACTGGCTTTGCTGAAAGATTTCGGGCTTGAAGGGCTGGCTGATTGCTGTGGCGTTGAAGGCTATCTGTCCGGTTATATTACCGATAATCCGGCAAGTGGCAGAGCATTGCTTGAACCGCTGATGGATATATTCGGCGTGGTGGCTTTTGAGCAGGTTAAGGGAAATCAGAGACTGGTATTCCGCAGTCTCACACAGCGCCAGAATCCCGTTGCCATTCAGGATTTTGCACTGGAAGGCGATCAGTCATTGCCGGTGCGTATTCTGGATGATGTGGAAGAATTGCCTGCAAGCGCGGAGATTTATTTCAGCGATGCTTTGCGGGATTATCAGTCCGGCAGTGCCTTGGCGCAAAAATCCGGCTGGCAGCGTGCCGGTCACGAAAGTCTGTCTCTATCTGCTGCGATGGAAAGCGGACAGGCGCAGGCACTGGCCGAAAGCTGGCTGGAAAGAAAACGGGCTGAACGCCGTACCGTTGCTTTTTCTGTGCCGTGGTCGCAAGCAGGTTTGACGGTTGGTGACAGGCTGCGTGTGCCTGAACTGGCCGGAAGTCGTGATTATGTCATTGTGAGCTTTGAGGACGGAGCGGCAAGGCGGGCTAAAGCCGTAGCGCTTGCACCGGCTTTACGTCGCCCTGACCGCACCCGTATGCCAGCGGTGCCTGTTTCCGGTAGTGTGACTGCTGGCCCGCCGCTGTTTCATATGCTGGATTTGCCGATGTGGCCCGGAATTGAAAATGAGAGCAGTCAGTTTCGCATCGCTTGTTATGCCAAGCCGTGGCGGGGCGTGGCGCTTTTTGCCTCGCCGGAAGCGAGTGGCTATCAATTGCGCACAGTGATCCCCTATGCCGCAATCATGGGGGAGCTGACTACAGAACTTGCAGGTGCATCCAGCGGTCGTTTCATGCATCAGCAGAGTTTCGATATTCGTCTATATCACGGGGAATTACATTCTCAGTCTGTGTTGCAAGTGCTGAATGCGGCTAATACCGCTCTGGTGCAAAATAGCGCTGGCGGATGGGAGATTCTGCAGTATCAGGAGGCAGAAGAAATTGCTGCCGGTCACTGGCGGTTAAAGTCTTTGCTGCGCGGACAATCGGGAACAGAACCGGAGGCCGGTATTGTCAAACCCGCAGGTGCGTCTTTTATTTTGCTGGATGATCGGGTTGTTCCGGCAGGGTTGCAGAAGACTGAAAACGGTTTGATGCTGAACTGGCGTGCGGGGCCATCCGGTCGGGACTTTTCGGATGATTATTTCAGTACCCAATCCGCTGCCGGTGGCATGAAGGCCTTAAAGCCTCTGAGTCCGGTTCATGTCAGATACAGACCACAGCTAAACGGGGATATGCATTTTCAGTGGATCCGGCGCGGACGCATTGATGCGGATAGCTGGATGGGGGAGGATATTCCTCTCGGAGAGGCGGCAGAAAAATATCAGGTGCAGCTGTGGCAGGATGGGGTGCTGTTGGAAAAAGCGGAAGTAACCCGACCGCATTATGTTTATTCCGGTCAGGTGCAACACGGTGTGCATTTGCGTTTGGAGGTCGCTCAGATCAGTCAGAGTTCCGGCGCGGGAGAGGCGGCTTCACTATCGTTTCGTTACTAAAACCAGTTGTGACAAATATTTTCCAGCACACACGTTGAATTGAAAACGGACTGATCCTTCGTAATTGACAGTTTTTAATGAATTTGGCAGCTTTGCCGCAGTTATGAAGACTTTCGTTTTTAGGGAACTAATGTTAACGAAAGAAAAATCTAAGCATTTCCGGCAGTACAACAGAATGACCGTCCGGAAATAGGGTGAAACGATGTGAGCGGTTCCCGTGAACCTGTCGTTAATGGAAACGCTCCGGATGAGTACCGTTTGTTTGAGACACAAGATTGTTCATTCAACATTCAGGTAAGAGGCGTTAAAGTGAGCGTTATGATGACACAGAAACCAGTTCGCACATTTTTCGCTGCTTTTACTCTGCTCACCGGTATGACCGCAGCAGTTTTTACAAGCATTGTTCCATCTGCGGGCGCCGCAGGCTTGCAACGGCACGTACCTGCCGGTTTGCAACAGGCGCAGCCGCATATCATTCGCGTTGCCGGTGATTGTGCTGCCATCGGACAGCAGGTTGCTGCACAGCAGGGCGGTACGCTGACCAAAGCAACAGCTGCTGTTCAGAACGGCGCGCCGGTCTGTATTGTGGTTGTGCTGGTACCCGGACGTGACGGTGAACGTCCGCGCCGTGTGGAAGTTGCAGTACCGGCCAAATAAAGCGGAAGCTTTAAAGTTTCGCCTGTAACTTACCGGACACTGACTTGTAATTCTCCCGTTTGCTCATTCTTGTAATGTGCTGTAAAAACAGATGCTGTCTGCATGGCAGACGGCACGCTGTATTATCGCTCCGAAAGACTGAAAAGGTTTGCTGATGAGAATTCTGATTGTTGAAGATGATAAGGATCTTAACCGTCAGCTGGCTGAAGCTCTCCGTGATGCAGACTATGTGGTCGATTGTGCTTTTGACGGCGAAGAAGGCCATTTTCTCGGCGATACTGAACCTTATGATGCGGTGATACTGGATATCGGCCTGCCGCAAATGGATGGGATCAGTGTTGTAGAGCGCTGGCGCCGTGAAGGCCGTTCCATGCCGGTGCTGATGCTGACAGCGCGTGACCGCTGGAGTGACAAGGTTGCCGGTATTGATGCCGGTGCTGATGATTATGTGGCGAAACCATTTCACATTGAAGAAGTTCTGGCGCGGTTGCGCGCTCTGATCCGCCGTGCGGCTGGCCATGCTTCATCGGAAATTGTCAGCGGTAAACTTGTGCTGGATACAAAGGCATCCAAAGCAACGGTTGACGGTGCAGCTTTGAAGCTGACCTCTCATGAGTTCCGGCTTTTGTCTTATCTCATGCACCATATGGATGAAGTGATTTCCCGTACAGAACTGGTGGAGCATCTATACGATCAGGATTTCGACCGCGATTCCAATACGATCGAGGTTTTTGTCGGACGTCTGCGCAAGAAGATGGGCGTGGATATGATCGAGACCGTTCGCGGTATGGGATATCGCATCCGCTCTGACAATAATGATGGCAGTAAAGACTGAGATGCCGTTGTTTTCCGGGAAAGTCTTTGCTCTCGGTTTGCGCTCGCTGGCACTGCGTGTGGTAACGCTGTCAACATTATGGGTTATTATTGCCCTTGTTGTCGTTGCCACGCTCATTCAGTCACTCTATCGGGATGCGGCAGAGCGCAGTTTTCAAAGCCTTTTATCCGCACATCTTTATAGTCTCGTCGGGGCGGTCAGTCTGACGCCGGAGGGCGAGCTTTACGGTAAGCCGGAGCTTGGTGAAATACGCTATGCCAGCGCTGATTCAGGCTGGTATTGGTCGGTTGATCCTGTGTCTGCAAGTGTGCGCGGGCATCTGGGCTCGGTTTCATTGGGCTCAAAAATAATTCCTGTAAAGTCGGTTTCTGAAGCACCTTTCGACCAGTCATTCATGCGCAGTTATGTCGTGCAAACCAGCACAGGCGAGGATCTTTCTGTCGTTGAAACAGAGGTTGTTCTCGACAGTACGGATAAAATTGCCCGTTTCCGCGTGATGGGTAATCTGAATGAGGTGAAAGAAGAAATCAGCGATTTCCGCAACCGGCTTTATATCTATCTGGGGCTGTTCGGCCTTGGCAGTATTCTGATTAATGCGGCAATTATTCTGTTCGGTTTACGGCCGCTGGATCATGTGCGTCGCACATTGGCGGATATCCGTGAGGGAAGAAGCAATCGTGTTGATGCGGACTTGCCTTTGGAAATCGCACCGCTCGCGCAGGAAATGAATGCCCTGATAGAAAATAACCACCGTATTGTGGAGCGGTCGCGGACGCAGGTGGGCAATCTCGCGCATTCTCTGAAAACGCCGCTTTCTGTGCTGATGAATGAAGGCCGCAATATTGGCGGCCGTCAGGGGCAGTTGGTGATAGAGCAGAGTGATGCAATGCAGGTGCAGATCCAGCATTATTTGCAGCGTGCACGCGTTGCAGCCCAGCGGGACAGTGTTGTGTTCAGGGCTCCGGTCACACCGGTGCTTGAGCGCATGATTCGTGTGACGGCTAAGCTTAATCCGCATTTGAAGGTTACATTTTCCAATCAGTTTCCCGCTGCAATCTTTGCCGGTGAAAAAGAAGATCTCGAAGAAATCGTCGGAAATATTATGGAAAACGCGGCCAAATGGGGGCGTTCAAAAATTCATCTGTCGCTGCGAGCCGCTCAGAAACCGGATGCAGGTGAAGGGGCAAGCAATCAGTTTGAAATCCTGATCGAGGATGACGGAGAAGGTCTACCTGCGGATAAAATGGCTGAAGCGCTGAAACGTGGGAAGCGCATTGATGAAAGCAAGCCCGGTACAGGTTTGGGACTGGCAATTGTTCAGGATACGGTCAGGGAATATGGCGGGACTTTGGGGCTGAGTAAGGCATCTTTGGGTGGTCTTGCCGTGCAGATTACTTTGCCTGCAGTTTTAAGCTGAGCTTTGCTTTTAGCCGGTTTCAGGTATAAATGACCGCAGTCAGGCGCGTTATTCCTGATTTTGTTTTGTGTTGAGATGTCAAGGGAATGATTGCAGAGTGTGCTTTCAGCAGTCATAATGCTCTGCAAAGCGTTGCTGACAGGATGTTAAATTGCTCATGAAGTCGTCTTCCGTAGGTACATTGCGTAAACTTACTTTTATTCTTCCGCTGTTTGCTCTGACAGCCTGCTCCACATTGAACGCTTCAACATCAGGTTCGCCATCCCGAAATCCGCTGGCCGGAGGATCGGTCAGCAATGCGGTGCTGGCGCCGATGGGAAATGGTATTCTGGGCACTGCCGGTTCGCAGCTCGCAGCGTCTGACCGCAGATCGGCAATCGAGGCGGAATATAAAGCGCTGGAATATGCACCGAAAGGTGAAGCGGTTTCATGGAAGGGGCGTTCTGGCAAAGCGTCCGGCGAGGTAACTGCTGCGCAGCCATATCAGGTCGGTTCCCAGAATTGCAGGCAATATAGCCATAGTTTTACCGTTGACGGAGCACCTCAGCTGGTGCGTGGCACTGCCTGTCGTAATGATGATGGTAGCTGGACACCGCTGACCTGATTTAGCCTCTGTGCAAAACTTAAATAAGGCAGGTTTTGCACAGAACTGAACTGCCGGACAGCTTTGCGGCCAAATGACCTATACCCTGATAATTTGCCAACAGGCAGTTGGTTTTACCGGGCAGGTAGATTAAGTCTCCGGTCATGGATTTCTGGCTTGTTTCTGCACTTTTAACTTTCGCTGCAATTCTTATCGTCATGTTGCCTCTGACACGAAAAGACACCGTGTCCGTGGCTGAGGGCGAGGAAGACCGCTCGGTTTATATTCAGCAGCTGAAAGAGATTGATTCCGATCTGGCGCGTGGCCTGCTGGATGAGCAGTCGGCTGAACAGGCGCGACTCGAAATATCCCGTCGTATTCTTAAGAATGACCGTCGTATGACGGATGCGGCTGCAGGTGTTGAAGGCAAAGCTGTGGGCGCTGCTGAAAAGAAATATCTGTTCAGCGCAAGTGACCGTTGGGCGATTATTCTTGTCTTATTGTTTATTCCGGCAGTCAGCTGGGGTGTTTATGCTGCAATCGGTACGCCTGATCTGCCTGCGCAGCCACTGGCTGAACGCAAAAACACAATGATTCAGGATAAAAGCGCAGCCGAACTGATCGCACAGGCCGAAGCGCATTTGGCAAAGACGCCGGATGATGGCCGTGGCTGGGCGATACTTGCGCCGATTTATCTGCGCATTGGCCGCGTTGACGATGCCATTAATGCCTACCGCAAGGCTCTGGAACTGCTTGGTGATGATGTTGATCGTCTGATCGGTCTCGGGGAAGCCCTGACGATTAAAGCCAACGGGCAGGTCACTGAAGAGGCTCTTGCTCTCTTCGAGAAAGCCGGAACAATCGAACCGTCCGACATGCGTCCGCCTTTGATGAAAGCACGGGCATTGCTGCAGGCCGGTAAGCGGGATGATGCAATCAATGTCTTGCAGATCATTCTCAATACATCACCTGAAGATGCACAATGGCGCGCTGATATTGAGCAGACGATTGCCAATCTGAAATCAGGCGGCGCGGCTCCTTCAGCTGCACCGTCGCAGGCTACGCAGACACCGGCAGTTCAGGCACCAGGTCCGACAGCTGAAGATGTAGAGGCTGCTGCCGCCCTGAGTGAGCAGGGGCGGAAAGATATGATCCGTTCCATGGTGGATGGTCTGGCTGCAAAACTACAAGATAACCCGACGGATATTGATGGCTGGGAGCGTTTGCTGCGCGCATATGTCGTGCTTGGTGAGCGTGATAATGCTGCCGAAGCTTTGCGAAAAGCTGTTAAAGTTCTGCCGGAAAATGACCGGAAGCGTCTTACACAGGTCGCCTCCCGGTTAGGACTGGATACGACGGGAGTTCAGAAGTGACCCATAGTCAGTTATCGGCATCACCCTCTGCAGAAAACCACACGCCGCGGGTTTCACAGGTTATGCGCAACCGCAAACGCAAGCGTCTGATTTTGATCTCCGGCGCCATGGCCGTTTTGGCGCTGGCTATTGGTCTGGTGCTGATCGCCTTCAGTCAGGATATTCGCTATTTCCGTACGCCTGATGATGTAACGGCAGAAGATATTGCATCGGGTGCGCGTTTCCGTCTTGGTGGTCTGGTTGAGGCCGGCTCTGTAGTGCGCGGCGCGGATAAGCATGTGCAATTTGCCGTCACAGACACGCTGAAACAGGTGACTGTCACCTATGAAGGCATTTTGCCTGATCTGTTCCGTGAGGGGCAGGGCGTTGTCGCAGAAGGCCGTTTTACACCCGATGGTGTTTTTATCGCAGATAATGTTCTGGCAAAGCATGACGAAAATTACATGCCGAAAGATGTTGCAGACAGTCTGAAAGAAAAAGGTGTCTGGGAAGAGAACTAAGCTGCTCTTAAGCAGGCTGTGTTTGAAACTCCCATTCCAAAAGCTGAATATTGCGTGTTTCGGATGCGCAATATTCAACAGGCAGGATAAATAGAATGAGCGTTGAAATCGGACATTTCGCACTGGTACTGGCACTGGCTTTGGCCTTGGTGCAGTCCTTTTTGCCGATCATCGGAGCAAAACGGAATGATTCCCGATTGATGAGCGTTGCAGAACCTTGTTCTGCGGCCGTGTTTGCATTGGTTCTGTTATCGTCGGCAATGCTGGTCCATGCCTATGTTACTTCTGATTTCTCAGTGCTTAATGTGGTTGAAAACTCCCACTCGCTGAAGCCTTTACTGTTTAAAATTACCGGTGTTTGGGGCAATCACGAAGGCTCGATGATGCTCTGGGTGCTGATCCTGACATTTTTCAGTGCGCTGGTTGCAGTCTTTGGCAGTAATCTTCCGAACACATTGCGGGCAAATGTTCTGGCTGTGCAGGGATGGATTGCGACGGCATTCTTAAGCTTCATTCTTTTCACATCCAATCCGTTTATCCGGATTATTCCGGCACCGATTGAAGGACAGGATCTCAATCCTATCCTGCAGGATATCGGCCTCGCCATTCATCCGCCAATGCTTTATCTCGGCTATGTCGGCTTTTCAGTTTGTTTTTCCTTTGCTGTTGCTGCGCTGATTGACGGTCGCATTGATGCCGCATGGGCACGCTGGGTACGGCCTTGGACGCTGACCGCGTGGATTTTTCTGACCGGCGGTATCTCAATGGGCTCTTACTGGGCTTATTATGAACTGGGCTGGGGCGGCTGGTGGTTCTGGGATCCGGTTGAAAACGCATCTTTCATGCCATGGCTGATCGGTACTGCGCTTCTGCATTCCGCAATTGTGATGGAAAAACGCGGCGCTTTGAAAATCTGGACGATTTTGCTGGCTCTGCTGACATTCTCGCTGTCATTGCTTGGGGCATTCCTTGTGCGCTCGGGCGTGCTGACTTCGGTACACAGCTTTGCCACCGATCCGGGACGCGGCTTGTTCATTCTCGCTATTCTGGTGTTCTTCATCGGCGGTTCACTGGCGCTATTTGCCTTGCGTGCACAGACATTGACGACCGGAACAATGTTCCAGCCGGTTTCGCGTGAAGGTGCGCTGGTGCTCAACAATCTGTTCCTGAGCACGGCGACGGCAACTGTGCTGATCGGTACGCTTTATCCGCTTTTGCTTGAGGCAATGACCGGAACCAAGATTTCCGTCGGCGCTCCGTTTTTCAATATGACTTTCGGCCCGCTGATGATCCCCTTGCTGGCAGCCGTACCATTCGGCCCGCTGCTGGCATGGAAACGCGGCGATCTCTATGCGGTGGCACAGCGTCTGATGTGGGTTTTCGGCCTGTGTCTCCTGAGCGTGGGACTGGTTCTTATTCTGATTGATCCGCGCGCTGTCTGGGCTGCTTTCGGTATTGGTCTGGGTCTGTGGGTTATTCTTGGCAGCCTGATGGATATCGTGACCAAAGCCGGTTTTGGCAAAGTTGAGCTTTCGCGGGCATTCCCGCGCTTGCTGGGGCTGCCGCGTTCGGTATTCGGCACTGCTCTGGCGCATATGGGGCTTGGCATTACCTTGCTGGGTATCGTGATTGTAACCAGTTTCGGTACG
This sequence comes from Pseudochrobactrum lubricantis, assembly GCF_041929865.1. Lineage (NCBI taxonomy): Bacteria > Pseudomonadati > Pseudomonadota > Alphaproteobacteria > Hyphomicrobiales > Brucellaceae > Pseudochrobactrum > Pseudochrobactrum lubricantis. The sequence goes on from NZ_JBHEEE010000004.1 coordinate 250,436, forward strand.
GAACAGGTTGTCACCATGAAGCAGGGGGAAACGGTTGCTTTCTCCGGTTATCAGTTACGTTATGATGCGCAGCAGCCTTTTGCCGGTTCAAACTATACGGAAGATCAGGGGCTGTTCTCTCTGCTCGACAGCAGCGGCAATACAATCGGCAATGTTATGGCTGCAAAGCGCTTCTATCCGGCGCGTAATATGCCGACAACTGAAGCCGGTATTCTGACCCGTGGTGTTAATCAGTATTATGTTGCACTGGGTGATGCTCTGGAAAATGGCGGCATGGTCGTGCGCCTCTGGTGGAAACCATCGGTCACGCTGATCTGGCTTGGTACGGTTGCTATGGTTCTTGGCGGGCTCTTGTCTCTGATGGACAGACGTCTGCGTGTCGGTGCTCCGGCCAGAGCTAAAAAGACGGTGAAAGCAGTAAGCGGGGTGGCATGATGAGCCTGTTGAAAAATCTGTGCAGCCGTTCCTTCTGCATCTTGCTTATTGCTGTGAGCATCGCCGCCGGTAGTATTCTGACTGCAAATGTTCAGAAGGCATGGGCGGTAAATCCGGATGAAATTCTGGCTGATCCTGTGCTTGAAAAACGTGCACGTGATCTGTCTGCCGGTTTGCGTTGCATGGTGTGTCAGAACCAGTCGATTGATGATTCCGATGCCGATCTGGCGCGTGACCTGCGTTTGCTGGTGCGTGAGCGTCTGGTACAGGGCGACAGCGACGAACAGGTTATTGATTTTCTGGTGTCGCGTTATGGCGAGTTCGTGCTTCTCAAGCCGCGTCTCGACAAGCAGACAATCATCCTGTGGAGTTTCCCTGTCATTATTCTGATTATTGGTATCAGCACTATCTGGTTTTCACGACGTAAGGCCGGTAGCACACAGCCACAGATCGTTCCGCTGAATGACGAGGAAAAACAACGTCTTCAAAATCTTCTGGACGGCAAATAACCGGAATTTCGTAACCTTACGAAAAATTCATGTTTCAGAAATTATCCGGTAATGTTCGGTAAGCTATCTCTTGTGAGGAATAGTTGATAATCTTTAGCTGGTTATCTGCCCTCTCAGGAGATATTTTATGTCTGATATTAAGTCATCTTCCCGTCGTCCGCTGACCCGCATTTTCTTGTCCGCCGCTCTGGCCGGTACAATTCTGGCGACTGGCCCTCTGGCATCAATCTCGTCTGCGCAGGCAGCTCCGGTCAGCGTGACTGCTCAGGCTCAGCCTGGTTTTTCTGAACTGGTTGAAAAAGTTCGCCCTGCCGTTGTGAGTGTGCGCGTGAAAAGCGATGTGCAGAACACACGCAATGATCGCACCCAGTATTTTGGCGGTAATGGTCTTGACCAGTTGCCGGACGGCCATCCTCTGAAGCGCTTCTTCAAAGAATTCGGTAATCCTTATGGTCCTGATGGCGAACAGGCACGCCCGAATAAGCGCCAGAAGCGCGGTGATCGCGGCCATGCCCGTCCGTTTGCTCAGGGCTCAGGCTTCTTCATTTCTGAAGACGGCTATGTCGTCACCAATAACCACGTTGTGACAGACGGTGATTCATTCTCCGTTGTGATGGATGACGGCACCGAACTTGACGCCAAGCTGATCGGCACTGATGCCCGTACAGACCTTGCCGTGCTGAAAGTCGATGACAAGCGCAAATTCACTTACGTTGCTTTTGATGATGACAGCACTGTCAAAGTCGGGGACTGGGTTGTCGCCGTAGGTAATCCGTTCGGCCTTGGCGGTACTGTGACTGCCGGTATTGTTTCTGCCCGTGGCCGTGATATCGGTGCAGGCCCTTACGATGACTTCATCCAGATTGATGCGGCGGTAAACAAAGGTAACTCCGGCGGCCCTGCTTTTGATCTGACCGGTAAGGTTGTCGGTATTAACACCGCAATCTTCTCGCCATCGGGCGGCAGTGTTGGTATTGCCTTTGCAATTCCGGCATCAACTGCAAGCAAGGTTGTGGATCAGCTGATTAAGAAGGGCTCGGTTGAGCGCGGCTGGATCGGTGTGCAAATTCAGCCGGTGACCAAGGAAATCGCAGATTCGCTCGGTCTTGCAGAAGATAAAGGCGCAATCGTTGCCGAACCTCAGGCTGACGGTCCTGCCGCTAAAGCGGGTATCGTTGCCGGTGATGTGATTACGGCAGTGAATGATGAGACCGTGAAAGATCCGCGTGATCTGGCTAAGAAAGTTGCTGCGATCAATCCGGGCGAAAAAGCCAGCCTGACGATCTGGCGCAAAGGCAAGGCTGAGACTGTCAGTATTGAAATCAAAGCCTATCCGGATGACCAGAAACAGGGCGACAAGAGCGCTGCTACATCTTCTGGCGAGAGTGAAACCCTTGATGATTACGGCCTCACAGTCACACCGGATGACAGCGGCAAAGGCGTTGTTGTAACCGATGTTGATCCGGACAGCGATGCAGCTGACAAGGGCATGCGCGCAGGCGATACAATAGTGACCGTGAATAATAAGGATGTGAAATCCGCATCTGACATTAACGCAGCGATTAAAGATGCTGTGAAAAACGGACGCAAGGCAGTTCTGCTGCAGGTTCAGCGTAATGGCCAGAACAGCTTTGTTGCTCTGCCGGTTGATCAGGGCTGATCTGTTCTGATAGGTTGAAATAAGAAAAGGCGGTGCTTGAACAGTGCCGCCTTTTCAAACATTTACACTCTGCTTTGAGGGTTGCTGATGCGTATTTTGATTATTGAAGATGACCGCGAAGCGGCACGGTATCTGGAAAAAGCATTTGCTGAAGCCGGACATATTGCTGATGTCGCCGGTGATGGCGAAACCGGCTATACGCTGGCAGAGAATAATCATTATGACGTGCTGATTATTGACCGGATGCTGCCGAAGCGTGACGGGCTTTCTGTCATTGCCGGATTACGCGCACAGGGGCAAACCACACCGGCGCTTATTCTTTCAGCTCTGGGGCAGGTGGATGACCGTGTGACAGGTCTGCGTGCAGGCGGTGATGATTATCTCACCAAGCCTTATGCATTCTCGGAGCTGCTGGCGCGGGTTGAGGTTTTGCAGCGCCGTGTCAGCCCGAAAGAGGCAGACACAGTTTACCGCGTTGGTGATCTGGAACTCGACCGTCTTTCCCATACGGCACGCCGTGCCGGTACCGAGATCAATTTACAGCCGCGCGAATTTCGCCTGCTGGAATATCTGATGCGTCATGCGGGACAGGTGGTAACCCGCACGATGCTGCTGGAGAATGTCTGGGATTATCACTTCGACCCGCAAACCAATGTGATCGATGTCCATATCTCGCGCCTGCGCTCCAAAATCGAAAAAGATTTTGACGAGCCTTTACTGCATACCGTGCGCGGAGCCGGTTATATGCTGAAGGCGGGAACATCCGCAGCCAAATCCAAAGTGGCGGACAGCCAATGATGAACCGGCTGAGCGCCTTGCTGAGCACGACAGCCGTCCGGCTGTCGGCTTTATATTTGTTGCTGTTTCTGCTCAGTGCAATGGCGCTGTTTTTCTATATGACCAACCTGTCGGTCAATTTTCTGACTGCGCAAACACAAAAAGCATTGCTCGATGAAGTGACAAGCGTCACGCAGTCTTATGAGCGCGGTGGTATTCCGCTGCTGGTGCGCACGATTGACCGGCGCTCCCGCCAGCCCGGTGCTTTTCTATATCTGATTTCTGATCCTGCAGGGCGTATTCTCTCCGGCAATGTGGAGAGTCTTGAGCCGGGCGTGCTGGATATTAGCGGCATGTCTGACCGGCCATTCACCTATATGCGCTATGGCGAACAGGGTAATGCCGAGAAACACAAGGCAATTGCCATTGTCTTCGCTATCCCGAATGGTATGCGCGTTCTGATCGGCCGCGATCTGAGTGAGCCGGAGCTGTTCCGCGATATTATGCGCCGTGCTTTGGTGCTGGCGCTGGGCATCATGGGAATTGGCGCTTTCCTGATCTGGTATTTTGTCGGTCGCAGGGCGTTGTTACGTCTCAAACAGGTGTCCAGTTCCTCACAACGCATTATGGCCGGTGATCTGGGTGAACGTCTGCCGGTTAGCGGTTCCGGTGATGAATTTGACCGGCTGTCGATCAATCTGAACGCCATGCTGGGACGGATTGAAGAACTGAATGACGGGCTGAAACATGTCTCGGACAATATCGCCCATGATCTGAAAACGCCGCTGACGAGACTACGTAATAAGGCGGAAGCCACACTTTCCGGCCAGAAGGACAACACGGAGTATCGTGCCGCTCTGGAAGATATTATTGCCGAATCCGATCAGCTGATCCGTACGTTCAATGCAATCCTGATGATTTCGCGCCTTGAGGCCGGTTACTCATCCGAGAATATGGAAGTGCTGCCGGTTAATCCGATCCTGCATGATGTGGCAGAGCTTTATGAACCGGTTGCGGAGGATGCGGGGCTGGAGCTTGTTGTTGAAGCCGGTGCGGACATCAGCCTGCGGATCAATCGTGAATTGGTTGGCCAGACCATTTCCAATCTGATTGATAATGCGATCAAATATTCACCGGTTGCGGATGAGGGCGGTGAAAACCGGACAAAGATCACTGTGGCGATGAAGCAAGAGGGCGATCAGATATTAATCAGCGTTGCCGATCAAGGCGCGGGTATTCCAGAGGCAATGCGCGAACAGGCGACAGAGCGTTTTGTGCGCCTTGAGGAAAGCCGCACGCAACCGGGCTCCGGTCTTGGTCTCAGTCTGGCAAAAGCGGTGATGAAACTGCATGGCGGCAGTCTGATGCTTGAAGATAATTCACCGGGACTGCGGGTTGTTCTTGCTTTTCCTGCCCTGCCTGAGACAAAACAGTAATCAGGTAGGAATCTACAGCGCATCCCGAAAAGTGCGTAGCGGTTTTCGGATAAGATGCGTGTGGAAACAGGAATGCATCCCGAAAAGTGCGTAGCGGTTTTCGGATAAGATGCGCGGCAACAAAGGGACAGAGCATTTCTTCTGTTTTAAATGAAACGGGAAATGCTCTGGGGGTGGAATTGCAGCATGACCGGTGTTTTGTTTTTTGATAGTTCGCTGAAATCTCTGACAGTTCCCGATCCGCAACAGGCAAAGATTTACCTGCAAAATTTAACAAGAGCGGCGGCGGAGCGCGGATGCAGTGCTCTGAGCCGCTATCTTGAAACCGCAGATGAAACCGGATTTTTATCAGCAATTCTCGATTGCTCATCTTTCCTGAGGGAAGTGACAGAAACCTGTCCTGAAATTCTGGAAAGCCTGTTTACTGCACCACTTGATGTACTGCTGGCAAAGACCTTGGAGCAGATTTCTGCTCTGGGTATTGATCCGGAAATGACGGAAAATCGCTTGATGACGGAACTGCGCCGTCTCAAGAAAACAGCTCATGTGCTGATTGCACTGGATGATCTGGCAGGCTTTGCTGATGTGATGCAGACCACCGATCGCCTGAGTGATCTCGCAGAGGCCAGCCTACGCGCTGCCGTACAATTCCTGCTGCTTGAAAGCGATGCAAAAGGCAAGCTGGCATTGCCGGATCGCAATAATCCTGAAAAAGACAGCGGGCTGATTGTGCTTGGTATGGGGAAGTTCGGCGCAAGGGAGCTGAATTATTCTTCCGATATTGATCTGATTATTTTTATCGACAGTGATCGTCCGGCCATTACCGACCCTTACGAATGTGTTGATCTGTTCTCACGCATGGCGCGGCGGCTGGTCAAGATTTTGCAGGACAGAACGGCGGACGGTTATGTCTTCCGTGTGGATTTGCGTCTGCGCCCTGACCCCGGAGCAACGCCGCTGGCTATTCCGGTGAGCGCAGCACTGCATTATTATGAGGGGCGCGGCCAGAACTGGGAACGCGCGGCGATGATTAAAGCGCGCCCTGTCGCCGGTGATATCGCTTCGGGCGAGCAATTTATCAAAGAACTCGCGCCCTATGTCTGGCGCAAATATCTCGATTATGCGGCGATTGCCGATATTCATTCGATCAAGCGTCAAATCCATGCGCATCGCGGTCATGGTGATATTGCTGTGCGCGGCCATAATGTGAAACTCGGGCGCGGCGGTATCCGCGAGATCGAGTTTTTCGTTCAGACCCAGCAGCTGATTGCAGGCGGGCGCTTTCCTGAATTGCGCGGCTCGCAAACGCTGGCGATGCTGACCAAGCTCTACGAGCGTGGCTGGGTGGGTGAAAATGCCCGCGATCAGCTGAGCCGCAATTATCAGTTTCTGCGCAATGTTGAGCACCGTATTCAGATGGTGGCTGATGAACAGACGCATATTCTGCCGGAGGATGATGAGGGTTTCAGCCGCATCGCTTCGATGATGGGCTATCCGGATAATGAAAGCTTCACAGCGGAGTTTTTGGCCGTTCTGCGCACTGTTGAAAAGCATTATGCGGCATTGTTTGAGCAAGCGCCGGAACTTGGCAGCAGTGGCGGCAATCTGGTCTTTACCGGCGAGACGGACGACCCTGATACGCTGCAAACTTTGTCACAGCTTGGTTTTGAGCGTCCGAGTGATATTTGCCGGATCATCCGCACATGGCATTTCGGCCGTTATCGCGCAACGCAAACGGCAGAAGCACGTGAACGCTTAACCGAACTCACACCCGCCTTGCTGAATGCTTTTGCAGCAACTGAGCGTGCCGATGATGCTCTGTTGCGGTTTGATGGTTTTCTACAAGGTTTGCCGTCGGGTATTCAGCTTTTCAGCCTGTTGCAGTCCAATCCGGCGCTACTTAATCTGTTGGTACTGGTGATGAGCGCGGCACCGCGTCTGGCCGAAATTATCACCCGTAAGCCGCATGTCTTTGACGGTATGCTGGACCCGCGCATTTTCTCCGAATTGCCAACGCGCAGCTATCTCGAAGAGCGGTTGGATACTTTCCTCACCCATGATGAACCTTATGAAGAAACGCTCGATCGTTTGCGTATTTTTGCGGCCGAACAGCGGTTTCTGATCGGCATTCGCTTGCTGACCGGTGCGATTGACGGTGTGCGTGCGGGCAGGGCTTTCTCTGATCTGGCCGAGCTGATGATCGATCGTGCGCTGAGTGCGGTGATGAAAGAATTCACCATCCGCCATGGCCAGATTGCCGGTGGTCGCATTGCAGTGTTGGCCATGGGAAAACTGGGAAGCCGCGAACTCACCGCCGGTTCCGATATTGATATCATCCTGCTCTATGATCACGATGCGGATGCTGACTATTCGGACGGTGAGAAGCAGCTTGCCGCATCGCAATATTATATCCGTCTGACACAGCGCCTGATCGCGGCATTGTCCGCGCCTATGGCCGAAGGCGTGCTTTATGAAGTGGATATGCGCCTGCGCCCAAGCGGCAATAAAGGGCCGGTGGCAACCCATATCGAGGCTTTCGGAAAATATCAGCGCAATGATGCATGGGTATGGGAACATATGGCGCTGACCCGTGCCCGCGCCATTGCCGGTGACCAGTCCTTCCGCGACGAGATTGATGCGGAGGTCGATGCTATTCTCGCCATTCCTTCAGAGGTCAAAAAGACTGCTAAGGAAATGACCGATATGCGTGCGCTGATTGCCAGTGAAAAACCGCCGCGTGACAATTGGGATTTGAAACTACGTTCCGGCGGTTTGATTGATCTGGAATTTATCGCCCAGTTCGCAGTGCTGACAGGGCAGGTGGCGACAGAGACCCGTCACACTTCCACAGAGCTAAACTTGCGTCATCTGAAGCCGGATTTTTCCAGTCCTGCACTGGCCGAGGAACTGGCCACAGCCCATCATTTCTACAGCAATCTCACGCAGATCATTCGACTGTGTGTTGATGATAATACGGGGCGGGAGGATTACCTGCCGGGCTTGCTGGAATTGCTGTGCCGCGCTGCTGAATTGCCGGATATTGCCCATGTCGAACATCAGCTGGATCAGACGACAGATACCGTGTCAAAAGCCTTTAAACAATTGCTTAAAGGCTGATCTCACGCGGCAACATCATTGCTGATCTGGTTTGTACCGGCAGGCACAACGCGGTCAGGAATACGCACGGAAACAATGGTGCCCACACCTTCTGTCGAGCAGATGCGCAGGGCACCATTATGCAACTCAGCCAATGAGCGTGAGATAGCAAGACCAAGGCCGGAGCCTGTATGGGTCTTGGTGAACTGGTTTTCCACCTGTTCAAACGGATGACCGAGCTTCTTCAGCGCGTCGCGCGGAATACCGCAGCCGGTATCCTTGATGGTGAGGATCAGCGCACCATTGGTCTTGCGGGCGCGCACCAGAATGCGGCCGCCATCACCGGTAAATTTCACCGCATTGGACAGAAGATTAATCAGCACCTGCTTGATCGCACGGCGGTCAGCGCTGGCGGTGATCGTGTCGGCAATGCTGGTTTCAACCGCAATATGCTTCTGCTCTGCCTGTAGAGAGATCACGCGCACGGTTTCTTCAATCAACGGATAGAGATCAATCTCTTCGCGATCCAGAGAGAAATGACCGGCTTCAATCTTCGACATATCGAGAATGTCATTGATAACATTGAGCAGATAATTGCCGCTGGTATGAATGTCGTGAATATATTCCGCATAACGCTCGGAGCCGAGCGGGCCGAATGTGCCTGCCGAGATCATTTCGGAGAAACCGATAATCGCATTGAGCGGTGTGCGCAATTCATGGGACATATTGGCAAGGAATTCGGACTTGGCACGGTTCGCGCTTTCCGCACGTTCCTTTTCTGTCGCATATTTGGAGGCCAGTTCTGACAGCTCGCGCACGCGGTCTTTCTCCGCTTTACGGGCAAGGCTCAGATCCTGAATGGTCGCCATCAGACGGCGCTCACTATCCACCAGACGTTCCTGATGCAGCTTCAGCTGGGTAATGTCTGTACCAACCGATACCAGACCACCGTCCTGTGTGCGGCGTTCGTTGACCTGCAGCCAGCGGCCATCGCCAAGCTGGCGCTCGAAAGTCTGCGCACCACTGCGGTCATTTTCATTGGCCATGCGGCGTTCAAAGGCGGCAGGACGCAGCAGCGGTTGAATATCTTCGCGGGTTACACCGGCTTTCAGAGCTGTAGCAGGCAGGCCAGCATATTCATTATATTTGCCGTTTGACATCACCAGACGGCTCTCGGCATCCCAGAGAACGAAAGCCTCGGAAATGCTTTCAATCGCCTCACGGATGCGCAGATCGGCTTCTGCTGTCGCCTGCGCAAAGCGGTGCTGTTCGCTGACGTCAAAAGCAATACCAACCAGATGCACATCACCTTCATTGGCGATTTCCGCACGTACGCGCATCCACACCCAATAGCCGTCGGCATGGCGCATACGCAGCACTTTGTCGACCTGACGCAATTCGCCGGACATTACCTGCGTGGCGATTTCGTAGAGATCACCATCCACCGGATTAACAATCGCGGCTACATCGCCGAAGGACAGCACACTGTCTACCGCTTCATAGCCGAGCATTTCATACATTGAGCGCGACCAGTACATGCGTCCGCGCGCCATATCCCAGTCCCAGAGACCGCAACGACCGCGCGCCAGTGCCAGATCAATCCGCTTCTGAATTTGATGGGAAAAATCATCGGCATCGCGGGCACGCGCTGCCTGAGAAAAATAAGCGTAAAGAATAGCCAGCAACACGCCGGCGGTCGCAGCAAACAGCGTAATATTCAGCGAGAGAACCTGTCGCCAGTCTTTAAAAATTGCTTTTTCAGTGTTGAAAGTCAGAACAGAAAAGGCACCGGCCGCAGCAGCCTGCACATTCTGCGGTTCAACCTTTTCAGCGGCTGCAAAAGCAGCTTCACTGCGATATTTGACAGGCAATACACCGGCGCGGCTGCCAAACATCAAGAGCGGCTGTGCTTCGGTGAACAGCGTCTCGGCCTGAATGCCGAGCAACTGACGGCCGCTCAGAGCGGCAACGATCTTTGAGTTTTCATCGAGAATGGCAAGTTCATGACCTGCATTAATCAAGCCCTGCGAACGCAGTTCAACCAGTAAATTCTGGATGGAACTATAGTCACCGTCGCTGTCCGCAGGCGGTACAGATTCAATCTGTTTTTGCAGCTTCGAAGCGACATGCGCGGCAGTCAGCGCCATTTGGTGGCGGGCATCGCTTTCGATCTCGTCACGCTGATTGAGCAGCGACAACATGCGCGCACCGGCGAGAATAATCAGAAAAGCAATAATCAGCACCGGCACGACGCGGCGCAGCAACGGCTCAAGGGAAAGGAGCTTGCGGTAGGCAGGGCCCGACAACAGATAAACATAGCCGGAAAGCTTGAAACGCTTGCGCTGGCTTTGTCTTTCTGAGGTGTAACGGACACCATTCGGCGCGCGGTACGCGTCGGTATTTGCCATCCTGTGGCCCTCATCTGAGTGGTTGCTTTTGAAGTGATTCGGGGTGAGAAATCCGAATAACCCTAATGAATCAAATGTGATTCGCTGTGTCCAGTGCTTTTAATTAATAATTAATAAAAAACCTGCGCCGATTCGAAGGTGATTCGATCAGTTTTCGGAAGGTGACACGTGAGGTCAGTGCTGCATGATTCTGATTTGATTCAGAAATACACTGCTGTTCAGTCTTTATCGTAAAACATTGTGTTCTTTTTAAAGCGTTTCCTGAAATGCAGAAGACGAGTGCGGAAGTTCTGATTGAGATTCCGCACCCGTCTTTTGTCAGGCCAGCATGCGTTCTGTAATATCACGCACATCAGCTGAGAGGTTTTCAGCCTGAGCGATGGTTTCCAGTGCTGTTTTCAGGTGGTCGCGGCGTGCCGGTTCCAGCGTTTTCCATGAGCGCAGGCTGGTCAGCAGGCGCGACGCCAATTGCGGATTTTCACGGTCGATTGTCAGGATCAGATTGGTGAAAAACGCATAGGTTTTGCCGTCCGGCCGGTTGAAGCCGGTCGGATTGCCTGCTGCAAAAGCACCAAGCAAAGCGCGTGTTCTGTTAGGATTGTCGAGCGAGAACAGCGGATGCTGCATCAGTTGCTGCACAGTTTCCAGCGCATCAGGAGCAGGGCGGCGCGCCTGCACACCAAACCACTTGTCCATTGCCAGCGGTACATTGCCATAGTCTTTTTCAAACTGTGCCAAGGCCTGTGTCGCATTGTCATGACCGTAAAAGCGATGCACCAGCAAGGTCAGAGCCGCAATTTTGTCTGTCATATTGTCAGCGTCATTGAACTGGGCATAGACACGCGCAGGGTCGTTATCCGAGGCTGCAAGATAGCTCAGCAAGACTGCTTTGAGCGCGCGTTTTCCTGCACCTTCCGCATCCGGTGTGAAAGCTGCTTTGTCTTGCAGGCTCGCATAGGTTTTGGCGAACAGCGCAGCATTCTGCGCGGCAATCACGGAGAGCAGTGCTTCTCTGCTGCTGCGGATCAGATCAGGATCAATATTGCTGCCAAGCTCGCGGGCAATATCCGCTTCTTCCGGCAGGGACAGACACAGCGCGCGGAAAGCGTGATCCAGTGTCTCATCCTGCACCAGTTCAGCCAATAATTCTGCCAGTGCCGGATCAAATGCGACCGGCTCCTGCAGCCGCAGTTTTTCAACATTGCTCATAATGGCAGTGCTCATCAGCTGATGAATGACCTGCCAGCGGCCAAAAGCATCACTGTCATGACGGGCAAGAAACAGCTGCTCCCCACGGCTCAGTTGCTGGCTGAGATGCACCGGCGCGGAGAAACCGCGCAACAGCGAGAGAACCGGCTTTTCAGCAATATTGTGGAATGTCCAGCTTTGTGATGCTTCCCGCAGATGCAGGACATCGCCTTCAAGTCCTGCACCCTCATGGGAAGTAACAGCGATATCTTTGCCATCGGCACCGATCAGCCCGAATTTGACCGGAATATGCATAGGCTGCTTATGGCTCTGGCCCGGTGTCGGATCCGTCTTTTGCGCCAAAGTGAGGCGCAGGCTCCGGCTTGCGGCATCATAGTCACTGCTGACAGTCACAAGCGGTGTACCTGCCTGATCGTACCACAGCGCAAAATGGGCGAAGGAGCGACCGGTCACATCCTCAAAACATTTGATGAAATCTTCAATCGTCGCAGCTTCACCATCATGGCGGCTGAAATAGAGATCAAGTCCTTTATAGAAAGATGCATCACCAATAATGGTGCGCAACATACGGATCAGCTCACTGCCTTTTTCATAAACGGTTGCCGTGTAGAAATTATTGATCTCGCGATATTCTTTCGGCCGTACCGGATGCGCCAACGGGCCACCATCTTCCGGAAATTGCTGTGCTTTGAGGATTTTCACCTCGTCAATACGATGAACAGCGCGGGAGCGCATGTCACTGGAAAATTCGTGGTCGCGATAAACGGTCAGGCCTTCTTTCAGGCAAAGCTGAAACCAGTCACGGCAGGTAATGCGGTTGCCCGTCCAGTTGTGGAAATATTCATGAGCAATCACCGCTTCGATACCGGCATAATCCGTATCAGTGGCCGTCTGCGGATCAGCGAGAACATATTTATCGTTAAAGATATTCAGGCCTTTATTCTCCATTGCGCCCATATTGAAATCGGACACGGCAACGATGTTGAAAATATCGAGATCATATTCGCGGCCATAGACTTCTTCATCCCAGCGCATGGAGCGTTTCAGCGCATCCATTGCATAGGTCGCGCGGTCTTCATTGCCGTGCTCGACATAGATATTCAGCGCGACTTGCCTGCCGGACATTGTGGTGAACTGATCGCTGATCGACCCGAGATCACCGGCAACCAGCGCAAAAAGATATGACGGCTTGGGGTGCGGGTCATGCCACAGCGCATAATGACGGCCATTGGCGAGATCGCCGCTTGCTTCAAGATTGCCGTTGGAGAGCAGAATTGGCGCAGCCTGTTTGTCTGCCTCAAGACGAACCGTATAGACCGAGAGAACATCCGGCCGGTCGGGGAAATAGGTTATGCGGCGAAACCCTTCCGCTTCACATTGGGTCGTATAGACATTGCTGGAACGATAAAGCCCCATCAGCTGCCGGTTGGTTGCCGGGTTGATCCTTGTGACAATCTCCAGCGTAAACGCGCTCTGTTGCGGCAGGGAGCGGATGGTCAGCAGTTCCGGCGTTGGGGTATAATCGCTGACCGGCTGGTCATTGATCTGCAGGCTCACCAGTTCCAGCTCATCGCCGTCCAGTATCAGCGGCGCGGTGAGGGAAACACCGTCGCGGCGCTCAATCGTCAGGCGGGCTGTGACAATGGTTTTTTCCGGATCAAGCTGATAATCCAGCTCGGTTTTGCGTATCAGGTAATCTGACGGGCGGTAATCTTCGAGGCGAAAGACATGACCTGTATCGGTACGCATAACTGCTCCTGAACTGACTTAAAACATATGGATATGAAGCTAAAACATTTCGTGGACGGGTGAAACCGCCTGTGACGAGAAATTCCTGTGATTGTTTCAAATGATAATATGAAGCGCCCGTTTCGCCAGCACGATCAGTATGGTTTTCAGGGCTGATAAAGTTTTTGGAATTTCCCGAAAATTCTACAAATAGGGGTAGCAAACTACCTTCAACCAGCTATGGTGTTTGCATATAAAAAGAGGGAGTCTGCCGTACCGGATTTGACGGCAGTTAAGGAATTTTCATTGTGAATGCCCCTGAGCGCCATCTGCCTTTGGCAGATACACCCGCCGCTGCAGATGAACCAAGGCCATTGCTTGGTATTGCCTGCAAAGTTACATCTGTCTTCATTTTTGTGCTGATGTCGACACTGCTGAAATCCGCAGAAGGCATACCTGCGGGAGAACTGGTGTTCTTCCGCTCGTTCTTTGCGATTTTTCCGGTTGTGATCTATCTGGCCTATACGCATCAGCTGCAGGGCGCGATGCAGACCTCGGATATTTTCGGCCATATCTGGCGCGGGCTTGTCGGAGTTATGTCCATGCTCAGCGGGTTCTATGCGCTGACCTTGCTGCCTCTGCCGGAAAGCATTGCCATCAATTACGCATCCCCGCTGATGATCGTGGTGCTGAGCGCAATTTTCCTGAAAGAACAGGTGCGCATTTATCGCTGGAGCGCGGTGCTGATCGGCTTTGTCGGTGTGCTGATTATTGTCTGGCCGCGTCTCAGCCTGTTTTCCGGCGGTGGTGTGAGCCATGGCGAGGCGGTCGGTGCGGTCTTTGCGCTGATCGGGGCTTTGTCATCGGCCGTTGCCATGATGCTGGTGCGCAAACTGGTGAAGCGTGAGCGTACCGCAACGATTGTGATCTATTTCTCGATCACCTCAACGGTAATTGCATTATTTACAATGCCTTTCGGCTGGGTCGTGCCGCAATGGTGGCAGCTGGCGCTGTTGATTGCAGCGGGCTTTGCAGGCGGCATTGCGCAGATTTTCTTGACTGAATGTTACCGTCACGCGGATATGTCCACCATCGCTCCGTTTGAATATACATCCATGTTGCTCGGTCTTGGTATCGGTTATGTGGTTTTTGGCGATGTGCCGACACTGCCGATGCTGATCGGCAGCACAATTGTGATTGGCGCGGGTATTTTCATCATTTTCCGCGAGCATAAATTGTCAGGCAGAAAACTGAGAAGGAACTGAAAAACTTAGAGCATAATTCCTTAAATTTGGATCAGTTTAAGGTAAAACTATGCTCTACTTTTAAAGTGTTAGAGCGACCTTTGTGCGCCCAACGGGGCGTCCGACGCTCTAGTCCTTGATGTTTTCAGTTGAACTGTTTTCTGCTGGGTTTTCTTCTGTTTCTTCCTCCGGCACATCGCTGCGCGGATCCATCTGATAGCTTTCAGGCGTATTGATATTCTTGGTCGCCTGATATTTGAATTCGGTTTTCTGATCGCTGATGGCAGGGCGTTCGCGCAGGCTGATGCGCCATAAAGCATGCAGCCCATAGGCTGCAAAACAGATAATCAGCGTTACCGGCATACCGGTCTTGCCGAAGCTCTCCATCATCCGCGCGGCAATCTGCGGGCCAATCATATTGCCGATGCCATAAACAATCAGCAAGCCGCCGGAAATTTTAACGAACTCATTGGCTTCCGCATAGTCATTGGCATGAGCGACATTGAGGCTGTAAATCGGAAACAACACCGCCCCCATCAGGAAAATGACCATATAGCCGCTCAGGCCGTCTGCCGGTGAAAACAGCATCAGACCCAGAGACAGAATAACGCCGATAATACCGCTCAGCACCATGACATAACGGCGGTCGACAAAATCCGAAAAACGCCCCAGCGGATACTGAAAAATCGCTCCGCCGATCATCGCTGTAACCAGCATTGTCGCGATGCTTAAATTATCGAGACCATTCATCTGGCCGTAAATCGGCGCCAGAATATTCCACGCACCGGCAATAATGCCGGACACAAGTGAGCCGACAACAGCTGCGGGAGAGCGCTTATACAGGCCTTTAATATCCAGCGAAACCTGTGTCAGCGGCTTCGGCGACTCCGCGCGCGACAGGGCGGTCGGGATCAGAGCGAAGCTGTAAATCAGGGTGCAGATGATAAACAGGGTCTGCGTGGAAGGATCACCAAAAGGCAGAATATATTGGCCGGACATGGTGCCGACCATGGTGGTGATCATATAGACCGAGAAGATCATGCCGCGGCTGTCATTATTGACGCGCTCATTCAGCCAGCTTTCCACCACCATATAGCCGCCTGCCAAAGAGAAACCGGCCAGCCCGCGAAAGGCCATCCATGCGATCGGGTCGATAATCAGCGAATGCAGCAGAAGCGACATGCCGAGAATGGTCAGCAAAACGGTAAAGACGCGAACATGCCCGACATTGCGCACGAAGATCGGCACCACCAGACAGCCCGCTGTAAAGGCGAGGGAATAGAATGTCCCCATCCAGCCGATTGTAATGGTTGACCAGCCTTCCATACCGGCGCGGATCGGCAGCAGCAGACCTGCCAGACCACCGGCCATAAGCATCAGAAGCGTACTGAAAAGAAGCGCTGTAATCGGCAACAACTGAGCTGGCATGGATTTATCCGGACACTGAACCTGCAAGAGCAGGCTATCGTAAATGCGAAAATATTCAGCGACGCTTTATTGTAAAAAACAATGCAGGGATACTGGCATTTTTAGTCGGGAATGAAATTCTTTTTCACGGATGTTTATGTCGCATTTAAACTGGTGATGCAGCTAGAGCGGTTTGCGTCCAGACTGGATTATAGCGCTCGCTCTAGATTCTTTATTTGGTCGCATTATCACGGGCGTCAAGTTGATCCAGCTTGACTGTGAAATGCTCTAGAGCGCCGTGTGCCAGACTTGGCACACAAAACTCGCTCTAACACTTTAAAATGAGAGCATAATTTTACCTCAAACTGATCCAAGTTTAAGGAATTATGCTCTGGTCAAACGGCATTCTCGGCCAGACGCATTTTGACCATCAGCCAGTCTTCCCATGCGAAGCGTTTTTGAGCCGGTGTGCGTAGCAAATAATCCGGATGCAGGCTTGGCATAATCGCAACGCTCTGCTCTCCGGCAGTCGTGAGACTGTGCCAGTTACCGCGCAATTTATAAATCGGCTCACGGGAGCCGGTCAGGGCTTTGGCAGCAGGATCACCCAGTGCAACAATCACTTTAGGTGCAACCAGTTCAATCTGCCGGTCAAGAAACGGGCGGCATAAGTCCAGTTCCAGCGGTGTCGCAGGGCGATTACCCGGCGGACGCCATGGCAATGTATTGGCCAGATAGGCTTGTTCGCGCGTCAGATTAATAGCGGCAAGGATGCGGTTGAGCATCTGCCCTGCAGGGCCGGAGAAGGGAATACCTTCCAGATCATCATCACGCCCCGGCGTGTCACCGATCACCATCAGTTCTGCATCAGCAGTCCCGTCAGCAAAGCAGATATTCTTGGCGGTGAATTTCAGGCGGCAGCCGTCAAAACCGGCCATTGCCTGTTGCAGGTCATCAAGGCTGGCAGCGCTGCGGGCAAGCTTGCGGGCATCTTCCAGCAAAACTTCCGGTGCAATAGCAGCCTGTGCAGGCACAGATGCTGCGGCCTGCGGCTTTTGCTGCGTACGGTTTGCTTGCGGTGCATCACTGCGTGCCTGAGACTGCATGCCACCTGCCTGTGCAGATGTGGCATTGCGCATAGAATTATCAGGCTGGGCTGTGCGTTTCGGCTGTGCAGCTGCCAGTGTTGCAGCCTCTGCAAAACGGTCAATTGGTGCATCACTCAGCGCGGAATCCACGCCGGCTTCCGCATAGAAGCGAATCAGATCTTCCCAATTGGCTGTGATTGCAGTGTCTGACACACGATTGTTCCGGTTTTAGGCTTGTTTACAGTTCTGAGGTCGCAAATTGCAGAAGCTTTGGCAAGGGCTTTCGGGCATGCCTGTTTAAAAACCATTTACATTTACGTAAACGTCAATATTATAGTGATCTGTTAGTGAACAAACGTCATGATCTGAGGCGATTTTGGACAATAGGACGCATTTGAACTGTGTTACAACTCTGTATCAGGTGGAGATGAAGCATTTCATCGTCCTTTGATCAGCACGATAATGCGGCAATTAAAAGAATAGAACGAGCGCAGCGGATGTGATGAACACGATACGCTCTGGTTTATAAAAAACGGGAACCCAAGCTGCGCCCGATGCTATGGAGGTATAAATGAACAACGAACACGAACTTCCTGAACGGGAAAGTATGGAGTTCGACGTTGTGATCGTCGGCGCAGGCCCTGCCGGTCTTGCTGCGGCGATCCGTTTGAAACAGAATAATCCGGAACTCTCCGTCGTGGTTCTGGAAAAGGGCGGGGAAGTCGGTGCGCATATTCTGTCCGGCGCTGTTGTTGATCCGGTTGGTATCGACAAGCTGCTGCCTGACTGGCGCGAGGAAAGCGATCATCCTTTCAAAACTCCGGTAACGGATGACCAGTTTCTGGTGCTCGGGCCTGCGGGTTCTGTAAGATTGCCGAATTTCGCAATGCCGCCGCTGATGAATAATCATGGCAATTATATTGTGTCGCTGGGCAATGTGGCGCGCTGGCTGGCTACCCATGCGGAAAATCTCGGCGTGGAAATCTATCCGGGCTTTGCTGCTGCCGAAGTGCTTTATAATGATGCCGGTGCTGTAACCGGTGTCGCGACCGGTGATATGGGCGTGGAACGCAATGGCGAGCCGGGGCCGAACTACACACGCGGCATGGAACTGCACGGTAAATATGTGCTGTTTGCCGAAGGTGCACGCGGCTCTCTCTCCAAGCAGGTGATTGCAAAATACAAGCTGGATGAAGGCCGTGAACCGGCCAAATTCGGTATCGGCCTGAAAGAACTTTGGCAGATTGATCCGTCGAAGAGCAAGCCGGGTCTGGTGCAGCATTCTTTCGGCTGGCCGCTGGATTTGAAAACCGGTGGCGGTTCCTTCCTTTACCATCTGGAAGACAATCTGGTGGCTGTCGGTTTTGTGGTGCATCTCAACTACAAGAACCCGTATCTGTCTCCGTTTGAAGAGTTTCAGCGTTACAAGACACATCCGACGATCCGTCCGACTTTTGAAGGTGCCAAACGCATCTCCTATGGCGCGCGCGCGATTACTGAAGGCGGCTGGCAGTCTGTGCCGAAACTGACTTTCCCAGGCGGTGCGCTGATCGGTTGTGCGGCCGGTTTTGTGAACGTGCCGCGTATCAAAGGCTCGCATAATGCGGTGCTGTCGGGAATTCTTGCGGCGGATAAGGTTGCGGAAGCGATTGCTGCCGGTCGTGCGAATGACGAAGTTATCGGCATTGAAAATGAATGGCGCGACAGCGCTATCGGCAAAGATCTGAAACGCGTTCGCAATGTCAAACCGCTGTGGTCGAAATTCGGTACCATTATCGGTGTGGCGCTGGGCGGTCTGGACATGTGGACAAACCAGCTGTTTGGCTTATCTTTCTTCGGAACGCTCAAGCACGGTAAGACTGATGCGGCGGCGCTGGAACCGGCAGCCAAGCATAAGCCAATCAGCTATCCGAAGCCTGATGGTGTGGTGAGCTTTGACCGTCTGTCGTCAGTGTTCCTGTCGAGCACCAACCATGAAGAAGATCAGCCGGTTCACTTGCAGGTCAAAAATCTGGAACTGCAGCTGAAATCCGAACATGATGTTTTTGCGGGGCCTTCAACACGCTATTGCCCCGCGGGTGTTTATGAATGGGTTGAGAAGGACGGCAAGGAAACTTACGTCATCAATGCGCAGAACTGCGTGCATTGCAAAACCTGTGACATCAAAGACCCGAACCAGAATATTAACTGGGTTACGCCACAAGGCGGCGAAGGACCGGTTTACGCAAATATGTAATATTTGCAGTAATAAACCGTGTCCGTCTCGACCGCCGTAATCAAGAATGTCGGCGAAGGACCGGTTTACGCAAATATGTAATATTTGCAGTAATAAACCGTGTCTGTCTCGACTGCCGCAATCAAGAATGTCGGCGGGGTCCGGTTTGAGTAAACATGAATAATACAAAAACGGCGCCCTGAAAGGCGCCGTTTTTTATTGAGAAATCAGTGTCAGATGCGGACAGCTTCCGGCGTAGTCTGCGGATTGTCTTCCGCCGGTTCGGAAACTGAAGTCGGAACTGAAAACTCCAGCAACAACGGAAAATGATCTGAGCCGAGCGATTCACCGGTGCGGATATTATGCAGTGTCACAGTCTCATTGATGAGAATATGGTCGATCGGCAAGCCGATCCAGTGGCGCAGACTATCCGGCAGACGGGTTGTCAGCCATGTTGCACCTGCACCGGCAATGCGTTTGGTTTCGGTGAGCATTTCATATTGGCGCAGATTGTAACTCCACGGGGCAGCATTGAAATCACCGGCGATAATCACCGGAATACCGTGAGGATTGGCCATCGGCTCCAATGCAGGGCGCAGCATTTCAAACTGCTGTACCTGTTTAAACGGCCACGGCCAAGACTGATGCAGTGACGAGACAAGTACATTGGTGCCGCCAAGATTAACAAGAGCTGTGGCCAATACGCCGTCACCGGTGCAGACCGGAGAGCCGAAATCGGCAAAAGGTCGGCGCGAGAGAATACCGACGCCCCATCTTTTCGGCAATGTGCCGCATTGGTGGCGGTAAGGATAGCTGCCTTCCAGTATTTTAAGCCATGGCTGCCACAGCTCAGAACCTTCCTGATAGGTGATAATATCCGGCTTATAGCGTGCCACAGCTTGCAACAGGGCTTTCGGATCATCATTATTTTGCAGCAGATTAATCTGCATCAGCCTGTAGGTAACATTTCCGTCTTGTGCTGTTGCCGGTTGTGATGAGCCTGCCCAGTTCACCGTTGTTGAAAAAGCGCTGAGGCCGAGCAGTGTCACCATTGCCGCTTCACGACGCAGGCTGGTGAAAAGCAGAAAAATTCCGCCAAGAGCCATGATTGCTGCAATATGAGCGCGAAAATGCGCAAAACTGTCCAGCGCCGGATGCACACGGCCAAAGAAACCCAGCACCAGCGGAACCGAGAGCAGAACTAAGAAGATCAGCAGTGCAAAGAGCAGGGGAGATGTGCGTTTTGAAGCAGGAATTGGTTTTTCGCCGGACATAGAGACCACAGAGCAAGAGAAACAAGTATGACAGCACTGTTGGCTGTGAAAAGCAGCTTTATCAAGGCGCACTGCTCTGCAAATAGTCTTGCAGAGCAGTGTTGATTGAAGCGCTTACTGGAATGCAGTCTCGAAGAAGCTGCGTAGTTTTCGTGAATGCAGGCGGTCTTGCGGCATAGCGGCAATTTTTTCCATGGCGCGGATGCCGATCTGCAAATGCTGGGCTACCTGTTTCTTGTAGAAGTCAGTCGCCATGCCCGGCAATTTCAGCTCGCCATGCAAAGGCTTGTCAGACACGCAGAGCAAAGTACCGTATGGCACGCGGAAGCGGAAACCATTGGCCGCAATCGTGGCCGATTCCATATCCAGAGCCACAGCACGGGATTGGGAAAGCCGCTGCACTGGACCGCGCTGGTCACGCAATTCCCAGTTGCGGTTGTCAATCGTGGCAACGGTGCCGGTACGCATGATGCGTTTCAGCTCATAGCCCTCAAGACCGGTGATTTCCTCAACCGCATCTTCGAGAGCCACCTGAATTTCGGCCAGAGCAGGGATCGGCACCCAGATCGGCAGATCATCATCAAGAACGTGATCCTCACGCACATAGGCATGGGCAAGCACATAGTCGCCGAGCTGCTGGCTGTTGCGCAAACCGGCGCAGTGACCAAGCATCAGCCATGCATGCGGGCGCAGTACAGCAATATGATCGGTAATGGTTTTGGCATTGGACGGGCCGACACCGATATTGACCATGGTAATGCCCGAACCATCCGGCTTGACCAGATGATAGGCCGGCATTTGCGGCAAGCGCGCAGGCTCTGCACCTTGTGAAGGCGAGCTGTTACCGGCAAAAGTGACAAGATTGCCCGGTTCAACAAATTTGGTGAAGCCGCCGCCGCCCTCTGCCATTAATTTGCGGGCATAGGTGCAGAACTCATCCATATAGAACTGGTAGTTTGTGAAAAGCACATAGTTCTGGAAATGCGACGGGCTGGTTGCGGTGTAATGCGACAGGCGCTGCAAAGAATAATCCACGCGCTGACCGGTAAATGGTGCCAGCGGCATGATTTCCAAAGTCTGGAACTCGGTATCACCATTAGCAATACTGTCATCGGTATTGCCGAGATCCGGCACATCAAACATATCACGCAGCGGATATTTGAAAGCATCGGATACAGATGATTCTACATAAGTGCCTTCCAGAAAGGCAAAATGCAGCGGGATCGGCGTGGTGGATTCCTGAACAGTCACCGGAACACCGTGATTTTTAATCAGCAGACGGATTTGCTCCATCAGATAACTGTCGAAAAGATCAGGACGGGTCAGCGTGGTGGCATATTCACCCGGCAGGCTGACATGACCATAGGCCAGACGTGTATCCACATGGGCGAAGCTGGCCGTTGAAAAGCAAAGCTCAGGGTAGAACGCACGGAAACGCTGCGGTGCAACTTCGCCTTTGGCAACCTTATGAAAGGCATCACGCAGAAAGGCAGTATTCCGGTCATAGAGAGCACGCAATGCGTCAACCGCAGCGCGGGCATCCGTAAATGATTGAGGAGCGACTGGCTCCGGTGTGGCTATACCCGCAGAAATCAGATCTGAAACAGGATTGCCGGAAAAAGTGTCGATTCTTTTGCTCATGCGCTACTATAAGCCGGAATTCTTACAGTTTATATGGCAAGCTTTGCGCTGCGCCTCCGGTTTTGCAGAATGGTTAAACGGGGCGTTATTTCTGCAGGCTGACCACAAGAACCAGACCGGTTGCGGTAACTTTTCCACCGGTATTGGCGGCAATGCCGGTAAAAGCAGCAACTGGGGCTACAAAGAACAGGCTGAACACTGCAATGCGCATGGCGAGATAACATGTGTCGGTCAGAGTGCTAAGAAAATTCGCGGACATCATGGCAGCATCTCCTTGTCCTGTGATTTTGTGATTGTTGCTGCCTGTGCAGGGCGGGAGGTTTCTGTTTGCAGGAAAGAATATGACAATGCCTGAGCCATATGACCGGCGCGGTTTGCATGATTTTCATTCATCAGCAGCAGGCTGAGAAATACCGTGCCGAGTGCGAACAGGCTGATAATGGTAAACCGGTGATACAACATCGCTTGGCCCCCTTTTGGTCGAACATGTCGCTGCGGATATGATGATGTGCGACACGATCTGGTCAGGAATGATCCTGTTATCCGTAATCTAACGGCGGCGGGCTGAACTCTTTCTGAGAGGGGTGTTCATCGGGCGTTCAAATTCCTGAAATTGCATTAAGCATATATTTTTCAACGTGAAACGAAATTTGGTTTTATGGATTGCCTAATCTGTAGTCATGACTATATATTGTTTGCAACCGGACAATCACGCATATAATCATGATGTTTGTCCTTACCGGTTTCACCGGAGTATAATTTCTTAAACCGGAAACAGTTTAACTTGAAATTATGCTCTCATTTTAAAGTGTTGGAGCGCGTTTTGTACGCCGATGGGTGTACGGCGCTCTAGTCAGGAGCTGATCTCTATGAGTGCCGAGCCTAAAACCCAGACGAAGCCGATTGAACTTTATTACTGGCCGACACCGAACGGCTGGAAGATCAGCATCATGCTGGAGGAACTGGGTGTTCCTTATGAAGTGAAATATGTGAATATCGGTAAAGGCGATCAGTTCGAGCCGTCATTTCTGAAAATCGCACCGAATAACCGTATGCCTGCGATTATTGATCCGGAGGGGCCGGATGGCCAGCCGATTTCGGTTTTTGAATCCGGCGCTATTCTGCAATATCTGGGGCGTAAATTCGGTAAATTCTATCCGGCAGATGAACGCAAGCGCGTAGCCGTTGACGAATGGCTGATGTGGCAGATGGGCGGGCTTGGACCAATGTCCGGTCAGGCAGGACATTTCCGCGTCTATGCACCGGAAAAAGTCGAATATGGTATCAATCGCTATACGAATGAAGTGAACCGGCTCTACGGCGTATTGAATCGTCAGCTTGAAGGCCGTGATTATATTGCCGGCGATTATTCCATAGCCGATATGGCCTGTGTGGGCTGGATCAGCGCCTATAAAAACTACGATCAGAAGCTGGAAGATTTCCCGAATCTGAAGCGCTGGTATGAGGCTGTCACAGCCCGTGCTGCGGTGCAGCGCGGTATGGAGCTGGGCAAAGCTGAACGCGAGAAAAGCAATCTTGCGACGGATAAATCAGCGCAGAGCGTTTTGTTCAATCAGAAAGCGCGCTGATCATAAAATAAAGCGTTGCGCAATCATCATCCGCAACGCTTTTCATTTGTCTTACTGGCGTGCCAGTTTTTCGGTCTTGCAGATCAGCCCGCCTGCCACACAACCGGCCAGCGATAATGTGCTGCCGCTGACACTGGCTTTACCGGAATAGGTCTTGCCTTCGTCAAGCTTATTGACGGTGCCTTTATAGCTGCCGTCTTTACCGCTCATTTTGCCGATGGATTTGCCTTTATATTCACCGTTGAGCACGGTGCCGCAATAATCCTCACCGCCGCAGCTTTTATATTCAATGATAGTGCCGGATGTACGTTTCCACGTACCGACAATCGGTTCCGCTGCCAGAGCAGGGCCGAACGACAGTGTCAGAGCTGTCATTGCAAACAAGATTTTCTTCATCAGTTCCTCCCGAAGATGCGTAATATGTGATGGGCATATTATTTACGCTCACGTAAACGTAATCCAAAGAATGGCGCTTGAAAAGAGCCGATTTTGCATTGCGCAAATCTCACTTCTGTTCGGCATCGTAACGAGCTGATGTGATTATTGGTTAGCAGCAGGTTTAAATTATCCTGTGCTTAAAAGTCGTGATTTTTGCAGAAGTCCCGCAAAACCGGCAGAGTTATTCTTAATGAATTCTGATGTTTACCCATTGTTTGGATTTTGTTGATTGCCCGTTAAGGATGGTATTTAACGGCGATTTCAACTCTTTCCGTCATCTTGTTCATAACAACAGCAGAGATCTGCACGGGCTTTCCGGCTCTAAGCGGACCGCAGTTTAACAGGACAGGATGAGAACAATGTTTGCACGTTTCAGCGCGAAGTCAGAGAATAATATCAATGCCATGCAAGCCGAAATGCTGTTTGAAACCGGCATGATGTATTATGCAGGGCGTGATTGCGTGGCAGACCGTATCGAAGCCTATAAATGGTTCAATATTGCAGCCATCCGTGGTGATGACCGTGCTCTGCCGATGCGCAGTAAATTGTCAGAAATGATGAGCAAGCCGGAGCTGGTGCGTGCCCTGCGTGAGGCACGTGAATGGATGGCGCGTCACTGATCCCGCCATCCGCTTTCTTTTTAATTTGTGCCAGATACCGACTTCTCTTTAACTTGTGGCCAGATATCGGCCGGGCTTGTGGTTGATTGCAATAATAACATTCATGACCACAGCGCCGATCAGCGAAATCGCAACCTGTTGCGGGGACAGGTAGAACAGCGATACGGCCATCAGAACCAGATCCAGAGTAAGCTGCGACCAGCCGGCGCGGATATTGTAATTATCCTGCAGATAAAGAGCCAGAATATTGATGCCGCCGACACCGGCACGGTGGCGGAACAGGGCAAGCACGCCCATTCCCATCAAAGTGCCGCCCATAAAAGCGGCAAAAACCGGTTGCAGGTTGGAGAAATCCACCCACATCGGGAACAGGCGGGTAAAGAGCGACATCAGCGCCACCGCCACAAAGGTGCGGATTGTGAACCGCCAGCCCATGCGCTTGATAGCCAGATAATAAAAAGGCAGGTTGATCAGGAAAAACACCAGAGCAAACTGCCAGTTGGTTGCATAATGCACGAGAAGAGCCACACCGGCTGTGCTGCCGGTCATTAGTTTGGCTTGCGCATAAAGGGTTAGTCCGAGGCTTACAAAGCTGGTGCCGATCAGCATCGCCACAACATCTTCATAGAAGCGGTGTCTCTCGGTCACAGATATTGGTGATAGAGCCGGAATCGCATCCGGAGTTGTGACTTCAGCCATGAAAAAAGACCCTGCAACATGCTGCTGCGGCGTAATTTAAACGTCGGACAGGATATTGTTTAAAAGAAAACTGAAAAACAGCAGAACCTTCATTGATCTCTGCCACTGGCATTATTTAGCCGATAACCGGTGCAAAATCAGCGGTGAGAAAATTGTTATTTTTAACGTGTCAATAGCGATTTATGAGCAAAATCCGGCTTTTTATATGCCAATAATTGCGCGAATATTTTGCTGGGGCGATGGTGAAGTGGCGAAGGGGAATATGTATAGGCCAAGTTAAAAAGGCTGATTTACAGCGTTTTACTGCCCTGAAATGCATCTGAGTTACAAAATATTGCACCTCAGGATATTATAAAAATGCTATGTTTGAGAGCTATAATATAAACAATCACAATGTTGTCTCACAGCGCGTCAACTCTTTTCAGAATTTGTGAAAAGGTTTTGCGTGCGGAATATTATACGATATTGACAGAAAAACGCTTTAGGCACAGTGTTTTAAAACCTAATCAGGAGAACAGAGATGAAAATTCAAACTCTCAGCCGCCTTGGCGGCGCAGCATTGCTGACAGGAATGGCCGTCTTTGTGCTGTCTTCACCGGCAAGTGCGCTGACAATGGCAGAATGCAGCACGAAATATCAGGCTGCAAAAGATGCCGGCACGCTCGGTACTATGAAATGGAATGATTTCCGTAAAGCGCAGTGTGGCACTGATGCTGCAACTCCGGCATCTGCGGCTCCGGCCAAACCGGCAACAACTGCTGCAAAGCCTGCCAAACAGGCGGCGCCTGCTGCTGACAGCGCAGATGCTGCCAAAGGCCTGACAATGCAGCAATGCTCTGCAAAATATAAAGCAGCTCAGGAAACAGGTTTGGCGACCGATCTGAAATGGAATGCTTTCCGTAAAGTTGAATGTGGTCCGGGTGCTGATCCTGAAAAAGTAACATCCGTATCAACAAAAGAGCCAGCAGCTCCGACTGTTGCTGCGCCAAGCGGTGTTAAATTCCCGTCTGCGGTTTCCGCAAAATATGCGAATGAAACTGAAGGCAAGCAGCGTATGAAAACCTGTCTGGATCAGTATTATGCCAATAAGAGCGCGAATTCTCTGAATGGTCTGCGCTGGATCCAGAAGGGCGGCGGTTATTACAGCCTTTGCAATGCACGTCTGAAGGGCAATTCCTGATCTATTTATCAGGCCTAGATTATGAAAATAAAAAGGCCGCCTCAGTTTTGAGGCGGGCCTTTTTGTAAAGATTGCATTTTGCTCTGATCTTATGCACCTGCCAAAAACTGCTTCAGGCTTTTTCAGTTTTCTTTGCGGGTTTGGATTTGGCTTTTACAGCGGCGGGTTTTGTTGTTTTTTTAACCGCGCGCTTTGGCGCTTCTGTCGCGGCCGCTGCTTTGCTCATCAGTTTCTTAGCTTGAGCAATCCAGTTTTCCCGTTCAGCACGTCCGGCAAAACCGGTAGTGCGGTTCAGCCATGTGATCTGATCCGCATTCAGATCGGTAAGCTGGTCATAATGAAAAATACCGGCATTATATAGTTTAGCCTGAATTGCGTTACCTATACCGGTAATCTGGGTCAGATCATCAGCTTTGTCCTGTCGCGGTTTTCTCAGGCGCTCCGGTTCGGAAGGGGCTGGCGGTGCCGGTGTTTCTGCTGCCGGTGAGGGCGCTGCAACTGCTTCGGCAGGGTTTGCTTCCGCAGCTTTAGACGCAATATGAATAACAGGATTATGAGCAGGGCCGACCGGCTCCGCATCCGGTACAATCTTTTGCGTGGCTTTTGTGGTTTCTGTTGCGGCCGGTGTTTTAATGACTGGCTGTGCCGCACTCTCTTGTTTGGGTGGGCTTGCCTTCACCGGTGCTGCGGGAGCCGGTTTTTTCTCAGGCTCTTTGCTTTTGGGCGTCACTGCTGTTGCAGGCGGGATAATGCTTGCTGCCGGTTGCTTTGCCTTTGCCGTCGTCAGCTTGCTGTAAACTAAGCCGAGGAGAAATACGATTACACCGATCAGGGCGATCCAGAGTAAAAAATCCATATAATTCTCCTTGTGAAACGTGTCGGGCAGGGCAGGTGAATGCGATGCATTCTGACTCATCCTGATCAGCCTGCTGATTATCATTGGCTGTTTTAAAGCAGGGCAGAGGATAAGTGTGCTGTAAAATATAGCAGATCGCCGCCGTCTGCAAAATGCCACGCATTATAAAGCGTGGGGATAAAGACCAGACATATAAATACCGCTTGTTATTTAAAGTCAGTTTTAGAGCATGTTGCGCAAAAGCGGATGCCGGTTTCCGATAGTGATACGCACTGGAATGCACAAAACAGAAAACCCGGCAGCGTGAGCTGCCGGGTCTCTGTAACCTTACGGTCTGTTCTAAGTCGTAAAACTTAGAAAGAACGCTGGAAGCGGATCATACCACCCCAAGCATCTTCGCCGCGAACAGCTGTAGCATACTTGTCGGTGTCTTTCCACTTGGTGTAGGAAACTTCAGGAGTAATTGTGAAGCCTGGAACCAGCTGGTAAGCTACGTTTGCAGTGTAAGCCTGTTTGCCGAAATCTTCGTAAGCAGCCTGCAGGTTGAAAGTAGCTTTGTCGGTTGCCTTGTACTTCAGACCACCCCAGACAGCCCAATCGCCGCCCCAGTTGCCGTACATGCCAACAGCTTCTTCATAAGAAGCGTAACCGCCCTGTACCCATACGGAGAATACATCAGTTACGTTTACATCGAGGCGAACTTTACCAGCCCACTCTTCGATTTCAGAGTCGTAAGCTGCAACACCAGCGATCGAACCCCAAGCCTGTTCGAACTTCAGACCACCAACAACGTGTGGCATGTAGTCGTTGATTACGCCGTTGTAAGATTTTCCGTTTTTGCCAACGGTTGAATTCTTCCAAGTGAAACCATCGCCATTTTCATCAGACAGATCTTCGCCCTGTTCAGCGGAGATGATTGCCGAGAAGCCATTGCCACCAGAGAAGGTGTAGCTGATCAGATTGGTGTCATATGCACCTGGCGATACAACGTCATCGTTGATTACGTCGCCGAGGTAGCCGGTGAAAGTGTGGAATGCGGATTCATCTTTACCGATGCGCAGGCCGCCCAGTTCGATGTAAGCATATTTCAGCTTATCCTGTTTGAAATCGCCGTCGCCGAATTCAAAACGGTTTTCGGTGAAGGTCTTCAGTGTACCAAGTTCAGTTTCAGTTGCTGTGTGTGTACGCAGGGTGAAACGAGTGTTGGTTGACCAAGTTTCGCGGTCACGGCCGTTGTAAACATCGTCGCCGCCTTTGAAGTCAGCGCGAACATAACCGGAAAGACGCAGGCAGGTTTCTGTGCCTGGAATGTAGAAGTAGCCAGCGCCGTAAGCGTCGCAAACGCGTACATATTCAACAGCTTCTGGTTCTGGTGCAACGATGGCGTCGGCAGCCTGAGCGCCGGTTGCTGCAACGAGAGCGGCAGCGGAGCCGAGAAGAAGGCTCTTAATGTTCATTTCTGACCTCCAGTCAAAGTTTTAAATGGGTCTGGGCATTTTGTTTTGGCTGAAGGACAACCTGTCCCCATCCCCTTGGATGAAAAAGTCGCTACCGAAGCGCTCCTTCTTCTGCCCTCAAGATACTCGTGCTCAGTTTCGTTGCAACACTGAAAACGCATAACGAGGGGGTAAGATGTTGCTATCGACATATCGTGTTGCAGAAAAGACACGAAACACCCCCTAGGTACCGGATTTTATTTATGTTTTGTTTATATTTATTAAAATAAATTAACGAAAATTTGCCGCTTTTGCGGGGTTTTCAGATGTTTCCACAGGCTGAAACAGTGTTGCACGCCAGAGAAGACCTGAATTGAGCCATCCGATTTCATCCTCTTATAGACGTAATATTGGCCGGTGATTTGCCCTGTTCGTGCCCGTGAATCAGTTGTGGCACATCAAGTGCTTTGATTCTGTGATTTTGATTCCGTTTTATGTGTTTTAAAACAGGTCTCTCTTTATAGGGGGGCATAAACTGCAGAAAACTATCGGAATTTAATGCCTTTTTTGAAATCATCCTGTTGATGGATAAGATTTTTTGGCTCCGGATGCGTAAAGTGCTTGAACTCATGATTATTACCGGCTATTGCGCCTTTACCGGAGAGGTGGCCGAGTGGTCGAAGGCGCTCCCCTGCTAAGGGAGTATACCCGGAAGGGTATCGTGGGTTCGAATCCCATCCTCTCCGCCATTGTTTCATATAAAACTGATTTTTACGCAGCTGGCAGAATTCATTCTTGCCGGTTTTTTTGTATTTTACGCGCTTTTTATCCCGCGTTTTTGATGACCAATTTTAGGGTTTTAAAAATAAAAGATTCCATGGCGTTTTGTAACGCATTGAAAATATTTGAATTTTTATGATTGCGTATGTTTCTGACTGGAGGTCAGAAATGAACATTAAGAGCCTTCTTCTCGGCTCCGCTGCAGCTCTCGTTGCAGTATCCGGCGCTCAGGCTGCCGACGCCATCGTTGCACCAGAACCAGAAGCTGTTGAGTATGTACGCGTTTGCGACGCTTACGGCGCTGGCTACTTCTACATTCCAGGCACAGAAACCTGCCTGCGCATCTCCGGTTATGTTCGTTTTGATGCGTCTGCTGGTGATGATGCTTATTCTGGTGAGGATCGTGAGAGCTGGGGCACAAATACCCGTTTCACACTGCGTACACACACAGCGACCGAAACAGAACTTGGTACGCTGAAGACTTTCACCGAAAACCGCTTTAACTTCGGTAATGGTCGTGATGGCAGCTTTACCTCGTATAATGCGAGCACTAATAAGTTTGAAAAAGGTAGTGGTCACACTCTGAAGCATGCTTACATTCAGCTTGGTGGTCTGATGCTCGGTAAAACCGACTCCGCTTTCCATAGCTTCACTGGCTACCTCGGCGACATCATCAACGATGACGTGGTAAGCGCAGGTCTCTACAATACCAATCTGGTTAGCTACACCTTCACCGGTGGTAACGGCTTCTCGGCAATCATCTCCGCCGAACAGGGTGAAAAAGTTGCCGCCTTTGCGAAGGGTAACGGGCTTCCAATCGGTTACGACGCTGTAATCGACGATTACATGCCACACGTTGTTGGTGGTCTGAAATTTGAACAGGCTTGGGGTTCGATCGCTGGTGTTGTAGCTTACGACGCTGAAATCGAAGAGTGGGCTGGTAAAGTTCGCCTCGATGTAAACGTAACAGACCAGTTCTCCGTATGGGTACAGGGCGGTTATGCTTCTTACGAACTGCCAGTTGGCATGTACGGTAACTGGGGCGGCGATTGGGCTGTCTGGGGTGGCGCGAAATTCAAAGCAACTGACAAAGCTACATTCAACGTACAGGCTGCTTACGAAGATTGGGGCAAAACAGCTATTGCTGCAAACGTAGCTTACCAGCTGGTTCCAGGCTTCACCATTACTCCAGAAATCAACTACACAACCTGGAAGAAAGATCATCCAGTACGTGTACTTGGTGGCGAAAAAGACGCATTCGGTGGTATGATCCGCTTCCAGCGTTCTTTCTAAGCCATTGGTTTAGTTCGAAAAAAAGATACCAGCGGCTATGTCGCTGGTATTGTCGTCTCAAATGGGGCGTTCAAGCGGGGACCATCTTTAACGAGATGCGCTTATACAAATACCAGATGTAAATTTTTGTATTGATGGGGCGGACTAAGACTTTTCGAGGGGGCATATCAGAAAATCAACCAGAGTGGTTATATAATGCTGGCCTCACAAAAATGTTACTCAGACTTGTTTTATAAAGTTTCTGTCTATAAAGCTCCAAGTCGATCAAACGGCTGGGGGGCCTTATGATGGAGCTGAATCGGGACATTTCTTTCGAAAATTCTGAGAATTTTACGCCTGTAATGGGCTATAATCTCAGTTTTACGTCATCCAATACAAAAACACATCGCATTGTGAATCAGTACTCAGTTACTGATTTATCCGAGCGCTATCTCAATATTTTATGGGACGACGGGTCTCATAAATATAATGTGAGATTATTTCTCGGTGAAATTAATGAGATTCTGAAGGGGGAGCGTTTCAGCGGCTTTAGTCAGGAAATGCTCGACAGAATTATCGGTTCCCTGCGTGAACGCAATAACAGCAATGCAACCATTAATAGAAAAATGGCTGCACTCAGCAAGTTGTTGCGAAAGGCGTATAAGATGGGGGACATCTTTAGCCTGCCGGAATTCATTCGTCAGAAAGAGCGGGCAGGGCGAATTCGTTTTCTTGAACTTGAAGAAGAGGCACGTCTTTTCGCTGCGATTAAAGCACGTTGCGAAAACAGCTATCGGCTGGCCGTGTTTCTGGTTGATACCGGTTGCCGTCTTGGTGAGGCAATCGGCCTGACGTGGAATGATTTACACGATCCACGTGTCACTTTCTGGCTAACCAAGTCAAACCGGAGCCGTACTGTTCCCTTGACCAAACGTGCCAGAAAAACCTGTAAAATACCGGTTGAACGCCATAAAGGGCCATTTTCCATGCTGACGCAGGTCGAATTCCGCGCAGTGTGGAATGATGCCAAATATGAAGTGGGTCTAGGTACGGATACACAGGTTGTTCCGCATATTCTACGCCATACATGCGCGTCGCGTCTGGTTCGTGGTGGTATTGATATTCGCCGTGTGCAGATGTGGCTTGGTCACCAGACATTGCAGATGACAATGCGTTATGCACATCTTGCCACCAATGATCTGGATAGCTGCGTAAAAGTGCTGGAAGTTCGCTAAAGATTTCAACGAATTCACGCTGTTTCCTGTAGTCTCGGCGTTGCTGATTGGGGCAACAGCAGTGTGAAGTGTTCAGAAATCCGGTGCGGTGTCCGGATTTGACAGAATATGTATAGCGGCTTTGAGGAGGGTTCGTATCCGGTAATCGTGCGCACTGCATGATTTGCTCTAAACTGTTATAGAAGCTTGCTTTCTTGAGTAAGAACGCGTTTTGGTGCGGACTTTTTGACAGCAGCCATTGATTAAAGCTGTGCTTATCTGCATTGATGGCGGGCAGATAATCAATTTACAGGATTTATGAAGATGACTGCTGGCGTTGAACGTCTGTTTCTGTTTTTCTCCGGTTTATCCGGTGCTGCTGCAATGACAAGCTATGCAGCATCTGCACACGGCAATCATGCGTTTTTAGGAGTTGTAGCGCCGATTCTGTTGGGGCATGCAGCTGCTTTTTTGGGTTTTTCTTTTTTAAGTGCACGCAGTCGCGCCATTTACTGGGCAGGCATTCTGGTGCTGCTCGGTCTTGTTTTATTCGCGGGTGATTTGATCTTGCGTGATCTGACAGGCAACAGATTATTTGCTATGGCCGCGCCGACAGGGGGCACACTGATGATTGGCGGATGGTTGATGACGGCTCTGTGTGCATTCATCCTTTCAAAAAAATAATATCATCACAGTCATTTTTCCCGAAAACCTTGGAAAATAAGATATCTCGGACGGGAGAAAGACTGGATTTTCCATACAAAAAAGCCGCGCTGTCAGCTGACTGCGCGGCTTTTTTGATTGTTATAGCCGGAAAATTTATCCGCGCCGGCCGCTTATCAGATCCTGCTGAATATTGGCATTGCCATAGAGACGGGATTTATAGACGGCGTAATTCTCCATCACCCGCTGCACATAGTTACGGGTTTCTGTGTATGGAATACGCTCAATCCAATCGACAACCTGATCGAGATTCTGCCCGCGCGGATCACCATATTTGGCAATCCATTCACTGGCGCGTCTCGGGCCTGCATTATATCCGGCAAAAGTCAGGATATAGGAGCCGTTGAAACGCTCAATCTGTTCGCCGAGATAATGCGCACCTAAAGTGGCATTATAAGCGGCATCAGTGGTCAGGCGCTTGTCGGAATAAGCAAGACCTGCGCGCTGGGCGACGCCTTTTGCCGTGCCCGGTAACAATTGCAGCAGGCCGCGCGCACCGGCGCTGGAAACTGCTGAAATATTGAATTCACTTTCCTGACGGGCAATCGCATAGGCGAGGGCGGCGCCGGAGCCTTTAATATTCGCATTGGCCGGAATGGCACCTGTCGGATGCGACAATGCTCCGACATCGAGACCGCGACCGGCAGCGATCTTGCCGACGCGCAGTGACAGGTAGTGATTGCTGTTGCGTTCAGCCATAACGGCGAGAAGCGCCAGTTCACCTGTGCTGCTCAGTTCCTGCGCCATATTGATGTACAGGCTCTGCGCGCGATTACCATAGCCGATGGATTCGAGACGGCGGATTGCACGAACCGGTTCGCGGCTGTCAAAACGTTCACGATCTACGGCGCTTGGTTTCGGATAAGGCAGCTGCAGAACATTATTGCCAAGTTTGGCTGCCGCCAGCTGGCCGTAGAACGATGTGCCGTAATAGGATGCACGCTGATACATTTGCTTTGCATTACCGCCGCCACCGGATTCTGCGGCACGACCCATCCAGTAATAGGCGCGGGATGCAGACATCGGACGCGAGGAAATTTCAGCAATACGGCTAAAATGTTTTTGCGCGGTAGAGGCATCATTCAATGCACGCAGAGCATACCAGCCTGCATGGAATTCTGCATCTGCAGCCATAGTCGGTGTTTCCGCACTGTGAGCAGCGGCTAAGCGATAAGCAATTTGCGGCTTGCCAATATCCAGTAATTCACGGGATAAAACGCGGCGCTCAATCCACCATGCATCCGGATCAACCAGTGATCTTGCATCACGCGGTGCCTTCAGCATCAGATTGGCAGCTTCCGTATAGCGCTCGGAGCGGCGCAGATACTGGATTTTTGCAAATAAAAACGCAGGATTTGACTGCCATGAACTATGAACAGCATTAAGCTTTTGCGCGGCATCCGGTGCACGCTTGCTGACAGCGGCATAGGCTGCATAAAGCGATTCCGCATTGGCTGATGCGGCTAAACGCGATGCTGATGACAGACGGTTATCATATAACATGCGCAGAAAACGTGTCTGATGATCTTCTTTGGTCAGAACGCCGGAAAATTCACGCAAAATCAGCGTTTCGTCTTTTGTATCAAGCTTGGCGCGTGCCCACCACGGCGCAAGCAACTGGCGTGCCTGTGCGCGGTTTCCGCTGGCAAGATAAGCGCGACCCAGCAGGATCATACCTTCGGTGGTCTGCGGTTTGCGGTTTCCGAGATAGGAAATCACGGTGCCGGCAGTGGCATTTTCACGGTAAAGTGCCCGTTCTGTGTTGCGCTGAACTGTGGTCATACCAGGCCAGTCACGCAGTTCCGCGGCGGCAGCAACATAGTCAGCACTCGACAAGCCGTCTGCACCGGACAGAGCCAGAGCCCATGTCAGGATATGGCGGTCGAGATCATTGGCGGACATACCGTTGCGGATTGCCAGCGCACGGCGTGCATCTTTTGAAGACAGGGCATCCAGTGCGGTTTTCAGGCTGCCGCTCATGGCGGCCGGTGCCTGCGCACGTGGTATCGTGGCGGTGGTTGTCGGATCCGGCCGCATCATCGGCGCGGGCATATTACGCATCGCTGTTGGCGCAAAAGGGCGCAGCAATGGCGTCGGCACATTTTCAGCTTCCTGCGCACCGGCTGTCAGCACATTTCCTGCCATGCTTGCACTTAAAAGTGTAAGGGCTAAAAAAAACTGATCTGGTCGCTGTCCGAAAAGTGCAAATTTACGCATTACAAATCCGTTATAACCGTGTTGAAGCAAATTTAAGGCAGATTATTAAGATATCCGAGTGAAAACTGAGAGTTATAGAAATGTCGCTCTTAGTGGTCAGAGGTTCTGAATATGCTGTTGAATGCTGCCGGTCTTCTGTACTTCCAATTATAGGTCAGACCTGTGAAGGCAATGTTAATGAAGCCTTACCTGAAAGACGGGTTGATATCGTTTTTAATCATAAATTCATCGTGATTTGCGCCCCAATTTTGCCGGTATTGACTGTTGTTTCTCAGAAGAACGGGGATGAATTGCAAATCACTTGCTGACAGGTTTTCGTCACTATGTATAAAATATTTCGTCGGACTGACGAAATACGCGTTTATTTTTATCATAGCGATGAAATGCCTATGAATATGCGTAAATTTGCTTGATGCAGCAGTTTTGCAGGACTATGGTGCAGCACTTTTCACGAACAGGTGGTGGTGCCATCATTCTGTACGCGGCTGCGAGGCCTGTATGGATGGTCGTTCTATGGCATTTGTAGTGAATATAATAACATTCTTATGGGCTGTATACTAGAAACCATTATATATGCGGTTTGAAATTGCATACAGGCAGCGCAGGGCTTTTTTGATTTTGCAAAATCAAAAATTGCCGGAGATGCGGGGCTGATATTATCAGTCCGGATTTTCTTCTGCGTCACCTGATCTACAATATTAGAGCGCGTGTGCCCGATCGGGTGCATAAAACCCGCTCTAACACTTTAAAATTAGAGCATACTATTCCGGGATTGCAAATCCGGCGTAATAAACTGCATTATCGGTCGATTTTTCGCTGATATGTAATTCATATTAAAACACAGGCAAACTTTTGGGAGTACCCGATGCTTAAGGGCTCAATCACGGCTATCGTCACACCTTTTACAGAGCAGGGTGGTTTTGACGAAAAAGCGTTCCGTGGCCTTGTAAACTGGCAGATCGAGGAGGGGACGCATGGCTTTGTACCGGTTGGTACAACTGGCGAAACTCCGACACTGTCCCATGATGAGCATAAACGGGTAATCGAGGTTTGCGTTGAAGAAGCGAAAGGCCGTGCGCAGGTTATAGCCGGCGCCGGTTCTAATAATACTGTTGAAGCTATTGAGCTTGCCCAGCATGCGCAAGGTGCTGGTGCTGATGCTGTTCTGGTTGTGACACCTTATTATAATAAGCCAAATCAGCGCGGGCTTTATGCGCATTTTTCCGCTGTTGCCAAGGCGATTTCAATTCCGCTGGTGATCTATAATATTCCGGGACGCTCGATCATTGATATGACACCGGAAACAATGGGCGCTCTTGTGCGCGACCACAAAAATATTGTTGGCGTGAAAGATGCAACCGGTAAAATTGAGCGTGTCTCTGAGCAGCGTGCAACTTGCGGTACAGACTTTATTCAGTTGTCCGGCGAAGATGCCACGGCTCTGGGTTTCAACGCTCATGGCGGTCGCGGCTGTATTTCCGTAACATCCAATATTGCACCGCGTCTTTGCGCGCAGTTTCAGGAAGCCTGTCTGGCCGGTGATTATGCAACAGCACTGACAATTCAGGATCGTTTGATGCCGTTGCACAAGGCCTTGTTTATGGAGCCGAACCCTTCAGGCGTTAAATATGCGCTGGCACGTACCGGACGCATTACCAATCATCTGCGCCTGCCTTTGATGCCTGTTGAGGCTGAAACCGCAGAGAAAATCGATGCAGCGCTGCGTCATGCAGGTCTGCTCAATCAGTAATTCTGCGCAATCGGCACAACTAAACAGTTTACGCTGTTTATTTTGCTGCAAATCATCTATCGCCTGCCGGTACATGAATATTGAACCGGCAGGCTTTTTTTATTCAGCTTGTTGCAGTTTAAGCCGGAAAAGC
Source organism: Pseudochrobactrum lubricantis (assembly GCF_041929865.1). Lineage (NCBI taxonomy): Bacteria > Pseudomonadati > Pseudomonadota > Alphaproteobacteria > Hyphomicrobiales > Brucellaceae > Pseudochrobactrum > Pseudochrobactrum lubricantis. The sequence continues at coordinate 287,470 of NZ_JBHEEE010000004.1, forward strand.
TCTGGATTCTAAAGTGGTCGCATTATCACGGTCGTCAAGTTCATCCAACTTGACTGTGAAATGCTCTAGTAAAGTTGCGGATCAGATATATATTGCTGCCATGAATACGAAAAAAAATGCACCTGCACGCAAAGTCATCGCAGATAACCGCAAAGCGCGTTATAATTTCGAGATACTTGAAGTGATTGAAGCGGGCCTGGTTCTCTCGGGAACCGAGGTTAAATCTTTGCGCTCCAATCAGGCAAATATCGCTGAAAGCTATGCCAGCTTTGAGAATGATGCGTTCTGGCTGATTAATTCCTATATTCCTGAATATACGCAAGGCAATCGTTTCAATCATGATCCGCGGCGGTTGCGCAAATTACTGCTCAGCGAGAGAGAGATTGTGCGTCTGGCCAATTCCATCGCCCGCGACGGGATGACAGTTGTGCCGTTGAAGCTCTATTTCAACGAGCGTGGCCGTGCGAAGCTCGAAATCGCTCTGGCACGCGGTAAGAAACTGCACGACAAGCGCGAGACGGAAAAGAACCGTGACTGGAATCGTGAAAAATCACGATTGCTCCGTGATCGCGGGTAATACCCGAAATATTAAAGCCCTGTCTCAGACAGGGCTTTTTTATGAGCTCACTTCTGGGGATTATCGTTCAGATAATCGCGCACATTGCTGAATACATTACGGAACATGGCTTCCGTGAGAACACCGGTATTGGTGTTGTAGCGCGAGCAATGATAGCTGGAGAAAATGCGCAATTGACCGATATCTGTTTGTGCGCCGTGGCCGAATTTATGTTTTGAGACCGGCTGGCCAAGGGCGCGGATTGTCGATTGATGGGCAATGGTGCCAAGCGTGACGATCGCCTGCAAATTTGGCAGGCCGGTAATGAACGGCGATAAAAACTGGCGGCAGGTATTGATCTCGGCGCCGGTCGGTTTGTTCTCCGGCGGCACGCAGCGAACAGCATTGACGATAGCGCAATCATTGAGCGTCAATGTATCATCAGGGCGCGCTTCGAAATTGCCCTGAGCAAAGCCATAATCTTTCAATGTGGAATAAAGCAGGTCACCGGCATAATCACCGGTAAAGGGGCGGCCGGTACGGTTGGCACCGCGTAAACCCGGTGCAAGGCCGATAATCAGCAGGCGTGCCCGATCGGTAAAGGCGGGCAGGGTGGTGGTGCAAACCGCTGTTGCACTGTTCTGCGGATCTGTCGGCAGAAATGCAGGAACCGGGGCATTATGCCATGAAGACTCATTGCCCCGCCAGACTTGAATAAAGTCGTGAAGGCGGGGGCAGAATGCGCAATCGCGGGATGGTTCCGGATACTGCAAAATAAGTCAGAAGAGCTTAGTACAGCTCTTCTTCCTCTTCAAAACGGCGAGCCGGACGCTCAGAGGCTTCGCGGCTGATTTCAGACTTCAGGGTCACCAGATCAAGGAAATGGTCTGCCTGACGGCGCAGCTCATCGGAAATCATTGGCGGCTGTGTAGTGAGTGTCGAAACAACGCTCACTTTGCGGCCGCGACGCTGCAATGCTTCCACGAGGCAACGGAAATCGCCGTCGCCGGAGAAGATTACAAAGTGATCGACGGTTTCAGTCAGCTGCATGGCATCGACAGCAAGTTCGATATCCATATTGCCTTTTACCTTGCGGCGGCCGGTTGCATCAGTAAATTCTTTGGCAGCTTTGGTAATGACCTTGTAGCCATTATAATCAAGCCAGTCGATCAGGGGGCGGATGGATGAATATTCCTGATCTTCAACAAGTGCAGTATAGTAATAAGCACGCAGCAAGTAACCGCGCTTCTGAAAAGCTTTCAACAATTTGCGGTAATCAATATCAAAGCCAAGTGTCTTGGATGCAGCGTAAAGATTGGCGCCATCGATAAAAAGCGCGATTTTTTCGCGTGAATCAAACATTTTGATAATTATCCATTCTTCAGCAAATAATATTTTGCTGATTAATTGTCCGCACTTTTCAATTTTTAGTTTTGAAAAAAGCCTCTCCTAGTTTGCGTTCTAAGGCGCATCTACAGAAAGGCAAGCAATCACAGGTTGTTTTTATTGCCGTATTTGGAAAAGACAGGGAAAATGTGTGATTAAGATATCACAAATATCATATAAATGAAATCTATTCATTTGGGAGCAAGAGTATAAACGATTTAGAGGACTTTATTGCAGGTTTTTCAAAGCCCGCAGAACAGCGTGGATTTTAAAAGATCGGGAGCGATTCTGTGGGGTTTTGTGACGGAAAAATGAAGTCTCAAGGCTATGAGAGCTGTGTTTGCGCACAGATATGGAAAATCAAAACCGCTCTATGTGCGCTTTTGCTTGTTTTTTGTGTCAAGTGGCGTTATGGAAATCGAGAATTCCTGAATTAATTTTGAGATATGAAAGGGGCGATCTATGGCCCGCGTTACCGTTGAGGATTGCGTTGACAAGGTAGACAACCGCTTTGAGCTGGTTCTGCTTGCCAGCCATCGTGCACGTCAGATCTCTCAGGGCGGTCAGATTACCATTGATCGCGACAACGATAAAAACCCGGTTGTTGCGTTGCGTGAAATCGCTGACGAGACCCTGTCACCGGGCGATCTGAAAGAAGACCTGATCCACTCGCTGCAGAAGCATGTGGAAATTGACGAACCGGAAGCACCGGCACCATTGCAGATCAGCGGCGCTCTGGACGAACTGGGCGGCGAAGTTGTTGTCGGCGCAGAAGACATCGTGACATTCGACAGCATGAGCGAAGAAGATCTGCTTGCTGGTATCGAAGGTCTGGTTGCACCGGAAAAGAGCGACGATTACTGATTTTTGTTGAGGCGCTTTAAGCTGTTTCAACAGATATCCGGCATTGTTTTCAGATTGCCGGTGTCAGTAAAGACCGGATTATTAAAGCGCTGCAGAACATTCTGCGGCGCTTTATTTTGTGCGCATCAGGCGGCTCCTTGGGTTAGAGCGCCGTGCGCCCCATTGGGCGCACAATGGTCGCTCTAACACTTGAAATTAAGAGCATAATTTTAACTTAAACTGCTTCAAGTTTAAGAAATTATGCTCTGGCCGTTAAAATGCCGCATGAAAAATGCCGGTAGATGCCGGATTATTATATGCTTTAAAACCTGTAGTGCTTTGTGCCGGTTGCGTTTTACAGTAAATTCCGGAGTCGTGACGCCGGTGTCGCTATGTATGATTTGTTTGATGCGCGGGTAAGAGGAGTGCAGGCTGATGATGCGCCAATATGAGCTGGTTGAGCGGGTGCAGCACTATAAGCCTGATGTGAATGAGGCGCTGCTGAATAAGGCTTATGTTTATGCGATGCAGAAACATGGCAGTCAGAAACGTGCGTCCGGCGATCCTTATTTTTCCCATCCGCTGGAAGTTGCGGCAATCCTCACAGATATGCGTCTTGATGAGGCAACCATTGCCATTGCGCTGCTGCATGACACAATTGAAGATACTGACGCGACCCGCGCTGAGATTGACCAGCTTTTCGGCCCTGAAATCGGCAAGCTGGTTGAAGGTCTGACCAAGCTTAAAAAACTCGATCTGGTTTCCAAAAAAGCCGTGCAGGCGGAAAATCTGCGCAAACTTCTGCTGGCGATTTCCGACGATGTGCGCGTGTTGCTGGTGAAACTGGCTGACCGTCTGCACAATATGCGCACCCTTGGCGTGATGCGCGAAGACAAACGTCTGCGCATTGCCGAAGAAACCATGGATATTTATGCGCCGCTGGCCGGTCGCATGGGTATGCAGGACATGCGCGAAGAGCTGGAAGAACTGGCCTTCCGTTATATCAATCCGGAAGCATGGCGTGCGGTGACTGACCGCCTTGCGGAACTGATGGAAAAAAACCGTGGTCTGCTCAGCAAGATTGAGACAGATCTGGCGACATTGTTTGCCGAAAAAGGCCTGCATTCTGATGTTTCCAGCCGGCAGAAAAAGCCTTGGTCGGTTTTCCGTAAAATGGAAACCAAAGGCCTGTCTTTCGAGCAGCTTTCCGATATTTTCGGCTTCCGCGTAATCGTTGATAATGTTGATGATTGTTACAAGGCGCTGGGGATTATTCACCGCACATGGTCAATGGTGCCGGGGCGTTTCAAAGATTATATTTCAACGCCGAAGCAGAATGATTACCGTTCAATCCACACCACAATTATCGGGCCGTCCCGTCAGCGCGTAGAGCTGCAAATCCGCACCCGCGCCATGGATGATGTGGCGGAATATGGTGTGGCAGCCCATTCGATCTATAAAGACGGCCGCAGCAATACGGTGCCAACCGCGATTTCCACGGAATCCAATGCCTATGCATGGCTGCGCCGTACGATTGAGGCGCTGTCTGAAGGTGATAATCCGGAAGAATTTCTCGAACATACCAAGCTGGAATTGTTTCAGGATCAGGTTTTCTGCTTCACGCCGAAGGGCCGCCTGATTGCATTGCCGCGCGGCGCAACACCGATTGATTTTGCCTATGCGGTGCATACGGATATTGGCGACTCCACCGTTGGCGTGAAGATCAATGGCCGCATGATGCCGCTGATGACCGAGCTTAAAAACGGCGACGAGGTGGATATTATCCGCTCCAAGTCGCAGGTTCCGCCTGCGGCATGGGAATCCATTGTGGTTACCGGTAAAGCGCGCTCGGCAATTCGTCGTGCAACGCGCGCTGCCGTGCGCAAGCAATATTCCGGTCTGGGTATGCGTATTCTGGAACGGGCATTCGAACGCGGTAACAAGCCGTTCAGTAAGGATTTGCTCAAGCCTGCACTGGCACGGCTGGCGCGCAAAGATATTGAAGATGTTTTTGCCGCGGTTGGTCGCGGCGAGCTGGCTTCCGGCGATGTGCTGAAAGCGGTTTATCCGGATTATCAGGATACGCGCGTGACAACGGGTAGTCCTGCGAAAACCGGCGAGAAGGGCTGGTTTAACCTGCAAAATGCTGCCGGTATGATCTTTAAGGTACCGGAGGGTGGTAACACTGAGGATGTGCAAAAGCAGGCGGCAGCGCAAAATCATGCTGTGCCGATCCGCGGTGCGAATTCGGATTTGCCGGTGCGTTTCGCGCCGGAAGGCGCTGTTCCGGGCGATCGTATTGTCGGAATTTTGCAGCCGGGTGTCGGCATCACGATCTATCCGATCCAGTCTTCTGCACTGACCGCCTATGATGACCAGCCGGAGCGCTGGATTGATGTGCGCTGGGATATTGACGGCGAAATGCATGAACGTTTTCCTGCCCGTATCTCCGTCTCCGCCATTAATTCACCGGGTTCACTGGCAGAGATTGCACAGGTTATTTCGGTCAATGATACGAATATCCACAATCTTTCCATGGTGCGCACCGCGCCTGATTTTACAGAAATGATTATGGATCTTGAGGTTTGGGATCTCAAACATCTCAACCGCATTATTACGCAATTAAAAGAAAGCGCCTGTGTGAGCGATGCACAGCGCGTTAACGGATAAGAGGCTTCTATGAATACTGAAGATGTGCTGGGCGTGTTTCGTGAGGCAGGTGCCATTCTTGAAGGGCATTTTATTCTGACTTCCGGTCGCCGCAGCCCTGTTTTCCTGCAAAAAGCGCGGGTGTTCATGCATGCCGACAAGACGGAAAAACTGTGCAAAGCGCTGGCTGAAAAGATCAAAGCCGCGGATCTCGGTCCGATTGACTATGTGGTCGGCCCTGCAATCGGCGGTCTGATCCCGTCTTATGAAACTTCACGCCATCTCGGCGTGCCGTCGATCTGGGTCGAGCGTGAAAATGGTGTTTTCAAACTGCGCCGTTTTGAACTGCCGGAAGGCTCCCGCGTTGTGATCGTGGAAGATATTGTGACCACCGGTCTGTCTATCCGCGAGACAATTGATACGCTGCGCGATTTGAAGGCGGAAGTTGTGGCTGCTGCCTGTATCGTTGACCGCTCGGCAGGTAAAGCCGATGTCGGCACCAAGCTGATCGCACTGGCTGAATATGAAGTGCCGTCCTATGATAAGGATAATCTGCCGCCGGAACTGGCAGCGCTTCCAGCCATCAAGCCGGGAAGCCGTAATATCTGAGCTAAACCATGACGCTCTGCTGATTTTCAAAGCGTTTTTTGACGCAGGGCGAGGCGGGATATGGAAATTTGCGAACATTCATGCCATGAGGAACATAGTCTTCGTGGCATGAACAGCTATCGGCTTGCCTCATTAAATTATTGTTGCACATAAAACCCGTCGGGGTGCCAGAGCATTTAGCGTCCGCGATAATACGACGAATTAAAAAACCAGAGCGTGTCCCGAAAAGTGCGAAGCGGTTTTCGGATAAGATACGCGTTAAAACAAAGAGTTAGAGCGTGTCGCGGAAAAGCGGGCACCGGTTTTCCGATAACGACAAGTGTAAAAACAAGGCATCATCGTGGTTTCAGTTCTTACAGCTCAGACAATGCATAGCCAGCGTCACCGTGACCCGTGCGGAGCCTGCGTTGATTGTGAAGTGCGTAAAATGGCGATCTGTGCCGCTTTGCAGGATGATGCGCTGCATGCGCTGGAGGCAATCATGTCTTCACGCAAGCTTGAAACCGGCGAAATGCTGGTGGAAGAGGGCGCACCGAAGCTGAAAGTTTTCAGCCTGACTTCCGGTCTGCTGCGTTTGTTTACATTGCTGCCGGACGGCCGCCGTCAGATTTCCGGCTTCCTTTATCCGGGCGATTATCTCGGTCTCGCCGATGACGGGACTTATTCCCAGACGGCTGAAGCTGTTGTGCCATCCACATTATGCTGCTTTTCCGTAAATGAGATGGACGAGCTGATGGATCAGCATCCGGCATTGAAAGACCGGCTCTATGTGATGACGCGTGAGGCTTTGCGCCAGTCGCGGGATAATCAGCTGGTGCTCGGGCGTCTTGCACCTGTTGAGAAACTGGCCTCTTTCCTGCTGGTGCTCTCAGCACAGGCGAAACGTGTCGGCCATCCGGACAATCCGGTACATTTGTCGATGAACCGCACGGATATTGCAGATTATCTCGGCCTGACAATTGAAACTGTCAGCCGTTGCTTCACAAAATTGCGCACTCAGGGTCTGATTCATTTGCCGGATGCCAATACGGTGAGCATTCTCTCGCATCGCTCGCTTTCAGCCGTTGCCGGCACTGAATTCAAAAGCTGATCTCTGACAGTTTTAAGAATGTGTCCTGCGTTTGCCCCCTAAGGCAGACGCAGCTTTTTGCATTTTATTGGGATTTTCCTGAACCCGCGCTCGCGTAATATCGGCGCGGGATTTTTATTCATGTCTTTATTTTATTGATTGAGGAGGGGCTATATGCGCCGGTCATTATTGATTTCTGGTCTGCTGATCTCTGTGTTCAGTACATCTGCCAATGCTGAAATCATTTTAAATCGTGGCAATAATGGCGATCCGTCCTCGCTCAATCAACAACTGACATCAACGGTCGATGAGGCGGCGCTTCTCGCCGATCTTTATCAGGGGCTGGTGATGGAAGATGCCAAAGGCGCAATCATCGCCGGTGTTGCACAATCATGGGAAATGTCACCGGATGGCGTGCGCTATATTTTCCACCTGCGCGATAATGCAAAATGGTCGAATGGTGATCCGGTTACCGCGCAGGATTTTGTCTATTCTTTCCGCCGTATTATGAACCCGCTAACAGCCGCACCCTATGCCAATGTGCTGTTTCCGATCAAAAATGCCGAAGCAATCTCCCGCGGACAGTTGCCGCCTGAGCAATTGGGCGTGGAAGCACCGGATGATTATACGGTGAAGTTCACACTGAAAGCGCCGACGCCCTATTTTCTGCAATTGATGGCACATCACACGGCACTGCCTTTACATCGCAAAAGCGTTGAAAAATACGGCGAAAAATTCACCGCTCCCGGAAATCTGGTGAGCAATGGTGCCTATCAACTGACCAGTTTTGTGCCGAATGACAAAATCATCATGAAGAAAAATCCCTATTATTATGACGCGGATAAGGTCAAAATTGATGTGGTGAACTGGCTGCCTTTTGAAGACCGCTCCAGTTGTATGCGCCGGTTTGAAGCAAAAGAGGTGCAGGTCTGTGCCGATGTGCCTGCCGAGCAGATGGATTATGTACGCAAAAGATTTGGCGCTCAGCTGCGCATTGCCCCGCAACTGGGCAGCTATTTTCTCGATATAAAGGGAGAGGACGGCAGTCCGTTGAAAGATATGCGTGTGCGCCGCGCTATATCCATGGTGATTGACCGGGAATTTATCGCCCGTGAAGTCTGGCGGGGGACAATGCTACCTTCTTATTCTTTTGTACCGCCCGGTATTGATAATTATATCAGCGGCGGGGTGCGTCAGGATTATGCCAATCAGGACATTCTCGACCGTGAAGACAAAGCGAAAGAACTCCTGAAAGAGGCAGGTATCAAGCCGGACAGTCTGACGGTTGAGCTGCTTTATAATACATCCGAGAACCATAAAAATGTCATGGCTGCCATTGCGGATATGCTGAAAAATATCGGCATCAAGGCAAAGCTGAATGAAATGGAAGGCACGACCTATTTCAATTATCTGCGCGAAGGCGGAAAATTCGATCTGGCAAGGGATGGCTGGATCGGGGATTACAGCGATCCGCAAAGCTTTTTGTTTCTCTATAAAAGTGACAGTAGTTTCAATTATGGAAAATGGTTCAATAAAACCTATGACGCTTTGCTGGATAAGGCCTCGGTCACAACCGATCTCAGAGCGCGTGCGGTGATGTTGGCCGATGCTGAGCGCCTGTTGCTTCAGGAGCAGGTTGTCATTCCGCTGTTTACCTATGCGTCACGGGCGCTGGTTTCAGATCAGCTGGAAGGCTGGCACGATAATCTGAACAATGTCCACGCCACACAATGGCTGTCGCTGAAGCCATAGGCACAGACAAATTTTGAGCAAAGGGCGGGGCGTTTCCCCGCTTTTTTTGTTTTACAGCCATTGATCCAGATCAATGCGCTTTTTCACGCCTTTGTTACACCAGCGATAAGGGAGGACGATCCGTTTGCAGAAAACGGATCCGGCAAGCTGTTTTCCCGTTGCGGAGCGGCGGTTATCCGAATGATAAAAGGCTGGAAGTATGATTGACTTTACTGTCGTTGATCTGTCGCGATTGCAGTTCGCTGCAACGGCGATGTATCATTTTATTTTTGTCCCCCTGACGCTCGGCCTCTCATTATTGATGGCGATTATGGAGAGCGTTTACGTCATGACCGGTCGCGACATCTGGCGTCGCATGACCATGTTCTGGGGTGTTTTGTTTGGCATCAATTTTGCCATGGGCGTCGCCACAGGGATCGTGATGGAGTTTCAGTTCGGTATGAACTGGAGCTATTACAGCCATTATGTCGGCGATATTTTTGGTGCGCCGCTGGCTATTGAAGGTCTGATGGCGTTCTTCCTTGAAGCCACATTTATCGGCCTGTTCTTTTTCGGCTGGGCGCGTCTGTCGCGCGTGGCACATCTGGCCGTCACATGGCTGATGGCGCTTGGCGCTAATTTCTCCGCTTTGTGGATTCTGATTGCCAATGGCTGGATGCAAAATCCGGTCGGCGCGGTTTTCAATCCTGATACAATGCGTATGGAAGTCACAGATTTTATGGCTGTGTTGTTCAATCCGGTTGCACAGGCAAAATTCGTGCACACGGTGAGCGCCGGTTATGTAACGGGTGCCATGTTCATCATCGCAATCAGCAGTATCTATCTGCTGCGCGGTAAGCATGTGGAACTGGCAAAGCGTTCTGTGACCGTTGCCGCTTCTTTCGGTCTGGCTGCTGCCTTGTCGGTCGTCGTGTTGGGTGACGAAAGCGGCTATGTGGCCACCGAACAGCAGAAGATGAAAATCGCTGCGATGGAAGCCATGTGGGAAACAGAACCTGCACCGGCCGGTTTTAACCTGTTCGCCATTCCGGGCGACGGCAAAAACAGCTATGAAGTGCATATTCCTTATGTTCTCGGCCTCATCACCACCCGCAGTCTGACAACGGAATTGCCGGGTATCCACGATCTGGTGGATATGGCTGAAAAGCGTATTGAGAATGGTATCAAGGCTTCTGTTGAGCTGGATCGTATCCGTGCCAATCCGAATGATGCTGAAGCCCGTGAAGCTTTTAAGGCCAACTGGCATGATCTCGGCTATGGCCTGCTGCTGAAGCGCTATCGCGATGATATTCAAAACGCCACACCTGAAGAAATCCGCAAGGCTGCGGAAGATACAATCCCGAGTGTCGGTACTTTGTTCTGGTCGTTCCGTGTCATGGTGGCGCTTGGCTTCTATTTCATCGCCTTTTTTGCAATTGCCTTTGTTCTGGCGAGCAGACATCGCATCAATGAACATACCAATCGTGCGCTGCTTAAAATCGCTGTGTTCTCACTGCCTTTGCCGTGGATTGCGATTGAAGCAGGCTGGATTGTTGCGGAATATGGCCGTCAACCTTGGGCGATTGAGGGTGTGCTGCCGACATTCTATGCGGCTTCCAATCTCACTATGACTGATCTGGTCATCAGTCTTGGTTTCTTCCTGACCGTCTACACCACTTTGTTATGCATCATGATCTGGCTGATGGTTCGTACCGTTAAAGCGGGCCCAAAGGAACCGGTACGCCCTGATGTCGATATGGCACAGGATGCGGCCATCCTGAATATGCAGAACAACGGTTAATCAGGCGAAAGGAGCAAGATAATGACAAATATTCCTTTAGATTATGAAACAATGCGCCTGATCTGGTGGTTGCTGCTCGGTGTTCTGCTGATCGGTTTTGCGATCATGGACGGTTTTGATCTTGGCGTGGGCACTCTGCTGCCTTTCGCGGCTAAAACCGATGAAGAGCGCCGTATGCTCATCAATCTGATCGGCCCGACATGGGAGGGCAATCAGGTCTGGCTGATCCTCGGCGGCGGCGCGATTTTCGCTGCATGGCCTGCACTTTATGCGGTGTCCTTCTCCGGCTTTTATCTGGCGATGATTGCCATTCTGCTGGCGCTGATCCTGCGTCCGGTCGGATTTAAATTCCGCAGTAAGGTGGAAAATACCGCATGGCGTTCCACATGGGATTGGGCACTGTTTATCGGTGGTTTCGTACCGGCGCTGATTTTCGGTGTTGCTGTTGGTAATGTTCTGCTCGGTGTGCCGTTCCGTTTCGATAATGCGATGCGCATTTATTATGACGGCAATTTCTTCGGCCTGCTGACACCTTTTGCACTGCTATGCGGTCTGGTTAGCCTGACCATGCTGGTTGCGCATGGTGCAACAGTGATTGTTGCCCGTGTTCCGGGTGTTGTGGCTGAACGGGCACGCAGCTTCGGCAAGATTGCTGCGCTGCTCAGCGTGGTTCTGTTTGCACTTGCCGGTGTGTGGCTGGCCTTTGGTATCAATGGTTATGTCGTGACATCTGTTCAGGATGTTGCGGGGCCGTCCAATCCGATGCTCAAGACTGTGACAACCGGCTCCGGTGTCTGGTTGGAGAATTACACCAAACATAGCTGGATGCTGATTGCGCCTGTGCTCGGCTTTGCCGGTATGGCTCTGAGTTTTATCGCGCTGCATTGCCGCAAAGGTACGCTGGCTTTCTTGTGCAGCAGTGCCGGTATTTTCGGGATCATCAGCACAGCGGGCGTGTCACTGTTTCCGTTCCTGCTGCCAAGCTCGGTCATGCCAAATGCAAGCCTGACAGTGTGGGACGCATCGTCCAGCCATCTGACTTTGTTCATCATGCTCATCGCGACAGTGATCTTTCTGCCGCTCATTCTTCTCTATACCAGCTGGGTCTATAGCGTGATGCGCGGCCCGATTACTAAAGACAGTGTCGATAATACGCCTAATGCTTACTAACCCTTTGAAGAGTAAAGAAAAAGGAACAATGAAATGTGGTACTTTTCCTGGATCCTTGGATTGGGACTGGCCTCTTCCTTCGCAATTTTCAATGCCATGTGGTTTGAATTGCGCAATGACGTGCTGGTGCGCGCCCCGGCGCTTGCGCCGGAAATGAAAAACATGCCGGTTGCGCCGGAAATGAAACTGAACGAACAGGCAGCTGTTGCCGGTAAAGGACAAACAGTATGACGGAGATTGCGGCAAGACATTATGCTTCTCTTGCCGTACCCCGCTATACATCTTATCCGACTGCCGCGGATTTCTCTCCGGCAGTCGGGAAAGATCAGTATGAGGCGTGGTTACGGCGTTTGAGACAGGGGGAACCGGTTTCTCTCTATCTTCACGTGCCTTATTGCCGGGACCTATGCCACTATTGCGGCTGTCACGCCAAGATTGCGCGGCGTGATACTGTGATTGAGGCTTATGCCGATATATTGACCCGCGAAATTCGCCAAGCGGGGCAATATCTGACTGAACGCCCGAAAGCCGTGCATCTGCACTGGGGTGGCGGCACGCCGAGCATTCTTGGTGGCGAGGGCATTGCCCGTATCACGCAGGTGCTGCGTGAGCAGTTCGATTTTGCTGATGATATGGAACATGCTATCGAGCTTGATCCGCGCAAAGTTGACAAGAAACTGTGCCGTGATCTGGCGCAGGTTGGGGTCAACCGTGCCAGCCTTGGCGTGCAGGATCTTAATGCGGATGTGCAGCAGGCCATTGGCCGTGTGCAGCCGATTGAGCAGGTTGAATCTGCGGTCAACTCGCTGTGGCAGGTTGGCATAACCAGCCTGAATTTTGATCTTATCTACGGCCTGCCTTTGCAAACGGTCGCTACATTGCGTGAGACTTGCAAACGTGTGGCGGCATTCCGTCCGAGCCGTATTGCCTGTTACGGTTATGCGCATCTGCCTGCGCGCCGTGCCAATCAGCGGCTGATTGATACCAGCCTGCTGCCTGATGCTGATGCCCGTTTTGAGCAGGCGCAGATCGTTGGTGAGACATTTATGGCTATGGGTTATGAGCCGGTTGGCATCGATCATTATGCCCTGCCGTCTGATGCATTGGCTGTGGCTGCAAAGGCCGGACAATTGCGCCGCAATTTTCAGGGCTACACGGATGATGACTGCCCGACACTGCTCGGTTTCGGTGCATCGTCTATCTCGCAGTTCCGTGAAGGATACACGCAGAATATTGCCGATATCGGCCAGTATAAAGCTGCGGTGCTGTCAGAACGGGCACCGGTAACGCGCGGCTATGCATTTAACGATTCTGACCGCTTGCGGGCGAAGATCATTGAAAAGCTGATGTGTGATTTCCGTGTCGATCTGAATGATGTCGCAGCAGGTGTGAATTTTTCTGATGAACTGGCATTGCTGCGCCCGCTGGCCGCCGATGGTATCGTCACAGTGCAGGGTTCAGTGATTGTGATGGCGCCGGAACATCATTCGCTGGTGAGGCTCGTCGCAGCAGTATTTGATGAGTTCCGTAAGGAATGTGCACATAGTTTTAGTATGGCCATATAAAACCGGCCGGGTTTCAGCATGGTCATCTGATTTTGGCCATGGAAAGAGCTTCGCATTAGCCGCGGGGGCGCGGGCAGATGCGGAGAAGGCAGAGACTGCAGGCTGAAGGGGTAAGCTTCAGCGCGGATTTTGCCTGCAAGAGGCATCGCCTGATCTGCCACGGGGGCGCGGCGGATCAGTGCGATGCTTTTTGTATTCAAAAGCGGTGCAAATTATATGTAAACCTGCCTGATATTATTGGAAAAACTACATTTTCGCGGGACATATAATCTCGTCTCAAGACGCATTATTCAGGCGGCATACTACCTCTTGCCGCATTGCTGCTGTGCTGTCCTCATGCGATAACTATTTGAACTGTTAAAAAAGTCTTAATTCTCGTATAATTGAGATAGCTTCACGGGAGTTTCCCGCCTATAAAGCGAAGCAGTTATGTCTGTGCATCAATGCAGATATACTCAGATTTAGTTAAGGATGGTGGCAGAAAGTCATGTTGTTCAGACGCAGAGAACCCTTGAGTTACAGGGAGCGCCTTCGCACGATGATCTGGCCGCGCCGTTCTTTCTCGCGCTCAATGCGCTATATGGGCAAGCGGATCACCCGTATTACTGCCAGCCCGCATGCTGTTGCGGCAGGTCTGGCCGTCGGTGTTTTTGCGGCTTTTACCCCGTTCTTCGGCTTTCATCTCATTCTTGCGATTGTTCTCGCTTACCTCATTGCCGGTAATATTGCTGCCGCTGCGATTGGCACTGCACTGGCAAATCCGCTGACAATTCCGTTTATCTGGGGCGGCACCTATGAAGTCGGCCGGATGATCGTTGATGAAAACGGTCAGGCACAGGCTTTGCCGCTGACCCGAATTCTGGAAAGCGAAATTTTCAAGCAGATGAGTTTTGCTGAACTGTGGCAGCCGATTTTGAAGCCGATGCTGTTCGGTTCGCTGGTGCTTGGTCTTGGCTGTGCGCTGGCTGTTTACGTGGCAACGCGCTGGGCAACGATCAGCTATCGTCACAAGCGCCTGCAGCGTATTTCATTAAAGAAAAATCTGGCAGAGCAGGGCGCTTCCCGATGATTATTGGTATCGGCAGTGATCTGATTGATATCCGCCGCATTGAAAAAACACTTGAACGCCACGGCAGCCGCTTTACGGAGCGGGTGTTTACGGAGCGCGAGCGTGCCAAGGCTGCAAGCCGTAAGCGTCAGGCGGATACCTATGCCAAGCGTTTTGCCGCCAAGGAGGCTTGTTCCAAAGCTCTGGGTACCGGTCTTTCTCACGGTGTTTTCTGGCGGGATATGGAAGTGATTAACCTCCCCTCCGGCAAGCCGACTATGCACCTTACCAATGGCGCTGAAGTTCGCCTGCAATCCATGATGCCGGAAGGCATGAAGCCTGTTGTGCATCTGAGTATTACGGATGAATATCCGATGGCGCAGGCCTTTGTGATTATTGAAGCCGTACCTGCTTAAAAACAGCGCCCGCACGATCACGGGCGCTTTCGCACATCACAGCATTTTGCGATACTGAATGAAGCCGGATTTATCGGCAACGCGGTCATAGAGTGCCATCGCATCCGTATTGGTCTCATGGGTCAGCCAGTAGACGCGTGAGCAGTCTGCTTCCGCTGCAGCTTGATAAACATGCTCAATCAGTGCGCGACCAAGGCCTTTGCCGCGAACATCCGGATTAACGTAGAGATCCTGCAAATAGCAGTAACCGCCTGTCGACCATGTGGAGCGGTGGCGGATATAATGTACAAAACCGGCAATCTTACCATCAATAATTGCCAGCGCACCATTCATAGGTTCATTCGCATCCAGCAATCTTTGCCAGCTTAAATCGGTGACGTTGTCAGCAATGCTGGTCTTATAAAAATCCTGATAGGCTTTCCATAAAGGCAGCCATGCTGCTTTATCCTGTGCTGTGAAGAGACGGATTTCCACTGGCTGAGACATGATTATGTTTATTCCCCTGCGTTTTGTGCAACGTCCGATCGTCGTTTTATAATGGCATTCGGGCGCTGATTTATGAACATTACGCCAGAGAATACATCATGTCTGTTTGATGATAACCAGAGCGATAGAGCCGGTAAATGCAATAATTTGAACAATTTTCAGGCTCAAAGCTGTCGGCATTTCAGTCGTGAATCGCAAACGAAAATATCAAGAGCCGGTATGGGCTTTTTTACTCAAAAACCGGCATAGGATGCGGGTTTTATGCAACGCAGGCGGGGCGCAGTCCTTTGAGTTGCGAGTTCATGATTGCTTCATGGCTTTGTAGAGGTTAAGAGTCGCACAATAAACGCGCAGAAGCGGAGAAAACCCAGCTTGTCTAACAAGAATGAAGTGAAAAAGTCCGGCGGTGTTGGTGAACTCGTCAGTATTATTGTGCAGGCTTTGCTGCTGGCACTTGTGATCCGTACCTTGCTGTTTCAGCCATTCAGCATTCCGTCCGGCTCGATGCGTCCGACGCTTCTGGAAGGTGATTATCTGTTCGTTTCCAAATATGCCTATGGCTATTCGAAATATTCCCTGCCGCTGTCACCGGATCTGTTTGAAGGCCGCATCTGGGGTGCTGAGCCGAAGCGCGGTGATGTTGTTGTATTCAAGCTGCCAAGCGATACCAATATTGACTATATCAAACGCGTAATCGGCCTGCCGGGTGACAAGATTCAGGTGCGCGACAGCGTTGTTTATATCAATGATGTGGCCGTACAGCGTGAGAAGGTTGGCGAGATTGCCAATCCTGATGTGACTGATGAAAACCGTCCGATTGAAGTCTATCGCGAGACATTGCCGAATGGCATTTCTTACGAAACGCTGGACGTGAATCCGAATGCTATGGGCGACAATACGCGTGTATTCGAGGTGCCTGCCGGTCATTATTTCATGATGGGCGACAATCGTGATAACTCGCTGGATAGCCGCTATTCTGTAGGTTATGTGCCTTATGAAAATCTTGTTGGCCGCGCCAATGTGATCTTCTTCTCCATTTCCGGAAAATACAGCCCGCTGGAACTGTGGCGCTGGCCAACCAATCTGCGGTTCGACCGCTTGCTGAACTGGGTCGGAGCAACGGAAAATCCTAAATCCGTTGTAACGACAAATAACTGATGTGTGTTTTGACGAAATTAAACAACAATAAAGCTGCCGGTCAGGAGCCTGATAATGGTTTCTGATCGCCAGCGTATAAAAATACTGGAAGAAAAAACCGGTCATAGCTTTGTCGATCATGCGCGCCTTGAGCGCGCATTGACGCATTCCAGTGCGCGGCCGCAATCCGGTTCCAATTATGAGCGTCTGGAATTTCTCGGTGACCGCGTTCTCGGACTGATTATTGCGGAAATGCTGTTTGCAGCTTTTCCCGATGCGCCGGAAGGTGAACTGTCCGTGCGCCTGAATGCGCTGGTCAGTGCTGAAGGCTGTGCGTCCGTTGCCGATGAAATCGGTCTGGGTGATCTGATCGAAACCGGTTCCGATATCAAAAGCCTCAATGACAAGCGCTTGCTGAATGTGCGCGCCGATGTGATTGAAGCACTGATTGCCACGATTTATCTGGATGGTGGTTTGGAAGCTGCACGTGGTTTTGTGCTCAAATATTGGGAGCCACGCTCTAAAGTGAGCGATGCGGCGCGCCGTGATGCCAAAACTGAGTTGCAGGAATGGGCGCATCAGCAGGGCAAACAGCAGGGCAAGTTGCAACCTGTTTACCGTATTGTCAGCCGCACTGGTCCCGACCATGAGCCTGTCTTTGTGGTGGAAGTAGCAATTTCCGGTTTTCAGCCGGCAACCGGAACAGGACGTTCCAAGCGTATTGCCGAACAGGATGCCGCTGAAAATCTGTTGCACCGCCAAGGTGTCTGGCAGAAATAACTGATCTTATAAAGTTTCCGTATTTGCGCTAAACTTAAGCACATCCCGAAAAGTGGAAACCGGTTTTCGGAATAAGATGTGCGCTAAACTTACATAGAGCTCGTTAAACCTGCGCAGGTTCTTCAGAGCATTTCCGATACAGCGCTTGGCTTAAAAGAGATAAAAATGACTGAAATCAACCATCCGCAGGGTGACAGCACAACCACAGCAGAAGCACAGACCCGTTCGGGTTTCGTGACGCTGATTGGTGCGCCGAATGCGGGGAAATCCACTTTGGTGAACCGTTTAGTCGGCACTAAAGTGTCGATTGTAACCCATAAGGTGCAGACTACCCGTGCTCTGGTGCGTGGCATTATCACTGAAGATCAGACACAGATCGTGCTGGTTGACACACCGGGTATCTTCAAGCCGAAGCGCCGTCTTGACCGCGCTATGGTCACAACCGCATGGGGTGGTGCCCGTGATGCTGATCTGGTGCTGATCCTGCTTGATGCACAGGGCGGTCTGAATGAGTCCGCTGAGGCTTTGCTGGCCAGTGTTGAAAACACGCATCAGAAGAAAATTCTGATCCTCAACAAAGTTGATCGTGTTGACCCGCCAAAGCTGCTGGAACTGGCACAGGCCGCCAATGAGAAAGTGAAGTTTGAAAGCACTTTCATGATCTCGGCGCTGAATGGTTCGGGCTGTAAAGATCTGCTGAAATATCTGGTTGCCCAAATGCCTTACGGCCCATGGTATTATCCGGAAGATCAGATTTCCGATATGCCGATGCGCCAGCTGGCAGCGGAAGTAACCCGCGAGAAGCTCTATCTGCGCTTGCATGAAGAATTGCCTTATTCCTCGACGGTAGAAACCGAAAAGTGGGAAGAGCGCAAAGACGGTTCGGTGCGTATCGAACAGGTTGTTTATGTCGAGCGCGACAGCCAGAAGAAGATTGTTCTCGGCCATAAAGGTGAGACGATTAAGGCGATCGGACAGGCATCCCGCAAGGAAATGTCTGCTATTCTCGAACAGCCGGTTCACCTGTTCCTGTTTGTGAAAGTGCGTGATAACTGGGGCAATGACCCTGAACGTTACCGTGAAATGGGTCTGGAATTCCCGAATTCCTGAGGTTAACTGATTATGGAGTGGCGCGACGAGGGCATCATTCTCGGCACAAGACGGCACGGCGAAAGCAGTGCCATTGTGGAGGTGATGACCCGCGCCCATGGCCGCCATATGGGTGTGGTGCGCGGCGGCCGCTCCAAGCGTATGCAGCCGATGCTGCAGGTCGGCAATCATGTTTCGCTACATTGGTGGGCTCGGCTCGATGAGCATCTGGGGTCTTACCAGATTGAACCTCTGAGCTTTTCCGCAGCGCGGCTGATTGATCTGCCGGTGGCGCTGTTCGCTATTCAGCTCGCGGCAGCGCATTTGCGTCTGCTGCCGGAGCGTGACCCGCATGAAAATCTCTATGAGACATTGCAGCTCTTGCTGGAGCATTGTGACACGCCGGTTGCTGCCGGTGAGTTGCTGTTGCGTTTTGAACTGATGTTGCTGGAAGAGCTGGGCTTCGGTCTTGATCTCAAAAGCTGTGCCGCAACCGGCGGCACCACTGATCTGATTTATGTCTCGCCGAAAAGCGGACGAGCCGTCTCCCGCGATGCCGGTGCACCTTGGGCGGACCGGTTGCTGGCGATGCCGGAATTTGTCTGCAATTCCCGTGTCAGAGCCGAGACTGTGCCGGATATTTGCACGGCGTTTAAACTGACCGGCTTTTTCTTTACCCGCCATGTGTGGGAGCCGCGCGGGCAGCAACAGCCGGAGTCGCGCTCCGGCTTTATTTCTGCTTTAAATCGGGCCGCTTAATCAGGCTGCCGCGAGTACAGGACGCTGCACGGCTGTTTCGCGGATCGGCAGATGGATAAGCGCTGCAAACAATCCGAGAATAATGCTCAGCCACCACACCGCATCATAGCTGTTATAAAGCTGGTAGAGCGTGCCACCGAGCCAGACACCGATGAATGAGCCAATCTGGTGCGAGAAGAACACCATGCCGCCCAGCAGGCCGAGATGGCGTGTGCCGAACATGGTGGCGACAAGACCATTGGTCGGCGGTACGGTCGAGAGCCAGAGCAGCCCCATAATGGCCGAGAAAATCAGAACACTGGTGCCGGATTGCGGTAACAGAATAAAACCGGCGACGAGTATCGAGCGCAGCAGATAGATCAGCGCCAGCATTTTCGGCTTGGAATGGGTCTGGCCGAGGAAACCTGCACCAAGTGATCCGATAATGTTGAAGAAACCGATCAGCGCCAGTCCCCAGACCGCATAATGCTTATCCACGCCGATATCGGAAATATAGGCCGGAAAATGGGTGGTGATGAAAGCCACCTGAAAGCCGCAAACAAAGAAACCGGCAGTCAGAAACAGATAGCTTTTGTGGCTCAATGCTTCTTTGAGCGCTTCGGAAACAGTCTGCTTGGCATTTGTGTCCGGCATCCGTGCATTGGAGGCATTACCGCGCAGCGGGATGGCCAGCAGAGGCACCAGCAGCATGGCAACGCCAAGCCAGACCAGCGCATCCGACCAGCCAAAACGCTCAATCAGCCCGAGCGAAATCGGTGCAAAAGCGAACATACCCGCAGAACCGGCAGCGGTGCCAAGACCGAAGACCAAACTGCGCTGTTGTGCGCTGACGTGGCGGGCAAAGGCCGAGAGAATAATCCCGTAAGAACCGGCGGCAACACCAAGGCCGACCAGCACACCGCCGCCGATATGCAGGGCAATCGGGGCATCCGCATGTGCCATCAAGAGCAGGCCCGATGCATAGAAAATACCGGACATCAGCAACACGCGCCACGAACCATATTTATCGGCAATCATACCAAAGATTGGCTGACCGGCACCCCAGAACAGGTTTTGCAATGCCATAGCCAGACCATAGGTGCTGCGATCCCAGCCCTTGTCACCGATGATCGGCAGCTGGAAAAAGCCCATTGCCGAGCGCGGGCCAAAGGTCAGAAAGGTGATGAGACAACCGGCGATAATGATCAGCCAGGGCATGGAAGGGCTTCGATAGTCTTGCGAGCGAGTGGACATGCTGTGCGTTCTTTCAGCGGAGATGCCGGTAAATCTATTGTGTAATAGTGATTACAATATTTTTTTTGCGCTTGAAAGAGGTTTGAGTGAGAATGCTTCATCCGCTTGTCTTATTAATTGATTTTGCTGTGTTTTCAAAATTTCTGGTGCTTGGGTTTTGCGCTGTCCGAATAAGTTGATGATTAATTTTACTCACTTTGAGCAAAATAATTTCTTGTCATGAAACTGTAATAGGCATAAAGATTCGCACCACGGTATTGAGCAGTTTCAGGAAAAGTGGGTACCGGTTTTCCGTCCGAAACTGCGTCATAGGAAATGACCGCTTTTATTTTTCAAATCTTTATACTCACTTTGAGTATAAGTGATCGGGTGGCGGTTAAGGGGAACAGGAGAGGGCAGCTTTAATGCTGCTTTATGAGGCAGATTATGACGACAGCCACCACAAAAGAGAACCTGAATAAAGGTGAAATCCGCAGCGCGGCAGAACGTTTTGGCGTGCTGGAAATGCCGTCTTTGGACTATACACCGGAGATCGCTGCAGAAACCGAGCATCTCTATCAGCGCGTGGCGCATCATATCCCGCGCATCGAGTGGCCTGCTTATGCGCCTTATGTGGCGGCGATCAACCGTATCAAAAAACAGCGCAACGCCGTTATCCTCGCCCATAATTATCAGACACCGGAAATCTTCCATTGCGTGGCGGATATTGTCGGCGACAGCTTGCAGCTGGCACGGGAAGCTGCGCGTGTCGATGCCGATATTATCGTGCAATGCGGCGTGCATTTCATGGCGGAAACCTCAAAACTGCTCAGCCCTGAAAAGACCGTTCTGATACCGGATATGAAGGCAGGCTGTTCGCTGGCAGAATCCATCACCGGTGCCGATGTGCGTCTGCTGCGCGAGACTTATCCAGGTGTGCCGATTGTCACCTATGTCAACACTTCTGCTGATGTGAAGGCCGAGAGCGATATTTGCTGCACTTCTGCCAATGCTGTGCAGGTGGTGGAGAGCTTCGGTGTTGACCGCGTGCTCTGCATTCCTGATGAGTTTCTGGCGCAGAATGTGGCGGCGCAGACTTCGGTGAAAGTGCTGACATGGAAGGGGCGCTGCGAAGTGCATGAGCGCTTTACGGCAGAGGAACTGCTGGCTTACCGCGCAGCTGATCCGTCGGTGCAGATTGTTGCCCATCCGGAGTGCCCGCCGGAAGTGGTGGCCGTGGCTGATTTCGCCGGTTCCACCAAAGGCATGATTGACTATGTGCGCGATAATCGTCCGGCCAAGGTTATGCTGGTAACCGAATGCTCGATGGCCTCCAATATTGCAGCGGAAGTGCCGGAAGTGGAATTCGTTAAACCGTGCAATCTTTGCCCGCATATGAAACGCATTACTCTACCGAAAATTCTCGACACGCTGGTGAATATGAGCGGTGAGGTTTTTGTCGACGCAAC
The DNA here is from genome assembly GCF_041929865.1 of Pseudochrobactrum lubricantis. Classification (NCBI taxonomy): domain Bacteria; kingdom Pseudomonadati; phylum Pseudomonadota; class Alphaproteobacteria; order Hyphomicrobiales; family Brucellaceae; genus Pseudochrobactrum; species Pseudochrobactrum lubricantis. Next base: position 309,245 of record NZ_JBHEEE010000004.1, read on the forward strand.
AATGGCTGTCAAAGCGCGGCAGGCCGTTGAGCGTATGATTAATCTGAAGAACTGACGGCGTGGCGATGAGCACGAAACCCAATCAGATTATTATCGTTGGCGGCGGGCTGGCAGGGCTGTTTTGCGCCCTGCAGCTCAGTCCTTTGCCGGTCACTGTGATAGCGGCTGCTCCCATCGGGCAGGGTGCATCTTCCGCATGGGCGCAGGCCGGTATTGCTGCGGCTGTGTCATCCGATGATACAGTGGAAAGCCATGTAACCGATACGCTGATCGCCGGTGACGGTATTGTGGATGAGGATGTCATTCGCATGATGGCCTCTTCGGCCTCAGATCGTGTACATGATCTTCTCGAACTCGGCGTGCCGTTTGACCGCGATCTGGCCGGTCATTTGAAGGTGTCGCGCGAGGCAGCGCATAGTCATAACCGTATTGTGCGTGTGCGTGGCGATATGGCTGGCCGTGCAATCATGCAGGCTCTGGTTGCCAAAGTGCGGGAAACGCCGTCCATCATACTGATCGAAAATGCTTCGGCTTATCAGCTGATTTCGGATGCTGATGGTATCAGCGGCATTACTATCCGCCGTACAGATGGTTCCGACCAGATTTTACCTGCCCGTCAGGTGGTAATTGCCAGTGGCGGTATCGGTCATCTCTATCAGGTGACCACCAATCCGGCTGAGGCCAGCGGTTCCGGTATTGGCATGGCGGCACAGGCCGGTGCACTTTTGGCGGATATGGAATTTGTGCAGTTTCACCCGACAGCGCTGGATGTGAAGGCCGATCCAGCACCGTTGGCAACAGAGGCGCTGCGTGGTCACGGCGCGCATCTCGTCAATAAAGTTGGTGAACGCTTTATGCTGCGCCACGACAGGTCAGCAGAAATGGCGCCGCGCGATGTAGTGGCACGCGGTATTTATGAGGAGGTGATGAGCGGTCGCGGTGCTTATCTCGATTGCACTCAGGCAATCGGAGAGAGTTTTGCGCAGGAATTCCCGACCGTTTATGCCTATTGTCAGGCCGTGGGCATCGATCCGGCGCGTGATCTCATCCCCGTTGTGCCTGCAGCGCATTATTTTATGGGCGGTATTCTCACGGATATGGATGGTCGCACGACGGTTAAAGGTCTGTGGGCTTGCGGTGAGGCAGCCTCCACCGGCGCACATGGTGCCAATCGCTTAGCTTCCAATTCTTTGCTTGAAGCAGTGGTGTTTGGCGCGCGGGTAGCTGAGGCGATCAGGCAATTGCCGCAGGAGGAATGTGCAGCTCAATCTGTCGTGCAGGTTCTGCCTGCTGCAAATAAAAAGGATTGCACTGCGGCCATGCAGCAATTGCGGGCGGTTATGAGCCGTAGTTTCGGCGTTATCCGCAGGCAGGATCAGATGTTGCAGGGGCTGCAACAAATCCGGCAACTGGCACAGAGTAATCATGATCCGCTATTCGCCAATTGCTTGGCGACTGCCGAAGTGCTGGCCGTATCGGCTTTGGCTCGCAAGGAAAGCCGTGGCGGTCATTATCGCAGCGACTATCCTGAAAGCTCGGTTATCTGGCAACATCGCTCAATGATGACTTTGCAAGATGCTCAGGAAACCTATCAAAAATTAGCGGAAACTGCCTGATGAAAACTGCTTATCCTTCTGTTCTGCCGCGTCCGCTGGTTGAAGAGGCTGTGTGCAATGCCTTGCTCGAAGATCTGGGACGTGCCGGAGATATTACCAGCCATGCCACGATTTCTCCTGAAAAGCAGGCAACAGCAATACTGACTAGCCGTGAGGACGGCGTGCTTGCCGGTCTGGATTTTGTGCGTGCCGCTTTCGCACAGATTGATCCGTCTTTGGATGTTTCGATAGATGTCACAGATGCAACCCGCATCAAAGCAGGACAGGAAATTGCCCGTATCAGCGGTAATGCCCGTTCTATTTTGTCGGCTGAACGTGTGGCACTCAATTATCTGATGGTTCTGTCCGGCATTGCGACTTACACAGCACGCTTCGCGGACAAGATTGCCCATACACAGGCGAAAATCTGTGATACGCGCAAAACCATGCCCGGTATGCGCTCATTTGCCAAATATGCGGTGCGATGCGGCGGCGGTGCCAATCACCGTTTCGGTCTTGATGATGCGGTGCTGATTAAAGACAATCACATTGCCGTTGCAGGCGGGGTCAAGCAAGCGATTGAAGCCGCCCGCAGCTTTGTCGGGCATCTGGTGAAGATCGAAGTTGAAGTCGATACGCTGGAACAGATGGCAGAGGCGCTGTCTGTGCAGGCCGATGTGATTCTTCTTGATAATATGCCGCCGGAAATCCTTGTTAAGGCAGTGGAAATTAATGCCGGACGTGCAAAACTTGAGGCGTCGGGCAATATTAATTTCGACACCGTGAAAGCCGTTGCCGAGACGGGTGTCGACTATATCTCAACCTCGAAAATCACAATGTCTGCACCGACGCTTGATGTCGGGCTGGATATTATCATCACTTGATGAGATAGAGTGCGCACTGGTTTATCAGGGGATGATGATATGCAACTGATCCGCACAATTGCAGATTTACGCACGGCTTTGAGAGCCGAGCGTAGCCGTAGCAAGAGCATCGGCTTTGTGCCGACGATGGGCTACCTGCATATCGGCCATCTCACATTGGTCAAAAACAGCCAGCAGCATTGCGATGTGTCTGTGGTGTCGATTTTCGTCAATCCCACACAATTCGCACCCAATGAAGATCTGGCACAATATCCGCGTGATCTGCCCCGTGATCTGAAATTGCTGGAAGCGCAGGGCTGCGATTATGTTTTCGCACCCGATGTGAATGAGATGTATCCGGGCGGCAGCGGTAAAACATCGACCTATGTTGACGCTGGAGAGCTTTCTTCCATTCTGATGGGAGCATTACGTCCACATCATTTCCGTGGTGTGGCTACGGTCGTGAGCAAGCTGTTTAATATCGTGCAGCCGGATAAGGCTTTCTTCGGCGAGAAAGACTACCAACAGCTCGCTGTTATCAAGCGTATGGTGACTGATCTCAATCAGCCGGTGGATGTGATCGGTGTTCCGACCGTACGTGAACCGGATGGGCTGGCCTGTTCATCGCGCAACAGTCTTTTGAGTGCTGAAGACCGTGCTGCTGCTGTTATCCTGCCGCAGGCGATGCAACAGGCTCAAGTCTTGGTGGATCAGGGCGAGCGTTCGGTTACTGCATTGCGCCATGCTGTTGTCGGTAAATTGCAGCAGGAACCGCGCGGTGAAATTGAGGCCGTGGATATCCGTGATGCAGAAACACTGGCTGAAACAGCGGAGCAGCTCACCGCACCGGCAGTGTTGCTGCTGACTGTGCGTTTTGGCAAAACCCGCCTGATTGACCAGCATGTGCTGCGCTTTTAAAACTTAGTGAGAGTGCCTTGAAAATCAAAGCTCTGTCTGTGGTTGCACCTTCCGGAATTCTTATTGCGCGTGGCGAGAAAACACTGGAAGTCCGCCGCTGGTATCCGGATATCACACCGGATGAGGATCTGCTGATTATCGAAAACCGGCATTATCTTCGTCAGGACAGTGAAGAAGATCCGGATGGGCATGCTGTTGCTTTAGTGCGAGTGAAGGCTGTGCGGACATTCGAGCGAACGGACATCACTGCGGCCCGCGCTTCTTACTATGAGGACGGTTGGCTGGCGTGGGAGCTGACAAATATACGTCCGGTATTATGTGATCAGAAGGTGATCGCAGCCAGAGGTATTTATCAGGTTGAGTTGGACGATGTGTTGTTGACGTCCGGCACGCTTGAGCAGGAAGAGTAAGGGAGAGAGCCATGAGTGTTCAGAAACAAATCCGCCGTATCACGGTGCCGGAAATCCGCGCCCGCAAAGGCGGTGTGCCGCTGGTCTCTCTCACGGCCTATCATGCTCATACAGCTGCAATTGTCGATCGCTATGCGGATTTTATGCTGGTGGGTGACAGTGTCGGCATGGTGATGCATGGCATGGAGTCGACCATTGGTGTGTCTCTGGAAATGATGATTATGCACGGACAGGCGGTCATGCGTGGCTCATCCCGTGCGCTGGTCGTGGTGGATATGCCGTTCGGCTCCTATGAGGAGAGTCCGCAGGTGGCGTTCCGTAATGCGGCGCGGATTATGGCAGAGACTGGTTGTGGTGCTGTTAAGCTTGAGGGCGGCGTGCAAATGGCTGAAACGATCAGTTTTTTGACCAAGCGCGGCATTCCGGTGCTGGCGCATATCGGCCTCACTCCGCAAGCCGTGCATGTGATGGGCGGCTATAAAGTGCAGGGGCGCGATCAGGCGCTGTGGGAATTAATCAAACAAGATGCGCAGGCGGTTGCCGATGCCGGTGCTTTCGGCATTGTGCTGGAGGGTATTGTCGAGCCACTGGCACGTGAGATTACCGTGCAGGTTGCGGTGCCGACGATTGGTATCGGTGCATCAGCGGAGTGTGACGGGCAAATTCTGGTGCTGGAAGATATGCTCGGTCTGAATGACAAGCCTGCCAAATTTGTCCGCCAATATGGTGCCATTGGTGCAGCTATTGACGAGGCGGTGAAAGCCTATGCGGAAGATGTGAAAAGCCGCAGCTTTCCTAATGAGCGGCATATCTATCGCTAAATCATCTATCGCTGAGACAGCGTTACCTTTAAGCCCGGTGCTGGGCGCTCTTCCAGAACCGCACGGCGGAAACGGTAGAGTGCGGCCGGTCTTCCGCGTTGCTGGCTGAGGCTGGCACCGGTCGGCTCAACCAGCTCGGCATTTTCCACCAGACGGCGGAAATTCTGCTTATGCAGATGACGGCCGGAGATCGCCTCAACGGTTTCCTGTAATGCTGTGAGGGTGAAACAATCGGGCATCAGCTCGAAAATCACCGGACGGTATTTCAGCTTGGCACGCAGACGGGCAATTGCGGTTGCGAGAATGCGGCGATGGTCGAACACCATGGCTTTGCCGGTATGGCGTTGCAATTCGTCCAGCTGTGCGCTCGGGCTGACTGTGCCGTCAATAGTTGCTTCCCGCACCAGACCGGCTTCATAAAGCAGTTCGTAGCGTTCCAGCACGCGCTCCTCATCCCATTGAATACCATCGGTGCCAAAGGCAAGACGCAAACGTGTCAGGCGTGGTAGCTGATGCAGATCATAGGCCGGATGGCTGCGCTTGTCGCTTTGCGCCCATTCGCGCAAGGCGGGGATGATAAGCTGGTCAATAAGCGGCGGCTTGCCGCTGCGCCAGTCTTCCCACGGCAGAAAATCATACCAATATTGCCAGTCATTATCCGGCTGTTCGCCGTTCTGACGGGTCAGTGCCAGATAGCCGACAGAAATCACATGGGTATCATCGGTCGGCATGGCAGATTTGGCACGGCCACGGTCGCCGAATGTATAAAGTTGCTCTACATAGCCGAGGCGCAGAGCCGTTTGCGCTTCCACCCATAGCCGCAAACCCATTTCTAATGTGCGATGTTTTAGCGGATCAAACCGTCCGTAAGGGAGTGAAAGCGCGGCAGACATTTCGTGTGCTGCGGGCATTTCATGGTCGTCAGAGCAGAGAATAACCGGACGGTTATTGTTGATTGTAACCACTGCAGCACTCAAACCCACCTCAACGACAGCGGAAACATCAGCCATGAATTTGTGTCTCCAATGCGTTGAATCGGTTGATAAAAGCCTGTTCTATCTCTGCGGTTGGCCGTGGTGATAAATCAAAGTGACCGGCATGGAAACCGCGCGGACGACCAAAAAACTCTGCAGCCTCTGCCGTGCTGAAACCAGCCAGCTCTGTTGCTTCAAAATAAGCGGAAACAATGTCAGCTTTCTTAATCGCTTTTTTTAAAACTGCAGGCACGGTTGCAGGCAGGGAGAAGCGCAGATGAATGGCTGTTTCCAGTCGCGCTTCAATCTGTTTATAGGCACCGCCCATCACCGCCTTGAAGGGCGAGATCATATCGCCGATCACATATTCCGGTGCATCATGCAGCAAGGCCAGCAGCTGATGCTGCAAAGGAGCAGCCGGATTTTGCTCACGGAAAATCTGTTCCACCAGCAGCGAATGCTGCGCTACAGAATAGGCGTGATCACCACGGGTCTGGCCGTTCCAGCGGGCAACACGCGCCAGCCCATGGGCAATATCACTGATTTCAATATCCAGCGGTGATGGATCAAGCAAATCCAGCCTGCGGCCTGACAACATACGCTGCCATGCCCGAACCGGTTTTGTTTTGGCACCGCCGGATACTGCCATCAGTCTGCCGCTCCTTCGGGGAAGGTGAATTTAGCATAGGCAGGAATTGTCAGGCTGACCTCTGTTTCACCGGCAAGCAGCGGAATGTTTTTATCGAGCGCGTCTTTAACGCGGTCGATGCGAACCAGAGCGAGCGCGTTGCTGCCGTTGACACTGCGCAAGGTGCCAACCTCTTTGCCACCGGCAGTAATCGGCGTGTCTGATGCGGGCAGATCGGCCTGCGCCGTCACCTGCAAAATTCGGCGTCGTGCAGTGCCGCGATGTTGCATGCGGGACACGACTTCCTGTCCGACGAAGCAGCCCTTCTTGAAGGATACACCGCTGAATTGCTCGAAATTAATATCATGCGGGAAAACATCATTCATGATGAAATCCGCACCGCCTTCGGCAATGCCATAGTGAATACGCAAAGTTGCCCATGCATCGCGATCAGATTGCGTGGCGGGGGAGGCGCTGCCGCTCTCAGCATAATGACGCAGGACATTCGCTTCTTCAGGGAAACGCTCATCGCGCACGGTCTGATAGCTCTCAAGGCTAATTGAATCACTTTCTGAACTGCCTGAATCAGTTTTCCAGCTCAGTCTGATAATTGATTCATTTAAAACGATAATTTCCGCTTTGGCACGCAGGCGATAAAGCGTGAGACGTTTGGCAAAAACCTCTGCCACATCCTTCGCAATATCAATGCGGAAGCCATCCTCAATACGCGAGATCAGAAAATCGAACTGGATTTTACCCTGCGGACTCAGCAATGCCGAAACACGCAGAACGCCGTTTTCGAGGGAGGTCAGATCAGCTGTGAAAATGGATTGCAGAAATGTTTCCGCATCGGGACCACGCACGAGAATCTGTGTGCGGTCGTCGAGATTTCCGGTTGGTCCGGTAAACAGAGTTAAAGGTTCTGTCGTTGTCATATCAACTTTCCGGTTTATAAAGCAGTGCAGATGCAATTATCTTGATATTCATCGCTTTGTTACGTAAGCCGCATTGCGAGTAATCGCAAGTCAGGAACAGCGAGTTATCGCAAGACAGGAGAGCCGCGAATGACCACAACATTCGATACGATTTTCAAAGGTGCAACGGTAGTCAATCATGACGGCAGTGCCGTTCGTGATATCGGCGTTAAAAACGGTCGCATTATCGCTATCGGTTCCCTGTCAGAGAATGCCGCAGGCGAGGTTATCAACTGTACCGGCCTGCATATTTTGCCGGGCGTTGTGGACAGTCAGGTGCATTTCCGTGAGCCGGGTCTGGAGCATAAAGAAGATTTGCAGACCGGTTCGCTTGCAGCAGTACTTGGCGGTGTGACCTCTGTTTTCGAAATGCCGAATACCAAGCCGCTTACAACTTCTCCTGAAGCGCTGGCTGACAAAGTAAAACGCGGAACCCATCGCATGCATTGCGATTTCGCTTTCTGGGTTGGCGGTACACGTGACAATGCTAAAGATGTGCCTGAGTTGGAGCGCCTGCCGGGTGCTGCGGGTATCAAGGTTTTCATGGGCTCTTCAACCGGCGATCTGCTGGTGGAAGATGATGAAGGTGTGGCTTCCATTCTGCGCAATACACGCCGCCGCGCAGCTTTCCACTCGGAAGATGAATTCCGCCTGCGTGAACGTGAAGGTCTGCGTGTTGAAAACGATCCGTCCAGCCATCCGGTCTGGCGCGATGAGATTGCAGCACTGACCTGCACCCAGCGTTTGGTGCGCATTGCCCGCGAAACCGGTGCGCGTATCCATGTGCTGCATATTTCGACTGCGGAAGAAATTGAATTCCTGAAAGATTATAAAGATGTGGCAACCTGTGAAGCGACACCGCATCACCTGACACTGTCTTCGGAAGATTATAAAACACTCGGCAATCTCATTCAGATGAACCCGCCGGTACGCGATGCACGTCACCGCGATGGTATCTGGCAAGGTATCGGGCAGGGCGTTGTCGATGTACTTGGTTCCGACCATGCACCGCATACGCTGGAAGAAAAGCAGAAGCCTTATCCGGCATCGCCATCGGGCATGACAGGTGTGCAGACACTGGTTCCTATCATGCTCGATCATGTGAATGCCGGTCGCCTGTCACTGGAACGCTTTGTTGATCTGTCGTCTCACGACCCGAGCCGTATTTTCGGTATGTCTCGTAAAGGTCGCATTGCAGTCGGTTATGATGCGGATCTGACGATTGTTGATATGAAACGCAGCGTAACCATTACTCATGAACAGGCTGGCTCCAAGGCTGGCTGGACACCATATCATGGCAAGACAGTCACCGGCTGGCCTGTTGGTACTATCGTACGCGGTCATAAAGTGATGTGGGAAGGTGAGATCGTTAATCCTGCACTCGGTGAGTCTGTGGAATTTGTTGAGGCACTTCCGAGAAATTAAGAAGAACTCGCTTTACAGAAAATTATAAGAGACCGCATTATCCGATAATGCGGTCTTGTGCATTTTAGAGTGCGCTTCTTTAGATTTACGACTGATCAATGAGTTTGTGTGTATTGATGCAGTATGAAAACACAATCGTCTGTCCTGAATCATTATTTTCGTCCTGTAGAGTTGGCCCTGCTGGGGATCATTCTTATTACGCTGCTTGCAGATGCCGTTCTGCTTCTGAGTTCAGGGCAGAAAGTATTTTACTTCGCTTATAGCGGACAGCTTATCTTTGCTGCATTGATGTTCGGATTGAGTTTCATATACCGCTGGCGCGGGCGTAGCGAGCGCATTGCCACTGTTACGATGAGCACTGGCTTGTTTATGATTTTTACTTCGGCAATGGCACTGCTGAATTATTTGTTCTTACCCAATTTACGCCCGACACTTGATCTTTGGCTTGTCTCACTGGATGCCAGCCTTGGCTATAACTGGGTGGACGCTGTGACATGGAGTGTCAGCTATCCTTTGGTTAATGATATTCTAGGCTATGCTTATTTGTCTAATCTCTATCAGATCGTTATCCTGATAATTTTACTTGGTTTCAGCGGGCGTATTTATGCCTTGCACGGTATGATTTTGACCCTGACGCTGAGTGGAGCTGTTACCGTCCTGTTCTGGATACTTTTTCCCTCGATCGGGCCGAGTGCGTTATTTCCGTTGCCTGAAAGCGTGATTTCAAAATCTCAGCAGATTGTAGGGACTGCATATGGCAAGGAACTAACTGATCTTCTGTATAATGGTACAGCAATGATTATGCCGAATGATGCACGTGGACTGATTTCATTTCCGTCTTTTCATACGGTTATGGCGCTGGCGGGCATGTGGTATTCCCGTTCAGTCAAGTGGCTGTTTCCGTTTTTCCTGCTTTTGAATTTGGCAGTGCTACCAGCCGTCTTGGTTCATGGCGGACACCATCTTGTTGATATACCGGCAGGTATGGCTGTTTTTGCTCTGTGTGCATGGGCAACAGAGCGTTTTCAGCAGCGCTTTGACAGACAGGGAAAAACGATCGTCAGTCGCCGGCTACAAAAAACTTCCATGAGCCATCCGGCGTAATGCCGAGACGGTAGAAAATATAGGCACCGACGCCCTTCATTTCTTCAAAGTCACCGGCAGTCACAATCTGATACAGCTCAACCATCTGCCGGTCGTCCAGCTTGTCCAGCGGGTAGGCGAAGAAATACGGCCAGACATAAACTTCATTCGGTGTACCGGCATCGAGATGCGCGTAACCAGACTCAAGAAGGTCTACGAGAATAGCCAGCAATTCCTGACCATTGCTGTCGCCGGAAAGGCTTTTGAGAAATTCCAGCGGTGTACCGTCATATTCACCGAGCGAAAGCATCGGGCTGGTTTCGCCGCCGTCACCGAGCAATGGTTTCAGCGCATCAATCTTTCCGGCTTTGGCAATATCGAGAATTTTCTTGCGGGTGTCCTGCACAGCTTGCGGAAGCTTGGAATAGTCATAGGAGACTTCCGGAATCTTACCTTCCGGTGAAACATGCGGACGGGTAATGTCGCGCTCCGGGCTGCCGTTTTCAGAGGCTGCGCCGGATTCAGGTGCTCTGTAGGTTTCAGTCGGTACCTGACGCAACGGCCCCGGCAAAGGCACCTGCGCCGGATTGACCTCTTCGCCGCCTTCACCGGCAGGTGTTTCGCTCAATGCTAAAATTTGTGGTTTTCCGCTCAAAGTTCCGGCGGAGGCCGGTACTGAGACAGATGCGGCAATCATGGCCAGAGCCAGACCGGAGAGGAAAGACGTGCTCAGAAATTTATCTGAGCTGAGTTTGCTCGGCCAGTGGCGGGATGAAAGCAACATCAGAAACTCCGGAAGAGAAATATATATTCAAAATAAATGTTTACGGCATCCAATAGCACAAATTATGACGGATGCCGACTGTGCTCGGGAAATTACTGCAAAATTACTGTAAAATACGGTTGGGCAGAAACTCACCGGCAATGATCTGCTCGCGCAATTTATCGAGCAGGCCAAGCGCCGCATCTTCGCCTGTGCTGCGCAGAAGTTCGGTCAATGCATTGGCAAAAGCAGCCTCTGCGAGAATCTCCGGTTCAATGCCTTCTGAAATCCCGTCAGCCCAGGCTTCATGCTGATATTCGATCGCCGCCTGTTTTTTCTCATGGGCAATCAATTCATCGAGGTCTGTCGGAGCATGATTCATTAAAATATCACCTTGGCTTTATGCCGTTGGACACTGCATCGCAGAAGACGGACAGGACTTAGCTAAAGAAAGTGCTGTCATAGAGCCATTCAGAGCAGAAACGACTATCTGAAGACCGTTTCTTACACCATCAGCCGACGCATCACCATCAATAATTTAATCTCTTGTTAACAGATTGCGATGGTTTGTGAATGGCAGATTTCGCCTTTATTGCAATGAATGAAGTTTTGGTTAATTGCCGTAATGGGCAACCAGTCCTTCAGAGAGCTTTTCACCCTGTAGTTTAAACCGGTCGATTGCTTTCAGCGCCTGATCGGTACATTGGCTGTAATTATCAGCATAGCTGCGATAGTTGTTGTTAAAGGCTGAAACCAGATTTTTACGCCGCGTTTCATCAGCTTTTTCAGCGGTGAGCAATTCATTCATCTGATCGCGCCAGAGACTGGTTTTGTCGCCGCAAAGATTGCTCAAATAGTGGAGGGAGCCGAGGGTGCCTGCCAGCTGGATCATCTGGCTTTCATAGGGCGGGCCGCTGGTTTCCTGTGTTTGTGCCTGTGCGGAAAGAGCGGAAACAGAAAATCCTGTAACCAACAGGAAGCTAATAAGAAATCTGGTCATACATATACTCCGCGCCTTCACTATAAATTGTGCAGTAATCAGGCTGTTTCAAGGCGCTCAGCCTTCTTCCTGCAGAATACGGCGAGCAAAAGCCAAGGTGCTGACGGTCACAATATGCTGCAGCATATCCTCAACTGTCAGCCAGTGCAGCGAAACAGCATCATCACCGGCCTGTTCCTGTCCGCTGAGGTCATAAGCGCGGAAAATGCAAAGATTATAGACCTTGCCGTAAAGCCCTTCCTGAGACAGATCAATTGTATCGACCAGCCGCAGGCGGTTGCAGTGCAAGCCGGTTTCTTCTGTGAGTTCACGCCGTGCGGCCTGTTCGGCATTTTCTCCGGCTTCAACTCCGCCACCCGGAAAAGCGAGTGAACCTTTGAGCGGCTCCTTGCCGCGTTTCACCAGCAGGAAGCGGTTCTCCTTGCGGCAGATGATGGAGGCACCATGGGCGATGAGCGGGTGAGGGGAAATGTCCTGTATCATAGAATGAGTGGTAAAAACCTGCCCGCAGATTTGCAAGCTTTGTTTATCAGGTATCTTGACCTTTACGGTAAAACTCGCAACACCAAATATTATGTGTGGACGTTTTGCATTACTGGCAACAATTGATGAGGTGGAGGCGCAGTTCGGCGTGATTGTCGATGAAGCCTTTCCGCCGCGCTATAATATTTCACCGACCCAACCGATCATGATTGTGATGAATGGTGAAACACCGGCACCCGGCAGCAACAGGCCGGATCGTATTGCAATGCTGGTACGTTGGGGCTTTGTGCCGTCATGGACAAAAGACCCGCTGAACTTTCCGCTGATGATTAATGCCCGTTCCGAGACCGCGCATGAAAAGCCGTCTTTTCGTACAGCGATGGAGCACCGGCGTAGCTTGCTACCGGTGAGTGGTTTTTATGAATGGCGTAAACTCGGTGACGGCAGAAAACAGGCCTATTGGATACGTCCGCGCCATGGCGGAACCATTGCTTTTGGTGCGTTGATGGAAACATGGGTGAGCGGTGACGGTTCGCAGATGGACACGGCAGCCATTCTGACGACAGCTTCCAATCATGCATTATCGCACATTCATGACCGCCTGCCGCTGGTGATCCATCCTGAGGACTATCAGGAATGGCTGGATTGCAAACGCAACCGTGCCAAGGATGTAAAGCATTTGCTCAAGCCGGTGCAGGATGATTTTTTTGAGGCGATTCCCGTCTCGGACAAGATCAATAATGCCCGTTATTTTGCTACAGATGTGCATGAGGTAGTGGAAGAGCTGACAGTTTCTCAGGAAACAGTCGTCAAAAAACCGGCTAAACCTAAAAAGCCTGCTGTCAAAAAGAAAACAGATGACAATGATGACCAATTCAGTATGTTTTAATTAATTCTTTCAAAAACATAACTGACAGCGCATCCCGAAAAGTGGTTGCCGGTTTTCGGGTAGGATGCGCGTTGATGTAAAGTTTGCATCCCGAAAAGTGGTTGCCGGTTTGCGGATAAGATGCGCGTCAATTTAACAAGAACGAGTCTATCGTGGGAACAGCAGCAATTTCGGGCTTTCTGCTCGGACTATCCTTGATTGTCGCCATTGGTGCGCAAAATGCCTATATTCTGAGACAGGGACTGCTGCGTCAGCATGTGTTTATTCTCTGTCTGATCTGTGCTCTGTCCGATGCCTTTCTGATTGCCGCAGGCGTTGCAGGGCTGGGCACACTGATCGCAAAGTCCCCTTCATTGATTACAGTGGTGACCGTCGGCGGCGCGGCTTTTCTGTTCTGGTATGGTCTGTCTGCTTTTCGCCGTGCAATGCATCCTGACGGGTTGCTTGCCGGCAATGGCGGTGCGGTCAGCCTGAAAGCTGCAGTCGGGACTTGTCTGGCGCTGACTTTCCTCAATCCGCATGTCTATCTTGATACGGTCGTACTGGTCGGCAGCCTCTCTGCCCGTTTTGAAGGGCAGGCGCGTCTGGCCTATGGGCTGGGTGCGATAACAGCCTCTTTTGTCTGGTTTTTCTCGCTCGGCTATGGTGCCCGATTGCTGCAGCCGTTTTTCGCCAAACCTTCTGCATGGCGTATTCTCGACTGCATTATCGGCATCATTATGTGGGCGATTGCGTTCAGCTTACTTAGCCGCCTGTTGTGGCCGTAAGGCTTTATCTGACGGCAGATAAGAAACGTGCAGCCGTTTCTCGTCACGGTGGCTGCGCGGTGCCGACCGCAGAGCTGCCGCCAAAAATGCAGGGCCGATTGCACGATACTGCTCGGTAAGCTGATCTTTTTTAGATGCGCTGAAGATCTTTTTCATAATGTTTCCTTCCCTAACTCAGAGCTCCCATTATCGTGAAAAATAGGACTGAAGCATGGCTGGAAATGTGCAAATTCGGGCGCAAATCTGGGTAATGTCACGGCGGTAATGCCGCGTGTCATGATTACTGCCGGTCACAAAAATCTCTGAGCTGTCTCTTGACGCGGCACAGGATCAGAGAGATAAGTGCTGTCATGAAAACACCATTCGCAAACACCATTTGTATTATTGCGGTCATTATTCGCTAGCAGATTGCTGGCTCGGATGTTTTCGTCTTCCTTTTCCTTTTGAAGCAGACAAATGCACCGGCCAGCAGGCTGCGCAAGTCTTGTTTGTGCTTTAGAACCGTATGTTAAAGGGAAGTCAGATGTCTGCCACTGAATTGCGTTTGTATAATACGCTGACCCGCAGGAAAGAGGACTTTGTTCCGATCAATCCTGATCATGTGCGCATGTATGTCTGCGGCCCGACAGTTTATGATTTTGCCCATATCGGCAATGCGCGTCCGGTGATTGTATTTGACGTGCTGTTCCGTCTGCTGCGCCATGTTTATGGTGAGAGCCAAGTGACTTATGCGCGTAACCTCACTGATGTGGACGACAAGATTAATGCGCGTGCCGTGCGCGATTATCCTGATCTGCCGCTGAATGAAGCTATTCGCAAAGTCACTGAAAGCACCAATGCGCAGTTCCAGAGCGATGTAACAGCGCTTGGCAATCTCGAACCATCCAGCCAGCCGCGCGCAACCGAACATCTGGAAGAAATGCGCCAGCTGATCGAACGTCTGATTGAGCGCGGTCATGCCTATGTGGCTGACGATCATGTGCTGTTTGCAGTTAAAACCATGAGCGGCGACCATGGCCCCCGTTATGGTGCGCTTGCCCGCCGCTCACTGGATGAGATGATTGCCGGTGCGCGTGTGGATGTGGCTTCTTACAAGCGCGATGAGATGGATTTCGTGCTGTGGAAACCATCCAAAGAGGGGGAGCCGGGCTGGCCGTCTCCGGCAGGTATTGCGGTTCACGGTCGTCCGGGCTGGCACATTGAGTGCTCCGCCATGTCGATGGCCAAATTGCTGGAGCCGTTTGGCGGCGGTCTGAAATGCGATGATCCGCTGAAAAACACCTTCGACATTCATGCCGGTGGTATTGATCTGGTATTCCCGCATCATGAGAATGAGATTGCCCAGTCATGCTGCGCTTTTGGTTCAGAACGCATGGCCAATATCTGGATGCATAATGGTTTTTTGCAGGTCGAAGGTCAGAAAATGTCCAAATCTCTGGGCAATTTCATCACCATTGATGATGTGCTGAAATCGGAACTGCCGCAATTGTCGGGCACAGATGCGCCAGAGGATTTCCGTCGTCGCTGGACCGGTATGGCTGCACGTCTCTCAATGTTGCAGACCCATTACCGTGAGCCGATCAACTGGACACAGCAGCGTTTGATCGAATCCGGTGAGGAACTGGCGAAGTGGTATCAGGTGATTTCCGAACAGCCGGTGCCTGCTTCTGCGGTTAAGGCAACGGTGTTTGCAGATAGCATTGGCGATGACCTGAACACATGGGCTGCACTCACAGAATTGCGCAAAGCCTATAAACAGGGTGATGTTGCAGCGCTGGTTTCCGGTCTCAACCTGCTTGGTCTTCACGATGCGCAATTGCTGGCTGAGGCTGCACAATATCTGTTCAGCGCTGCGGCAGATGTCGACACGGCAGATGTTGAAAGACAGATCTCCGAGCGTCTGGCATTCATCAACGGAAAAAATTGGGCGGAGGCTGACCGTATTCGTGACTCATTGCTGGCACAGAATATTCAGCTGAAGGACGGCAAAGATCCGGCTAGCGGAGAACGGGTGACAACATGGGAAGTGAAACGCTGAGTGAAAATCCGGTCGCCAGCGGCGGCTGCCAATGCGGTGCCGTGCGTTTTCGTGTGAAGGGGCAGCTGGGCAGTGCATCCATCTGTCATTGTCGCATGTGCCAGAAAGCCTTCGGCAATTATTTTGCTCCTTTGGTCTCCGTTAAAGAGGGGACCTTGGAATGGACGCGCGGAACACGAAAACTGTTCCGCTCATCCAACCATGTGCAGCGCGGCTTTTGTGCCGGTTGCGGCACACCGCTGACCTATGAAGCGCCGGACGGTCTGGCGCTGTCCATTGCGGCTTTTGACAATCCGCAGGAAATTGAGCCGGTCGTGCAATGGGGCATGGAGGGCAGGCTGCCTTATCTGGACAAGCTGAGCACCTTGCCTGCCTATACGACAGAACGTGATCCTGAAAGCGCGGAATTCGTGCGCACTATGGTATCTTATCAGCATCCGGATCATGACACTGAGACATGGCCGCAAGGCCATGCATAAATCTCACGCATAAATACGGATATGGAGGAAAGAACAACAATGAAAAAAGAGCGTATCTATATTTATGATACCACCCTGCGCGATGGTCAGCAGACACCGGGCATTGATTTCTCGGTTGCGGATAAGAAAGCCATTGCCGCCATGCTGGATGATTTCGGCATGGATTATGTTGAGGGCGGTTATCCGGGTGCAAACCCGACAGATACGAGCTTTTTTCAGCGTAAACATACGGCAAAGGCGAAGTTCGCCGCTTTTGGTATGACCAAACGCCCGGGTGTTTCTACCTCCAATGATCCGGGCATGTCAGTGCTGTTACAGGCTTCCAGCGATGTGATCACCTATGTTGCCAAGAGCTGGGACTACCATGTGCATCTGGCGCTTGGCTGCTCTCTGGAAGATAATCTGGAATCCATTACTTCATCAGTCACGGCAGCGCGCATGGCCGGTAAGGAATGTATTGTCGATTGCGAGCATTTCTTCGACGGCTTTAAAGCCAATCCTGATTATGCGCTGGCCTGTGCCAAAGCGGCCTATGGTGCCGGTGCGCGCTGGGTAGTGCTGTGCGATACCAATGGCGGCACGCAGCCGGGTGAAGTCGGTGACATTGTCCGTGCAGTCAAAGCTGTTGTGCCGGGCGAATGTCTGGGTATTCATGCGCATAATGACACGGAACAGGCCGTTGCCGTGTCGCTGGCCGCAATTGATGCCGGTGTGCGGCAGGTGCAGGGCACGCTCAATGGTATCGGTGAGCGTTGCGGCAATGCCAATCTTGTCACGCTGATCCCGACATTGATGCTTAAACCGGTCTGGGCAGACCGTTTCGAAGTCGGCATCAGCATCGATGCCTTGGCAGGTATCACAAAACTTTCCCGCACTTTTGACGATATTCTCAACCGCGCGCCGAACGATCAGGCGGCTTTTACCGGCAGTTCAGCTTTCGCTACCAAAGCGGGTATTCATGCTTCTGCTTTGCTGAAAGAGCCTAAAACCTATGAACATGTGCCGCCGGAAATGGTGGGCAATCATCGCCGTGTCATGGTGTCCGATCAGGGTGGTAAATCCAATTTTATTGCTGAGCTCAACAAGCGCGGCATTCAGGTTGCCAAGGATGACCGTCATCTCGGTACGCTGATCGCGCTGGTCAAAGAACGTGAAGCGCAGGGCTATGCCTATGAAAGCGCGGATGCGAGTTTTGAGCTGCTCGCCCGACAACAACTTGGCGCGGTTCCGCAGTTTTTCCGTGTTGAAGCTTTCCGCTGTATGGTTGAGCGCCGCTATGACAGCAATGGCTGCCTGAAAACCGTGTCGGAGGCGATTGTAAAAATCATCATCGATGGTGAGGAGCACTTGTCGGTGGCAGAAGGTCATGGTCCGGTTAACGCGCTTGACCTTGCATTGCGCAAGGATCTCGGCCGTTATCAGGAAGAACTTGCTGATCTTGAACTGGTGGATTTTAAAGTCCGTATCCTCAATGGCGGTACGGAAGCGATCACCCGCGTTCTGATCGAGTCGCATGATGCCAGCGGCCAGCGCTGGCGCACAGTCGGTGTGTCGGACAATATTATTGATGCATCCTTTCAGGCACTGATGGATTCTGTCGTCTATAAGCTGATGAAAAACCGCGAACTTGCGGGACATATTGCAGCAGAATAAAATTTGCCGTTTGCGGAGCCGATGAAACGGGAGTACCGGTTGTTACTGATGCAATTGTAATGAACGGCTCCCGCTGTAAGAATAAAGCCCGAGACCGGAAATCTGAGGATGGATAACTATGAGTGACCGGTCTCAAGCGGCGATGCCGGAGGCGACACGCGGTTTTATTTTCGCGATGCTTGCTTATTTGTTCTGGGGGCTTTTCCCGTTTTATATGAAAGCGGTTGCCCATATTCCGGTTGTGGAAGTGCTGGCGCATCGGGTGATCTGGTCATTGCCGGTCGCAGCGCTCATTCTGGTGTTTATGGGGCGCACCAAGGATGTTGGCGTAGCCTTGCGCAATCCGCGCACATTGGCAATGGCCTGTCTGACAGCTTCCCTGATCACGTTGAACTGGGGTGTCTATGTCTGGGCGATTTTCAATGATCACGCGCTGGATGCGGCTCTGGGCTATTATATCAATCCGCTGGTCAATGTGCTGCTTGGCGCGATTTTCCTTAAAGAGCGCCTGACAAGAGTACAGCTGGTTGCCGTATTCCTTGCCGCTGCTGCGGTAGTGTTGCTGACTGTAGAGCAGGGCGGTCTGCCTTGGGTATCCATTATTCTGCCGCTGTCATTCGGCTTCTATGGTTTCTTCCGTAAATCTCTGCCGATCGGCCCGTCGCAGGGTTTCATGCTGGAAGTGATTATCCTGTTCATTCCGGCCAGTGCCTATGCAATCTGGCTATACACACAAGGGCAGGATCATTTTGTTACCGGCACACCGGCGGATATTTCTCTGCTGATGCTGGCTGGCGTTGTTACCGCTGTACCGCTGATTATGTATGCGACCGGTGCGAAACTGCTGCGCTACACGACACTGGGACTAATGCAGTATATTACACCGACCATGCTGTTCCTGATCGCTGTTTTCGCCTTCAAGGAACCGTTTAACACAGTGCAGCTTTATGCTTTCGCACTGATCTGGGCAGGGTTGATCCTCTATACATGGTCAATCCTGAAAGAAGCACGGGCAGATAAAATAGCTGCCAAAGCATAAAAGCAGAAATAACAGAACAAATAAAAAGCCCGCTCAAAAGCGGGCTTTTATTTTTCATTATCTGAACAGTTTCACGCCTGATTTTCAGAGGACTTTTTCTCTTCCGCCGCGAAACGGCGCTTCCATGCCAGTGCACTGAAAGGCAGAAATACCAGATAGGCCAAAGCTGTCAGTGTCAGTGTCTGCCAGGTAAAACTCATCAGAAAACCGGCATAGATCACTACGCCGAGGATCAGCGGCATAACAAAGTCACGACGGATAAAGCTGCCTGCGGTTTTGCCGTTATATACCGGCAGACGGCTGACGAGCAAAAAGGCAATCACAATCGTGAAGCCTGCTGTTCCATAGGCCAGAGCCTTGCTTGGCAGCACGCCGAGGAAACCGGAATAAACAGGCAGCAAAACCAGCATCGCACCGGCCGGAGCCGGAACGCCGATGAAGTAATTGCCCTGCCATGCAGGCTGGTTCGGATCTTCCAGCATCACATTAAAGCGCGCTAAGCGCAGGCAGCAGGCAATCGTATAGATCAGTGCGGCAATCCAGCCGAAAGAACCGGCCTGATCCAGCATGAACAGATAGAGCACCAGTGCCGGAGCCACGCCGAAATTGACGATATCGGCCAGAGAATCCATCTGGGCACCGAATTTGGAAGACCCTTTCAGGAGCCGCGCAATCCGTCCGTCAATGCCGTCGAGAAAGGCTGCCAGCAGCACCATAGCCACGGCCTGCTCGAAACGATGCTCAATGGCAAGGCGGATACCGCTCAAGCCTGCACAGATCGCAAGAACGGTAATCAGATTAGGAATGATGATCCGCATCGGAATTTCGGAAAAGCGCGGACCGCGCCCTTCCGTATTGCCATTTGGATCCAGCGGCGGAAAAGGTGCTTCAAGCATCAGGCAATCCGCACGGTTGGCGCAGTGCGCGTTTCATCAAATTCTGCCAGAACGGTTTCACCTGCCACAGCCGTCTGGCCGACAGCAACGCGGGCAACGGCACCTTTTGGCAGGTAAATATCATTACGCGAACCAAAACGGATCAGACCGAAGCGCTCGCCGGTTGAAAGATCTTCACCGGCTTTTGACCAGCAAACGATACGGCGGGCTACAAGACCGGCAATCTGCACTACGGCAACGGTGCCATGGGCGCTGTCGATCAGCACCGAATTGCGCTCATTCTCCGTGCTGGCTTTATCCAGTTCCGCATTCAGGAATTTACCCGGGCGGTGCATCACGGCAGTGATTTTGCCACGCACCGGTGCACGGTTGATATGAACCGAGAACACATTCATGAACACGCAGATGCGCAGCATCGGCTCTGTACCTAGATCCAGCTCTGCCGGCGGAACGCACATGCCAACGGAAGAAATCTTGCCATCCGCAGAGCTGATGACGAGTTTATCATCCAGCGGCGTGATGCGCAGCGGATCACGATAGAAATATATGCACCAGATGGTCAGCACCATCCCTACCCAGAACAAAGGTTCCCACAACCAGCCAAGCAACAGCGACACAACAAAAAATGCTGCGATAAAGGGGTAGCCCTCGCGGTGGATAGGAACAAAAGTATTGCGAATGGTATCGGACAGGCTCATCGGTTTTCCTCAGATTTTCCGCTTCAATAACGCAAAGTAACAGCGTTTAAAATGATTAAGCGCAAACAGCGCAACAAAATTCATGATATTCGTGCTTTATCATAACAAAATGCTCACAGAACATTACCGCAAGCACCGGTTTTGATTTTTTTATATTCCGCATTGATACGGAATCAAAACGGTTCAGGTGATGTTGATATCACCGGAACCGCCATTGCTGCATGCATATACAATGAACAGCCAGTGCGAATATCTGCTGTCATCATAGAGGATCATCGGTGCCCTGTCATTCTCCGGCAGGGGCGCCGCGAATAACAATGCCAAGTTCATCGCTTTCACGAACCTGACGCAGACGGGCCTCCGCTTCATCAGCTTCACGCTGACGATCCCACATGGAAGCATAAAGTCCGCCTTCGACCAGCAGATCACGATGCGTACCGCGCTCGGCAATCTGACCGTCTTTGAGCACGATAATTTCATCGGCGCTGATAACGGTCGACAGGCGGTGCGCAATCACCAGAGTAGTGCGGTCACGGCTGACCAGATCCAGAGATTGCTGGATATCCTGCTCGGTTGCTGTGTCCAGTGCCGAAGTTGCTTCGTCAAGGATCAGGATCGGCGGGGCTTTCAGAATTGTACGGGCAATCGCGACACGCTGCTTCTCGCCACCGGAGAGTTTAAGTCCGCGTTCGCCAACCATCGACTGATAGCCTTCCGGCAATAGCTGGATGAAGCGGTCGATCTGTGCCAGCTTGGCAGCCTGTTCCACTTCCTGCTCAGTCGCCGACGGACGGCCATAGCGGATATTATAGGCAATTGTATCGTTAAACAGCACCGTATCCTGCGGCACCATACCAATCGCATGGCGCAGGCTGACCTGCGACACTTCGCGGATATCCTGCCCGTCAATTGTCACCGAACCCTGCTGTACATCATAGAAACGATAAAGCAGACGGGAGATGGTTGATTTACCTGCACCGGACGGTCCTACAATCGCAATGGTTTTGCCTGACGGTACTTCAAAGCTGATATTGCGCAGGATCGGACGGGACGGATCATAGGCAAAGCTGACATTATTGAAGCGGATTGCCCCTTGTGAGACAGCCAGAGCCGGTGCGTCGGGCTTGTCTTTGACCTCTTCTTCAACTTCAAGAAGATCGAACATCTGCTCAATATCGGTCAGCCCCTGACGGATTTCACGATAGATAAAGCCGATCATATTCAGCGGCAATGACAGCTGCATCAACAGCGCATTGATGAAGACAAAATCGCCGAGCGTATGGGTTCCGGCCTGTACTTCGCGGGCAGACATCACCATCAGGATCATCATGCCGACACCGAAAATCACGGCCTGACCAAAGTTCAGCCAGCCAAGCGATGTCCATGTCTGGGTTGCCGCTTTTTCATAACGTGCCATCGAGCGGTCATAGCGCTCTGCTTCCATGGCCTCATTGCCGAAATATTTGACTGTTTCAAAATTCAGCAGTGAGTCAATTGCTTTGGTATTGGCATCCGTATCGGATTCATTCATTTCGCGGCGGATATTAATACGCCAGTCACTCGCCTTGACGGTGAACCACATATAGAGCCAGACCGTTGCCGCAACCACGATCAGATAGCTGACACCATAGGCAAAACCGAAAATCGCTGCGGTCAGCGCAAATTCCAGCAGGGTCGGTACCGAGCTCAGAATGGTGAAGCGCACAATGGTTTCAATGCCTTTGACGCCACGTTCAATCACACGGGACAGGCCGCCGGTGCGGCGCTCAAGATGAAAACGCAGCGACAATTTATGCATATGCACAAAAGTCCGATAGGCAAGCTGACGCACTGCATATTGGCCGACGCGGGCAAATAACGCATCGCGCAACTGGTTCAGACCGGCCTGAATAATACGTGCCAGATTATAGGCAACGACAAGCATCAAAGCGCCGACAAAAATCTGCGGCACCCAGCTTTCCGGTTTGAAAGAACCATCCAGCGCATTCGTTGCCCATTTGAAAAAATAAGGCACCAGCATCAGCACGAATTTGGCGATGACCAGATAGAAGGTCGCCCAGACGACCCGCATTTTGAGATCATGACGCTCACTCGGCCACATATATGGCCAGAGTTTCGCCAGTGTTTTCAGGGTCTGACCGGATTCTGCCGAGACTGTTTTTTGTTTTTTCATCTTTTTATTTAACGCCACAGACGGTCACTGCTGCCGCCTTCATGCTGTATTGCGGTTTAGAGCATATTTCCTTAACCTTGGATCAGTTTAAGGAAATATGCTCTAATTTTAAAGTGTTAGAGCGAGTTTTGCGTGCCAAGTCTGGCACACGGCGCTCTAAGCGCCGCAGAATTGCTGCAAGTTTCTTCATCGTCTTATCATAGCTGCAGGCGTGATAGAAACAAAACGCCTGCACAATGTTGTGAGGAAGACAAACACGCTCCGGAGAAACAGGATTTACGGTAGTTTCTGCTTCACATCCTGCTCGCTGAGCGGGGTTTTCGGCATGACGAAAACCTGTCCCGGCCAGATCAGGTCAGGGTTCTTAATCTGATCAGTATTGGCCAGATAAATCGTGGTGTAACGCGTGCCGCTGCCATAAGTGCGCTTGGATATTGTCCAGAGATTATCGCCTTTACGGATAATCACCGAGCCTTCCGCTTTTTCCAGAGGCTGTGCCTGTGTCTCTCCGGCAGGCTGGCTTTCCTGAGCGGCCTGTCCGGCATCCGGTTCACTTTGCGCGGCGATTGCAGGAGCAACAGCCGCAATATTCTCACCGGCTTCGCGACGGAAAGGCACACGCGCTGTGGCCAGAATTTTACCGCCCTTATCCATCAGATCAGCACGGATAATATAGTCACCGACAGCAAGCGGCTGCTGGGTCTGCACCAGATAACGCCCCTCAGGGGTGATGACAGCTGTGCCGAGCAAAGTCTCATTGGCTGAGACATTAACCGTCTGGCCACCGCGTGCATGACCGGCGACAAATACCGAGCGGCCTTCAATCTCCACGGCCTCCACGGCAATGCTGACGGCATCCTGAGAATTGCCCTCTGCAAGCCCGCCCTGTACGGCCTGCGACGGCAGCAGGGTAACAGCAGCATCATTACCATGCGCAGCTGCCGGTGCATCTTTATTCTCAGTTGTCTGCGCAGCATTTCCGCCACTGGCCTGCGGCGTAGTAATCATGCGGCTGGCCTGACCAGGCTCTTCAACAAGTGCGAGAACCTGACCATCCGGTGTTGCAGGAACGGAGAGGATCGCGGTCTGCTGCGATGTTGCAACGGAATTATCTTCCGCAGTTGCGCGCAGAACCAGCTGATAATCGCCGCTTTTCAGCGCCTCATCCAGAATAATTGCAAAATCACCGTTCTCACCGGCCTTGGCAGAGCCGAGCACACGGGTTTTGGAAATCACATCAACCACAGAATTCGGTGCGGCTTTACCGGCAATGACCAGTGAGCCGTTACCTTCAAGGCGCAGCACATCAAAAACCGGAACTGTGACACTCTGCTCAGGCACTGTTTTTTCGGGAGCTGTTGGCTTGGTATCCGCCGGTGCAGCAGTATTGGCCGCAGCAGGCTTGTCAGTCTGGGCAGGAGTTTCAGGTTGGGTCGTCGCAGCAGGCTTGTTATCTGTTGCTGTTTTTGAAGCAGGTGCCTGCGGAGGCTGATCCGTTTTCTGCGGAGCCATGCTAAAATATGCAAGAAGACCACCTGCTATAACAACAGCAGCAAAACCGGCAAGCGCATAACGACTATTCTGCATACGGGGCTGACCCTTTTAACACCAAGCTTAAAAAAATATTATAACATGCTGTGTCTGCTTATAAATCCAAATGTATAAGCAGCACATTCGCCAACAACTAGCGCTTTTTTATTGTTACAGCAAGAATATCACATATCAGCGCCAAAATTCTTGTCACATATTGCGCGATAAAATGTCAGCCACGCATGGTTTTCGGTGCAAGGTCATGATTTTAAAAAGACTTCGGGAATAGCGGTGAAAAACCTGGTTTTTATGCCGATTTTTACCAACCGAATTCATGACCGATTTCACCGCATAAACTTGACGGCAAACAGCCCGCGCGCGAAAAGAAAGCATGAGCAAGATTCGATCAATATGTGTCTATTGCGGTTCTTCAACCGGCAATAATCCGGTTTACCGGGAAGCAGGACTGGCTCTTGGCCGCTCCATTGCAGAAAACGGTCTTCGCCTGATTTATGGCGGCGGCACAAAAGGAATTATGGGCGCGGTTGCAGAAGGCGCTTACAAGGCCGGCGGCAAAGTCACCGGTATCATTCCGACATTTCTTCTCAATAAAGAAGCTGACGGCAAGCAGAATGAAATGCTTGATGAGCAGATCATTACCGAGAATATGCATCAGCGCAAACAGCTGATGTTTGAGCGCTCGGATGCCTTCGTCACCCTGCCGGGTGGTATTGGTTCTGTTGAGGAAATCGTGGAAATGATGACCTGGGCACAGCTCGGCCATCATAAAAAGCCGATGGTTTTCGCCAATATCAATCATTTCTGGGAGCCGATGATCGCCATGCTCGATCATATGCGCACAGAAGGCTTTATTCATACCGGCCACCGCGTGCAGCCTAAAATGCTGGATACTGTGGAAGAAATTATCCCTTACATCTTTGATGCAGCTGCCAAAGGCGATGCATCCGGTGATGAAGAGATTATTGCCCGCATGTAAGCAGATTACATGACTATTTAAAAAGCCCCTCAGTGAGGGGCTTTTTTGTTACGTAAATTAAGCTGTGTGGGCGAGTATAAAATCTGCTCTTGCCTCAACGCCTGCCTTAGGCAGTTCCAATAGATTAAAGCCATAATCTTGATAGACTGCCAGCATGGCCTCAAATGTGCGTTCAGCCTCTTGCGGTGATTGCTTACGCTCTTCATCTCCCTGATAAATCTCCGGCCAGTGCGGCGCGATGAAAACGGTTTTATTATAGCGAAAGTGCTTCACTGCCTGATGCACATGATCCGGCACAGGTAGGCCGGAAAGAGAGATGTAACCGGCAATATCGGCCAGCCCGCGGTCAAAAAAATACGGCTTATCAGATATTGTCTGTGTGGCCAGCAGGTGAGAGCGCATTTCCCATGACAGCATCATTTCCGCGAAAAGTGCGGGATCAAGCCACGGCAAAGCCTTGCCGCTGATTTTGACCTGATCCTGAATGATATGTCGTCCGGCTTCCTGACTATGTTGGTACCCCCGCTGTTTGAGAACATTGAGCAGAGTGGTTTTGCCGGAGCCCGGGCCACCGGTAAGTATATAAAAATGATCCATAACAGACCCTTCTGTTTTCAGAGAATTGAAAAATCGGACAGTTCAGAGGGGAAGGCGGCAGGATAAAATGAGGCAGCAGGGAGCTGCGAATTAAAAGAGCCGCGAAGAAAATTATTTGATTGAAAAGACAGGATAAAAACAGTTCTGGCCGGTTATTAATAATCCGGCCAGACGATTATAGGTATGTGTTTATGAAGGCATATGATATTGCAGGAATTTATCCTGACGTACATCATAAAGCTGGCCGGTAATGGTCAGCGCCGGATCGGCGAGCTGCACAATTTTAGCCGCCACATCAGCCGGATGTGGCAGAGTTTCCGGATCTTCACCCGGCATTGCTTTGGCGCGCATTGCTGTGCGCGTAGCACCCGGATTGACGGAGTTAACCCGCAGCGGCATTTGTTTGGTCTCTTCAGCCCATGAGCGCCCCATCACTTCAACTGCAGCTTTGGAAGCTGCATAGGGTGCCCAGAATGCGCGTGCTGTATGGGCGACGCCGGAAGACATGAGAATAGCACGACCGGCATCAGAACGGCGCAACAGCGGATCAACCGAACGGATCAGGCGCCAGATTGAGGTCAGATTGGTGCTGATAACATTGTCAAACACCTTGGCTTCCACATGGCCAACCGGAGAGATTGTGCCAAGCACACCGGCATTGGCGACGAGAATATCCAGTTTGCCCCAGCGGTCATTGATAGATGAGCCGAGCAGGTCAAGAGCAGGCATGTCTTTCAGATCAAGCGGGACAAGGGTTGCTGTATTGCCCATTGCCTGAATTTCATCATCCAGCTCTTCAAGGCCGCCGACAGTCCGCGCAACAGCAATCACATGGGCACCGCGTTTCGCCAGTTCCAATGCCAGAAAATAACCGATGCCGCGGGATGCGCCGGTCACCAGTGCTGTGCGTCCGCTCAGATCAAAGCTCATAAAAATCCACCCGTTTCAGTCTGCATAATGTAAAGGCGGCTGAAAGCCGCCTTTTAGAATTTTAGCCGTTGCTGGAAAGTAATGCGAAATTGTGAATATTCGACAATTCTTCCTGATCAACCAGACGGGTCGGATAGTCGCCCGTAAAATAATGGTCGGTAAATTGCGGAGCTTTCGGATTGCGCTTCTCGCCGCCGACCGCCTCATAAAGACCGTCAATGGAGAGGAATTCCAGCGAATCCGCACCGATATAATCGCACATTGCCTGCAGGTCAGGATATTGGTTGGCCAGCAGCTTGTCTGCATCCGGCGTATCAATACCGTAGAAATCCGGATGATGGATCATCGGGGAGGCCACACGGATATGTACTTCCTTGGCTCCGGCATCGCGGATCATTCGCACGATTTTCATCGAAGTAGTGCCGCGCACAATGGAGTCATCCACCAGCACAACGCGTTTGCCTTCAATGATGGCACGGTTTGCGGAATGTTTCAGCTTTACGCCGAGGGCGCGGATCTGCTGTGTCGGTTCAATAAAGGTACGGCCGACATAGTGATTGCGGATAATGCCGAGCTCAAACGGAATGCCGCTGGCTTGTGCATAGCCGATTGCTGCCGGAGTGCCGCCATCCGGCACAGGTACAACAACATCTGCTTCAACCGGAGATTCTTTGGCCAGATTAATGCCGGCGTTTTTACGCGCAACATAAACATTGCGGCCGCCGACAACGGAGTCAGGACGGGCAAAATAGACATATTCAAACAGGCAAACACGTTCCGGCTTCCGGTTCGAGGCCTTGATGGATGTGGTGCTGATAGAGCCGTCTGCCTGTGTTTCGCAGATGATAACTTCGCCATTTTCCACATCACGGATATATTTTGCACCGATAATGTCGAGTGCGCAGGTCTCGGAGCAGAAAATCGGCTTGCCGTCGAGTTCACCCATAACCAGCGGACGGATACCGACAGGATCGCGCGCTGCAATCAGTTTGGTGCGGGTCATAGCGAGGATCGCATAGCCGCCTTCAACCTGACGGATCGCATCGACAAAACGGTCGCTGGATGACGCAAGGCGCGAACGGGCGATGAGATGCAGCACAACTTCAGAATCAGAAGTGGACTGGCAGATCGCACCGGAGGCAATCAGATGACGGCGCAGGCTCAGACCATTGGTGAAATTACCGTTATGGGCAATGGCGATGCCGCCGACTTCCAGTTCGGCAAATAGCGGCTGCACATTGCGCAGCACAGTCTCACCGGTAGTGGAGTAACGCACATGACCGATCGAAAGATTGCCTGGCAGCTGCTTCAGTGTTGCAGGATTGGTGAAATGATCGCCAACCAGCCCCATGTGACGTTCGGAATAGAAGCGTCCTTCATGATAGGAAACAATGCCCGCCGCTTCCTGTCCGCGATGCTGCAGGGCATGAAGGCCGAGAGCTGTCAGCGTTGCTGCATCCTCATGGCCGAGAATGCCAAAGACGCCGCATTCTTCATGCAAGGCGTCTTCATCAAAGGAAAAACGGGAAGAATTATGAAGCGGTTCTGTGCCGCCGCTCTCTCCTGTGTGAGAGGCGCAGATCTTCTGAGAATGATCTGACGAAATATGGGCGGTTTCACCGGAATGACTTATCATAGCCGCTGGGCCTTTCGATTGCAGAGCAATTAAAAATGCTCTCTATCATAAGAGTGCTTTTGCTGCATAGTCCCAAAACCGAAAGCTTTCCGGTTGCAGTGCCATGCAAAAGGAACAATTCAGAGCATTGCGCAGAGTTCAGACGACTGAGGCTCAAAATGCAGCTCTGATGAAAAGTCTGAGCGGGACATCAGGAAGAGGGTGTTCGGGAGACGATTATGTTTTCTGCTGTTCTCAGCAGGAAAATTGCTCCTTCGCAGACATTACTCCCCATATGTCTCTGATTTTCAGCCTCATATATGGCGGTTAGTCCTTAGACACAACAGTTCTCCTCAGGTTTTAAACAATAGCACAATTTGGTCGCAGTCTGTGTGGATTATTTTATCGCTTGCGTAAGCTGTGATTTCAAATTAATAAACCGAGCGTTCAGTCTATTTTAGAGGTGCGCTATGCGCGTGACAGATCCTGAAAAACATCAGGCAAAGAAACAGATGATTTTGGAGGCGGCGAAAGCCTGTTTCGCGGAGCAGGGGTTTCACCAGACCAGCACGGCACAAATTTGTGCGGCGGCAGGTGTCAGCACCGGAAATCTGTTTCATTATTTCGCAAGCAAGAAAGCAATCATCGCTGCGATTGTTGAAGAAGATTTGCAGCAGACCCAGATATTTGTTGCGGCATTGCGCGAGCAGGAAAATCTTGTGACTGCATTGGACGCTTTTTTTGATGTGGTGCTGGATGTTGCTTCCGATACTGCTCAGGCATCGCTGGCTCTGGAAATTGCTGCAGAGGCAGGGCGGGATGCGGAGATCGGTGTTTTGTACCGGCTGAGCACCCGTGTGATGCGTGAGGAACTGGAATATCTGGTCAGTCTTGGAATGGAGCGCGGACAGTTCAGCCGGCAATTTTCTGCTGCGTCGGTCGTGCATTGTCTGATGGTGATGGTGGACGGTATTTTCAGCCGTGTTTCTGTTGACCCGCAATTTAAGCCTCAGGAACAGAAAGCAGCATTGAAAACAATGATGACGGGCGTGCTTGGTCTTGCAAATGGCAGGGAAGCGCAGAAATGAAATCAGATGTGCCGTCTCCGGCTGCAAAGCCTGTATCCCGTATTGCGGATGTGGATGCCCTGCGTGGTTTTGCACTGCTTGGCATTTTGCAGGTCAATATTCTGGCCTTTTCTTCCGTTTTTTACGGGTTTCCAAACAGCGATGCAGAATTAAGCTTTGGTTTTAACGAGCTCGTGCAACTGATCATCTCAACAATCTTTGAGATGAAGTTCTATCTGCTGTTCTCTTTTCTGTTCGGCTATAGCGTCACGCTGCAAATGCAGTCGGCAGAGCGTGCCGGAGCGGCTTTTGTTCCTCGTTTTTTACGGCGTCAGGCCGGTTTGTGGATTGTAGGCCTGCTGCATGCAGTTCTGCTTTTCCACGGCGATATTCTCACAACCTATGCTGTGCTCGGCGTGGTTTTATTATATTGGCGGAACAAGCCGGATAACACGCTGATTAAAGCTGCGGTGTGGCTGTTTGGTTTAACGGCATTGCTCTGGCTGTTGGTCGGCGCTTTGTTCTGGAACCCGGATCAGACAGACATTGCTGAACTCTTAGCTGAAGCGCAGCTGGCTCATACAGCCTATAGCGGCAGTTTTGGCGCAGTTATCATGCAGCATATAACAGAGCTGCAAACCATGTGGATTTTGCTGTTATTGATACAGGCTCCCTGTGCGCTGGCTATGTTTTTGCTCGGGTTTCTGGCAGGCAGACACCAGTTTTTGGCACAACCGGAGCTGTACAGGCCTTATCTGAAACCGGCAATAAAAGCCGCTATCATGATCGGTTTGCCTGCATCGGTACTGACTGCACTGACAGGTTTGTTTGCAAGCGGTACAGAATGGGAAGTGTTTGGTCTGGCATTGACCCTTGTGACGGCACCGCTGCTGACTTTTGGTATAATCGCGCTGATGTTCCGGCTTTTTGGCACAAAACACGGCCAGTTCTGGCGTGATGTACTGGCTCCGGCAGGACGCATGGCACTGTCCAATTATTTGCTGCAATCGCTGATATGCAGTTTCATTTTCTACGGTTTCGGTCTCGGATTGATCGAGAAAACAACGGCAATTATCAATGTACTGATTGGCTTGTCTGTTTTTACAGTCCAACTGTTTGTGAGCCGGTGGTGGCTGCGCCATTATTATTACGGGCCGCTGGAATGGCTGCTGAGGGCTTTGACAATCGGGCGCTGGCCGGATTTCAGAAAGCCGAATGCCAGACTGGGAGTGTAACAAAAACGCCGGCAGATTTATCTGCCGGCGTTTTTGTTAAATATGTGAACTGGATTTAGTTTGCCGGTTGAGCCGGTACATCATTCTCAGGCACATCCTGTGCGGAAGGCTGGGTGCCCAGTTGCGGCTTCAGGCGCTCAATGATTGCGGTTTCAGGGTCTTCCGGCAGCATATCCACCAACTGCTGGCCAAGGGAATCCAGCATCGGCTTGGATTTGGCATTGGTGATCCAGCTTGGCTGATCTGTAGCCACAAGCCAGTTGAAGAACAGCATTGCAACTACAACCAGCAGAACGCCGCGTGCTGCGCCGAAAATGAAACCCAATGTGCGGTCAAGCGCACCGATACGGCTGTCGATGATGAAATCGGCAATTTTCATGGTGATGATTGATACAACAATCAATGTCACCAGAAAGACTGAACCGGCTGCCGCGATATTCAGAATGGTTTCATTGCTAATATATGGCTGCAGGTAAGGCACGACAGGCTTATAGAAGAAATAGGCGGCCAGAGCTGCCGCAGCCCAGGATGCCACCGAAAGCACTTCGCGCGAAAATCCGCGTACCATGGCCAGAATGGCCGATACGAGGGTTACCCCGATAAGAATTCCGTCTAGCAATGTAATCGGCATCCTGCCTAATTCCTCTGTGTCGGTCTGTCCCTCGGGACATATAATTTCGTGCGGGCATAATTGCCGCAGCTCAAAGATTTACAGTGTCTCGCGTCAGTCCGATAGAGTTGTGACACTTTTGTCGTCGAAAATTAACCTGAATTTCTTTCATAAATCACTAATTCGGGAGCTGATTGCAATTTAAAGCCGTTATAGCCTGTAAAAATTACAGCCTATGTCCGGTTGTTAATGCTCCGCATCCATTATTTTAAGTTGCAGAGAGCCTATGATTCCCGATTTTCAGCAGTAGTGAAACTGTATTAATCTCGGTTCTGCGCATTCTTTCCGGGGCCGGAAGCAGCAATTCGTGCCACCAGATCGGGCAGGGAGCCGGTTTCTGTCAGCGTGAAATTGCGTGGTTTTGACAATTCACCTCCGCCGACTGGCAGAACAGCTTGTTTAAAGCCGAGTTTTTCCGCCTCTTTGATGCGCTGAGCCGCATGGGCAACGGCACGTACTGCGCCTGAGAGACTGACTTCACCAAAATAAACGCTATTGGCAGGCAGCGGAATACCGGCAAGTGACGAGACAAGCGCTGCCGCTACAGCCATATCCGCAGCAGGCTCGGAAATACGATAACCACCGGCCACATTGAGATAAACATCATGCTGGCCGAAGCGCACACCGCAATGGGCTTCCAGCACGGCAAGCGTCATGGAGAGGCGACTGTTATCCCAGCCAACAACAGCACGACGCGGTGTGCCGAGTGTAGATGGAGCGACAAGTGCCTGAATTTCCACGAGAACAGGGCGGGTGCCTTCCATACCGGCAAAAACCGCAGCTCCCGGAGCCTTTTCATTGCGTTCACCGAGAAACAGTTCCGACGGGTTGGAAACTTCCCGCAAACCTTTATCGGACATTTCAAAAACGCCGATTTCATCAGTCGGGCCAAAACGGTTTTTGACTGTGCGCAGGATGCGGTAATGATGGCCGCCTTCGCCTTCAAAATATAAAACGCCGTCTACCATATGCTCAACCACGCGCGGGCCTGCAATCTGACCTTCTTTGGTCACATGGCCGACCAGCACCACGGCAGCACCCGTTGATTTGGCGTAGCGTATCATCGCCTGCGCACCGGCACGAACCTGTGTTACCGAACCCGGTGCGCTGTCGGCCGCATCTGTCCACAGGGTCTGGATGGAATCGATAATCACCAGATCAGGGCGCGGCTTAGTATCAATGGTGGCTAGAATATCCTCGACATTGGTTTCCGCCGCCAGTTCCACAGATGTATCTGCTGCATGCAGACGCTGTGCGCGCAAACGGATTTGTGCCACCGCTTCTTCACCCGATACATAGATGATGCGGTTGCCACGACGTGCCAATGCGGCCGCAGCCTGTGTGAGCAATGTTGATTTACCGATGCCCGGATCACCGCCGACCAGCAGTGCGGAACCGCGGACAAAGCCGCCGCCGGTCACGCGATCCAGTTCACTGATACCGGACTGGATGCGCGGTGCATCTTCAATCTCGCCGGAGAGCGTGGTGAGCGCAACGGCACGGCCTTTGCGCATCGCCATTTTGCCCGGACCCGAGCCGATGCCGCCGGATGTGCCTTCTTCGACAAGTGTGTTCCACTCGCCGCAGCCGTCGCATTTGCCTGCCCAGCGCGAATGCGTGGCACCGCAATTCTGGCAGATGAACTGAATCCGGTTCTTGGCCAAGTTATGCTCTTTCAGTGGTCGTCATATTGTTCAGGCAGATAAGTGCCTTCGGCCAGATCGGTAAAGCGCGTGAATTCCGACTGGAAGGCAAGCTTTACAGTACCGGTAGGACCGTGACGCTGTTTGGCGATGATAACGTCTGCCGTGCCTTTGACTTTCTCAAAGTGCATTTTCCACTCGTCATATTTCGGATCGAATTCGTCGCGTGGTTCAAGGTTTTTGACGTAATATTCTTCACGATACACGAAGAGCACAACGTCCGCATCCTGCTCGATGGAACCCGATTCACGAAGATCGGAGAGCTGCGGGCGTTTGTCTTCGCGGTTTTCTACCTGACGGGAGAGCTGTGACAGCGCAATAATCGGCACGTTCAGCTCTTTGCCAAGGGCTTTAAGACCTGTGGTGATTTCGGTAATTTCCTGCACGCGGTTCTGCGCGGAGGCTTTGGACGAACCGGTCATCAGCTGAATATAGTCAATCACCAGACAATCAAGGCCGCGTTGACGCTTGAGGCGGCGGGCACGCGCAGACAACTGCGCAATGGAGATACCACCGGTCTGGTCAATATAGAGCGGAATACGCTGCATCGTTTGCGTACAGGCGATCAGCTTTTCAAAATCGGTTTCCGAGATTTCACCGCGGCGGATTTTGGACGAGGAAACCTCTGTCTGCTCGGAAATAATACGGGTTGCCAGCTGTTCGGCGGACATTTCGAGCGAGAAGAAGCCGACCACACCACCATTGATGGCTTTCATTGAGCCGTCTGCCAGCTGTTCACCCTGATAGGCCGCAGCAATATTGAAGGCGATATTGGTGGCAAGGGAGGTCTTACCCATACCCGGACGCCCCGCCAGCACGATCAAGTCGGAAGACTGCAAGCCACCCATCTTACCATCCAGCATGTGGATACCGGTGGAAACACCGGAGAGGTGCCCGTCACGCTGGAAGGCTACACCCGCGAGATCAATCGCGGTTTTAACGGCTTCGTTGAAAGGCTGGAAACCGCCGTCATAGCGACCGGTTTCAGCCAGTTCAAACAGGCGGCGTTCGGCATCTTCAATCTGGCTTCGCGGTGCCATATCGACCGGCGCATCATAGGCGACATTGACCATTTCCTCACCGATGCCAATCAGCGAGCGGCGTGTGGCAAGGTCATAGATCGCGCGGCCATAATCTTCCGCATTGATAACGGTTACCGCTTCAGCGGCAAGGCGCACCACATATTGAAACACGGTCATGTCGCCGACTTTATCATCGGCAGGCAGGAAGGTTTTCATGGTCACCGGATTGGCCATTTTGCCGACGCGGATCAGTTCAGACGCCAGTTCATAAATACGGCGATGCAGCGGGTCGTAAAAATGCGGCGGCTTCAGAAAGTCCGAAACACGGTAGAAAGCATCATTATTAATCAGAATCGCGCCGAGAAGAGCCTGTTCCGCTTCGATATTGTTCGGGGCTTCGCGGTAAAGCGAATTCTGGGTGTCCCGTGTCTCTTCAAGTTTGTGAACAGTCGCGTCAGCCATAAAGTTCTGGATCCTTTGCCGCAATCAAGCGGGAATTATCCGGCGAAAAGCCGGACATCAGAGTCTGTTGAAATATGAGTGTAAACAATCTGCCGGTGCAGTTGAAGCGGCTATACCATGATTCACAGCGATTCACAGGCTGCAGCTGCAAGAACTGCCTGTCAGATAGTCGTTGCGTGGGGGCTTTTAACGGGATCAGTCCGCAGTCGCCAGCAAAGACTGGTGGTAGCGGAGCTGGACCTGTCCGGTCAGAAGAAAAATATAGGCTGCCAATTCGCTCAGTTCTTCAAGGTTTTGAGCGGCTGCACCGGTCAGGCCGGTTGTGAGACCAAGATGCTCTTCTGCTGCCGTTGAAATCATCATGCACAGCGTTGCCAGCAAAAATGCACCCCATGGCAACCCGCCGGATTGCTGCAATGGTTTGAGCAATTTATGCGAGCCGTTTTTTAGCATCAGAACCGCTAACAGCAAAACAGAGGCAATCAATGCCGGCATGATGGCTGGTTTGTACCAGAGCTGGCGTGATGAGAAGAAAGGGCCAAGCTCGGAAAGGCTGATTGGCTCAAGGAAAACCGCACCCCAGCTCAATTCCCGAACTGCGCAGATAAACCAGATCAATGCCGCACCGCGCCAGAACCATTTCCAGTCTGAACTGTCGGATTTTTGAAAAATCAGTGCCTGTATCATACCCAGAAATAGCAATATTGCCTGAGCATTTTCAACAGGGCCGTTTTCCCACGATGTCCATGCAGGGAGAATGAATGCCAGCGGATAGGAAGCGAGAAGAACCAGTAATCCTGCTGATAAGACAAGCAGGGTTGTTTTATTCAGGCGTGGGTGCAGCTTGGTTTGCACGCTGGGCATCAGATATTTATCCCTTGAAACAACAGCGCTCCGAAAGATGCGATGCAGGTTTCAGGTAAAAGAGCGCGTAAAAGCAAACAGATAAATGTCTGAAGCGCACCAGCGGTGCAATCGCCGGAACTTCACAATCTCTTGATAAAAACTTTATGAGTAACAGAGTGTCGTCAATTTGTCACAAAACTGCAGCTGTTGACCGCTGCTTTAATAAACCAGATGTTTCGGGCTGGCTTTCTCGCTGCTGCTATCATTGCAGGCTTTGAATTTACGCATTTCCAGTCGCTTAAGCCGCTTTTCCTCCTGCTCAATATAATTACGGGTCAGCGGCACGGCATCCTGTCTGTGTGCAAGCTGTATCTGAAACACCATCATATTCTGCCAGCGGAAGGCGGATTCAGAGCCTGCCAGATAAAACTCCCACATCCGGCAAAAACGCTCATCATAAATGGCTTTTGCTTTATCGCGGTTTGCCATGAAAGCTTCACGCCATGCTTTGAGCGTTTCCGCATAATGCAGACGGAGAATTTCGATATCCGTTATAATCAGTCCCGCATTTTCAATATGCGGCAGGACTTCCGAGAGGGAGGGGATATAGCCGCCGGGGAAAATATATTTACGGATAAACGGATTGGTGACGGAAGGCTCGTCACTGCGACCGATAGAGTGCAGCAGCATGGAACCATCCGGTTTTAGCAATCGCGCAACCTGCTGAAAAAACTCAGCATAATGGGTAACACCTACATGCTCAAACATGCCGACAGAGCTGATCCGGTCGAATTGCTGGTTCAGCTCGCGATAATCCTGCAACAAAAACTGTGCCTGTTGATTCAGCCCGCGCGCTTTTGCCCGTTGATTGGCAATCTGGAACTGCTCCTGAGACAGGGTTACACCGGTAACATCCGCATCAAGAAATTCTGCAAAATACAGACCTAAACCACCCCAGCCGCAGCCGATATCCAGTAATTTATCTTCCGGCTTGATTTGCAGCTTGGCCGCAATATGCCGCTTCTTGGCCAGTTGTGCTTCCGCAAGGCTGGTCTGTGGCGTTTCAAAATAAGCGCAGGAATATTGCTTATCGGGATCAAGAAACAGATCATACAGTTCGCCACTCAGATCATAGTGCCGTTGCACATTTCTGGAAGAGCGTGCCAGCGTGTTCATTTGCTGTAATGGTCTGAAAATTTTGCGTAGTCTGGTTAGGATACGCATCCACGGCTCTTTTGCCGCCGTGGGGCCGGTATTCTCAAAGACCAGCCGGAGAAAGCTGTAAATATCGCCTTCCGGAAAACTGATATCTCCGTCCATGAAACATTCGCCGAGCTTCAGTTCCGGATCAAGAGCGATCGCTCTTTCCGCAGCTTTGTTGTGAAAGGCAAGCGTGACATGCGGCGAAGTGCCGTTGCCGTAAGTGTGTGTCGTGCCATCGGCAAATTGTACTTTAAGATCGCCGCTTGAGATCAGCTTGTTCAGAACCGAATGCAGCATGCTACTCATGTCTCATCCTCCTCCGATCTTGCAGAACCGGTTGAGCGGCGAATGAAGCGGCGAGTTTCCGCGCCTGTATCCGCCTTTCGAGCATTTCCAGAAAAAGTGCAAAGCGGTTTTCGCTGGATAATGCGTCAATACAAAGAGCTAAACACGGTACAGCGCTTTAAGAATAGCCGGTTTTATTGTTCTGGAAAGAGCGGGGCAGAAATAATTACGGAGAGTGTAATCATTTTCGCGTGATGGTTTCATAAATAAACGGGCAATAAAAAAGCTGCACCGGATGTCCGGTGCAGCCTTTCAGATACGAAATCTGTAGGAAAACGCTGATTATGCGTTTTCTTCGCCATCGAAGTCTTCGTCGAAAACTTCTTCAGCCAGAGGCTCTTCTTCGATGCCGTAGATAGCAGCAGCAGTCGACAGATCTTCACCTTTTTCCTGACGCAGAGCTTCGTCAGCTGTACGTGCGATATTGATGGTGATTGTGGCCGATACTTCCGGGTGCAGAACGATCGAGATTGTGTGAATGCCGATTGTCTTGATCGCGTGGTTCAGGTCAACCTGGTTGCGGTTCAGCGAGAAGCCTTCAGCAGTTACAACATCAGCAACGTCACGTGTCGAAACCGAACCGTACAGCTGACCGGTTTCACCAGCCGAGCGAACAACGATGAAGCTCTTGCCGTCCAGCTTGTCAGCAACGGCCTGTGCTTCGGTCTTGCGTTCCAGATCACGGGCTTCGAGCTGAGCGCGCTGGGATTCAAAACGAGCCATGTTGGCTTCGTTGGCACGCAGTGCCTTGCCCTGCGGGAGCAGGAAGTTACGGGCAAAGCCGTCTTTTACAGTAACAGTATCGCCCATCTGACCGAGGCGGCTGATGCGTTCAAGCAGGATAACTTTCATTGGACTATTCCTTGAGTGTTTAAGTTCTGAATGTGTTTATGGTTATGAATTCTGAGACGGATCTTTGGAGAGCGGAGCGCCGCGCGATGTATCGAGCAGGCCGAATACCAGAAAGATCAGTGCAGAGAATGCGAAGATTATGAGCAGAAAATAGGCAAGCCACAGCGCAAACGGACGCCATGTGGCACCGCGTGTCCGCCAGTGAATAATTGCCAGACCGGCCATGATAAAGCCCGCAGCAAGCGCACCGGCGAAAGTGGTGGCGATCATGCTTGCAGGGCCGGACAGGAACATGGAACCGGCAAAGGTCAGTGCGAAAACCAGCAGAGCAGGGCGCGGCATGCGCAATGTTGCAGGCCAGTTATCGCGCGGGCGGCGCAGCACGCCGGAGCGTTCAGTGATGCGCAGCGCGAGATAGAAATTAGCGGTCAGGAACATCAGGCTGGTTGCAGCCTGAATGGCAGGCAGACCGAACAGCAGAAACTGCTGCAGCATTTCACGGAAATCGTCGCTTGCATTGAACTGCGGATCAGAGGCCTGCAGGCTTGCAATCATCGCACCGGTCAGTTCACGCACCATTTCTTCGCCATAGCCGATAATCGAGCCGACGATGATGAAGCTGACAGAAATCAGAAGTGCGAGGCGGAACATAATGTCCGGCAGCGGATACCATACCAGTGCATCTTTAGGGCCGCCCAGTTCCTGAGCAGGCCGCGCAAGACCGGCAAGATAAGCGCCGGTTGCAGCAGGGATGAAACTGGTGAGAGCAATCAGAACCGCAACCATAGGCGCGGCGAAAATCGCAACGGCAATGCTCGCTGTGGCGGCGGCAATCAAACCTGCGGCAGTACCCCAGCCAAGGGCGGCGATAAAAATAGGAAGAGGGGTGAGGACATAGAGAACCATAGCAAGGCCGCTTTGAACCAGCACGCCGGACGCCAGCAGCGCGGCTGCAAGCCCCGCAAGAACACCGGTTCCGATATGTTTGCTATTGTAATTCATCTTAATCCTGCTGTCCTGCCCGGAAGTTTCCGGTTGCAGTTAGAGAACGATCGCTTCAGCGCTCTGTTCCCAACCTGACCTTACGGCCACAAATCATTATTTCTGAAGGTATGAACCGGGGTGTGCGGACACACCCCGAATCAAAAATCTTATTTCACAACATATGGCAGCAGGCCGAGGAAACGTGCACGCTTGATCGCTTTTGCGAGTTCGCGCTGTTTCTTCTGGCTTACAGCTGTAATGCGGGAAGGAACGATCTTGCCGCGTTCAGAAATGTAACGCTGCAGGAGTTTGATATCCTTGTAATCGATCTTCGGTGCGTTAGGACCTGTGAATGGGCAGGTCTTACGACGACGATGGAACGGACGACGGGTCGGGATCTGATTGATATCAACCATTATTCTTCTCCTTCACCGGCAGATTCGTTGTCGCGTGGACGACGCGGACGGCGTGGACGATCGTCATCACGGCCGAAACGGTCTTCACGTTCACGACGGTCATCACGACGGCTCAGCATTGCTGACTGGCCTTCTTCGTGTTCTTCAACACGAATGGTCATGAAGCGGAGAACGTCTTCGTTAATACGCATCTGGCGTTCCATTTCAGCAACTGCAGCAGCAGGAGCATCGATGTTTACCAGTGTGTAGTAAGCTTTACGGTTCTTTTTGATACGATAAGTCAGAGGACGCAGTCCCCAGCTTTCGATTTTCCCGACTTTACCACCGTTAGCTTCAAGAACGCCCTTGTACT
This sequence comes from Pseudochrobactrum lubricantis, assembly GCF_041929865.1. Taxonomy (NCBI): domain Bacteria; kingdom Pseudomonadati; phylum Pseudomonadota; class Alphaproteobacteria; order Hyphomicrobiales; family Brucellaceae; genus Pseudochrobactrum; species Pseudochrobactrum lubricantis. The sequence continues at coordinate 348,640 of NZ_JBHEEE010000004.1, forward strand.
GTTCTACCAGTGCGTCAACCTGCTGCTGCGAGATATCCTGTCGGGCAAGGATCACATGTTCATAAAGAGCCATTGTCTTTGCCTTTCTTCAAAAAACCACCATCCGGATCAACGGCTAAGCCTCTGCGACTTGTCTATATCCGTAAAACGGAGAAGAAAGGACGCGGGTCGAGACGATCGAGAGCGGAGACACGGGAGGTTGAAATCGCTAGAATTTCTCCGGATATTTAAATCCGGCCTCCGTTCAGCCCCCAGCTGATGCCGGACAATGACGAGTGCCTATTAGTGGCTTTTTGAGGATTTTGCAACCGGCAAAAGCAAAGCTATGCGCGTTGTGCCGCTTATGCAGGCAAAAACACGGGTTATCGCAGCGGCGTATACGGGTTTTCAGGCGCAAAGACTTGACTTGAAAGCGGCTGAAAGGCACAGGGCGTTGCAGTTATAGATAATTTTATCGTATCCGCAGAGGCAATATAATATATATGTGTGCGGATCGCCAAACACAGATACAAAATAAAGAGGCTTTAATGACTGTAGCATTTACATTTCCGGGACAGGGCAGTCAGGCTGTCGGTATGGGCAAGGCTTTGGCTGAAACCTATCCGGAAGCGCGCGCTGTTTTCGAAGAAGTTGATGATGCGCTCGGTGAAAAACTCTCAACCCTGATGTTTGAAGGGCCGGAAGACCTGCTGACATTGACAGCAAATGCCCAGCCTGCGCTGATGGCAGTTTCAATGGCTGTTATGCGGGTGCTGGAATCACAGGGGCTGAAGCTGCAGGATAAAGTCGCTTATGTTGCCGGTCATTCGCTCGGCGAATATTCGGCTCTGTGCGCTGCCGGTACATTCTCCATTTCCGATACTGCCCGCTTGCTGCGTATCCGCGGCAATGCAATGCAGGCTGCCGTGCCTGTCGGTGAAGGCGCCATGGCTGCAATCATCGGACTTGAACATGCTGATGTTTTTGCAATCTGCGAACAGGCTTCCGCAGAAGGCTCTTGCCAGATCGCTAATGATAATGGCGGCGGCCAGCTGGTTATTTCCGGTTCCAAAGCTGCTGTTGAACTGGCTGCCAAACTGGCATCTGAGCGCGGTGCAAAGCGCGCAATCATGCTGCCGGTCTCCGCACCATTCCATTCCAGCCTGATGGCTCCTGCTGCCAATGCAATGCGTGAAGCGCTGGCAACTGTTAATAAGCAGGCACCTGTTGTGCCGGTAATCGCCAATGTGCGTGTTGCTCCGGTTAAGGATCCTATTGAAATTGCTGATCTGCTGGTTGAACAGGTCACAGGTCAGGTACGCTGGCGCGAGACTGTTGAATGGTTCGCAGGCCACGGCGTAACAACGCTTTATGAAGTCGGTTCCGGAAAAGTGCTGACCGGCTTAGCACGCCGCATCTCCAAAGATGTAACCGGTGTGACTGTCGGCACTGCTGAAGAGATTGATGCTGTCCTGCAAGCTCTGCTTGCATAACTTAAGATGCAGACGCTGCTGGCGTAATCGCTCAGATTTTGAAGCGCTGAAAATAATGTTATAAAGCGGACGAGGATTGTCCGCGTATCAGATTCAAGAGGATTTCATGTTTGATCTGACTGGCCGTAAGGCTCTCGTAACCGGTGCAACCGGCGGTATCGGTGAAGAAGTAGCTCGCGCGCTGCATGCACAGGGCGCTATTGTTGCTCTGCACGGCACCCGCGTTGAAAAGCTGGAAGCGCTGGCCAAAGAGCTGGGCGAACGCGCTTATATCTTCCCTGCGAACCTTTCCGACCGTGAAGAAGTGAAGGCGCTTGGTCAGGCTGTGGAAAAGCAGCTCGAAGGCGTCGATATTCTGGTCAATAATGCCGGTATCACCCGTGATGGTCTGTTTGTACGTATGAGCGATGCAGACTGGGATGCGGTGATCGAAGTGAACCTGACTTCCGTATTCGGCCTGACCCGCGAACTGACCCATCCGATGATGCGCCGCCGCTTTGGCCGTATTATCAATATTACATCCATCGTCGGTGTAACCGGTAATCCGGGACAGGCCAATTACTGCGCTTCAAAAGCCGGTATTATCGGCTTCTCCAAATCGCTGGCTCAGGAAATTGCTTCGCGCAATGTGACTGTGAACTGCGTTGCTCCGGGCTTTATTGAGTCGGCTATGACCGACAAGCTCAATGAGAAGCAAAAAGACACAATCATGTCGGCTATCCCGATGAAGCGCATGGGGCAGGGGTCGGAAATTGCATCGGCCGTTGTCTATCTGGCAAGTAATGAAGCCGCTTATGTGACAGGTCAGACCCTGCACGTAAATGGCGGTATGGCCATGATCTGATGAAGATCCGGCCGGTTTCTGAACGGTTCCGGCCGGAATAATGATGAATAAAAGAACTTTAAAAAGCTGATAATACAGCAATAAAGCTCTTTTTTCTGTTGTTTTAACGGTTTTTGCTCTGTTTCGCTGTGGTTGCTTGTTAAAATGGACTTTGCCAAACAGCAGAACCGTGATAATGCCCCGAATATTGCTGCGCTGCATGTTTTATGCTTCGTGGCGGCTGCAGTGATAAAATATGATTGCGCTTCAACGGCGCAGCAGTTAAATCGCTGCAACTGAAATATATTGTATAATGCGTCTGAAATGCATTTCTGTTTCAGGCATTATGCAGTAGGAATATCCACAGGATGCTTTTCATTGTGATGAATGTTGCAATGGTGAGTTATCTTAACACTTGATTACAATCAGCCATGCCGCTACCAAGGCTATGGTATTAACAGGTCGAGGTCCGACATGAGCGACACCGCAGAACGCGTCAAGAAAATCGTTGTTGAACATCTGGGCGTAGATGCCGATAAAGTAACTGAAGGCGCAAGCTTCATTGATGATCTGGGCGCAGACAGCCTGGACACAGTTGAGCTGGTAATGGCTTTCGAAGAAGAATTCGGCGTAGAAATTCCTGATGATGCAGCTGAAACCATCCTGACGGTCGGCGACGCTGTTAAATTCATCGATAAAGCTTCTGCCTGATTATTTGTATAATCGGCAGGCAGATATCGGGCCGGAAGATCATATCTTCCGGCCCTTATCGTTTGAAGCGCGGAAAATATTTGAATAAGGCTCAGGCAATGTTTTTACTGCCTTTATGCCGGTCAGACAGTTCTGTTTGCGGATCTGTAATTAACCACTCCACAAAAGCGCTGTAACAATCTATTAATTCTGCGTAATTCTAACCCTTGATCGATTCCGGTCGAGATATTACGCGGTTGATTAATCTGTGCCGCCTGCCGCTGGCGAAGACCAGCGAGAAACAGGGTCAGGTGCAGGGAAGGATACATATGAGAAGAGTCGTCGTTACCGGTCTTGGCCTGGTGTCACCTTTGGCAAATGGTGTTGAAGAAACCTGGAAGCGTTTGCTCGCCGGCCAAAGCGCAGCGCGCCGCGTGACCGAATTCGAAGTTGACGACCTTGCCTGTCAGATTGCCTGCCGTATTCCTGTCGGCGATGGCACGGACGGCACATTCAACGCTGATCTCTATATGGAACCGAAGGAACAGCGCAAAGTTGATCCTTTCATCGTCTATGCGGTCGGCGCTGCCGATCAGGCACTGGATGATGCGAACTGGCATCCGGAAAGCGATGAAGACCAGATCCGCACCGGTGTGCTGATCGGTTCCGGTATCGGCGGTATTGAAGGTATTGTTGAAGCCGGTTATACGCTGCGCGACAAAGGTCCGCGCCGTATTTCGCCTTTCTTCATTCCGGGTCGCCTGATCAATCTGGCTTCCGGCCATGTTTCGATCAAGCACAAGCTGCGCGGCCCGAACCACTCCGTGGTCACAGCCTGTGCAACCGGTACACATGCTATTGGTGATGCTGCCCGTATGATTGCTTTCGGCGATGCCGATGTAATGGTTGCCGGTGGTACAGAATCGCCGGTCAGCCGTATTTCTCTGGCCGGTTTTGCTGCCTGTAAAGCGCTCTCCACCAAGCGGAATGATGATCCGACCGCGGCATCGCGCCCATATGATGAAGACCGCGACGGTTTCGTTATGGGTGAAGGTGCAGGCGTTGTGGTTCTGGAAGAGCTGGAACATGCGCTGGCACGCGGTGCGAAAATCTATGCGGAAGTGATCGGTTACGGCATGTCCGGCGATGCTTATCACATCACTGCGCCAAGCGAGAACGGTGAAGGCGCACAGCGCTGCATGGAAGCCGCGTTACGCAGCGCCAAAATCACACCGGATGCTGTTGATTATATCAATGCTCACGGCACATCGACCATGGCTGATACGCTCGAACTGGCAGCAGTTGAACGCGTTGTCGGAGATTCAGCCTCGAAGATTTCCATGTCTTCGACCAAATCCTCGATTGGTCACCTGCTCGGTGCAGCCGGTGCGGCAGAAGCGATTTTCTCGACACTGGCAATCCGCGATAATATTGCGCCTGCTACACTCAATCTCGACAATCCGTCGGTCAGCACCAAGATTGATCTGGTGCCGCACAAGCCGCGCGCCCGTCAGATTGATGTTGCTGTGTCGAACTCGTTCGGCTTCGGCGGCACCAATGCTTCGCTGATCCTGCGCCGCTATCAGGCCTGATACAGCATTTAGCTGATGGAATGAAAAGGCCGCTTTCAGTGAAGGCGGCCTTTTATTAAGAGCCTGTACCGCAACGGGTGAGGCCGTTTTTGAACAACAGACGCAGGCAATCCGTATTTCAGATCAAAATACTCTCTTAAATATGGATTCTTTCTGTCGAAAGCTTTGTTCACGGGTTGCGACATTCGTGCTTTTGCCGCAATTATTGTGCCCACTGAGTGAAGAAACTAAAAATACAGATTAATCGGCTCAGGCCCTTGGTTTTCATTGCCATCGGGTCGGGTTGAACCGGAGTGTAAGTGTGACGTCAGACCAATCATCTGAAAATAAATCTGCTGGTCAGCCTGCCGTTTCTGATAGCGCTGTTCAGAATAGTGCGTCACCATCTCATGCGGGGAGCGCTGCTTCTGCGAGCGCGCATAAGCCTGTCACCTCCGATGAAAATGCAATTGTTGCACCGGTTTCTCCGGAAATCGCCGCAGCACCAGCTGCGCCTGCTTCAGCTCCGGTATCACCATCGGCACCGGCTCAGCCGCAAGCTGCCGTACAAGCTGAAAAACCTGCGGTACCGGATGCGGCTGAACCGGCAACAGGGCCACTGGTTCTGAAATCGGCAAGCGAAGCACTGCGCCCTGAACCGGGTACACCGCCACCGCCGAAGAAGCGCAAGCGTTCGCGTCATGCGCGCAGCCAGATTGTGGTTTTTGCCAATTTCATGCTGTCTACGCTGGTCTTTCTGGTGATCGGCATGGGCGCCTTGTTCTATTTCGGTAAGGTTCAGTTCACGACTGAAGGGCCGCTGTCACAGGATTCGACATTCTTTGTGAAGCGCGGCAGCGGCATCATTGAAATTTCCGACCAGCTGGAACGCGCAGACCTGATTACCGATGCGCGGATTTTCCGCTATGGCGCACGTGCTTATGGTCTGGAAAAGAGCATGAAGGCCGGTGAATATGCCATTCCTGCCCGTGCATCCATGCGCGATATTATGAATATCTTTGTTGAAGGTAAGTCGCTGATGCATTCAGTGACCATTCCTGAAGGCCTGACCGTCCAGCAGATTTTCGACCGTCTTGCCAATAGCGAATTGCTTTCCGGCGACCTGCCGAAAGAACTGCCTGTTGAAGGCAGTCTGGTAGCAGATACGCTGAGCTTCACACGCGGCACACCGCGTGAGGAAGTGGTCAATCGCCTGAAAACCGCGCAGGCCAAACTGGTGGATGAAGTCTGGGCCAAGCGCCGTGACGGTCTTCCGGTCAAAGACAAGAACGAATTTGTGACATTGGCTTCCATCGTTGAGAAGGAAACCGGTGTGGCATCCGAGCGTCCGCATGTGGCTTCGGTTTTCGTAAATCGTCTGAATACCGGTATGCGCCTGCAATCCGATCCGACAATTATTTACGGTATTTTCGGCGGACGCGGCAAACCTGCAGACCGCCCGATCTATAAGTCGGATATCGAAAAAGAAACTGCCTATAATACCTATATTATCAAAGGCCTGCCGCCGACACCGATTGCCAATCCGGGACGCGATGCTCTGGAAGCCGTCGCTAATCCGCTGGATACTCAGGACCTGTATTTCGTGGCAGACGGTACCGGTGGTCATGTCTTCGCGGCAACGCTGAAAGAGCACAATGAAAATGTGCGTAAATGGCGTGAGGTTGAGCGTCAGCGCAAGGAAAATCCGGCAACAGGAACAAACGGCACTGCACCAACGCCGGCTCCGTAAAGCTTGTAATTAAAGATACAGATAAAATATGATGCCGTCCGGCCATCCGGACGGCATTTTTGCAAAAGCCGCTTAAAGATAAACGGCGCAGATAACGGGTTTTAAGATGACAGTACAGAGCATGACCGGTTTCGCCCGCCACACAGCGACATTCATGTCGGGGGCGGATGAGAATGCGCAGACACGGATCAGCTGGGAAATTCGTTGTGTGAACGGTAAAGGGCTTGATGCCCGCTTTCGCATTCCGAATGGTTTTGATGATCTTGAACTGCAATTGCGCACGGCTTTGGGGCGCATTTTTGCCCGCGGATCGTTTCAGGTCAGCCTGACAATTGAAGAGCCGGAGGCGCAGACAGCGCTGGTTATCAATGAGGCTTTGCTGAGCAAGGTTATGCAGACAGCGCAGCAGTTGCAAAACCAATATGGTCTGGCACCTGCCAGTGTGGATGCCGTTCTGAATTTACGCGGTATTCTGGAGCCGCCGCAGGCCTTGAGCGACGATGCAGGTAAAGCGGCTTTGAAAGCCGCATTGCTGTCATCCTTTGATGAAGCACTGGATGCGCTGAAACTGATGCGTTTGCAGGAAGGCAAGCGCCTGTCCGATCTGCTTGGCAGCCATGTTGACCGGATTGCGGAACTGGCAGTGCAGGCGCGTCAGGATACGTCGCGCAGTGCTGAAGCGATCCGTGAGCGTCTTGCAGGGCAGGTGGCATTGCTGCTGGATGCCATGAACAGCAATCGCAGTACGGCCATTGTGCTGGACGAACAGCGTCTGCATATGGAAGCAGCATTTCTTGCCACCAAAGCGGATATTCAGGAGGAGCTTGACCGGCTGGATATGCATGTGGCTGCGGCGCATAAATTGCTCAGCGACGGCGGCCCTGCGGGGCGTAAGCTCGATTTCCTGTCGCAGGAATTCAATCGCGAAACCAATACGCTGTGTTCAAAATCCAATGCGGCCAGCATTACTGCAATCGGCCTTGAGCTGAAAGCGGTTGTCGATCAGTTCCGCGAGCAGGTTCAGAACCTCGAATAGTAAAGATTGCAAGCGTTTCCGCTCCGCGTATAGTGAAGATCAGGTAATGCTTTAATAACTAAAAAACGCCGCAATTGCTGTGAAAAGAGAGAACAAAAGAGACATCATTGCGGCGCAATGATATCAGACATAGCAGTGAATAGAGAATCTGGAGCAGAATAGATTATGGCCATCTCCTTCGTGGAAAATGCTGTCGCACGACGCGGCCTTATGTTGGTCATTTCTTCGCCGTCAGGCGCGGGTAAGTCAACGATTGCACGTTTGTTGCTGGAAGACCGTGATATGGATCTTTCCCTGTCTGTCAGCGTGACAACCCGTCAGCGTCGCGCCAGCGAGATTGAGGGCGTTCACTATCATTTTAAAAGCGTGCGTGAATTCGAGCGCCTGCGTGACAGCGATGCCCTGATTGAATGGGCAGAGGTGCATGGCAATTATTACGGAACGCTGCGTGAGACTGCGGAAAACGCCTTGGCAGATGGCCGTGACATGTTGTTTGACATTGACTGGCAGGGCGCGGAACAGCTTCAGGCCAAAATGCCGGCCGATGTCGTATCGATTTTTATTCTGCCGCCGACCATGAAAGAACTTCAGATGCGTCTGAACCGCCGTGCGGAAGATACGCCTGAAGTGATTGAAACACGTCTGAACAATGCGCGTTTTGAAATCCAGAAATGGAGCAAATATGATTACATTGTTATCAATGAAGATCTGAACCAGTCCTATGCCGCTGTGAAGTCCATTGTTATGGCTGAGCGTCTGCGCCGCGACCGTCGTCCGGGTCTGTTTGAATTCGTCAATGGTTTGCTGGAAGAGCAGCCTTCTTGAGTTCTCAATACGTCTGAAAAGAAAAACCGCCGTAAGGCGGTTTTTTTATATCTCAGAGCTGGTTTGCCAGATGCACAAATTCTTCGACGCTGAGCGTCTCTGCACGGCGCGTCGGATCAATGCCTGCTTTTTTGAGCAGGGTTTCACCACCAAGCGGCTTGAGGCTCTGGCGCAGCATTTTGCGGCGCTGCCCGAATGCCGCTTGTGTTACCCGCTCCAGAAGCTGCGGCGGGCAGGCCAGCGGCTCTTCCCGCGGGATCATATGCACAACGGCAGACGTGACTTTCGGCGGCGGTGTGAAAGCCTGTGGCGGCAGATCAAAAGCGATTTTAGACTGCGTACGCCATCCGGCCAGCACACCAAGACGGCCATAGGCATCATCACCGGCACGGGCAACAATGCGCTCGGCAACTTCCTTCTGGAACATCAGGGTCATCGAGCTGTAAAAAGGCGGCCATGGCTCACTCAGCAGCCAGCCGATCAGCAATTGCGTGCCGACATTATAAGGCAGGTTGGCAATGATTTTCGGCTTTTTGGCCGGATCAGGAAACAGCGCCTTAAAATCCTGCTGCAAAGCATCACCGGAAATGACACGTAAACGCCCCGGATATTCCGCAGCGATTTCCTCCAACGCGGGCAGGCAGCGCTCATCACGTTCGATTGCCGTGACAATGCCGCCCTGAGCGAGAATAGCGCGTGTCAGGCCTCCGGGGCCGGGGCCGACCTCAATCACCGGCTGATCCTGTAGGTCACCGGCCTGTCGGGCAATTTTGGATGTCAGGTTGAGATCGAGCAGGAAGTTCTGGCCGAGGGATTTTTTGGCATTCAGTTCGTGACGTTCAATCACATCACGCAGTGGCGGCAGATTATCAATGCTCATTCAGTCTTGTGTCCGTTTATGATTATGTGCCAGTTCTGCGGCCAGTTTAAGCGCGGCGATCAGGCTGTCCGGTCGGGCAATGCCGCGTCCTGCAATGTCAAAAGCAGTCCCGTGGTCGGGAGAGGTGCGGATGAAAGGCAGGCCGAGTGTTACATTGACCGTTTCATCAAAAGCCAGCGCTTTGGCAGGAATAAGTGCCTGATCGTGATACATGCAGATTGCCGTATCATAGGTTGTCAGCGCCTGTTTGTGGAACATTGTATCCGCAGGCAGCGGCCCGCGAATATTGATGCCTTCGCTTTTGAGCTGCTCGATAGCAGGGCGGATCACAGCATCATCTTCATGGCCGAGCGCTCCGCCTTCACCTGCATGAGGGTTGAGACCGGAGACTGCAATGCGCGGATTTTTGATGCCAAAACGTGTGCGCAGATCATGATCGGTAATGCGGATGGTTTCAATGATCGCAGCTGTTGTCAGTGCTTCCGGCACTTTATGCAGCGGAATATGAATTGTCACCGGCACAGCGCGCAATTGCGGGCCTGCGAGCATCATGACAGGGCGCACTTCAACACCAAGATGACGGGAAGCCAGATGGGCAAGAAATTCCGTATGTCCCGGAAAACCAAAACCGGCTTCGTAAAGCGGTTTCTTGGCAATAGGGCAGGTTGTGACTGCACTGGCCTGACCATCAAGCACATAATGTGTGGCGCGTTCAATCGCTTCGATAATACCGGCGGCATTGGCGGTCTGCGGCACGCCCGGCTTATCAGTTAGCCGGTTGGCCAGAGGTACAACAGGCAGATAATGGCAAAAGCGCTGTGTTGCTTCAGACGGCTGGCAGATGCTGAAAGGAATATCAAGCCCGAGCTGTCTGGCTCTTGCTGTCAGCAAGGACGGGTCGGCAAGGATGAAAAACGGAGGCAGCGCATGCTTTTCCCGCTGCGCCCATGCGGTGAGGGCAATATCCGGTCCGATACCGGACGGGTCGCCGATGCTCAGAGCAACCGGTGCTATGGAAGCCTCTCCATGCTGCGGAAAAACCATTTTATGCTCCGGTTCTGCTGTGTAATGAGGCCGTAAACAGAAAAATACTTAAATCAGATCAGCCACGCAGAATAATCTCTGCGTGGCTTTTTCAGGGTTAGCGATTAACGATTTTCGCTTTTTCGCGCAGTTCTTTGACATATTTCTTGCTGATTTCTTCAGCTTTCTTTTCCTGATCCGCATTGCTGCCGGTGCCTTCCATGGAGAAGGTCAGCTGTGCAACACGGTCATCCGATACAGTGCGCTTGGCACAGACGGCGAGGAATTCAACGCCTTTATCCGTATCCTGAACCGCTGTCGGACGGCCTACAGCTGTTGCTTTCAACTGTTTTGACCATTCCGGCGGTAATTGCAGTTCCAGATGCTTGCCGAGATCACGCACGGTCACATCCAGCATGCCCTTGGTCTGGGAACGTGTTGTTTCACAGCTGGAGAAGCGGTTGCGCAGAGCATTGGCTTCGGAACGGCGTTTCGCCATCGTGCCTGCCGAGCGGCTGGCGGCAGGTACAACGAAAATCACCTGCTGCAATGTATATTCACTGGTTGAAGGCTTTTTACCGCCATCCTTCAGCATGCGCTGAACAGCATCCTGCTCGCTCATCATGCCTTCGGAGCGGAAGCGGGCGCCTATCGCACGGCTCCAGCCCATCTGCACCATGATAAAGGTTTTAAAATGCTTCGGCGTGATACCGGCCTGATTCATCAGCTGGTTAAGCTGCGCAACGCTCATTTTGTTACGCGAGGCAAAGCCTGCATAGGCAGTTTCAATTTCCTGATCCGAAACGACAATGCCGCGTGATTTCATTTCCACGCGTTTGAGCATTTCTTCAACCAGCTCATCCTGAGCCTGCTTGTTGAGATTGCCGCCGCGGCGCTGCAATTTAAGGAAGGCAGCGCGGTTCGCAATATCCACATTGGTAATCGGGTTGCTGTTGACGATCACTTTAATTTCGGCCGCTTTGGCAGTGCCGGTAAATTCCGTCACGCTCAAAGCTGTCATTGCAACAGTACCGGCAAACACAGCAGCCAGAATGCGTTTATTAAAATTCATGCTCATAGTAGCAAATTTCATACCTGGTTTCCCGTTCCGTGCCTCAGGACGTGATCGTCTCCTGATAGGGAGAAGTAATAGATAAAATGACTTCTGTTGTCACATCCTGTCAGGATTTTCATTCTTGTATAGATGAGCAGTTGCAGTGAAACAATCTCTCATCTGTTTAAGAATGCATGAAAACAGCGAATTTCGACCCCGTTTATACCCGCTCTTATCTAAAACTACGCAGACAATCTTTATTCTCCACAGTCAAAGCCTGTGTGATTGCTGCCATTATCCCCTGTTTGCATTGCTGTATTCCGATATACAGATGCGTTCCGAATGAGGATTAGAGTGTAAATCGTACGATTTTATGATGCGTTTATGAAATAAACTGCGTGCAAAACGCAGGTTCAGAGCATATCGCGTTTAATTATATCCACGGTTTTACGCATGTCGTTATCGGGAAATCGGTGCCCGCTTTACCGCGACCAAATAAAGAATCTAGAGCAAGCGCTATAATCCAATCTGGGCGTAAACCGCTCTGGATAAAATTACGGCCCGCATAAAGCAGGCCGTAATATAATTTCTGATTGTCAAACGGGCTTAGAATGAACTGCCCAGATCGCCCAATGTACGGAAGGAAATATTGAAGCCGACCGAGTGGGAAATCTTATCCTGACCCGGACTGCGTGTCTGAATATAGGCCATCGAATAGGTGAAGCACTCATCATCATAGGCCAGACCGGACTGAGCACGTACCAGAGTTTCTGATACGATATCATAGGTACCGGAACCAAACACACGCCAGTTTTCTTTGAAGCGTGTTGAAGCGCTCAGACTGACTTCCTGACGATCATTCGCGTAGCCATAATCCGGCTGCTTGGCAATATAGGCATATTTAACCGAGGCCTGAACAATCTGTCCGCTGTGGCTGGCTTCCACTTCACCGCGCTTGACTTCAAAATTATCTTTGTCAAAGCGTCCGCGTGCCGCAAAAGCGAGACCGGAATTGTTGGACATACCAAGCATTGCAACATAGTCAGAACGCTTGCCTTCAAGACCGGAATCCGCACCGGCACCGGCAAAGTCGCTTTCGGCAAAGGAGTTCAGGCCACCCAGCTGGAAGGACTGACCGGCAAGACCATGGATGGACCAGCCATTATTCATATTGCCGGAATAGCGCAGACCAAGATTGGCGCGAGTGCCACCTTCAACGCGGTCGTAACCGGAGAATTTGTCGCGCTGGAAAAGACTGGTCGCATCAAAGACAAAGCTTTGTGCATCTTCATTCGGCAGACGGCCGGCATAAGGCTCGTCATTGCGAACAAAAATCTGCGCTGTCGGCTCCAGCACTTGTGTCATGCTGGTTGAGGAGAACAGGATCGGCCAGCGAACTTCCAGACCGGCAGTTGCCATGCCGCGGAAAGCCTGCGAACGGATTTCATTCACAGTACCGAATGTATCATTGGTGCTGATGCCAATCGCATCTCCACGCAGAGCGAGGAGAGGGGTAATGACCAGACCCTGCTCGGTGATGAAAGTCCGTTTCCATTCTGCTTCCGTTGTCAGACGGGCACTGGTGCCCTTCATGCCATTCAGGAAGCGGGCAGCGCCGTTCTGATAAATCGTATCAGATGTTTCGCGATAAATGCCCTGCAGATTGCTGGTAATGGTCAGTTCGCCGCCATAGACAGAACCCGGAACAGTATAGAGGTAATCAACACTTGGCAGTACCCAAGGCTGTTTTGAATCAACAGCATAAGGCGAATTTGTATTCGGATTAACGATATCGTTCAGCACATCTTCCTGAACTTTGAACTTGTACAGGTTAATATCCAGATGATTGCGACCGGATATACCGCGCAAATAGACATTTGATGTCAGCGATTCATTACTATAACCGCCGATTTTATAGGTACGGCTGAAATTCTTGTCGGTCTGGGCGATAACATCCCAGCCGAAGCTCCAGCGCGGATTGATTTTGAAGTCGCCCTTGGAGGCAACCATGCCGCGGAAACGCTCTTGCGCATCAACTGTTGCGGAGCCAAACTCTCCCGGCTTCGCCTGATAAATACCCGCTACGCGGATATTATAAGAGCCGTTTTCAAGACGGTGACGCCATTCGGTTTCACTTAAAAAGCCCTGTTTTGTCAGGCCTGTGCCATAAGTGGTGATGTCATAATTCGGAGCCAGATTCCAGAAATAGCCCACCCGCATACCGAAACCCAGCTCGTCTTTATAGAGGAAGCTCGGGAACAGGAAGCCGCTCTTGCGCTTGATGGTCGGGTCAGCAATTTCGAAAGCAGGCAGGGCAAAAAGCGACTTGCCGAACATTTCAAAACGGCCGCCTTCAAAGCGGACAGTTTTCTTGGTGCCGTTCCAGATAATTTTTTTGGCTTTAACCTGCCAGAGAACCGGCTTGCTCGGATCTTTTTCACAGGCACGGCAGGCGGTGTAAACGCCATTATTAAATGTGGTGATTTCACCGAGACTGCGTTCCGCGCTTTCCGCTGCAAAACGTGTGTCATCAACGGTTTCAACGCGCAGGCCGTTTACAAAGCCATCGCGGAAATCATCCGTTACATCGATTTCATCAGAATAAATGCGGTTGCCGTCTTTTTCGACAATTTCAACATTGCCTTTAGCAACCATGCGTTTGGTTTTTTGGTTATAGACAACCTGACGCGCAACCAGACGGTTACCGTCATATTCAATCTGAACATTGCCCGCTGCGGTGACTGTATTCTGATCGCGGTCGACAATCAGATTGTCTGCCTGCAGCAGCATCTTGGCATCAGGATTGGTCTGATACTGGCTACCGAAGTCGTCAGAAGGCGCTGCTTCCTGACTGTAAGCCACGGAAGACATGGAGATGATCACAGAGGTGGAAAAAATGCACGCCAGAGCTGTCCCGCGTGCCAGACGCGTGAAGTACTCAGATACTACCGTGCGGGAGCTACTCAATCCCACTAACCATCCTCCTTATGGAGCAAAAAGGAGATTCCAAAAAATGTTGCAATCAATACCGGTACCCATGCCGCTACAAATGGCGGCACGAATCCTGCCGTGCCAAAGGCTTTGGCAAGTACAGTTACGACATAAAGCACGAACCCGGCAATGATGCCACCCAGAATCATTGCTCCGGACTGGCCGGAACGCACAAATTTTAATGAGACTGTTGCAGCAATCAGCGTCATGGCCATCAAAAGAGCAGGCAAAGCCAGCAAAGACTGGAACTGCATGTCAAAAGCGGTGGCCGAAAAGCCGAAAGAGCGGGCGACTTCAATCTTACGGGGCAATTGCACGAATGGAATCGTGTCGGGCGAAGAAAGTTTTTCTTCGAGAAATTCCGGTTTTAACTGGGTCGGAATCTTTGTGGATAAAAGTTCTTTAGGTTCCTGACCTTCGACAATATGGGTCACATTGGTCAGGTTCCAGTAACCGTCTTCCAGCTGAGCATCACGGGCGTCAAAACGCTCTTTGATTGTCTTGTCTTCATTGAAGACGAAGAAGCTGACACCGGTCAGATGCGTTCCCTGTGCGAGAATGCCCTTGGCGCCGATAATGGTTTCCTGTTCATCAAATTTCTGGCGCAGCCATGGATCGCGCAGCGCTGTAGCCTGATTAACATTGCCGTTTTGCCAGCGCGTGCTGATTTCCAGCGATTTTTCAAAACCATAAGCCGCAAGCGGATTAATGATGAAAATGGTGATGAGGCCGAACAGGAAGGCACCAAGACAGGCAGGCAGCAGAAACTGCCATGCGGAAACACCGACTGAACGCGCTACCACCAGTTCATAGCGGCGGTTCAGCGAAATCAGCGTGGCCATGGCAGAGAACAGGGCCACAAATGGAATAACCTGCTGCATGATGAAGGGAATGCGCATCGCGGAAAGCCCGAGTGCCGCCCATGCCGAATAATCGGGGAGGGTGGAGAGCTTGCTGGCATTTTCCGTAAAATCGAGCAGCAGCGACAATGCAAAAATACCCAGCAGAAAATACAGCGTGGTTTGCACATAGCGCATGAAAAAATAGCGTCCGAGCGTCCAGCCGATCATGACTGACCTCCTGATGTATTTTTCTTGCCGGCAAAGCGCTCATAAAGCGGACGCAGGCGGGCTGTTAATTGTTCGGTTATGTCCTGAATCCTGTCCGACCATGAGGTCGGCAGGCTGAGTGAGCGTCCGCTGAACAATGCATAGAGGCAGACCGCAATGACACCGAGCGGAATAAGATACATGACCGGCACATAGCTCAGATTCTTCTCAGCGCGGTCAGACACAAAATATCCGGCCCAATAGACGATCAGTGACAGCGAGATCGCCGAGAAGGAAGCGGAAACTCGCGCTTCACGATGGGAACGCGCATCGCCAGCCAGAACCAGAGCAATCATGGCGAAAACGAAAGGATAAAGCCAGTTTGTCAGACGTTTATGCAGTTCCGCGCGATATTGCAGTGGCTTGGTCTGAAAAATCGGGTCATTCTTGTCCGGATTGATGAGATAGGACAGGTGACGGTCTTTGGCATAAAGAACCATGTCACCGCCTGTATCTGTAAACTGGCTCAGGTCAAAAGCATATTGATCAAATTTGATGATGGAAACATTGCCGGTTTTAACTTCCCGGCGCTGAATCTCACCATTATTCATCAGCAGAACGTCATTGCCATTATTATTGGCGATAGCGCCATCCAGCGCATAATAAACCAGATCCGTATTGGCATCGCGGGAATCGGCGATGAACATGCCGCCGATGCTGCCGTCTGATTTACGCTCGGCAATCTGCACATAGAGATTATCGGACAATCTGCGGAAGCTGCCTTCCTGCACAACCACATTGATCAAATCTGCGCTCGCATTGGCCAGCATGGAACGCATATTATAGCGTGCATAAGGATCGACGAAATTGGCAACCAGAAATGAAATAACCGCAAGCATGGCAGCAAACAGCAATACCGGCCGGATAACGGCCGTGCGCGGGCTGCCGGAGGCATTGATGACCACCAGCTCCGAATCCTGATTCATGGTGGAGAGTGTCTGCGTGATGGCAATCACCAGTGCAAACGGCATCACCAGAGGGATGACGGAGGGAATAAACAGCGAGAAAAACTGGATGGCTGTTGCCAGAGACTGGCCGCTGGAAGTCAGGAAGTTGATGCGCTGCAATACCTGCACTGTCCACGTAATGCCGATGGCCGCGCAGAACACGGCCAGAAACATTATTCCTACGCGGCGCAGGATGTATCGCTCGATCAGTTTCATATGCTGAATTTACATCCTGAACCTTAGGGCTGAACCTGTTATTATCTGCCGGTTATACAAATTTGCTGACATCTTATAATCGTTTAAAGACGGCACGCAAACGCTTGTCATATAATCCGTGTTTATCATAATCGGGTCTTGGCTAAAAATAGACAAAGAAATTAGGTTAACAAAACACTTATTCGTCAGAGATGGTAATTTATGGCTTGTGGTTTGGTCTTGATAGAGCCACACAATGCATTGAGTTATGCGACTCTGTTTTTACCTATTGGAGTTATTATGTCCAAAAATCCAGTCATCAAGTTCTCGAATTTTTCAGAAAAGCTGAAAGATGTCGTGATTGTACCCGTGAGCAAAGACGGTTCGGTTGCCGCACAGGCAAATCATGTTGGCGGCGAAGGTTTCGTTTCCGGCCTGATTACCAAAGCCGGTTTCAAGGGCAAACTTGGTGCAACGCTTGAAACTTACCTTGCTGACGGTGCAGGCGCAGAGCGTCTGGTTCTGGTTGGTATCGGCGATCCTGCCAAGCTGAAAAATGATGACTGGCTGAAAATCGGCGGCGCGGCATTCGCCAAAATCGGCAAATCCGCTGAAGCCAATGCAATTCTCGCAATTGACGGTCTGGAAATTCCGGCTGAAGCGGCTGCGGATTTTGCTCTGGGCGCACAGCTGCGCGCTTATCGTTTTGACAAGTACAAAACCAAGAAAAGCGACGACAAAGCTGAGGCCAAAGACGTTAAGCTGACCATTCAGGTTGCTGATGCTGCCGGTGCAGAAAAAGCTTACGAAGCCGCGGCTGAAATTGGTGAAGGTGTGCTGCTGGCGCGCGATCTGGTCAATGAGCCTGCAAATGTGCTCGGCCCGGTTGAATTTGCTGCGGAAGCAGAAAAGCTTGAGAAACTTGGTGTTAAAATCACCATTCTCACCGAAAAAGAAATGAAAAAGCTCGGCATGGGCTCGCTGCTCGGTGTTGCTCAGGGTTCTGTCCGTCCGCCGCGTCTGGTTGTTATGGAATGGAACGGTGGCAAAGCCAAAGACAAGCCGGTGGCTTTTGTCGGTAAGGGCGTTGTGTTCGATACCGGCGGTATCTCCATCAAGCCTGCGCTTGGTATGGAAGATATGAAGGGTGACATGGGCGGTGCAGCTGCTGTTACCGGTCTGATGCGCGCTCTTGCCGGTCGTAAAGCTAAGGCCAATGTTATCGGCGTGATTGGTCTTGTGGAAAATATGCCGGATGGCAATGCACAGCGTCCGGGCGATATCGTCACCACCATGTCCGGTCAGACGATTGAAGTGATCAATACCGATGCGGAAGGCCGTCTGGTTCTGGCTGATGCTCTGTATTACACTGCGAAAACCCATAAGCCGCGCTTCATGATCAATCTGGCGACGCTGACCGGTGCGATTGTGATCGCTCTCGGCACCCAGCATGCGGGTCTGTTCTCCAATGATGATGAACTGGCAGAACAGCTGTTTGATGCCGGTCAGACCAGCGGTGAAAAACTGTGGCGTATGCCGCTCACCAAGGAATATGACAAGATCATCGATTCCAAATTCGCAGATATGCGTAACTCGGCCGGTCGTCCAGCCGGTTCAATCACTGCGGCTCAGTTCCTGAAGCGTTTTGTCGGCGATACACCTTGGGCGCATCTGGATATTGCCGGTACTGCGATGGATTCACCTGCCAGCGAGTATAATGAATCCTGGGGTTCGGGCTTTGGTGTCCGTGTTCTGGACCGCCTCGTTCGCGATCATTACGAAGGCTGATAAGCAGTTATCCTGCCACATGATTGGAAAAGCCGGTGTTCGCACCGGCTTTTTTGTATTTTAAAGCATGTCGCGGAAAGACAGACACCGGTTTTCGGCGACATGTGTAAAAACAAGGAGACAGAGCGAGCGCTGTGGCCTCACTTAAACGCGATACACTCCGGCGGAAATAAATACCTCAATAAAAATTGACCGGCGCAATATGAATTTTAATTGTGCGCAGCAACAAGAACTTGTTAAGATGTCACAAAATGTTCATTGAGATGCTGTGTCCGCCGGTTTTGGCACCCCTGAAGGACGGGCTGGCTGTTTATTCCGGATAAAATTGTGTTTCCATCTTATGCTTCGCGCAGTTTCATCAGTGCAATGCTGGTACTGCTTTTATTAAATGTTCTGTTCTTTTTCTTCGTGACAGATTTTGACAATCTTGTCGTCGAAATGGGAGAGGCCGGATTGCTTGAGAATTTGCAACTGGTTTATCTCGGTCTTGCCGCAATCGCGTTTTTCATCGGCGGCCTGCGCAGCGAGGGGCCTGCGCGAATGTTTGCAATCGGTATGTCCGTACTGATGTGGATTTTCTTCTTCCGTGAGTTTGAAATCGAGCCGACAGGGCCGGTAAGTAATTACATTAAATCCCATGCATTCCGCTGGCATGAGGCAATTATCGTCATCGCTTTCGCAGCTATTTATGTTTTCCGTCATTCAGATTATGTGCGCCCTGTATTGACCTTTGTTTTCAGCCGTAAAGCATGGCCTTTTTATCTGGCAGCGGCACTCATCGCTCTCGGCGAGGTTTTTGAGAAAATGCACGGGCTTGCCTTTAACGAGTTTCTGGAAGAAGCACTGGAAAGCCTGAGCTATTTTACGCTGTTGTGCCTTGGTGTGCGCAGCATCACTGCGCCGCAACAGGCACCCCGTTCTGCAACCGCCTGATTATAATCTCCGGTTTTTCTGTATGAGGCGGCCTGTCTGATCGACAGGCCGTTTTGTTTCTGGTTTAAGCTGTTATCCGGTATATATGAGATGCGAGAGGTAAGGGGCGCGGTTCCCTGCATTGGCTGATGGCGGAAATTCTGTTTTATCATCTGACTGAATCCGTTTTGGATGAAGCTTTGCCGGGGCTGGTTGACCGCTCGTTAGAGCGGGGCTGGCGCGTGACAATCCAGATGACATCGGAAGAACGCCGCGATGAACTCGACCGCTTGCTGTGGACATGGAGCAATGCTTCATTTCTTGCTCATGGCACAGATGCGCAGCCTCATGCAGAACATCAGCCCGCCTTGCTCACAACCACCACTGATAATCTGAATGGCGCAACAGTGCGTTTTGTTGTGGAAGGCGCGGAAATCGCGGGTGCTGAGAACTATGATCGTCTGGTGGTTATGTTTGACGGACACGACGCTGCCCAGCTGACCAAAGCGCGAGAGCAATGGAAGAGCCTGAAAGCCGCAGGACATCAGCTGACCTATTGGCAGCAAAATGCAGACCGCCGCTGGGAGAAAAAAGCCTGATGCGTATTTTTTGTATTCTGCTGTTTCTCGTTGGTCTGGCAATTGGTGTGATCTGGCCATGGGCGCAGCGTCATTTCGGCGGCGAGGAAATCGGCACATGGGTGCTCTATCAGCGCGAGGGCGGTTATCAGTCTGCGAAAGTACAATTGAAACCTGAAGATGCGCCATTGCGTATTTTTGTTGATGCGCAACCAATGCAGGGCGTAACCAGCGGACAAAAGCCGTCAGTGCTTAATCTGGCAGTGTCACGTGATGGTGTGCCGGTACTGGCCGAACGCCTCAGTTACAGCCCGAAAAGCGGTAATGAACAGCGTGATCTGCCGCAAAGCGGTGCGGTGATCCGCCAAAGCGCAAAAGATATGGAAACTTTACAGGCCGGCACTTATGAATTCAGCGTGCGGGCGGTGGAAGACGGCTTGTCGCTGACACGGGCTGATCTGGTTTTGCGCCGTGGCGCAACTCCGGTTGACGAGAATATCACCATGATGGGCGTGGTGGTTATGGTGGCCGGTCTCTATGGATTTATGCGTACACGCAGACGGCAGAAAGCCTGAATTGTCCAATAATTAAGCCCGCCGTTTCACAGAACCGCGGGCTTAATCTTTATGGCTCAGATGTGCTGTTAATCAGCCATTGCCTCTTCATATTCCGCAGAATAGGTCAGCCATTTTTCCTCTGCATCAGCCAGTTTGGTTTCAGCGGACTTCAGATCAATATTGAACTGCACAGCTTTCTGGGCATCCTTGGTATAAAGTTCAGGATCTTCCAGTTTGCCTTTCAGCGCCTGAATCTCTTTCTGCAGTTTTTGCATTAAAGACTCGGAATCATTAATCTTTTTTTGCAGAGGCTTAAGCTGTTCACGCTTCTGCGCAGCCTGTTTACGCTGATCTGCTTTGCTGAGTTTTGGTCCTTCATCAACAATAGCGACCTCTTGAATAGCCTCAATAGTGCTGTTCGGTGTGCTTTTATCGCTCAGAACCAAAGAACGGTAATCATCCAGATCGCCGTCATAAGGTTTGACCGTGCCGTTACGCACCAGCCACAGCCGATCCATGGTCGCTTCGATGAGATGACGATCATGGGCGATGAGGATCACAGCGCCTTTGAAATCATTCAGCGCATGAACGAGTTCTTCGCGGCTGTCGATATCCAGATGGTTGGTCGGCTCGTCGAGGATCAGCAGGTTCGGACCATGGAAGGTCGCAAGCCCCATCAGCAAACGTGCTTTTTCACCACCGGAAAGCTCCTTGGCTTTGGTGAGCATCTTTTCCGTTGCCAGCCCCATCTGGGCGACACGGGCACGCACTTTGGCTTCCGGTGCATCCGGCATCAGCTTGCGCACATGCTCAATGGCATTGTCTTCCGGCACCAGATCATCAAGCTGATGCTGGGCGAAGAAGGCAACCTTCAGCGCTGGTGAAAGGGTCAGCGTGCCGCCTTCCGGTTTCAGCCGTCCGGAGATCAGCTTGGCCAGAGTGGACTTACCGTTACCATTGGAGCCGAGCAGGGCAATGCGGTCATCATTATCTATGCGCAGTGAAAGATTGCGCAGGATAGGCTTGCCGGTTTCATAGCCGACATCAGCATTTTCCAGCGCAATAATCGGCGAGGCCGCAACCTTTTCTGCTTCAGGAAAGCGGAATGGCTGCACATGCTCATCATAATGCGCGGCAATCGGCTTCAGCTTTTGCAGAGCTTTCAGACGGGATTGTGCCTGACGCGCTTTGGAAGCCTTGGCGCGGAACCGCTCCACAAAGGACTCCATATGCTTGCGATGGGCTTCCTGCTTCACACGCTGCTTCTGCTGCAATTCCAGCATTTCGGCGCGCTGACGTTCAAACTGGTCGTAATTACCCTTCCAGAAAGTCAGCTTCTTATTTTCAAGGTGCAGAATGGAACTGGTTGCCGAGTTCAGCAGATCGCGATCATGGCTGATGATGATGACAGTGTATGGGTAGCGCTTGATATAGTCGATCAGCCACAACACGCCTTCAAGGTCGAGATAGTTGGTTGGTTCGTCAAGCAGCAGCAGATCAGGCTGGGCAAACAGCACAGCCGCCAAAGCCACACGCATACGCCAGCCACCGGAGAAGGATGAAGCAGGGCGCAATTGCGCTTCCGCATCAAAACCCAGGCCGGAGAGAATGGCGCTGGCACGGGCTTCTGCTGAATGAGATTCAATATCGGCAAGGCGGATATGAATTTCGGAGATACGTGCCGGATCAGTCGCCGTTTCGGCTTCCTGCAACAAGGCAAGGCGTTCTTTATCCGCTTTCAGAACAATCTCGATCAGAGACTCTTCTGTGCCTGGTGCTTCCTGCGCCACCTGACCGATACGGGTGTTTTTCGGGATGGAAATATCGCCGGTATCCGACGACAATTCACCGGTAATCACCTTGAACAGGGTCGACTTGCCGGTGCCGTTACGCCCGACAAAACCGGTCTTTGAACCAGATGGCAGTGTTGCACTGCCATGGTCGATGAGGACGCGTCCGACCATGCGGACGGTTATATCATTAAGGATCAACATAGAGCGGTTTTGCACGGGATATTACAATTGTGCAAGAGGCAAAAACGTCCGGTTATGCTTGTGTTGAGACGGAAATATCAGACGAAGCGGCGGCCGGATTCCGATTTCTGGAAAATCATCATATCCAGTTCCGGTGCCGTATGTTTCAGCATGGTGAGGGCAGCATGAACCTGCCCGCGATAATGGGTCTGATGGTTGAACATATGGGCAAGGGCAGGGGCAAGCCGCTGACTGATGGTGCGCATATCGCTCATATTGAGAAACACAAAACGCCCTGAAACCTCGGCAGGAGAAAGTCCCTCCAGCCATTCCAGAATACGCGTATCCTCCTGCAGACGGGCAGCGCGCAGGTCAGACAAAGCCAGATAAAGAATGGCATCAGGTGTTTTCGGGTGATCGCCTTCACCGGTAAAGCGCTTCATCCACAAGCGGTCATTGCCCAGCAGATGATTAAGCGTGGCATGGACGGATTTGTAATGCAGGCCTGCATCCTGCCGGTATTCACTTTCAGTCAAAGCCGCAACCGCGTCAAAAAGCTGTTTATTGGCCCAGCCATTATAGGCAGCAAGCATCAGAAAATGTTGCTTCATCATCAAGCTCTCATCAAAAACCAAAAACAGCAAAAGACAGCCCGTGCAACACAGAATCGCTGTTATTGTCATGAGCGCTGTTAACTATAACCTGTCTTTGCACTTATAGCAGGCTAAATCACTTTATTATCAGTGTCTTGTCATTCCATTGTATTATGTGAAAGCTATGTATGGCGGCGCAGTTAAAATGATGCTCAGCACGATGAGACAGGACTGAGTAAACAGAAACAGAATGGGGCGCGTTTTCACCGCACTTTCAGCAGCATTTTACAGCAGGTTTAATGATCTTATTTGACTGTAAAAGGCTGTGAGGGTATAGAACGGCACCTTTCCTCTAAATATATACAGGACAAAAATGGCTATCGAACGTACCTTTTCCATGATCAAGCCAGATGCAACCAAGCGCAACCTGACCGGTGCAATCACCGCCAAGCTCGAAGAAGCTGGTCTGCGTGTTGTTGCTTCCAAGCGCGTATGGATGAGCAAGCGCGAAGCTGAAGGCTTCTACGCAGTGCATGCAGCACGTCCTTTCTTCGGTGAGCTGGTTGAAACCATGACTTCCGGCCCGACAATCGTTCAGGTTCTGGAAGGCGAAAACGCAATCCTGAAAAACCGCGAAGTTATGGGCGCAACCAATCCGGCAGATGCTGCTGAAGGTACAATCCGTAAAACCTTCGCTCTGTCGATCGGTGAAAACTCGGTACACGGTTCCGATGCTCCTGAAACAGCTGCTCAGGAAATCACCTACTGGTTCTCTTCGACAGAAATCGTTGGCTAATTTATTTAGTCTTTGATTTAAAAAAGCGCTGCAGCAATGCGGCGCTTTTTTTATATGCAGAGATGTAAAAAAACGGGCACGCTTTTGAAAGCGTGCCCGTTTTAATTCAAAGATCAGACAAATCAGCTGTTATTGGCAAGACGGGCAAGTTCCAGCCCGTTATCTCCCAGCAGATAGAGTTTGCCGTTATTAATGCTGAACTGACGGGTCTGTTTCAGAACGTCAAGGAATTTGGTTTCCTGATCCATCAGGGCAGGCGGGCACTGCATGAATGTGGAGCCGATGGTACCGAAATTCAGCGCTTCACCGGTAATTGTTGCTTTGCCGAAATAACGGTTGCAACCGCCGGAGCCGGACACTTCGCCGCTCGGGGAAATTGACAGGGTTGTCTGGGCAAAATCAATTACACCGGCGCCACGGATATCCTCTGTGAGCCATTCATGATTTTCAAGTGTCAGCGGTGTTTGCAGGCTGGTATTTTTGCGCACATTGACAACACGGATTTCATAAGCGCTGTCAAATTTTTCCGGATTGAACTCATGGCGTGTGTCATTGATGAACCACAGAGTATCACCGGCGCTGATACGTGCCTGCAAGGCATAGGTATGCTTTGCAACGAGCTTGGAAGAATCGAATTTCAGCTCAAACGGAATTGGCGCGGATGGAATATTGCTGAGCTGTTGTTCGGCAATTACCTGTGCCGGAGCATCAGCAAGAGAAACATCCAGCAACTGTACATTCAACGTAGCCTCAGGGGGCAGGGCAATCCGCTCGCGATACATGACAGTGCCACGTATTGTTTTTTCAGATGCAATACTCTGCGTCGGCATGGTTGAGGAAAGGATCATTGCGCTGCCGCCTAAGACGGCCAGTCCTATCAGGGATGCAGCAATGATGCGCGCTTTACCAATCAACATATTCTGTCCTGTTTGTTGCACTGCCAGTTTAGACACTCTCCGTTTTCCAGAAGTTGTCTGAGCTGACATTTTAACCGGCGGTATATTAACGCCAAATGACTAAACACATAATTTACGTTAAGTTTTAACCTTAACACGTGTTGTTATGTGGTTTTCCTCATTGTTTAGCTGCCGGAAATCTTCTTTGATCTGTTTTGGATAATGAAATTGCCGGACGACTAAAAAATGCTCACCAGTCATTTAAACCGGTAATTCTGGAATCAATGCATATCCATGAGTCGTAAGTGCTCTCCGGACTATAGAATCAAATCCGGATAAAACACGAGTTGAATCATATAAATATGCTGTATCAGCTACTGCCCTGATTTTATGGTTTACTTATGGCAATGCAAGTCAGTGCAAATAATTTCACAGGATTGTAAAATATTCAAACGGGATTTTGGCTCAGGCAAAGCTGAGTTGTCTTAGAGCGCCGTGTGCCAGACTTGGCACACAAAGGTCGCTCTAATACTTTAAAATTAGAGCATAACTTTTCCTTAAACTGATCCAAGTTTAAGGGATTATGCTCTAATCCTGCCAGCGCTTCTTCATGTCTTCGTCGCTGGCTTTGGCTTTGACCCAGCCCGACAGCGGATCGCCATTCTCGGGAGCAGGGGTGATCAGATGTTCTTTCTTCCAGAAAGGCGCATCGCTCTTGAGATAATCCATCAGAAATTCTGCGGCTTCAAAGGCGGCCTGTCTGTGCTTGCTGGCTGTGGCGACAAACACAATCTGCTCACCGGCTTTGATGAGACCACTGCGATGAACAATGGTAACGCCTTGCAGCGGCCAGCGTTGCACGGCATCGGCAGCAATACGCGCCAGCTGCGCTTCTGCCATGCCCGGATAATGTTCAAGTTCCAGCGCCTGAAGTGTTTTATTCTCATCACGGCAAAAGCCGGTAAAACTGACAACTGCGCCGATATCTGTGCGCCCTTCGGTCATACGGGCAGTAAGGGCAGCCGCATCAAAGTCATCTTGCGAGACAAGAATAGTCGGCTGCATTGCCTCAGCCTCCGGTCATTGGCGGGAACAAGGCAATCTCATGCGCACCGGCAATCGGCGTGTCATGCTCCACATGTTCCTGATTGATCGCCACGCGGATCACGTCGGAAAAACGCAAAGCATGCGCATAATTCTCATCAATGCCGGAAAGATGGCTCAGCAGGTCAGATACAGTTTTGACAGTCTGAGGCAGATCGAGACTCTCGTCAGATTTGCCGATCTGCTCCCGTACCCATGCAAAATATACCAGTTTGACTGTCATAACGGCCATCAGATCATGTGTTTGATACCGGCACGGAAATAGTCCCAACCGGTATAAAGTGTCAGAATTGCTGAAATCCACAGCAGGATCAGCCCTGTTTCCGTTGTATAAGGCAGGATTTTGTCACCGGCAGGGCCGGCAAGCAGAAAAGCCAGCGCAATCATCTGAATAGTGGTTTTCCATTTTGCCAGCTGCGAAACCGGCACACTGACTTTCAGATCCGCCAGATATTCACGCAAACCGGAAACCAGAATTTCGCGGCAGAGGATGATAATCGCAGCCCAAAGCGTCCAGCCGGCAATAGTGCCGTCGGCGGCCAGCAGCAGCAGAATTGCGGAGACCAGCAGCTTATCAGCAATCGGGTCAAGCATTCGGCCGATACTGGATGTCTGTTTCCACATACGTGCCAGATAGCCGTCGAAGAAATCCGTGATGCTGGCAGCTGCGAACAGGCCAAGCGCCCACCATCTTGCGGTGTCACTGCTCTTCAGATGGCCTTCGAGAAAGAAGCACAGAACCACAAGTGGCACAGCAACGATACGTGCGTAAGTAAGGATGTTGGGCAGTGATAATGTGTGTTTACTCATAGTCCCCTAAAACCCGTATTCTGGATAAGCGTGAGCGGGAAACCCACGACTGGAGAAGTAAGCCTTACGGCTCATGAAAATCTTTAGACGCACATCTTGTCCGAAAATAGTTTCCCCACTTTCGGGATGTGTTTTACGCTACACGACAAATCATTGTCAGCTGGTTACCATCAATCCCGCAATAGGGTAAAAAGCAACACTCAGACCGGCTTTTTAAGGCTTATTATGTGCATATTGCGTCAGATAACCCATTATTGATCGCGGAAGTGGTCATAAATGGTCTGCGCCAGTGCTTCCGAGATGCCTTCAACCTTCATGAGGTCTGCCAATGCTGCGCCTGCAACTGCTTTTGCCGTGCCGAATTCATGCAGCAAAGCACGCTTGCGGGAAGGGCCGATACCGGCAATTTCATCCAGCGGACTTTTGACCATTTCTTTTTTGCGCTTTGCCCGATGGGTGCCGATAGCGAAACGGTGTGCTTCATCGCGCATACGCTGAATGAAATAGAGCACCGGATCACGCGGCGGTAATGTGAATGATGGCTTGCCGCTTATAAAGAACCGTTCACGTCCCGCATCGCGGTCTACACCTTTGGCGATACCGATGGATATGACTTTATCATTGATACCCAGCTGCGTGAGAATGTCACGAACTGCACCGACTTGTCCCTGACCGCCATCGATCAGAATAACATCAGGCCACGCAGGGAAACCGTCATCCGTAATATCGTCTGCATCAGTTTCATTCTCTAAGAGTGTCTTTGGAGCCTGCTCCTCCAGCTCTTTCATATGATCTTTTATCAGCCTGCCAAAACGGCGCTCAATCACTTCGCGCATCATGCCGAAGTCGTCGCCCGGGGTGATCTCCGTGGAGCGGATATTGAATTTGCGATACTGGTTTTTGACGAAACCGTCCTGTCCGGCGACAATCATGCCGCCAACAGCATTGGTGCCCATGATGTGGGAGTTATCGTAAACCTCGATACGGCGTGGAATGCGCGGCAGCTCGAAAGTCTCGGCCATAGCTTTCAGCAGACGCGCCTGTGATGAGGTTTCAGCCAGTCTGCGTCCCAATGTTTCGCGGGCATTGGTCATGGCGTGGTCGACAAGATCTTTCTTCTCACCGCGCTGCGGCACATTGAGCGTCACACGGCGTCCGGCAGACGCTGACAAAGCTTCTCCGAGCAGTTCCTGTTCTTCCACCGTTTCAGACAGCAGGATCAGTTGCGGGCAGGGTTTATTGTCGTAAAACTGGGTGATGAATGCGCCAAGCACTTCCGCCGCCGACAGGGAAGGATCAGCCTTCGGGAAATAAGCGCGGTTGCCCCAGTTCTGTCCGGTGCGGAAGAAAAAGACCTGAATACAGGCCAGTCCGCCTTCCTGATGAATGGCAAAAACATCAGCTTCATCCACGGTTTGCGGATTGATACCCTGATGGGACTGGATATGAGACAGGGCCGACAAACGGTCGCGGAAAATAGCGGCGCGTTCAAAATCCAGTTCCTCAGCGGCAGCACTCATCGCATCACGCATCTGCTGCTGCACGGCTTTGCTGCGGCCGGAGAGAAAGGACTTCGCCTCCCGCACCAGCTCTGAATAATCTGCATCGCTGATTTCATGGGTGCAGGGACCGGAACAGCGCTTGATCTGATGCAGCAGACAAGGGCGCGTGCGGCTCTCAAACATCGAGTCGGCGCAGCTGCGCAAAAGAAAGGCACGCTCCAGCACATTAATCGTGCGTGTGACAGCGCCTGCAGAGGCAAAAGGACCGTAATATTCGCCTTTACGGGAGCGCGCGCCGCGATGTTTGAAAATACCGGGTGCACGGGTATCGCCGGAAATCAGAATATAGGGAAAGGATTTATCATCCCGAAGCAGAACATTAAAACGCGGACGTAAGCGTTTGATGAGATTCGCTTCCAGCAGCAGTGCTTCTGTTTCCGTGCGGGTAACGACAAATTCCATAGTTGCCGTTTCGCGGATCATACGGGCAATGCGGTTGCTGTGTCCCTGACCGCGGGCATAATTGCTGACACGCTTCTTCAGGCTTTTGGCTTTGCCGACATAGAGCACGTCACCCTCACGGTTGAACATGCGGTAAACGCCGGGATTGTTCGGCAGTTTTTTCACAAAAGCATTGATGACATCCGGCCCGCTCAAATTCTGGGTCGATGCGTCAAACTCATCCAGCGCGGAATCCCAGCGGATATTGCTGGCCAGCGCAGATGCAGAGCTTGCCTCCTCGGGGAAGTTGTCTTCGTCATCTCCGGCATCATCTGTCAGTAAGACATCCTCATCCGGCTTCATGTCCGGATGGGCAATATCATTGCCGTTTATGCTTTGTGTCATTCCGAAATACCTGCAATATCCGGCGTTTCCCATGCCAGATGTTGTCCGCCGTCCAGCGCAATCATTTGCCCTGTGACGGACCGTGTTCTCCACAGATAGTCAATCGTCGCGGCAAATTCATCGAGCAGCGGTGCTTTTTTTAGCAGCACTGCATCAACCTGCTTTTCGAAATCTTCAATATGCTGTCTTTCGCTCGGCAATGTCGGGCCGGGGCCGATTGCATTGACGCGGATTGCCGGTGCAAGCGCCTGTGCCAAAGTGCGTGTGGCTGTCCATAATGCGGTTTTGGACAGGGTATAGGAAATGAATTGCGGATTGAGCTTCCATACGCGCTGGTCGGTAATATTGACGATCAGCCCCTGTTTATCTTCCGGTAAAGCCTCGGCCATAGCCTGCGCCAGAAAGACCGGTGCTTTCAGATGTACGGCAAAATGGCGATCCCAGAGATCGTGGGTGAGGGTGCCGATACGGTCGTCTTCAAAAACGGAAGCATTATTGACCAGCAGCTCCACGGAGCCGAAATGCGCTGCCGCTTTGTCCATCAGCGTGGCTACCTGTGCATTGTCCGACAGGTCTGCGGTCACAATAGCTGCTTTGCCGCCTTTATCGCGAATACGTTGCGCCAGTGCTTCTGCCTGTGTGGCGGAGCGGTTGCAATGAATGATAACCGGATAGCCGCGTGTAGCCAGATCCTCAGTTATATGGCTGCCAATACGCTTTGCGCCGCCGGTAATCAGGGTGACGGGTAAAACCTCAGACATAGTCCGCTTGGCAGTCATCGGGGGCAGGCTCCTTTGGTTATGGCATATCCGGCGGGTGAAATGATTCTGACTTCATGTGCATGCAAATCAGCAAATATGATCGCATAGTATCATGGAATAACCTGTTTTAGCGTGAAGGAAAAATGCCTGACAAAAAATCTGTAGAAGATAGGCTGCGGCTTGTTTTTAAGGCTGAAGTTTTTGCAGCTTGCAATACTATTCAAAAAATACGGTAACTATTTAATATTTAAGAAAATGTTGCCTCGTTACATCATCAGTTTCGGTTCGTTTTTCTGCTGCTTTTCTGCCGTTTTCTGGTCGTTTTTGTGCATTTAAGCCAAGACTCTCCTGTCGGATATGACAGGGGAATAATGCCGGATTGAAATATGTTTTTGGCAATCCGGTTCTCATTTTTAAAATTGGAATATTGCAAGGAAATTTTATGAAACATTTTAAAACTCTGGCGCTGGTTTCAGCCTCGGTCCTTTCATTTGCTGTACCGGCTTCGGCAGCTGATATTGTTCGTGCGCAGCCAGACGTTCCTGCTCCGGTTGTGCAGACACCACCGCAGAAAACCTGGGAGGGTGGTTATATCGGACTTTATCTTGGTGCCGGTGCAAATAATTTTAAAAACAAATCCGCTGCCGGTAATCTGAAAAATAACAATGTGAAGCTTGGCGGCTATGCGGGCTGGAACTTCCAGAACGACAATATCGTTTATGGTGTGGAAGGTGATGCCGGTTACAACGGTGCAAAGAAAACCAAAGATGGTCTGAGTGCCCGCAGCGGATTTGACGGCTCTCTGCGTGCCCGTCTTGGCTATGATATGGGCGCAGTCATGCCTTATGTAACTGCCGGTGTTGCCGGTACGCAGGTGCGTTACAGCAATGATGCAGATTCCAGTAAGAAATTTCGTCTTGGCTGGACTGCCGGTGTCGGAGCCGAAACCATGCTGACACAAAATGTCAGTGCACGTCTTGAATATCGCTATTCTGACTTTGGCAAGAAGGATCTCACATTGGGTAATGTTGCTGTGCCATCAGCAAAATTGCAGAGCCACGATATCCGTTTGGGTGTTGGCTATAAATTCTGAAAACCACTCATTTTTCACAGATTCGCCTTAGCGCGTTTGGCTGAGCGGATTCGGATAAATAATGACGCCTATCCTAAGCGATAAAAAAGACGAATGTCGGGATGCGGTTAAGAGGCGGTAAAGAAGGCCGGAATTTTCCGGCCTTCTTTTTTATAAGAAAAACAAGATATAAATTTACTATCAAATAGTTGTGGTGGTTTCGGCCTGTTCGGCAGTGGTTTTGACTGACATGTTTCAGCCATAATAAGGCCGGTTTTTTTCCATGCTACGGCATTTCTGCTGCCGTAATTCAGCGTCATCTTTTGCCTTGTTAAGCAATCTTCTTTCTCCCGCACAGAAATGGATCGGAAGGAAGACGGGGCGTATCGCGTTCAGCTCAGCCGTTACAGGTCAGGTCTGGAGGCTTCGCTGTACAACAGTTTAGAAATTTATAAGGACAAGGCGTATGCGCACTATCAAATCTCTGGCACTTGCTTCTGTTGCGTTGTTGCCGCTTTCGGCCACAGCTTTTGCCGCAGATGCGATTCAACCGCAGACATATGAGCCGGCACCGGTTGTAGATGTTGCTCCTCAGAGCAGCTGGGCAGGCGGCTATACCGGTCTGTATCTTGGCTACGGCATTAACAAATTCAAAACTGACAACTATGTTGGTGATCTGAAAGACAATAATGCCAAATTCGGCGGTTATGCCGGTTGGAACTTCCAGAACGACAATATCGTTTACGGTGTGGAAGGTGATGCCGGTTACAACTGGGCTAAGAAAGAAGAGCTCGGTCTGACTGCGAAGAGCGGTTTTGAAGGCTCGCTGCGCGGCCGTCTTGGTGTCGATATGGGGCCGGTTATGCCTTATGTGACAGCCGGTGTTGCCGGTACGCAGGTTAAATTCTCCGATGCAACCTCATCGCAGGATAAGTTCCGCGTTGGCTGGACAGCCGGTGCCGGTGCTGAAACCTTCCTGACACAGAATGTAACTGCCCGTCTGGAATACCGTTATTCCGATTTCGGCAAGAAAGACTTCCAGCTGGATAGCGGCACTGTCAATGACGGTGGTCTGCAGACCCACGATATCCGTCTGGGTGTTGGCTACAAGTTCTAAGGAATATCTCATTTAGTTGAGATCATGCCTGATAAAAAAGCCGGGAAGCAATTCCCGGCTTTTTTTGTTTTTACGCAGCTTTCGGCAATTGTGCCGCCAGTTCCGGATGCACTTCGGCAAAGCGCTTGACCCAGCGTTTCAGTTTCGGACGGCCACGTTCCCAGCCATTGCCGAAGCGCAAATTGAGATAGCCGAGCGTTGCGGCAATAGCGATGTGCCCGCCATGGATTTTGGTGCCGATACGCGGCGCTGTTTCATTTAGCAGATCGAGCGTGCGTTCTGCCTTTTTCCAGTACCAGTCCAGCACCGGCTGATACACGATTTCTTCAGGGCGCATGCGACGTTCATAGACATGCGCTACCAGCACATCGGCAAGACCATCTGCAATTGCTTCAAATTTTTCAGCATCCAGACGCTTCTCGGCATTGCGCGGAAACAGCTTGTTGCCGGAAATGCGGTTGAGATACTGGGTGATGACGCGGCTGTCGAAAACAGTTTTACCTTCCGGTGTAACCAGCGTCGGAATTTTGCCCAGCGGATTGGCGGCAATCAGTTCTGCCGGTTCTTCGCTGGTCACGACAATATGTTTTTCCAGTTCAATACCGGCATATTGCGCTGCAAGACGCACTTTGGCGCTGAAAGGTGAGGAAGGGGATGTGTAAAGTTTGTGCATGTTGGAACCTGAGATAAGAGATCAACGGTTAGGAAGCAGAGTAACAGAACGGCTGCGGCAGGAATTACGATCCACTTCGCCGCATGAACGGAATTTGAGGCCTTTATCCATACAGATACGCACCTCCTGAAGACGCCTGCGATTGCAGGTCACGGCAATTGCATCTCCGGTTAAACCCGGATTTGCGGCAATGAATGCCTTTTCAACAAGCTGCGGATCAACATTGCGCGGACTTGCGACATTGCGCAAGGCAGGCGGAAAAGTCACAGCCTGATAGGCCTTGCCCAGCGTAGAGAAATAATCGCGCTGGCTGATCCCCGCGCAGGTGCCATGTTTGCGCCATTCATGACGCATCAGACCGGCTGAGGGCATAATATCAGACAGGGATGAGACGATATCCCGTGGCACCGTGTCATTGGCCTGCCGGTGATCGCAGCTTTCGGGAAAACCACGATCATATTGCGGCCACAGACCA
The DNA here is from genome assembly GCF_041929865.1 of Pseudochrobactrum lubricantis. Taxonomy (NCBI): domain Bacteria; kingdom Pseudomonadati; phylum Pseudomonadota; class Alphaproteobacteria; order Hyphomicrobiales; family Brucellaceae; genus Pseudochrobactrum; species Pseudochrobactrum lubricantis. The sequence continues at coordinate 381,459 of NZ_JBHEEE010000004.1, forward strand.
TGAACGATGAAACCGTAATTACGGCTGGTGCCGCATTGCTGGCGGGCATTGGAGCGGTTGCCATTATCGGCGCAATAGCTTGGTGACCAGCTGAGCGACAGGACATAGAAGTCAAAATTCGCATTGCCGGATGGTGATGGCGCATCCTGCGGCTTAGGTAATGTACGCTGCGGGATTTTATTCTCCGGCCTTAAAACCGGTCTGTCCTGATTGTTCAAAGGGTTGAGTTTGCGCAGATCATTGCCCATGCTCTGCATCAGCTTGTCACTGAGGGATTGTGCTGATGCCGGTATGATAAAAGCGAGTGCGGAGGCTAGCAAAGCCGTGGCAACAGAAAAACAGCCCGTTTTGCTGGGGGCAAACGGGCTGTGTGCTTTCAATCGGATGCGTGACATATGCGGATCAGCGAAGCACGCGGCAGCGGCCGTCATAGACGAACCACTTGTCAAAACCGTCTACACAGGATTCGATATTGCGTCCCATGGATGCCAGCCCCTGACTTTCTTCTACCATATACCAGATATTACGGTTCTCGCCATTGGAGAGCACGGCAGTGGCGCGGCAATAATGGCGCTCAATACCTGACGGATAGGTTTTCGGGTCATAACGTGTTGCGCTGACATTGCTGACGGCATTGATGCTGACAGCAGGCATTTCCGGCACACCGCGCACAAGACGGTCGAACTGTGCGACCGCGCTGTTGATGACGCTTTGTTCGTGGCAGACAGGATCAGTCACGGCAGGGGCAGTTGCAATATAATCCGCAGCCTGTGCCTGAGAAAAAGATCCTGCTGACAGACCTGCAAGCAGCGCGAAAGCAAAAGCGGAGCGTAATGACATGAATCTGTCCTTATTGAAAATTGTTAACCGAAGTTTTTGCCATATTCCTGTGTCGGGTCAAGCCTCAACAACGCACAAGAGAGTGATCATTGGCAAATGAGCACTTATTTTTCCGTCCGCTCTTCGCCGTTGATCCATTCAATCTTATAGCTGCCCTGATTATTCTCTCCGAAAAGCGTTGCCAGCCATGGTGAGATTTTAGTCATTTCTTCCTGCAGCAGATAAGGCGGATTGATGATAATCATGCCGGTGCCGTCAAAGCGTGGTTCCTGCGACGGTGCACGCACAGCCAGTTCCAGACGCAGAATTTTTGGCAGACCGGTTTCTTTCAAATTAGCGATGAAGCGGTTGACCTCGCGGCGGTCTTTCACGGGATACCACAGGGCATAGGTGCCGGTGGCAAAGCGGCGGTGCGCTTTCACCAGTCCTTCAACGAGGCGGTCAAATTCTCCGGCGATTTCAAATGGCGGATCAACCAGCACCACACCGCGTTTTTCCTTGGGTGGCAGATGTGCACCCAGCGCCAGCCAGCCATTCAATTCGGTGACACGGGTCTGGTAATCGCCTTCAAATAAAGCGGCCAGTGTTTTGAAATCCTGCGGATGCAGTTCCAGTGCCGAAAGGCGATCTTGTGCGCGCATCAGTTTTCGTGTCAGCAGCGGTGAACCCGGATAATAACGCAGGCTGTTGCCTTTAACGGTGCTGTTTTCCTGTTCAATGACATCGAGATAAGGCGTAATCAGTTCCAGCACTGCTGCGGGAATAGAGCCTGCTGCTTTGGCGTCAAAAACCTGCTCGATACCGCTGCGCCATTCCAGTGTTTTACCGGCTTCCACGCCACTTAAATCATAGCGACCGATGCCTGCATGAGTGTCGATCACGCGCAGGGCTGCCTCCTTGCGCTGCATATAGAGCAGTACACGGGTCAGAACGATATGTTTGAACACATCGGCAAAATTTCCGGCGTGATAGGCGTGGCGATAATTCATATTCAGTATTTCCGGTGTTCGAAAGCGCGGTGCTGCAGGCAGGATTCAAAGCAGGACGCTTTGTCATGGTCAATGCCATATATCTGTTCAGACGGGATTATGCCATAACCAGCATACCGGATGTGCAGTCAATCTGATTCTGCCTTTTAGACCGGTTATGTAACAGTCCGGTGACGCTCAGCAGTTTCAGGAAAAGTGGTAACCGCCTTCGCGGGGAAAAGAAAACGGCGCTATGTCTGGTTTTGTCGTTCTGATCGTTCTTTTCGGCGCATTGCTGCATGCGAGCTGGAATGTCATCGTCAAATCCGGCACAGATAAATATCTCAATGCCGTTCTGGTCTGCGGTGCTGCCGGTCTGGTGGCGCTGGTGCTGATCCCGTTTTTACCGCTGCCGTTAGCTCCAAGCTGGCCTTATATGATTATATCAACCATTTTTCAGGTCTGTTACCTGTTCATGGTTGCTGCCGCTTACAGCAACGGGGATATGAGTCTGGCCTATCCGCTGATGCGCGGAACGCCGCCTTTGCTGGTTGCTATGGCTGCGGGTCCGCTGATCGGTGAAGTGCTCGGTGCCGGACAATGGCTGGCAATCGGGTTTATTTCCTGTGGTGTCTTAACTATGGCTTTTGGCAGCCGCCGGAAAACGGCGGCAGGGCAAAACACGTCCCGCACCGTGATAATCGCGCTGGTCAATGCCTTATTCATTGCAGGATATACGCTGGTGGATGGTATCGGTGTGCGTGTATCCGGTAATGCGATATCCTATACGCTCTGGGCATTCCTGTTTAACGCAATCCCTGTGGTGAGCTGGGGGATATGGAAATATCGCGGACAGCTTGTCGGGCATATCAGGCAGCGCGGCCATCTGGCGATGATCGGCGGTGCAGGCACGCTCGGCTCTTATGGTCTGGCACTCTGGGCAATGACCATGGCACCGGTTGCGATGGTTGCAGCCTTACGTGAGACCTCAATCCTGTTCGGCATGATCCTTTCTCTCTTTTTGTTACGGGAGCATATCAGCCTGAAACGTCTTGCCGGAGCTTTGCTGATTGTCTGCGGCACAGTGCTGATGCGGCTGGTCTGACAGGACTGATATCCGATAAAAATAAAGCTGTGCTGATTTATCGTCTGTCGGAACGGTTATATTTTTGTATGGTGCTAAAATAACTCCTTCAGGAATTCTTACATGACATTGCGCGTTGCACCCCAAATCGGCCATTCGGCCTGTCCGCATGATTGCCCTTCCACCTGCGCGCTCGATGTTGAAATTCTGGACAGCCATACAATCGGGCGTATTCGCGGTGCCAAGGATAACAGCTATACGGCAGGTGTTATCTGCGCCAAGGTCGCGCGTTATGCCGAGCGCGTTCATCACCCTGAACGCCTGCTGAAACCGCTGATCCGCAAGGGTGCCAAGGGAAGCGGGCAGTGGCAGGAAATCTCATGGGCTGACGCACTGGATCTGACCGCAGAGAAATTTCTGAAAGTCGAAGAACAATATGGTTCCGAGAGTATCTGGCCGAATTATTACGCCGGAACCATGGGGCTGGTGCAGCGCGATTCTATCAATCGTCTGCGCTATGCCAAAAAATATTCCAATATGTTTTCCAGCTTCTGCACCAATCTGGCATGGACAGGCTATATGGCCGGCACCGGCGCTCTGCGCGGACCTGATCCGCGTGAGATTGCCAAGTCCGATTGTGTGGTGATCTGGGGAACCAATGCCGCTGCCACGCAGGTCAATGTCATGACTCATGCGGCACGCGCCCGTAAAGAGCGCGGTGCGAAAATCGTGGCGATTGATGTTTATGAAACCGCGACCATCCGGCAGGCGGATATCGGCATTGTGCTGAAACCCGGTACTGACGGGGCCTTTGCCTGTGCGGTGATGCATGTGTTGTTTCGCGATGGTCTGGCAGATTGGGATTATCTCAACCGCTATACGGATGCGCCTCAAGCACTGGAGCAGCATCTGCAAAGCCGCACACCGCAATGGGCGGAAGCGATCACCGGTGTATCTGTTGAGGATATTGAAGCTTTTGCTCAGTTGGTGGGAACGACAAAACGTACTTATTTCCGTCTGGGTTATGGTTTTTCCCGCCAGCGCAATGGCGCGGTGAATATGCATGCCGCTTCCTGTATCGCCGCTGTAACCGGCGCATGGACACTGGAGGGCGGTGGCGCTTTCCATTCCAATTCCGGCATTTTTGGTATGGATAAATCGGAGATTGAAGGCTCCGCATTTGCCGATCCGTCGGTCAGATCGCTGGATCAGTCGAAAATCGGCCGTGTGCTGACCGGTGACGCAGAAGCGCTCTATGGCGGGCCTCCGGTGATGGCAATGCTGATCCAGAACACCAATCCGGCCAATGTTGCGCCGGAACAGCGTCTGGTACGGCAGGGCTTTATGCGGGAAGACCTGTTTACCGTGGTGCATGAGCACTTCATGACCGATACGGCGAAAATGGCTGATCTCGTGCTGCCTGCCACGATGTTTCTGGAGCATGATGATATTTATCGCGGCGGCGGTCAGCAGCATGTTTTGCTGGGCGCGAAGCTGATTGAAGCGGCGGGTGAGGCTCGGGAAAATATCTATGTTATCAATGAACTGGCTAATCGCTTAGGTGTTGGTCATCTGGATGGTTTCAATCTGCCTGCGCGTCAGCTGGTCGATAATCTGCTGGCTAAAAGCAATATGCCGGATTTTGAAACCATGCGTGAGCAACGCTGGCTTGATAAGCAGCCGGATTTTGAAAAGTCCCATTATCTCGATGGTTTCGCATGGCCGGACGGTAAATTCCGCTTTCGTGTGGACTGGCAGAAACAAACGTCACCGGATCGCCCGCCGCAAGCTATGGGGCTTCAGGGCCCTTTTGCGGACATGCCGGAGTTTCCGGATTATTGGGCAAGTAACGAACTGGCCGATCCGCAGCATCCGTTTAAACTGACCACATCACCGGCACATAATTTCCTCAACTCGACTTTTGCGGAGACACCAACCTCTCTGGCAAAGGAAATTCGGCCGCAACTGCTGATCCGCGACGATGATGCGGCAGAACTGGGGCTGGAAGACGGTGCGCGGGTAAAGATCGGCAATCAGCGCGGTGAGCTGATACTGCATGTCAAAATCCAGCAGGCCACTGATAAATTGAGCGGCAGTAAAAAACTGCGCCGTGGCGTTGTAGTTTCGGAAGGCCTGTTCCCGAATGCATCTTTCGAAGGCGGTGAGGGGATTAATATTCTGACCGGTGCTGATGCGGCCGCGCCGCATGGCGGGACGGCGTTCCACGATATTAAAGTCTGGATACGTCCTCTTATGGAGCAATCGGTGAAGGCTGCCTGACTACCGGAGAAAATTTGTGCTTATCAGAACGCTTATTGAAAGCGATATACCCTGTTTGCAGAAGCTTTACCGCTATCTGGCAACAGATAATGCAGAGATACCTCTCCGGGAGGCTATTGCGCGCTGGGAGTTGTTGAAGTCCTATCCCAACAGCAATATTTTCGTCGTTTGTCTGGAGAACATTCCCGTTGCATCATGTACTTTGGTTGTTATTCCAAATCTGACGCGTAACGGTATGCCCTATGCGCTGATCGAGAATGTTGTAACGCATGAGGATCATCGCAAGCAGGGATATGGCAGGGCAGTTCTGCACAGAGCAATTGAAGCCGCATGGCAGGCCGGCTGCTATAAAGTCATGCTGATGACAGGTTCGAAACAATCGTCAACACTGAAGTTCTATCAGGATGCAGGCTTTGAGCAGAGTAAAACAGGCTTTCAGATCAGAAGACCTAAAACAGCCTGAGATTTCCCGAAACAAAAAAGCCCGCGCCGGTGACAGCGCGGGCTTTGTTCAAAGCATAGCTAAAAATTAGCCTTCATATTTCAGGCGGAAGTTGGAAAGTGCAACAGCAGCATTCAGACCCTTCTGACCCTGAATGGAGATCGGCTGCAGGGAAATGTTCTTCCATGTGCCACCGGTCAGGACATTGGTGCCTGCTCCGATACCGATCGTTGCATTGGCCGATGCGCCGACATAGCTGCCGCGTAGTGCGCCTTCAGGGCGAACGGTTGGTGCCCAGACAGCCCATGCCAGCTGGCCGGCATTGTAGAAGCCGATATCCACACCGATTTTGGTGATCTGGCCGCTATAGCGTTCGGCAGGTGCGCCGCGCTGTGCAGGCTGGAATACGCAATCCAGATCCTGACGGCTGCCAATGATAACGCCGATTGACGGCTGGAAATCGCAGGTCAGAACGCCGACTTCCGAACGTGGCTGAACAACGGCATTGCGGGAGGAAGCCATGTCGGCAGCAGATGCTGAAACAGCAAAAGTACCGGCGGCAAAAAAGGCCATAAGTGCAACAGAGTTACGGAGAGACATGATATCTTCCTCTTCTTATTTTTAGACGCATCCCCGAAAGTGTAAAATAGCTTCCGGTTAAGATGCGTGTTGATACAACCAGAGCATTTCACAGTCAATTTGACGGCCGTGATAATGCGATAAACTAAAGAATCCAGAGCGAGCGCCGTGATCCAACCTGGACGTAAGCCGCTCTAGGTAAAGCGTTTGACCGCTCAAAATCTCTGCCTGAAAAGCGAACCATAATGACGGGAATCATCTGATTGCTGAACATGCAGCACAAATGTGATATGTGGCTATTTAGGGTAATATCGTGGCACGTTAAGAGGAAATTAACAATTTGTTATTTCATCACGCGCTAATGAGTATCTGTGTTGCTGATTTGCCATGCTTTTCAGAACCGGAAGCCATAGCGAAATTACGCAGAGCCTGCGGATAGAGCTGATGCTCTGCGGTCAATACGCGTGCTGCCAGCGTTTTAGCTGTATCGCCCTCAGTAATGGCCACCGCTGCCTGCGCAACAATCGGGCCTTCATCCATACCTTCAGTCACCAGATGTACGGTGCAACCGGCCAGTTTCATACCGGCATCCAGCGCACGCTGATGTGTGTGCAGACCCGGAAACAGCGGCAGAAGGGAAGGGTGAATATTGAGGATACGTCCTTCATAAGGCGCAATGAACCGGCCGGATAGCAGGCGCATATAGCCTGCAAGGCAAACTATATCCGGAGCGATTGCAGCCAGTTGCGCAAGAATGGCATCTTCATGCGCTTCTTTGGAAGCATAGTCTTTGCGGACAAAAACATGGGTCTTGATGCCTGCGGCCTGAGCTTTCGCCAGACCGCCTGCTTCTGCCTTGTCGGAGATGACGGCAACAACTTTTGCCGGATAATCCGGTGCCTGTGCCGCGCGGATCAGCGTCTCCATATTGGAGCCGCCGCCGGAGATGAAAATGACCACGCGTTTGCGCGGTGCTGAAGGCACGTGGCTCATAGGGAAAGTGTGCCCTGATAAACGACGCCCTGATCTTTTGCCTCACGCGCAATCATGCGGCCGAATGTGACAACAGTTTCGCCTTCGGCTTTCAGTGCCTGAGCAACAGTTTCCGCTTTGTCAGCAGAGACAACAACAATCATGCCAACGCCACAGTTGAAGGTGCGCAGCATTTCATGCGCTTCAACACCGCCGGTTTTGGCCAGCCATGAGAAAACAGCCGGAACCGGAATCGCAGACAGATCAATTTCAGCCGCCAGTGCTTCCGGCAGAACACGCGGAATATTGTCAGGGAAGCCGCCGCCGGTAATATGCGCGAGTGCTTTAATCGCGCCGGTCGAGCGGATAGCCGACAGCAGGGATTTCACATAAATGCGGGTCGGGGTGAGCAGGGCTTCACCCAATGTCTTATCGGCAGCAAAAGGCGCTGCATCCTGCCAGCCAAGGCCGGACAGTTCAACAATGCGGCGTACCAGCGAGAAACCGTTGGAATGAACACCGGAAGAACCAAGACCGAGAATAACATCACCGGCTTCCAGATCACCGGCAGGCAGCAGCTGACCGCGCTCTGCGGCGCCAACCGCGAAACCGGCGAGATCATAATCACCGTCGCGGTACATGCCCGGCATTTCAGCGGTTTCACCGCCGATCAGCGCACAACCGGATTGCAGACAGCCTTCGGCAATGCCTTTAACAATCGCTGCACCCTGTTCAGGATTGAGTTTGCCGGTGGCAAAATAATCGAGGAAGAACAGCGGCTCTGCGCCCTGTACCACGAGGTCGTTGACGCACATGGCAACCAGATCAATACCAACTGTGTCGTGACGATCTGCATCAATAGCAATTTTCAGCTTGGTACCGACACCGTCATTGGCCGCTACCAGAACCGGATCTTTAAAGCCTGCGGCTTTCAGATCAAACAATCCGCCGAAGCCGCCGATTTCCCCGTCAGCACCCGGACGGCGCGTGGAGCGCACCAAAGGCTTGATCTTGTCGACCATGCTGTTGCCCGCATCAATATCCACACCGGCATCGGCATAGGTCAGGCCATTTTTCGCGTCAGCGGCTGCAGGGGATGGGGTTTTCGACTGTGGCATTGGTAGCTCCCGATACACAGCGCAGCCGTAAGGCCGATGGAAGAACGGCAGGGCAGGCTGCGGTTAATGCTTCAAGCAGGCGCAATGACACGAGATTGCTTTATCCGCAAGCATCTTTCGTCATTTTTAACTGATAAACACCATGTTATGAGATGAGCAGAGCATATGTCGCAGTCAATTTACTCTGTCGCTGCAATGAAAGCAGGTGTGATAGGTCCTAGAGCGGTTTACGTCCGTATTGGATCATAGCGCTCGCTCTGGATTCTTTATTTGGTCGCATTATCACAGCCGTCAAGTTGATCCAGCTTGACATAATCAAGAAGTCAAGTTGATCCAACATGACTGTGAAATGCTCTATCTTGACCGGAGGCTGAAATGCGACATATTCAGACTTTTTAAGCAATGGCGGTTTTATATGAGCAAATCGGATACCACACCACCTAAATCGCCATCCCCTCGTGCATCGCGGGCAAAGTCGGAAGCGCTGGTCAAAACCACGCCGCAACAGGTTATCATTCCCGCGACTGAGAATGAAGTGCGTCTGGATGTGCAGGTCAGTGCACTCGGTGCAACCGTGCGTAAACAGGCTTTTTTCTGGCTGTTTGCAACGGTTGTTTTTGTTCTTTTCCTGACCGTGTTCAGTTCCATTTTGCTGCCCTTTGTAGCCGGACTTGCTCTGGCTTACTTTCTTGACCCTGTGGCCGACCGGCTTGAGCGTTTCGGGATGTCGCGTCTGGTAGCAACCGTGGTTATCCTGATTACCTTCGTCTTTGTGCTGGTGCTGGGGCTTATCATCATCGTGCCGGTGCTGGTTACACAGCTGGCCGAGTTCATTTCGAAATTCCCGGGTTACTTTACGCAGCTCCAGTCGCTGATCGCCCATCAGGATTCTGAATGGCTGCAGAAATATCTCGGCATTAACAGCACGGTCATCAAAGATAATCTGAGCGGATTTCTCAAGCAGGGAGCCGGTTTTCTGACCACTTTGCTGCAATCGCTGTGGAATTCCGGCAAGTCGTTGATCGATATTGCCGGTCTGTTTGTGGTGACACCGGTGGTTGCGTTCTACATGCTTCTCGACTGGGACCGCATGGTCAATACGATTGATTCATGGGTGCCGCGCGATCATGTGAAAACTGTGCGCCAGATCGCCCGTGAGATGAATGATGCGATTGCCGGTTTTATCCGCGGTCAGGGTACGCTGTGTCTCATTCTCGGAACATTTTACGCTGTCGGCCTGACGCTTACCGGTTTGAATTTCGGCTTGCTGATCGGCCTGTTCGCCGGTCTTATCAGCTTCATTCCCTATATTGGCTCGATTGTTGGTCTGGTGCTGGCTATCGGTGTAGCGCTGGTGCAGTTCTGGCCGGATTGGGTGATGGTTGTTATCGTCGCCTGTGTGTTCTTTGCAGGCCAGTTTATTGAAGGTAATATTCTGCAACCGAAATTGGTGGGCAAATCTGTTGGCCTGCATCCGGTATGGCTGATGTTTGCACTTTTTGCCTTTGGTTCGTTCCTTGGCTTCACGGGGATGCTGATTGCTGTGCCTGCTGCGGCGGCAGTCGGGGTGCTGGTACGCTTTGCAATCGGGCGGTATCTGGAATCGCCGATGTATAAAAGCAGTAACGGAGAAAACTGAGCCGGAAGTTTTCAACAGCTTTGTCCACAGGCTTGTGGGTCACGGGGATAAGCTCAGACAACCGGCGCATTCGTGCCGGTTGTGCTTTTCTAAAGGGGGGAAAGCAGTTACTGCATCATTCTGACCTGTATTTTGAAGATTTGACAGGTTCTGTGATGGAACAGCTTGAACCCCGCCCCGAAATCATGTGATGAATTTGTATGATTTGTAAGCAGGCCGGAATTCGGGCTAATAATTTTGGGTAATTATGTCTGCTGAGCACCGACAAATGCCGCTCATTCTTCAGCATGAGCCAGGCTTTACGCGCGATGATCTGGTTGTCACCGGATCGAACCGTGCGGCTGTCGATCTGATTGATCGCTGGCCGGACTGGCCGTCGCCTGTCGCGCTGCTTGTCGGACCAGCCGGAGCCGGTAAGACGCATCTGGCGGCCATCTGGCGCAGCCAGAATGATGCGGCAATCCTCGATCCGCATGATATTGATGCACAGTCACTGGAAATCGCTGCACAGCGTCCGGTGCTGATTGATGATATCGGCGCAGAAGCTTTCGATGAAACCGGTCTGTTCCATCTGATTAACACCATTCGGCAGACTGCAGGCAGCTGCGAAAACGGTCAGTCGCAGGCATCATTGCTGATGACGTCGCAATTACAGCCGTCGCAATGGAATGTGTCGCTGCCTGATCTGGTCTCCCGTCTTAAAGCGGTGACAATTGTCGATATTTCCGAGCCGGATGATTATCTGCTGAGCACAGTGATTTACAAGCTGTTCGCCGATCGTCAGGTCAGTGTTGATCCGGCGGTTATCAGCTATATTGTCAGCCGTGTTGAACGCTCGCTCGACAGTGTGATTGTGCTGGTTGATCTGCTCGATCATATGGCTCTGCAGCAAAAAAGCCGGATTACCAAAGCGCTGGCAATACAAGCTTTGCAGGCAATGGCGGATGCATTGCCTGACACTTCATCTCAAAACTGATTTTTTTTATTTGCCGACCGGCTGTTGCGGATAAACCGGCGCAACCAGTCTGCTATTCTGTGTTTTCGCTGTGGTGCCACTATTGTTTGGTGCTGCGGCAGGGCGGATTGACCCTGTGGTCATACCGGAATGTTGAGAAGCTTGCGGTGCGGAGACTGCACGAAATGAGCGTGCCTGCGCCTGTTGATTTTTGATAATCAGCTGATCTTCCTGCACCCAGCCAATAATATTGGTGGATGGTACGACAACACGGTGCCAGCGTCCGACTTTGGCATAGGAGCGCATCTCGCGGCCTTTTTCGACGCGGCCGACAGTCTTGGCCTTGTCCCATGCTTTTTCGTGAATGGTCAGATCCTGTCTGGCAATAATTGCTTTCGGCACTTTGAATGCACCGCTGGCATGGCGGCTGTTGTCATCCGGTGCGGATTTTCCGACCGGAGGCAAAGCGGGCATGGTGTTCTGCGGTGCAGGTTTTGGCGGTACGATCTGAACTGCTGCCGGTTTGCTATCCGGACGTGGTGCAAGAGCGGCAACCTGCTTCGGAGGTGACTTCTGTTCACTGGCAACGCTCTGGCCGATATTCAACGGCGGCCTGCGTATCGGAGATGGCGGTGTCACAGCCGGTTCAGTATTTCTGGCGGTCTCCGCATTCCTGCTCTGAGACTGCACCGTTCTGCGTTCTGAACTGGCTGTAGCAGTCGAACCGGAACGGGATGCGGAACTATTGGTCGCTGTGCGGAACAGTCCTGATACACTGGCAGACGGGCTGCGGCTTTGCGATGTCGCCCAGAGTGCTGCAGCACCAATCACCACAATTGCACCAACGGTCAGAACAGCCGTCGTGGACTGACCCGAGCTTTTGCCGCGCGTCGGGCGCTTTTTGCGGGAGGTGGTTTTTCTCGGAGCCATATGTCTGCGCCTTTATATCGGTCAGCATTCAGATGCACTGAACCAAGCTGAGTATTTCGAATCTGCCTGTATTAAGCTACCGCGCGAATCTTCGTATTTGGTTACTATGCTCACCTTTTGTTCTCTGTGTCCGGCGTAAAATAACTTATTTTCGGCACAATATCGGCCAGAAACAGTCCCGAAGCAGGCGCAGCATTTTTGCGCGGCCGCTTCTGACCGCGCCGGATTAACCAGCCATCTGCAGCTGACCATTACACACGGCCTGTGTGCAGAGGAAAATATGGAGCGTATGAAACAAAATGAAAAAGCTTGTTTTGACATTGAGTGTTCTCGGCACCGTTCTGGGATTGTCAGCAGCGCCGGTCTTTGCGGGACAGACCGCAGCCGCTGCCTCGAAAACTGACATGACAAAAATGCAGCATGGCACGGATAAGGCTGCCGGCGGGCCGGGCATGATGATGGATGCGGCAGGCGGAAAAATTCTGACCACTGCAGAAGGGCACACGCTGTATACGTTCGATAAGGATAGCGGCGGCATGTCCAATTGCGATGCCTCATGTCTGAAAATCTGGCCGGCCTATCATGCCTCCGCCAAAACCAAAGCGGTTGCGCCATGGTCCAAGGTGAAGGCTTCAGACGGTAAGGACATGTGGGCTTATAACGGCAAGCCGGTTTATACCTATATTAAAGACAAGAAAGCCGGTGATATGGAAGGCGATGGTGTCGGTGGCAACTGGCACGTTATCAAATAAAATTTGTGTTTCCGCTCTGATATAGGTCTTGCTCATCGGATTGAAATATTTGATGGGCAGGACTTTCTGTGTGCTAGAGCGCCGTGTGCCAGACTTGGCACACAAAGGACGCTCTAACACTTTAAAATTAGCGCATAATTTCACCTTAAACTGATCCAAGTTTAAGGAATTATGCTCTATCTTCCCCGCGTAACAGGAATGGAAAACTATCTTGAGGGAGTGATATGGCACATATTTTTCGGCGGGCTGAAGAGCGGGATCTCATTGAAATTGTGGCCATGCTTGCCGATGATGTTTTGGGGGCAGCGCGTGAGGATCAGTCCGTACTGCTGAACAAAGCCTATCTGGATGCCTTTGCCGCAATCGGGCGGGACGAGAACCAGTTCTTGCTGACTGTCGAAGCTGACGGACAGGTTGCCGGTTGTCTTCAGCTCAGTTTTATTCCGGGTCTTTCAAGGCTTGGGATGTGGCGCGGGCAGATTGAAAGCGTGCGGATTGCCCGTGATTATCGCGGGCAGGGCTTGGGCAGGCAGATGCTGGAATGGGCAATCGGTCAATGCAGGGAAAAAGGCTGTGGTCTGGTGCAATTGCACACGGATGTCTCGCGCAAAGATGCGATCCGTTTTTATGAGCAGCTTGGTTTTAAAGCCAGTCACGCCGGAATGAAGCTGGCTCTCTAAAATATTTGCAATCATTTGCATCGAATATGCTGCTGCTGCGTTATTGTCAGACCGGAGTATTTTCTCTGAACCGCTTTGAAACAGGAGATACAATCAATGGTAGATACTGCAAAAATCAAAGAGCATTTTGAAGTGATCGGTGCAGACGGTGTTCACGTTGGCATCGTCGATCATGTGGAAGGTGGCCGTATCAAGCTCACGAAAAACGATGCCGGCGCACATCATAAGCACCATCATTATATTTCACTGGGGCTGGTTGCTGATATTGAAGGCAACAAGGTTCGCCTTTCAGCCAATGCTGATGTTGCGATTACCTTCGAGGAAGAGAAAGACGGTAAAGCCGCTATGTGAAGCTGCTCCGGTTCTCCGATAATTAAACCCGCCATTTCCTGAATGGCGGGTTTTGTTTTTGCAATGTTTAATAAGTGTAGAAAAGGATCGGAATAAATCCTGCGGTCTGCAAATGCTCGACCGTTTCAAAAAACGGAAATGCAACAAAGAACACCAGCCCGTCAAAGAAGGTATTATAGAGCGTTTTCGGACGGATGGTCAGGGTTTCCACATCTCTGTAACCGGAGAAACGCGGGAAAAAGCGCGGCACTTCAAGCTTATAATCGCGATAAGGCTGGCCGAAAGTGTTTTCGAGATAGCCTTCCTCGGCAAGAATAACGAACAGGAATGTGATGTAGCAGGCGATTGCCAGCAGGAGCGCGACACCGAGACTGCCGGTGAGGCAGCCGATACCGAATGCACCGATTGTGCTGAAAACATAAAGCGGATTGCGGCTCAGGGAATAGGGGCCGGTGCGAATGATCTGCGCGCCTTTGTGGCCGCCGATATATAATGTGCACCACATGCGGCCGAGAATGGCCACCATGATAAAACCGAGGCCGAAGGCTTCAATATATTCATGAGTACCGCGCGGCCATGCAGAGCGTACGAAAAGCAAAGCAAGGAACAGGAGAACTATAATAACCGCTACGGCAAGGCGTCGGCGTGCCTGATAGCGGCTCATTTCTTTCATGGATTGCATTGGGCAGGACCTGTGTCTGTGGATTTACTATCATGGAAACAGAGTCATTATCGCAGAGAGGATCGTCTGTTATGACGATCACATATCTGTTCTTCAGAAAGCGGATTATTTTATGTCCGTATTTATTCCTTGCCCGAATGTAGACGATTTAACCGCGTGGCCCAAACAGGATGATGCCTGCACCGGCGAGTGCCAGCATACCGCCGGTAATGTCCCATCTGTCCGGCGAGAAATCCTCTGCCAGCCGCAGCCATAATAATGAGGCGATAATATAAATGCCGCCATAGGCCGCATAGGCACGGCCTGCAGCCTCAGCATCAATAAATGTGAGCAGCACAGCAAACAGGATCAGGGATGCAATGCCCGGCAGCAAAAGCCATACGGGTTTATCCAGTCTCAGCCATGCCCAGAACGCAAAGCAACCTGCAATTTCAGCAACCGCAGCCAAAGCATAAATAAGAATCTGTGAGACGGGGTTCATAGCTGGCGGTACTCCTGATATCTGCATGTAATCTCATAAAGCATAATAATCTTACCGGTTTAAGAAATCGCACAATCATTTCAAAACGGAACAGAGAGTGATGAGATTGTTCATTTCCTGTTCAATTTCTGTGTTCTAGAACCTGCACTGCGAGCGTATATTGGTGAGACTGCTTCGGTGGCCGGAAACTGTATCTGCTCTGTTTTATTAAAGGCTTCACCATGAGCATCAGCTCATACAGGAAGGAAATTCAAATGAGCACAATGTCGATTGCGACAAATCTGTCCCGCGCCGTGTTGTTTCTGGCAGTCGTTGCCAGTGCTTACACAGTTGATACCGGAACAGCATCAGCTCAGGAAGTACGGCAATGTGCCTCTGAAGGGGGCGTGTGCCGCATTCCTTATCCGACAGAAGTAATCTACGGCAGCGGAAGACGGGCAACATCGCGCTTTATTAATCAGCCGCAGGTGCGTTGCTCGAACTCTGTTTTCGGCGACCCTGCACGTGGCAGAGCCAAAACCTGCTCTTATGTTGTTCGTTATGACGGACGTGACCGCGGCGGTTATGGACGCGATCGTGACGGATATGGCCGTGATCGTGACGGTCGTGGCGGCTATGGACGGGATCGTGATAATGACCGTGAATGGCAGCGTTGTGCACGCGAAGGTCAGTATTGTGATTTCTCCGGCCGCAAGCGCGTACGTTACGGCACACAGGATCGCTTCGTTGAGCGTGTATTCCGTGGCGGCGTAAATTGTGACAACCGCACATTCGGTGATCCGGATCGCGGCGTGGCGAAAAGCTGCTATGTCCTCGATTGAGATTGATGCATAGTGAACCCGATAAAAAAACCGGAGCTTTTCAGCTCCGGTTTTTTGTTTTTACTTGGCGAATTCAACAGAAGGTGGTGTGATCTTCGGGCTGAGAGGTGCTTTTTTCAGCTCTTTTGCATCCAGATCAAAGCTTTTGATATCGATGCCGCGCAGAACCTGATCATCATACATTTTTACATAGTATTTTTGATTTTTCAGATCGGCAATCGTTGACCACTGGGTGTATTCCAGCGGAATTTTCAGCTCTTTTGCGGTCTGAATCCAGCCTTTCGGAATATCGAAATTGTTGAGAATGTGCTCGGTCAGACGCACAGCATCATCCCCGCTCGGCTGTTTTTCAACTGTTTGCACATAGGCCGCGGCGCGCACAAAACGCGATGGCGGGGTCGAGTCACCCGGAATGCCAAGCAAGCCTGATCCCTGACCCAGCGGTGAGAATGTCGTGCCGGCGATTTTGAGATCCGGTGCATTGAGCGGCGACATTTTCAGGAAGTTTCTGAGATTGGTCATATGCCAGTCAAAAGACGGCGAATTGGTCATAACACCGACAGGATTGTCGTAAATCTTGAGCTTGCCATCAACCGGTTCAATCACAATCGAAGCGCCGCTGGCATCATGAATTGTATAATGCAGTGGTGGCGCAAACCCCATTTGTGGCTGAACGACATTAATGACGCTCATATCCTGAATGGCGGCTTTGACTTCTTCAACGGTTGCGAAATTGGTCAGAACCCAGCTCAGAACATCCCATGGTGCCAGAGATTTTTCTTTGTCGGTCTTGGAGCCGTCGGCATAGCCTGCAAATTCAGGGAAATACAGAACGCCACCGGCAAGACCTTTTTCATTCATACCGTCAACAAGTGTGGTCTCGCCAAGGGCATTCATGCCGATGGCAGCATATTTACCCTTCCAGCTCATGCCGGCTTTGCCGTCGGCACCGGTTGTGTGCAGCGTATAGGCGCGCGGAATAACCAGAGCATTGGACTGCAGCTCAATTCCGAATTCCATAGTGCGGGCATAAATGCCGCTGCCGTCGGTTGTCGGCAACAGAAAGCTGGTGCAGGCAGCTGCCGCATAGGGCGCTGAAACAGCGGCAATAACAGTCAGGGCGGTGGCGGATTTGACAAATTTGTTCTTAAGGAAGTACGGGAAACTCGGTTTCAAAAGGATGCTCCTTCCAGAGAAATGGACAAAAACTTTTATCACGCTTTGTGTGAATCAGATATGAAGAAATCTATTGAAAAATTGGTTTAATCTTGATCTTATTCTGGTGATTTCTCAAAGTGTAAATATAGACAGTGCAGTTATATCGTTTTGCAGGCATTGCTTATTGAGGGGCGATAAAAATATGAAGTGTTTATCAGGAATCAGTACTGCACATATTATCTTTGCCGCATGTATAAGTGCTGCAAGCATCGCCAGCGGGCAGGCTCTGGGTGCCGATATTCTGACACCGCAGCCTGTTGCCAAATTTGATGAGCGACGCTGGAAAGTGATTGTCAGTCCTTACATCTGGGCGGCTTCTCTGGATGGTCATGCCAATATTATGGGTCGCCGTACCAATATTGATGTGCCTTTCTCGGATATTTTCGAGAATCTTGATTTCAGCGCCATGGGCAATGTGGAAGTCACAAACGGCCTCTATGGGGTGTATTTTGACGGACAATATACCAAAACCAGTCAGGATGAATCATTCCATGACCAGACTTTGGGAGCGGATGTTACGATGACAACGCTCTCCGCCGGTGCGTTTTTCCGCGCGGTTGAAGTGCCGCTGGAAGGCGAAACTGTTTTCGGTACGCAGCGGGTGTTTGCGATTGAGCCGACTGCCGGTCTGCGCTGGACGCAGCTTAAAGTCGATTTCATGCTGGATCGCTGGTCTGAGCGTCGTAAACTGGAATGGACGGATCCGTTCATCGGAGCGCGTATTCAGGCGGATCTGACGGATCGCTGGCATTTATTTGCTGAGGCGGATGTCGGCGGTTTCGGTGCCGGTGCAGATTTGAGTGCGCAGGGGCAGGCCTATCTCGGCTATCGCACACATATCTTTAATCAACCGGCACTACTGCGCTTCGGTTACAGGGCGCTGTATCAGGATTATGATGGCGGCGATGTGCTCGGTCATAGATTCAAGTGGAATGTTACCGAACACGGGCCTGTTGCCGGTGTCTCACTGGTTTTCTGAGTTTGCTGAGTTAGCCGCTTGCCTGTTTGATCGGGCAGGCAGCTTGTTTTTGTTTAGAAGCTGATTTCAGCAGAGGGCTTAACTGCTACGGATGCAGCATCGGTGCCAAAGCCATTCAGTGTTTCATTATGGTGCTTCATAATATCCGTATAAAGCAGAGTGTCAGAGTCACCCGTCATATGACCATCTGCAAGCAGGGTCACGTCATAGCCCAGTGAGATGGCACGTCTCACTGTCGTATCAACGCAGAACTGTGTCATGCAGCCGCCGGTAATGAGATGCGTGACATCATGGTCTTTCAACCGGTCTACCAGCTCTGTTTCGAGAAACGAATCCGAATATTTCTTGTGAACAAGGATATCATTGCCCGTGGCAGCGATTTCCGGACGCAATTCCCAGCCTGCAGTATCCTTTTCAAGTCTGTGGCCTTTGGCGCCGTCATGCTGGATCAGAAAAACAGGGATATTGGCATCATGTGCCTTTTGCTTCAGCGCCTGAAGCCTGAATACGGTTTCATCCAGCACGGCTTCAAGTTCAGGCATTCGTTGCGCTGACGCTTTACCGGTAATGATTGCCTTCTGAACGTCGATAATCAGGAGTGCAGTTGTCATTCTGTCAGAAACCTTGCCTTGGAATTTGTCTGCGATGCTTGTGTTATAAAATAGCAGAAACCGGACCAGAGACTAATTTAAATGGTTAGAGCGAGTTTTGCATGCCAAGTCTGACACACGGTACTCTATTGATAAATATCCCGCTCGCAGGCTTTCGCAATTTTCGCAGTAATATCTTCAACATCAGTCAGATCAAACATAACCTCGACAGGCGGAGTGTCGATGCGCACTGATAGCATGCTGTTATTTTTCAGCTGTTTTATGAATGGTACAGATTCTTCATCAGACCACAGGCCGACGGACATGAAGTTCGCAGAGCGCTTCCAAAGCATGGTTTGCGGGGCTTCATCGCCTGTTCTGTGAGTGACTTTGGTGGTTTCTGCCGCGCTTGAAGTGCCGGTCGTAAGAATTGCTGAAATTGTGGAATTGTGGCAGCGAAGCCCGAGAGCAACCGAGTCGAGCATGACTATTTTATTTTCACTGCCTCTGGGCAGCAGAAAAGCGGATATTTGCGCACTGTCATCAACAGGGGATCTGTCTTCAGAGATGTGCCAGCTCTGAGATAGTGAGGGCTGATTTGTTTTTGGGAAAAGCTTGTCAAAGCAGGCCAGCCGCTGTGCAGGGTCTTCAATCACACTGCATGAATTTGCTGAGGTCTGGGCTACGGCATTGGTTGCCCATAATGCAAATATGGCCATACCGGTCAGTATTATGCGCATTTATACCCCCATCCATACAGCGCCATAAAACGGAACAGACGAGCAGAGTAGCTTTGCTTGTCTGCGGTGCTGTTCCGCTTGTTTTTGTTGTCAGATTAAGCTGATTTTTTGCGGCGCAGAAGCGTGGCAATGCCGCCTAAGAGCAGGCCGAGACCTGCGCCGATCAGGCCGAAGCTTAAGGCGTTGGAGCCGATATCGGACTGGTTGGCTGATGCAATAGAGGCCGCTGCTGTTGTAGCATCAGAGCCCCCGGCTTTTGCGTCCATCATTGCTACCATGCCTGGCTCGGAGCATTTAGGCAGAAGTGAATTCTTGGCTTCTGCGCTGTTAGCATAAGTATCCGATACGATTTTTTCGCATCTTTGCTGATCGGCAAGCGATACAGAACTGGTGCCGAATTGCAGATACAGACCTGCTGCAAGGACGAGAACGCCGAGGCCGGTCAGGATAACAGGGCGGGATGAGGAATTTGCCTGAGCCATTAAGATTACCTTATTATGTTATGATGTTCGGAATAGAGTTGGAGTTTTATGCCAAGGCAAGTCTTTTCTCAGACTGAAATGCTGAAAACAGGCCGCTATCAAGCATTATGCAATAATCAGATTGCGTCCCTGCCGCTTGGCAATATACATTTTCTCATCTGCTTCCAGTAAAGACTGATCGAGATTGAAACCGGCTTCGCACAAAGT
Source organism: Pseudochrobactrum lubricantis (assembly GCF_041929865.1). Classification (NCBI taxonomy): domain Bacteria; kingdom Pseudomonadati; phylum Pseudomonadota; class Alphaproteobacteria; order Hyphomicrobiales; family Brucellaceae; genus Pseudochrobactrum; species Pseudochrobactrum lubricantis. The sequence goes on from NZ_JBHEEE010000004.1 coordinate 401,249, forward strand.
GACACCAATACTGGCAGTGATGCTGACAGTTTTATTGTCGGAAGCGACAATACGCAGAACACTTATTTCCCGACGAATATTTTCTGCATATTGATAGATGAAGCTGACATCCGCGCTGTTGATGAAGACGCCGAACTCCTCACCGCCCAATCTTCCGGCAAAGCCGTTTCTCAGACTCAGGCGATTGAGCAGTGCGCCGATACGGCGCAACGCCGCATCGCCGGTTGCGTGGCCATATGTGTCATTGATGGTTTTGAAATGATCGAGATCGATAAACAACAGACCGCCGGTTTGCTGACTGCTGCTCGCTGTGATGAGCTTGTCAAAAAAAGTAGAGCGGTTCAGGACGCCGGTGAGACTGTCTTCGCGCGAATGTTTGATGAGCAGCGCATTGGCTTTTTCAAGCTCCTCCTGAATTTCCAAAGCTTTATTTCGCGCAATCCTGAGGCGTTCCGTATTCAGATAGTGCAATGCAGACATCGGAATAGCGGTCGCAAGCGGACAGACAATCGTCATGATAAGTCCGGCTCCGGCCAGTTGCCCTCCCATCATGGGGACAAAAATACTGGTGATAATGAGGGTAAATATAAGCGCCAGCGCACCTGTTGCTAATGCTTTGAATAGAATGCGCCAATAATTAATCATATTTCGTGCTTCAGTATTGAAAGTCCGGCAGGAGAGAAATCGCGGGAGTTACTTTTAGCACGCCAGCTTCATTTTCTATAGATACTAATGAAACTGATTTCTGCGTCAGTCACGCAGCTTTTGTTACAACGGAAATATTGTGAGATATCAGCTCAAAAGATAAGAAACTTAATTCTTTAAATGAGCTTTTTATTCTTCTTCGGGGAAGGGGAGCTTCTGTTGTGAATGACAGTTATTTGCGAATTTGAATCACCGCAACGCAGGCGGGATAGGACTTAAACCGGACAAAATACCGGAAGTCTGTAATCTGAAATCTTATGTAAAAAATTGAGTGAATGGCGATCCCGACTGGATTCGAACCAGTGACCGTCGGCTTAGAAGGCAGGAACTAATTTAATTAAAACAATGCTTTAAATGTAAAATGAGGCTGTTTAGCTGGTTAGAAGATCAATGGGTTACAGTGATTTTGTAAACTAAAATCACTGCCCCTTTTTCTCCATTTTTAGAATCACTGCGTCGTTCGTTTGTTCATCATGCGCGAGATAGTGGGCTTCCAGCACTCTGGTCACGTCTTTGATAGAATGGCCGGATGCTGCAGCAATTTCCTCAACAGTGGCTCCGCTTCTACGTGCCTTGGTGATGAACGTTCCTCGCAGATCATGGAAGGTTACGCCGGTGATTCCGGCTCTTTTAATGGCGCGACCCCATGAGGTTTTAAACCCGTCGCTTGTCCATGGTGTCCCCTGACTGCTCGTGAGTATTGTCACAGACTGTTTGTCCATAGAATCAAGCATTGTTTTTAAGGTTGAATACACGCGAATTGTTACGCGCTTTCCTGTTTTGGATTGCTTTAGCCGGATGTGTTGACCGTCATATGCAGACCACGTGAGGTTTAGGATGTCGCCTTGTCGTTGGCCTGTCCATAAGGCCAGCATTAGGGCATGGATCAGGTTGTCGCTGAGTGCTTTGTTTGCAAGTTCGATCTGTTCATCTGTCCAGATGATATCAGCGCGAGTGCCTTTCCAGAGCCTGCCGCCACCAGTGCATGGATTTCGTGTAATCAGCTCCATATCAAGCGCCCACGAAAAAACGCGCTTCACCACAGCCCATGCCCTGTCAGCCTTGCGTGGTGTCTGTGCCATGGTATCTCGCCAGTCCTTGAAGACAGATCTAGCACCATGCTCATTAAGTGCGATGATCGGCATATCACCAAACTCGGATGACAATTGAGCCAGAAAAGGATCATAATCCCTTTGGCTGACTGCGCTGAGATCCGTGTAGGCCGGTGAAGTCTTATACTGGACAATCAAGCCAGCAAGGCTGTCGTTATCTGGTTGCACAGCTGCTTTGGATATTGCGTGAAACTCAGAAACAAATCCCGCAGGGTCTATGGTCGGGTCTACCATAAGACGCGGACCACCCCGCCATGCATAGTAGTACGTTTGCGTTTTGCCACCTGCCAAACGCTTTTTGACTTTATGCAGCCCTTTAAGTGGTACGCGCATGTTTTCGTGCTTTCCATGCCTCTAAGGCTGACATTGTAGAATAATCGGTATTGCGATCCAATGAAGTCAACCATTCATCAAGGCGTAACCGTAAAAACCTTTGTCCTCGCGTTGAAGGTGTAAGCGCCACCGGTCTGACAGGGCAGACTTCCTTGAAGGTTTCTGTAGAGAGGCCGCAATATGCTGCAGCTTGATTTAATGGCATGGCTGCAGGCCAGTAAGGCTGGTTTTTCATGGTTTACCTCCTTCCGGTGCGAGTGGTGAGGCGTTGAGCATGGCCTCGAATACCCATGCGGCCATAGCTGCTTTTGGTGGAACGTGATCAACATCTCCGCAGCCTATTGGAACCGGCAAGCCACGCTGTTCGCACCAGAATTTCAAATTCCTTTCTGACGGCCTGCCACCGGTAAGCCACATCATTAAATGACGAGCCGAGAAGGTCATTTCTTCTGTTTGCTTATTCAGAGTGGAGAAGATGGTATCAACGGCCGCGGTTGCCATACCCTCAAGATACCGAGGGTCTGGGATAGGGTTATTGCCACCAGACTTTTCAATCGCCATTTGATAGGCAACTTCTTTAATGAGTTCATCTCTGGTCACTCCCCACCTCCTTGCGCCAAGGCGGTGCGACGCGAGCGTAGCACCACTAGTGTGATAGATGCTGCCGCAACCACCCAGTATTTGCCCATCGTTTGACCAAGTACGTAATCTAATGATCCGAAAGCAATCAGCAGGAATAGGGCGCTGTCTACGTATGAACCGACTAACCCACTGACAACGACCGCGATCGGCATCCCTTTCTTCCGTAGTGGGGTGTAGATCGCAAGATTGCAAAGTTCAGCGACTGCAAATGATGTCACTGACGCCGTCACGAGTGCTGCTGGTGCAAACATCCACGACAATGCGGCGCCAATAACGATTGCTAACAGAGACGCTTTCACGCCTCCTACCTCCTGCACGAAGTCTCTTAGCACAATCGCTGCGCCAACAACGAGAACGCCACTTGGGGCATACTGACCGAAGCCGACCGGGATCACGCATGGACTGTGCGGAGAGCACGATCCAACGTTTTCAATCATCCAATTTGCCAATGGCACAGTTGCGGCGAAAGCTACTGTAAGGGAGAGCGCTCTCATTTCAGCACCTCGCGAACATAATTTACCGCTTGCTCAAATGACGTGCATACCTCATGCGAGTGATATAGCAGCCACGGTGAAAGCCCTTGTTTCCCGTGCTTGGAAACCACGACGACAAGTTTTCCACGCTCCCAAGCATAGAGAATTTCCATGCTCGTACCGACGCTTGGCTTGTCATAGTTGACCAAGATTACATCTGAGTTGATGACATCGATCTTGTCAAATTCAACGATCTGATTGATGCTCTCATGTTCTCGTCCACGATAGTCGCGGCGCATCGGATCGAGTGTTGGTCCATCCCAAATCGTTTTTACCAACTCGCGCCAGTCTTTGCATTCCTCGTCTGTACAGCCATTAATTGGACCGCAGAGGTAAATTGTATTAAGCGACTTCATAGAAGATATCCTGTTGCTCTGGTCGTAAAGACCAATTGATGGGACACTGAACGGCGTCGATCCGGCGCGCCATTCGTTCTGGATCTTTTTCATTACCGATATTTTTGAAGTTGCGAGCGACATTTGTGCTATCCGCACTGGCAAATGGCCACCTGTCCCCACACATTTCTAATCCACGCAACATGTGGATCCAAGGAAGTTTCCCAGTCTTAGCGAGAGCATTGAAAGCAGCATCTGCTCGACGGCACCAATCATCTGATCCGACCTGCCAGTAGCGCCCTGAACTGCCGAAACATATCCGCGGCCATTTGTCGGAAAGCTCAAGAAGGTAATCGAGTGACAAAGCCATATGCCAAACAGGAGCACCCAACGAGCCAAAAGGCCATGTTGCTATCAAATCTCGCTGATCGGCTTCTGTGCCGTCGATCACGTCGGGAATTACTGCCCAATGAGGGTGGCCTAAACGCGGCTCAAGCCAACCGAAATACTTTGTCCAATCCACAGCCTTGCCTTGCGTAAATGCTGTAAAGGCACCACTATCCCACATAACCGATTGACCATGTGCTAAGCACCAATCTGCATCTCCGGGATTGGCGAAGGAAACGCAGAAATGTTTTCCTGCCAGTTTAAGCAGTTCATTACGTGGGGTAAGTGGAGTTCCGTGATAATGGATTGTCATTTACTCCCACCTCCTTGCGCCAAGGCTGCGCGGCCTGCGTGACGGTTGCGTTTTGCCGCTTTACGCGCACGTTTTGCTTCTGCATTCGCAATATGCAGAGCGTGGTTTGATGGCAGTTCGCGGTAAATTGTTTTCTGCGTCCACTTTGGCAAAACCTTTTCGCCGGAATTTAAGATTTCGAAACTTGGGACGGCGTAGCGATCAATTAGATAAGGTGGAAAATAACTCATTTGCCTGCCTCCTGCGCCAAGGCTGCGCGGCCAGCGAGCCTGTCCAGCCTATCTAATCTTTCGCGAATACTGTCCGTGAAGCGGAAAACGGCTTCAGGATTAGCTTCAGAACCTCGGTTTTCTGCATAATCCAGCAATTCCGCTGCCCAATTAGACGCATTTTTAGCGATATACGCGCACTGTTGTGCAAACTTTGCTTTGGTCAGCTTCATTTGCCTGCCTCCGAGGTCGGGGCGCGGGGGACATGATATTTACCTGACATTATATGCGCTCCTGTGGCTGGATTGGCTCATAAAGTGAGCGGCGGTGCTGAACTATCTTGGTGAGTGGAGGCTTTGGATGCTTCTTGCCGGAAAGCTTTGATGACAGGCGCTTTGCGCCGATATGCTTCCCGCGAACGCTTGCAACTTTTGCTTTCTCTGCTACGTCCTGCCTTGTCTTTTTAATGTGGCAGTGAGAGTGGGCAGGGGCTAAGTTGCTTTCACGGTTTTCGCCACCGTTAATCAGTGCAATTCGGTGATCTGCCTCCCATGTTTCAAAGGGGGCTTTGATCGGCAGATTACAGCAGTGGCAGATACCAGTTGCACGATCAAAAACCCTCTGGCTCACGCGTGGCGGGATTTTCGTGTCGTCAGTCTTGCCGATCCATTCTTTGACTGTACGAGCCATCAGCGCCCCCAATCCAGAGAGCCATTGCGATATGGAATGCCGCGCTCAATGGCGACGATTACAGCTGTGGTTCTGAGCAGCTCCCGCTCAAGGTGGCTGTATCGCTTCTTGTCCTTCTTGGCTTTGGCGATAGTGGCCTTGAGAGTCTCAGCTGTGGCGCGAAGCTCTAGCAATGGATCATCGTGAAGGCCAAGAAGCTTGCGCAGTTTTGAAATGAGGAACTGAATAATCATGCCGCCTCCATAAGGTAGCCTTGGCGGCGGGTGTCGGTGAGGGGGATATGATGATCGGCGCACCACGCCAGCGCGTATTCAAGCAAAGAGGCGGCGCGTTTAACTGACATGCGGGCGGTGCTTTCGCGAATGTTTACGAATTCACCTTCAAGCCCCGGCACAAATTCGACTTCGCCCTGCGTTGCTTTTGTGTGACCGGATACAAGCAGAACTTTCCATTCTTCCGGTTTTCGCGGTTTGCCAGCCCACTCAAAGCCAGACTTCGCAATGTCAGAACAAATTGAATGAAAGAAATCATTCTGCCCTCCGCTTCTGGTTGGTGGTGCAAATGTTGCTGTGTGGCCGTCAGGGAGTGCCATGAGCGCTCTGATTGCATTCTGGCGAACCTGCGGATTTACGATGGTGTAACGCTGCTTTTCCATGAGGTGCCTCAAAACGGAATGTCATCATCGAGGTTGTCGTCAAAACCACCGCCAAATCCGCCAGATTGCTGGCTGTAGGACTGTTCGGACTGGCGTGATTGGTTTTGCTGTTGGCCTTCGCCGCGACTGTCGAGCATCTGCAATTCGCCGCGGAACTTCTGCAGAACAATCTCGGTCGTGTAGCGATCGTTGCCGTTCTGATCCGACCATTTACGGGTTTGCAGCTGGCCTTCGATATAAACCTTGGCACCTTTTTTCAGGTACTGTTCTGCAACTTTGGCCAGATTTTCGTTGAAGATTACAACGCTGTGGTACTCAGCCTTGTCTTTACGTTCACCAGTCTGGCGGTCTCTCCAGCTTTCATTTGTAGCTACTCGGAGATTTGCGACAGGTTCGCCGGAATTAAGGCGACGAATTTCAGGGTCAGCGGTTAGATTGCCGACCAGAATGACTTTATTGACTGAACCGGCCATTATGCTGCTTCCTTCAAGCTTGGGGCGCAAACGTTTTTCAGCGCAGTGATTTTGTTATCGATTTCAGACAGGAACTCGGAGACTTCGGCCTCAAGGCTTGCAATCAGATCATCATCACGCTCAACGCGCTTTACAAAGAGGCGCATTTCTTCCGGCATCCGTGGGTCAAAAGAAACGAAGTCACACCACTTGCGACCGGTGCATGCCATCTGCCACATCATTTGTTTGACGTACTTGGCCGGAGCTTTCCCGCTCAGCATTGTGTCGATATGCGTTGATGTGTTCGGGCATTTGATCTCCACCAGACCGTCAGTCCCGACCAAGCCGTCAGGGCTGGCGCCAGTCATTTCGATTGATGGATGGGCGATAAAGGCGACTTGCTCCACAAGCTCATTTGCGTGGAATTGATAAGCAAGTCGCGCCTCCGGTTCTTGTTCATTGCCCCATTGGATTGAGCTATTTGTGCATGTTGCCTCGACGGAGCCGGTCAGACGCTCTGCAATGAGCTGCGCCATGTAATTCGCGCGTGATGCCGATACACCTGTTTTCACCTTCGCTGTCACATCGGAAACACGGGAGGCGGTGACCTTGCCAAGGCGCAAAGCATGCCATTCGTCTGAACCCTGAATAATGTTATCCATTTGCGCGGCTTTCTTTGGTCAGTTTTAGTTTCTTTTTAGCGCTCTCAAATTGGGCTGCTGGCAGCTCTTTCACCGCATCAACTTTGTAGAACTGGCACCAGACGGCGACATTCATCCCAACGTCATTAATAAGAGAGAGAAGTTCATCACGTTGTGCATCTGTGATTGGGGTATTCGACGCCTCGTCAGCTTTCGCGCCGTCATCGTCATCAGCAACGGCCAGTCCGAGCGCCGCCTTGAGCGTATATCGCTGCAAGTACGTGACTGTTGAGCCAATAGCCTGAATACTGTTCTTGTTGCCGGAGTTATCTCCGCTGGCGGCAAGCGTCGTTTCTTCGGAGTAACCGTCTTCATGCGCAATTATGCACGTTACAGATATTAAGCCGTTTTCTTGGTTGGTACGAAACCGATAGGAGAGGCCGTGGCTTGACAGGATCGGCGTAATCGTCGCTGAGATTTCAGCCAAATCCTCGAAGTTGTAATGTGTCCGGACATTAGTTTTCCCTGTAAAATCAACAGTCCGATTTTTCTTAATTGTTGGAAGCTCAGACTTGGCAGCAGCTATTGCTGCGTCGAATGCCTTCCGTGATGCGACAGCCTGCAAGCGCTCATGAAGCGACATGATGCTAGTTAAGGCCTCTGGTGTCGCTCCCTGCTGAATTGCCAAGGTAAGCGCGTCGAATGTATTGATTACATTGCTACGTGGCTGCGCAGTCGGCGGGGTATGTGTATGAATTTCAAGTGCGGCGCTCATGCAAATGCTCCGATATAAGTGAGGAAAACAGCCACAAAGATTGACATTGAGGCGAAGGCGCAGAGGTCTTGGATAAATCCGTTCATGCCGCCCTCAGTTCTGGTGTGGTGATTTTTTCAATCTTGTAGCCAAGCGCTTCCGCAAGGCGTTCGAAGTGCTCGGCAACGTGTGAGCCAGCCATTGGCCAGTCCTGAGTTGCGCCGGACAGCCGGAACGCATGCGCCATAGCGGCATCTTGAGAAATGTTAGCTGCGAGAGTGGAAACGCGGTAATAATTGACCATCACGCAGCCCTCGGCATTTCTTCGGCGTAATCTTCAACTACGCGACCGATAAGCCAGTCATCATCCTGTGCCTGATCAGCGACCATATGGGCGATTTTGTTGAGGACAGGAGAACCGTTGAACAGGCTGATACCGTCTTTATAGACGCCTTCAACTGTTATGCGTGGTTCACAGCCTTCCATTGAGAAGGACACATCAAGCTCAACTTCATCCTGAAAAATAACAAAGCCAAGCACTGGGTCATGCAGTTCTGCGCTGTATGCATAAAGGCTCATGGGTTCTCTCCATCGTTTAGCGGATCGGCGGATGCTTCTTCGCGCTGTTGATGGATGTATCGTAGGAAATATCCTATATCATGTCAATAGGAAATCCTACATGTAGGAAATTTAAGTTGCCTATGCTCTTGCCCCGCTCCCCAGTCATGCTAGAATCAGGGCAGCAAAAAGCCCGCACGAGGCGGGCGACCATAATTAGTAGTTAATGATGATTAGGGGATGCGCATTAACCATGTTACTCTGTCCTTGCCCTCTCTGCGGAATACTCCCAAAAGAGGGCGGGAGGATACTAAAGTGAATAAATCCACACAGAGGAATGTAATCGACAAAGCAGATATTTCGATTATTAATAATGCGCTTTCAGAAATCTGCGCCGCCACATTCATTGAATTAAAAAGTGAAGAAGGGCAGGCAATAGCGAATTCCGTTGTTCGCGAATACATGGTCGGCCATCATGATCCGAAAGAGCTGGTAGATTTGATGCTTAGGCGAATTAATATGGCCGATAAGTTAAAACGAAAACGTGAGCGGATTATAGAGCACTAGATCAAACGCAAATTCTGAGCGCCGGAAAACTGGCGCTTTCTGCATATTCAACTAATGCAAATTTTATCAAATTATTTCTTCTCGCTACTCGCGAATTTTCTCGTCATAGAGTTATGTACCGCATACGTCTTGAAAGCTGGTCGCTTCTCTATAATTCGTTAGAAAATTCTAACGCAATGGGAGGGAAATATGTCAATCGCAGCAAGCAAAAACAGCTCGGTCAAGAGGGATATGAGGTTAATTAATCTTGCGGTATCTCATGTTTGCTCAGTGACCGATATCAATCTGAGTAGCAGGAAAGGCCTTGCTTTACAGAAGGAGGCCTTACATCAGTATTCAATGGGGCATAATTCTCAAATGGATCTGGTTGATGCGCTACTTATTTGCGTTCTTAAGGAAAAGCTACGGGGGGAAAAAAATGCAAAACGCAATCGTAAGGCGGAGTTATTAGCACTTAAGCGCAAAAGAAAAGCGCCTGAGTGACCGGCGCTGTAAAATATATAATGGTTCATCACGCTGCAATACGATAGCTATCAGATGGACTATCTGCAGAGATCACCTGATTGACTGAGGACGATAATATTTGTCGCATGGCAGCATCTGTGGCTTTGTAATTTTCTAAAACAATTACAGTTTTGGGAGCGCTATCCATAATTGTTATGTCGCCCATTTTAAGGTGGGCTGCAGCAATAGCATTAAAAGATGGAGATACGTATTCATATGCAGCGATTACATGGCTGTTTTCGATATAAGCTCCATCGACTTTCCATTCTTTTGTTGCACCCAAGATACCTACGTCAAACGAGGCTTTTTTGCCAAAAGCTTCGATCATTTTTTGCTCAAATAGCTGCCTTGAAGGCTTAATGCGAATCAGATCCGCGGAAAATATTGTCTTTTCAATTGATTGAGATGAAGCATTTGCAATCAACATAACCGCAAATGGTAGATTTAACGTAGGAATTTTGTTTAGAAAAAACGCGTGGTTGTCGTATTCAATTCCTGAGCGTCTTGCAGTTGCTCCAGCGACTTTAAAAAATATATCTTTGATACCCATTGTTTCAGCGAGGCAAGCGGCATAACCATCATCTGACACAAGATAGTTATTATTTATTTCGTCAATTCTAACGACAACCGATGTGCCGTTTGGGTATAAGACCCCTGTACTAATAAAGGCTGATTTGCCTGAGATTTTTGCAAACGACAGCTGTTTTGCAACGCTATGTGCAATCTTCTCAAGATTATGATTTAAAATGTTAGCTGTGGAGACCATGGCGGTGTAGGTATCCCTTTAACGTCTGGGCATTTCCAAATCTCGGAACATAATTCAAGGTACTCCGAAAAAGATGATATTGCACGAGGTAAAGGCGTCGCAACGCCTTTGTCTGACTGGTCGAATGCCCCTATACCTAATGGCTTGTTTAAATCATATGGATGCCAGCGATCAAAGTATTGTTGCAATCCATATGGGGATGGAGCTGTCGCAGAGTTAACATGGGGACGCAATGGCCTCCATTCAATTGGGTTAACTCTGAGGGAGCGCTTCATGCGTGGTGGGCGCACTTCAATCTGGCCATAAACATCTTCTTCCCATGTTTCTTTAGGAGTTGTAATCCTTATGGAAACACCACCCCCAAGAATGCCATTTAACTGAATTGCCGTAACATAACGTAGCTTTCCAGAGGATCGGTCTGTGTATTCATCCCACTTTGAGAAGTCATCAAAGGTTTTTTCAGACTTATTCACTGTGTCCAAGAAGTTAAATATTTGGTCAATTTGATGTGAGTTCATTTCCCCCGCCGCAACAATTATCGTTTTTACATGAGTAGCCGATTCCTATCCGATCATCCACAACTCTAAATATGATCACTTGTTTCCCCAATTCCCCACGTCACCACATCTAGTGCGTCCTTAACCATCCGTTAAAAATCTGTTCGCTTGCGTTAAATCGTTCTTGATATGTTCACTTTATCTGGTCAAGATAAAGCTGAATCAGTCGCTGGGAGTTTGCGTAATGGCTGAACTGTATGTGGTGCAGAGTTTTAATCAGGCTAAAGGCTGCTACTCGCCGGATGCTCCTATTCAAGTGCAGGATGCTTCACAAGCACGTCGGCTGGCAGAAAGGCTGTCATTATACAAAGCGGCTGTAATTGCCTTTGTCAGAGTGGCCGACATCAATACGGGTGATTACTCTGTTCCAAGGCTTTTGGTTGCAATTGGTGAGCTGCCGGAGGAGATTTTAGAGCTGGAGAGGGCGGATTAGCGCCCGCTGTATTTACCAACGACACGGTGACAGTAAGGGAACGATGCGCGGTATTCGGTGAAATCCTTTGCAGGATTGTATTGCCTAAGCTTCCACTCGAAGTCATTAAAGCCAACCAAACGCTTAATGATGCATTCTGCTTCGTTGGCCGGTGGAACATGAAATAAAATCACGTCTTTTCCACGAGCTGGTGGCAAGTGAGGGTGAACAAGTGCCATATCCCCTTGCTCATAAGCTGGCTCCATGCTGTCGCCAACAATATAGACGCCATAAGCATCTTTGACGTTTTCAAGAATGGCTGGCCGCTTCACATAGTCGATTGCATCAAAGGTGATAATTGTATGCCCATCGCCACCCATTGCTGCAGCGTAGATAGGGAAGTCACGATTGCCGACCAGTTCTTTGCCGGGGATTATCGTTGGTGTGAAGCCTTTGGCGCGAGCTTCCGGCGTTGAGTTATCGAGGGGATCTAGTCGCAAAGAACTCTCAGGAATTCCAAGGATAGACGAAAGCGTCGCCCTATCACGCTCATGTAGCTCTTTAGGGGAGCCTTTCGTGATGAATTGCTGAATATAGGTTTGATTACGCCCGATTTGCTTTGATAGCTCACTGAGCGACAAGCCTTTTTCTTCAGATGTTTTAATGATGAGTTCGCGTACTTTATCCATAGGCATATTATAGGATAATCCCTATTTTATTGCATGTAGGATTTTTCCCTTGATTTGCAGGATAAATCCTATAATCTGATCTCCTATGAATGAGATCGAAACTTTCCGACAAAATATTGAACAGTTTATCGCCTCTGAAGGCATCTCTGCCACAAAATTCGGACGCAAGTTCGCAAACGACCCTCTTTTTGTTTTCCAAATTCGGGAAGGTCGAGAGCCGAGAGTGAAAACTCGTCTCCGCGTTCTCGAAAACATGGAAAAAGAAAGTCGCGCAGCATGAGCCACGCGACCCCATTCATCAGTTTCATATCACCGGTCACTCCTCCCACCGGTGAGGCCGAGACGGCTTTGCTCCCCCGCTTGATCGTCTCGGCCATCAATTCCCGTTCTTTGGCGGTGTATCTGCGCATGCCTGTTTTTATTCAGTATGCGCAGCGCAATCTTTCCCACTGGCTCCATGCACTGGTTGCTCCTGTCTCGTTTGTCCCTCGCAAGGTCAAACTTAGCAAAGGAGCCACCCATGAACGTGGGAATTTCATCCAAGAACGTGGATTTTTCAGCCAAGGAGCCGACGATGACTGATGTCGATATGGCCGCTTCTCTGCTGGACGAAATCATTGGTCAGCGCGGAGTACGCGAAACGATCAAGTCCATGTTGGAGCGGGCGTATTCAGATTTGAGTAAGCGCAACGGTGCGTGGACGCGCCGCAGAGTGAGGGCTGTCTTCAATAAAGAAGCTAGCAGGATTGAAAACAGAGAAATCGAAGAAATGAAGGCAATCCTCGATGGGAGAAGAAAACAAGCCGCATATCGCGCCGAAACCGCCCGTCTTGCTTCGCTGGCTGTCATTCAGTCGGCGGCACAAGATTGCGGTCAGCTTTAGAACGTGGGCTGCAGGTGCAGCTGAATGGATTTGTCCGGAGTTGAGAGAATGATGAAATTTGAATTGCCATTCCCTCCTACTGTTTGGGACATCTATGTCGGCTGGGGCAAAACCCGCCGCAAGTCCCCTGAATATGCCAAATGGGTGCAGGATTGCGGATGGTTTATCCGTGGGCGCAATGACCGGATTGATACACCGTTTTCACTCTGTGTTGCCCTCAAGCGCCCGCACAGTCGGATGGACTTAGACAATCGTCTCAAGCCCATTCTTGATGTTCTCCAACATTATCAAGTGATCAAGAACGACAATCTCTGTGAGCGTATCACCATGACATGGGATGCGGACATCAAAAGCGATTGCGTAGTCATTGTTCAACGCGCTGAGGAGGCGCTGGCAGCATGAGCCGGTGGTTCAGACACTATGCAGGTATGATGCGTGATGAAAAGCTCGTTACTGTAGCCATTCGCTCAAAGCAGTCTGTTGAGCGCGTTGTCTGGGTATGGGGTGCCATTCTCGAAAGCGCAGCGGAGATTGATGATGCTGGACGATTTGAAGTCGATGCCGCCGAGGTCGCTTACTTTCTGCGGGCGGATGAGACTGACATACTCAATGTTATGGATGCCCTTGAGCAGTCTGGCCGCATTGCTGCCAGTTGTGTGGTCAAGTGGGGCGACCGTCAGTATCAATCGGATAAGTCCGTTGAGCGCCAAGCTCGTTATCGTGAGCGGCAACGGGCAAAAAAGAGCAATAATAACGAGGTCTTGGAAACTAGTGACGTAACGGTGACGTCACGTGACGGCGCGGTGACGCCCCAAGAGACAGATACAGAAACAGATAATACTTCTTCACTACGTTCAGAAGTTAAGGCGCGAGCGCCCGAAAAAGCATCTGTCCAAAACGAATTGATGAAGGTCTTAGATCAGGATCACGCCAAGGCTGTGATCGATCACCGAAAAGCTCTTCACAAACCGCTGACGTTGCGCGGAGCTGAACTTCTCGCCAAGCAATTCGCCAAATGCTCAGACCCCAACGCCGCGGCTGATGCGATGATTGAGAACTGCTGGCAGGGCTTCAAGCCTGAGTGGCTGATTAATCGTCAGCAGGCGCAGCGCCGCGATAATCCGGCCAGCCGCAAATTAACCCACACCAATATCTGGGCTGATGCCCTGCGCGAAGAAGGGATTCTCCCGAATGAACCAGATAGCCACAGCACAGACGTACTCGATGCAGGTTACGGAAACCGACATCAAGAAAGCAATGTACATCCTCTCCGTATTGCCAGCGCGGGGCGCTACTGATCCGAACCTGACCCGTGGTGTTTATCTCAAGGCGCTGGAAGGTGTGACCCGTCACAGTCTGGAAGTTGCGACCGATAACATCATCAAAGGCCACTCCAATCTCGAGCATGGTTTCATGCCGTCACCACCAGAGCTTCGCCGCGAGTGCGAACGAGTGATGAAGCCCATCAATGACAGTGAGCGATATGTGCGTGAAGTCGATCAGGCAAGGGCAGAAGCCAAAGGTCGTAAGCATAGCAGTCCAGTCGACGCGACCAAAAACAGAGACATTCTGGCCGTGAATATCGATCACGGCACATGGACAACCACGGGCAGGCGCACATTCCCAGACGGTTCATTGTGGGAAGCCAAGACAGGCACGGTTTATGGACCGGTCAACAATGCATTCAAACAGGCAGGAGCCGCATAATGAAAACAGAAGTGGATTTTGGATGCCGCGGCTCCAGTGTTGAGAATGTTAGTATCTATCGCGGGATGAATCCTAAACTTGTTCGCCGCGTGTGGGCAGAGCGCAGACGTGCTGAAGCAAAAGCAAAGCTGGCCATGGTAACGAAAAAATCCGCCCCAAGGATTAAGGATACCGTTGATGCAGCGCCTATGCCGGAAGTTTATGAAGCTGCACAGCAGGCCATTGGAATGGGCTTCGATAGCGTCAAGCAAGCCCGTGAGATCGTGGCGTATCTGTATGAAATTCCTGTTGAGCAAATGAACGCCAAAACGCGACAACACAGAATTTCAAAGGCACGTCACGCTGCCATATGCGCAATCAAACTGCGCTGGCCTGAAACATCTCTGCCATTCCTCGCCAAGCACTTTGATGTCGATCACACGACAATTCTGTACGCACTTAAAAAACAAGGCATTGAAACCGCAAACCCAGCATTAGCAGCATAAGGATTAAGCCATGAGTGATCCGGTCAATCATCCGCAGCATTACACCAGTCACCCGTCCGGCGTGGAGTGCATCACCATTACTGAGCATATGGGATTTAATCTTGGCAATGCCTTGAAATATATCTGGCGCGCCGATCTCAAGGGCAATTCTTTGCAGGATTTAGAAAAGGCAGTTTGGTACGTGCAGCGCGAAATCGCTTTGCGGAAGAAAGCTTAGAAAAGGGATAACATGGCTGCACCATCAAAAGAACAGCGTAAAGCAATCTCTCGTGGTGAGGTGGGAACCCTCAAATCCGATATTCGGGTGCATCGCGTTCCGAACCCGTTTTATTCACCGGATCACTCGGGCGAGAGCTGGAATCCGCCGAAGATCAAAGCCTATGTGAATATCAAGGAGAGTGCTGTCGGTACTCTCTATTCGCGCGGGCATATCAATGATGCGCAATGGGCGGCAGCAGGGCGGTTCCGCCAATATTGGGAGCGGTCAGGCGCGAAAGGCACAATTGCCATTGACTATGGCCGTGAGCAAGTGGACGGCGGCAAGGGCATTGACCCATTACCGGACAGCATGATTGATGCGGTACAGAGGTTGAATGAATGCAAGCCTGTGCTTGGCCGCAAAGCCTTTGACCTGATGATCAAGGTCGTCGGGCAGGGCATGGAGATAAAGGATATGGCAGAGAGCCAGCGCGACAGGAAGACAATTGGCGATTACATCAAGGATGGTCTGGACGAGCTTGCTGTGCATTGGGGGTATAAAACACAATAGGCTGTTGCCCGTGTACGCGGAATATACTATATTTTGTATTGTGGTGATTTGCGTTTAACGCGCAATCCGATTTGAGAGGCAGCTTAAAGGCTGCCTTTTTGATTCAGGATTTTATCTTATACTTTGAAAAAACAATTCCAAAAGAGAAGGTAAGCGCAATACCTATAGCAATTCCCATAACTGTGTTGTCGGAAGAAGAGACGATAAGTGAAGCTGCTACAACAAAACCAATTATCGCCCCAAAAATGAAACCCGTTACGGTCATTTCTGTCCCCTTCTAATCTAGTTTAGTATTGAGTAATTACTGTCAAGTTATCAAAGCTAGTTCTTTTATGTGGAAGAAACTGCTCCGCCTTCATTTTCCCACTCGTTTATCTCTTTGGTTTCGTTAGGATAATTGAAGATATGGCGTCGTAATATGATGCGTAAACGCCTTTCATCATATGTGCCTCTTTCAAATCGATGAACAAGTAAACGCTCTGCGATAATATCGTTTTCCGCAAGTTCACCGGTAATGCGTACTTCATCAAGAAGACGAGCAAGCATGTTCAGATTATGTGATGTTAAATAAGTGGAAGACATGCTGTCCTCCTTTGGTTGCGGCTCCAGTGTGCTGAGCCATCAATGGCAGCGCTGGATAAAAAACAGCGCTTAAAGAGGATGTGCTTATTTTAGATAAATAGCAACTAAGGCGACTTAGTGGTGCTAATAGGATTGAAATATTCCCTATTTAATTCAAAAACTTATTTAGAACACAATCCACTTCTATAGATAAGTTCAGGCAATGCTAATGAGCACTGGAACGCGTCTGTCGCTCGCAAATGTCTTCATCAATTTAAGCTTTTGACCACGGATGTACTGGCACTGGCAATTTAATGATGAGTAGGAAGGTCGGTGCAGTTTTGCCCCGGCCTTTTTTATTTTTGGATGAATACCGTATTTCTTACTGGTTGATTTGTTCGTATTTTTATCCGCGCAGTAAGAGTACAGAAATGAGGACTAGGGTAGGCGCGAAAACGCCTACCTCCATTAGTTAGCCGATATTTTCGGCTATTTCTTTTGCTTGCCAGTATCTTTTACTTGGGTAAGGAAGCGACCTGTCATTGTGTTAGATGACGGCTCAATAACGGTTGATTTGTCCTTCTTCGGTTTTCGCACTTCGCGATTACCGCGTATTTGGCCTTTTGCCATGATGGACACTTTCTTGCTTATGAGCGGAAAATTCCAGAAATGGGCAGATATCTGCTCAGATCATTTTGCTCAACAATTAATCTTATCATTAATATTGGTCGAAGGCGCTTTAATTCGTAAGAATTTGGTGTTTCGTCAGTTCAGGTTGCGTAGACTAGCTTGGTCGGCGGGAAATAATTTATGAAATTCCTAGAATTCACCTTTCAATCATTCTGGCACTTTAGCGGCATGCTAATTCTCATGTGGATCGCTCTCGCTGGCATTGCATGGATTGCAGCCGCAGCAAGGGGTAAGTGATGACTGATGAAGCGCCGGTAACAGGCAGGCCGACAGATTATAGTCAGGACATAGCTGATCTGATCTGTGAGAGGCTGGCAGACGGGGAGAGCCTACGCAGCATTTGTGAAGATGAAGCTCTCCCAGCTCGTTCTACGGTTTTCAGATGGCTTTCATTGCATCCTGAGTTTTCAGACCAGTACGCACGCGCACGCGAGGCACAAGCAGACGCTATTTTCGATGATATCCTTGAAATTGCCGATGATGGGCGCAATGACTGGATGGAGCGCCAGAACGAGGACGGCGAAAACATTGGCTGGCGTGAGAATGGTGAGGCATTGCGCCGGTCAGCTTTGCGTGTCGATGCTCGTAAATGGATGGCTGGTAAACTGCGCCCGAAGAAATACAGCGACAAGCTTGATCTGAATGTTTCTGGATCGCTCCAGTCTATGCCAGAGGAGCAATTAGATGCTCGGATCAATGAGTTACTCGGAAAAATTGGAGCTGGAAAGCTTGCTTGCCGAGAGAGCGCACCGGAAGAAGGTGAATAGGCTCAAAGGGTATGAGCCTTATCCAAAGCAGATAGAATTTCATAATGCAGGCGCTTCTTATCGGGAGCGCCTTTTTGCTGCCGGTAACCAGTTGGGCAAAACCCTATCCGGTGCGGCAGAAGTTGCCATGCACCTCACCGGTGAATATCCGTTCTGGTGGCAGGGCTTACGCTTTGACCATCCGATTGTGGTGATTGCAGGCTCCGAGAGCGGTGAGCTGACCCGCGATGGTGTGCAGCGCTTGCTTGTTGGTCAGCCAGACCGCGAAGAAGAATGGGGCACAGGTTTTATCCCGAAACGCTGCATTCAGCGCACGACGCGCAGACAAGGTGTTTCCAATGCCATTGATACGGTGACGGTCGGGCATGTGAGTGGCGGGGCTTCATCCCTGTTGTTCAAGTCCTATGACCAAGGCCGCTCTAAATGGCAGGCCAATACGGTGCACTTTGTCTGGTTTGACGAAGAACCGCCCTCAGACGTTTATTTTGAGGGTATCACGCGCACGAACGCCACTAAAGGCAGTGTGATGATGACCTATACGCCGCTTAAAGGTATGTCGGCGGTTTCTGCACGGTTCTTTCTTGAAGATGCGCCTGATCGCATCAAGATCATGATGACCATTCAGGATGCGCTGCATTACTCGCAAGAGGAACGCGACCGCATTATTGCCAGTTATCCGGCACATGAACGGGAAGCACGCACCAAGGGCATACCAACACTGGGTTCCGGTCTGATCTTTCCGGTGGTGGAAGAGGATATTGTGGTGCAGCCGTTTCCGATTCCCGCCCATTGGGTGCAGATCGGCGGTATCGACTTTGGTTGGGATCACCCGACTGCTGCCACCAGCCTCGCATGGGATCGGGACAGCGATATTGTCTATGTCACCAGAGATTACCGCAAACGCGAGGCAACGCCGCTTATTCATGCAGCAGCATTGAAGCCATGGGGCGCATGGCTGCCGTGGTCGTGGCCACACGATGGCTTGCAGCACGATAAAGGTTCCGGCGAGCAGCTTGCCAAACAATATAAAGAGCAGGGCATGAAGATGCTGCCGCAACGTGCGCAGTTTCTGGATGGCTCCAACGGCGTTGAAGCCGGACTGTCAGACATGCTGTTGCGGATGCAGACGGGACGCTGGAAAGTGTTCTCGACCTGTCAGGACTGGTTGCAGGAGCGCCAGACCTATCACCGTAAGGACGGCAAAGTTGTGAAGGAACGTGATGACGTGATTTCAGCGTCCCGTTACGCACTGATGATGTTGCGGTTTGCCAAGCAGGCACCGCCACCGGAAACCAACCGCGCTTATCGAGGGTTTGGGGCAAATACCGGTTCAAGTTGGATGAGTGGGTAAAATATGGCTGAAAAAGCAAAAGACAGCGAAGCGATATTTGACCGGCTCAAAGGCTGGTACAAAGATGATATCGATAAAACACGGGCTTGGCGCAAGAACGCTAAAGAGCACTTCGATTTTGTTGCTGGCAATCAGTGGTCAGATGATGATCTGGCAGCAATGCAGGAGCAGAAACGCCCCGTCCTGACGTTTAACAATATTGCGCCGCTGGCAAATGCTGTTGTCGGCTCAGAAATGAACAACCGCCGTGAAATGCGCTTTATCCCGCGAGAGCAGGGTGATGCACATGCGAATGAAATTCTGACAGCTGGTGGCGAGTGGTTTCGTGATGAAGCCAATGCCGAATATGAGGATAGTGAAGCCTTCCGCGATGTGATTATCGGTGGTCTTGGCTTCATGGATACGCGCCTCGACTATGAGGATGACCCTGACGGCGCGCCACTGGCCGAACGGATTGACCCGTTTGAAATGGTGTTTCCGGCAACTGCCCGCAAGCTCAACATGACCGATGCGCCGCGCATGTTCCGCGTGCGGGAAATGAGCATTGAAGAAGCGCAAGATATGTTTCCGGATATGCCCAAAGAAGCGCTGCACGCCGGTTGGGCACGTGATGATGCAGGGCGGGACAATCCGCATCAAGTGAACCACGGCAATCGCTATTCTGATGATAATCAGGGCGAGCGGACATTCGAGGCAGGTGAGAAGGTTGTTATTGTTGAGGCGCGGTGGCTGGAACGTGAGCCGTATTATCGTGGCCTTGATCCGCAAAACCCACAGGCTATGCGTGAATATACGGCTGCCGAGGTCAAACAGATCAATAAGGAAATGCCGGAGCTTGTCCCGAGCTTGAAGCTGGTGCGCCAGATGCGCAAAGTGGCAAGGCGTGCTTTCCTTGGCAACAGCCTATTGGCTGAGATTGATAGCCCTCTGGCACCGCAAGGTCGTCTTGGTTGGGATGTTATGACCGGCTATTTCGACACTAAAGACGGGCTGTTTTACGGTATTGTTCGCGCTGCAATTGATCCGCAGCGCTGGACGAACAAGTTCTTTAGCCAGATCATGCATCTGCTCAACTCTCAATCCAAAGGCGGGTTGCTGGCGGAGAAAGAGGCTTTCGATAATATCCGTCAGGCTGAAGAAACATGGGCAAGTCCGGATGCAATCACATGGGTGAATGCCGGAGCGTTGCAAAGCGGGCAAATCCAGCCCAAACCACCGGCGCAATTCCCGCAAGGCTTTTTCGCACTGTTCAATGAGAGCAAGGAAGCGATTACACAGGTTACCGGTCTCTCACGGGAGTTTATCGGTACGCGCGAGGTTGATCAGGCTGGTGTGCTGGAAAACACCCGCAAGCAGTCATCGCTTGGGGTGCTTGCCTCCTTGTTCAATGCATTGCGGCTTTATCGCAAACGGCAGGCTGAGACTATCCTCTATCTCTTGCAGAATTATCTGTCGGATGGCCGCCTAATCCGTGTCGTTGGTAAAGGGCAGGAACAATATCTGCCTTTGGTTCGCCAAGCCGACAAGAAATACGACATCATCATTGATGACAGCCCGACCAGCCCGAACGAGAAAGAGCGCACTTGGGCGGTGATGCAGAGCCTATTCCCGCTGATCGGTAATATGGTCACGCCGGATATTCTGCTTGAGCTTCTGGAGCTTTCACCGCTGCCAGCCTCACTTGTGGCAAGCATCAGAGAGCGCTCTAAACAAGCGCAGGAACAGCAAAGCCAGCAACCGCCGCAGCCTTCTCCGGAAGAAATTGCGGCTAAAACTAAGGCGGAGAGCGCGCAAGCTGATCTGGCTGTTAAACAGCAGCTCGGGCAGATGAAATTGCAGGAAAAAGCGACTGATCTTATGGTCACGCAGCGCAAAGCTGAAATTGAGGCCGGTACTGCAGAGCAAAAAGCCAGACTGGATGCGCAACGATTAGCCATTGAAGAGAGCCGCAACGCAATCCGCCGT
This sequence comes from Pseudochrobactrum lubricantis, assembly GCF_041929865.1. Classification (NCBI taxonomy): domain Bacteria; kingdom Pseudomonadati; phylum Pseudomonadota; class Alphaproteobacteria; order Hyphomicrobiales; family Brucellaceae; genus Pseudochrobactrum; species Pseudochrobactrum lubricantis. The sequence goes on from NZ_JBHEEE010000004.1 coordinate 422,241, forward strand.
ATTTCAGAGGCGCGGCGCGGCTCAGCCATTTAACAAATAGCAGGGGTAAGCCCTGTTCTCGCTGAACCGAGCGCTATCGGTTGCCGTTGGTCACGTCAGACTATTCTCAAGGAAAAATCATGTCGGATATGGAAGAAGGCAAGCTCTCTGCTGAGGCAGAGGCTTATTTTTCGTCGGGCGGTGAAGTGCTGCCGGAAGATAAACCGAATACAGCTATCGAGCAGCCGGAAACAAGCGCTGTTCAGGAGCAGCCACAGCCGGAAGCCCCTGTGACAGATGGGGACAGCGCTGAGCAGGAAGGTGATCCGAACCGTACCGTGCCTTATGGTGCACTCAGCAAAGAGCGTAGCAGGCGCAAGGAAATTGAGGCTAAACTGCAAGCTGAAATAACAGCGAAAGCAGTCCTTGAAGACCGTTGGAACACTCTCGCTCAGGCAATGCGGCAGAATGGTGAGGCTGCGGCTGTCGACGATGATCCGGAACCAGATCCGACTGTTGATATCTTCGCCCATATGCAGTGGCAGGGTCGGCAGAATAAGAAAGTGCTCGAAAAAATTCAGGAGCGAGAAACCCAAGCTGCACAACAGCAGCAGGTTCAGGCTCAGGAAAGAGCTGTTGCTGATTACTGGCGGGATTCATGTCAGGAATTTGCAACTCAGTCGCCAGACTATGGGGATGCTGTACATTTTCTGTCCGAAACCCGTGACAAGCAGTTGCAGTCTATGGCGGCGGCTTATCCTCAGTTCCAGACGCAAGAAGGGCGTAATCAGCAAATGAACGCCGAGCTGCGTGATATCGTAATCACGGCGGCAAAAACCGGCCAGTCACCTGCACAGGTGATTTATAATATGTCCAAAGCATACGGCTTTACTGGTGCCGCTCCGGCTCCAAATGCAGCCGCAGAACAGCTAAAGACAATTCAGGATGCGCAGTCGCGTAATAAAACAGTTGCTCAGGCAAGTGGCGCGCCAAGTGGTGATGTACTGACCTCTCAAGCGATTGCAGACATGTCGCCGGAAGATTTCGAGCGGTGGTACACCAAGCCTGAAAATCAGACACGTCTTATCAAGGTGCTTGGCGGTTGTTGAGCACGGCAATGAAGCCTCGGTATGCTTTCAAACTGCCCTTCGTTTTTCGGGACGTCAGACCGAACCGCAGCAGGCGTGATCCTGCTTTCCGCTTAGCCGCGCGGCGTGATGCGCAAGCATTAACTCAAATTCCCAATCAGATTTTGGAGGTTTAGCCCGATGGCTACCACTGTTCAGCCTGTCAATGATGCATTGACTGTAAAACTCTGGTCTCAGCGTATGGATGTTGAGGCACTCAAAGAAACAACTGCCTATCAGTATATGGGCGAAAAGGCCGGTTCTCTGTGCCAGATCATGACCGAAACCAAAAAAGGTGCCGGTGACCAGATCACATGGGGCATTCGTATGTTGGCTACCGGTGACGGTACGACCGAAAACGAAGTGCAGGAAGGCAATGAAGAAAGCCTGACACGCTTCAATGATAAAATGGTGATCAACGAACTTGGTCATGCCCATCGTGTTCGCAATGAAGGCACCATCGATCGCCAGCGCGTGCCTTACAATATGCGTGAAGAAAGCTATGACAGCCTGAAGGACTGGATGGCTGACCGCATTGATACATGGTTCTTCAACCAGCTTGCAGGCAATACATTTGTCACCAATGGCAAATATACCGGCTTCAATGCGACCATTGCCCCAAGTGCAGGTCGTATCCTGCGTGCCGGTGGTAAAGCCACGGATCAGGCACTTGTGGCTGCTGATGTGTTTAAGCTGCAAATGATCGACGATGCTGTGAACCGTGCGAAAAACGCGGCTCCAATGGTACGTCCGATCAAGGGCTTGGGCGCGGATATTGATTATGTCTGCTTTATCCATCCGGATCAGACGCTCTCAATGCGCAAGGACGTGGCAACGGTCGGCAACTGGTTTGACTTGCAGGGCAAGCGCTTGCAGGGCGGTGATATCGACAAGAACGGTCTCTATACCGGTGCGCTCGGTGTTTATAACCGTACGCTGATTGTTGAGAACAGCCGTGTACCGCTTGGCATCGATGCAACCGACCCGGCAAGCCTCAAGCAGAAAGCCAATACCCGCCGTGCAATATTCTGCGGTGCGCAGTCGGCCTCGATGGCGTTTGGTAAAGACGGCGGCAAAAACAAGTTCAAATGGGTGGAAGACCTGTTTGACTATGATCGTGAACTTGGTGTTCGTGCCAGCATGATCGGCGGCCTCAAGAAGACCGTTTATGACGGTGTGGATTACGGCACTGTTGTATTGACCTCTTTTGCTGCACCGGCTGCATAAATCCTGATTGGGCGGGGTCATTCCCGCCCTTTCTCTTTTGTGAAAGGCGAGGTCATATGGCGATTACAGTTGTAACATCGGGGCCGAATTTTACCGGTGGCGATTATACATTTCCGCAACTTATCGCAGATATTTCCCGCGATGTAGACGATACGACCGGTGAATATACTGCTGATATCCAGCGCGCGATTGCGGCTTCAATCCGTTATTGCGAGCGCGAAGCCTATTATTTCAATGAAACCCGTGATGTGACGTTCAATACCGTTGCCGGTCAGCAATGGTATGGCGCACCAGCTCATGAGCAAATCCCGCGCCTTGTGCATATTCAGGCGGCTTATCGTGAGGATCATGCAGGAAATGTGCTCGATCTGCGCCGTGCTACACCGGAAGAAATGGAACTGGTTTCAGATCGTAATGCCGCCAAAGGCGAACCGGTTTCCTATACCTATTTCAATCAGCAATTGCGCCTCTATCCGGTGCCGGATGATGCTTATAAAATCCGCTTGCAGCTTGGCGCATATCGTCTTGCACCATTGACCAGCTTTGAAATCCCCAATGCATGGGTGACTGAGGCCTATGACCTTATCAAAGCCCGCGCCAAATATATTTTGGCTAAAGATACGCTCAAAGACCCGCAGGTCGCCACAGAAGCGCTAAGTGATTATCAGGATCAGCACAAAACTTTGAAGCGAGAAACAACCTCACGCAATGCGCGAGGAGTTATCCGTGCGACAGCGTTTTGAGGGATTAAACTATGCCGACAATCCCATTTGCAGAATTTCGCCCCGATGTTTCTGATCTGAACGGAGCTTACACCGGTGATGTGAACAATGTGCTCTGCGCTGACGGGTCTTATATCCCGTTTCCTCAGTTTAAACCTTTGTCGCAAGCGCTGCCTACTGCCTGTCTCGGTGGATTTATGGCGCGCGATGATCTGGGCGGCACCTATATTTTTGCAGGCACAGCAACGGGGCTTTTTCGGCTGGATAATACCGATCTGGGATGGGTCAATATATCTAAGACCGGCACGCAGTATAATGCCAGCCGAGAGGCACGATGGTCATTTGCACAATTCGGCAACTTTGTGATTGCAGTAAATGAAAACGACAATCCGCAGGTGATTGAGCTTGGTCAGGCGCTATTCCGTGATCTTGGCGGCAATCCGCCCCGTGCTGCGATTGTGCGCGTCTGGGGTGATTTTGTTGCTCTGATGGGGCTGCCTGCGCATCCGCGCCGTGTATGGTGGTCTGGTTTAAATGATGCAGAGCACTGGACTGTTGGTAGCAAGAATTGCGATTATCAGGAGTTTCCTGATGGTGGCGTGGTTCAAGGTTCAACTGAGGCGACGAACCCGCTTGTGTTTCAGGAAAAAGCAATCCGGCGGGTGACCTTTGTTCCAGGCTCGGTTGAGATATTCACCTTTCAGAAAATTCATGATCAGCGCGGCGCGCGTTCACGTCTTTCTATCGCGTCGCGTGCAAATCTGGCTTTTTATGCTGACGAGGGCGGGTTCTTCCAGATTGCTCCTGACGGCTCTATGGCCAATATCGGCTTTGAAAAAGTTGACCGCACGGTTTTTGATCAGGTGGAATGGTCGGATACTGCTGAAATCATGGGCGTTGTCGATCCGTTTTATTCGCGGGTTTATTTTGCAATCCGGCGCTTCGGCAATGAGAATTACAATCAGATTTATATCTATGATTGGGCACTCAGTCGTTGGACAAAGGCTGATATTGCCGCATCCATGCTCATGTCTGCTGCCACACTTGGTTATACGCTGGAAGGGTTGGACGCAGTTTCAACTTCGATTGATGCTCTGCCTTATTCGCTTGATGCCCGTTCATGGCAGGGCGGTTCTCCGGTGCTGGCGGCTTTCACACCGGAAGGCGCGCTTGGCTTCTTCAACGGCCAGACGCAGGAAGCTGTGATTACCACGCAGGAGGTTGGCGATACCACAGGCGGCGTGACACGTATTCATGAAACCTATCTGATTGCCGATACAGATGATGCCCGCTTGGCGATTGGTTCACGCTTTCGCCGTTCAGAAGCTTTTCGCTGGCAGGATGAGCAAGTGCCATCCTCACGCACCGGCATGTACCGGCGGATGTCACGCTCACGGTTTCACAAGGTCAAAGTCCGCATTCCTGCAGGTTCGATCTGGACGCACGCGCAAGGCATTGAAACCAAAATCAGCACGGCAGGTATGAAATGACACTCGACATTCATCTGACAAACGATTGGCCGCCGGAGCGTATTGCGCATTATGGCCGACAAATCACTGCCTCCATGCAGCAAATGGTAGCGCGGTTTCCCAAGGACATTGAGATTAAGTCACTGATGAAGGAAATCCTGTCAGGTGAGCGCCAGCTTTGGCTGATCCTCGATGGCGAGGACTATGTTTCCTTTGTGCTCACTGAAATCAAACATAATCAGGCAACAGATCACCGCACAATCATGGTCACAGTGTTGGCCGGTGAGGATGGTTTGGACAGCACGCCATTGATTGAAAAAATCGAACAATATGGCCGTGATCAGGGTTGCCACGAATGCAGCGTTCTTGGCCGCTTGGGCTGGAAACGTGCATTAGCAAAACAGGGCTATGGCGCTGAGCTGGCAATGTTTCGGAAAGGACTTGCATAATGGGTAAAAAAGGCGGCTCACAGACACAGACAACCGAGAATAAGCCGCCTGCATGGGCGGCTCCTTTGTTTCAAAAGTCTGCCAGCGAGGCAATGGATCTTTATAACAGCGGTAAAGGTGGCAATGTCTATCAAGGCCAGACCGTTGCCGATCTTGGAGCCAATACGCAGGCCGGTATTGGTAGCGTCATGAATGGTGGCGCTGATTATGGTGCCTTGCGTGATCAAGCTGGACAACCAACCAGTGCGCAATCCAATTTGCAGGATTATGCCTCCGGCAAATATCTCAAAGAGGGTAATCCCTATTATCGTGAGCGGTTGAATAACGAGATCAGCTCAGCCAATGATCTGATCCAGAGCCAGTTTGCCGGATCAGGGCGCTATGGCTCCGGCGCGAATACCGATGTGCTTGGCAAGAACACCACTAATATGCTGCTGCAAGGGTTGGAGAGCGATTACAACCGTGCAATGGATAATCAGTTCAAGGCTGTTGGAGCGATTGATGCGGCCAACGCGCAGTCTATTCAGAACCAGCTTGGCGTGGATGCCGCGCAGCTTGGTCGTGGTCAGGCTCAGATCGGTGCCGGACAAATTCAGGATAAGAATGCGCAGGATAAGCTGCAGGCTGATTATGCCAAATGGCAGGCAGAGGATATGCAGGACTGGACACGGCTCGGTCTGTTGCAGAGTGCTGCTGCCGGTTCTGCGGGTAATTACGGTACCAATGTTCAGACCGTTAATCAGCCATCTAATCCGCTTGGTGCTATCGGGGCGATTGGCTCACTCTTTGCTAAATCTGACGCGCGTCTCAAAGAGCATATCGTACAGACCGGCACTTATGAGAATGGTCTGCCAATGTATGAATTCAATTATAGGGGCGAACCCACACGCTTCCGTGGCCTGATGGCGCATGATGTGGCCGATAAGTATCCGGATGCGGTTGTGTTGGAAGATGACGGCTATCTGGCGGTCAATTACGACGCTCTCGGCATTAACATGGAGGTGGTGGCGCATGTTTAATGCTTTGAAAGGCGCAGGCAGCGCCATGAACACCATTGCGCAACCAACAGCTGCCGCCAGCGGTGGATTTCTCAGTGGTATCGGTGACAAGCTGGAAAGTTTTCAGCAGGCAATTGCTGGCACGCCGGAGAACCGCAATATGTTCTCTCAAGCCTTGCAGGATATGAGCGGCGGCAAACTCGGTAAGTATCGCTCTGAAATGACGGACGCAGAAAAGAGCAGGCAGGATTTGCTTGCCCAGATCGGACAGAACCAGCCCAAAGCACAGTTCTCACCGGTACAGATGGCAGGCGGTCAGCAGGGGAACCTGCTCTCAGCCTATATCGCCCAGATCATGGGGAAAGGTGGACAAGTATAATGCGCAATCTTCTTACAAGTTTTATGGATCAGCGCGAAACCATCGGCAATTTGCTCGCGCCATTCCTCACCGGTCAACCACAACAGTTTGCGCCGCAACCAAATCCGAACATGCTTTTGCAGGGAGCAGAAGCTGCACAGCAGCCAGCCCCGCCATTATCTGCACCAATAGATGTGTTGCAACAGCAGGTCGCACAGGTCCCGCGAGCGGTTGACCCAATGCCGACACACTCAACATCCCAAGCAATGCCAGCACAGCCGCCACAGTCCAAATCTGGCGGCTTTTTTGATGGCCTGTCCAAGTTTGGAGAAAGCGATTTTGGTCAGCGTTTGGGCGATATGTTTCTGGGCTGGGGCATGGGCGGTACTATGCAGGACAGCCTGTCAAAAGGCAGTCAGATGATTGCCGCCGGTAATCAGGACAGGAAAACGAAGAAAAACCAGAACCAGACTGTTGAATGGCTGAAAAGCAAAGGGATGGATGAAAGCGAAGCGCAGGCCGTTGCCAGTGACCGCGCTTCTCTCAACGCCTATCTGATCGCCATGCGCAAAGGTGTTGATCCGATGCAGGCACTCCAACAGCGCAAGATGGAACTGGAAATTCAGAAGCTGGATAACCCTCAGCTTTCACCATCCGATCAGCTTGCCCGTGAGAAATTCGAGTGGGAGAAAAACAACGGTGGTGGGGCTACTGAATATGGTCTTAATCCTATTTGGGGGCAGGATGATCAGGGCAAACCAGTTTTGGGCGTTCTTGGTAAAAACGGTTCTTTCAAGCAGGTCGATACAGGCGGGTTTGATATTTCGTCCGGTACTGAACAAATCGATCTTGGTGATAGTTATGCCATTAAGGACAAGCGCTCCGGTCAGATTATTGGCTCCGTTCCTAAAAATCTTGCAAATGCCGAGAAAGAAAAAGTCGTAGGAAAGGCGCAGGGAGAGGCTTTCACTGCGCTTCCTTCTGATCTTGCGAGGAGTGAACAAACGATTGCTGATATTGATACACTGCTCTCACATGACGGGTTATCTGCAATTGTGGGGCCTGCTGACCAGTACCGTCCCAATTGGACAATGGGAGCAAGTGGGCGTGATGCATTGACCTATCTCAAAAAGCTTCAAGGCGGCGCGTTTCTTCAGGCATTCGGCATGCTCAAAGGCGGTGGCGCTATCACTGAAATTGAAGGCGCAAAAGCGGAAGCAGCAATGGCGAGAATGGATCGCTCGCTAAGCGAGGATGATTTTAAAACTGCGCTAAAGGATTTTCGAAGCGCAGTCTCAGACGGCATGCAGAAATTAAAGCAGAAAGCTGGTGGAAACACAGATGCAGCGTATCCTCCTGCTGGCACAGCCAAAGTTAACAGTCAGGCTGAATTTGATGCTCTGCCGAGTGGAACACAATTTACGGCACCGGATGGAAGTATTCGGAGGAAACCATAATGGCAAATTGGTGGGAAGCTGCGCCTCTTGTTGAACAGACACAGACAGACACAGCAGGCGGCAACTGGTGGGAGGCTGCCCCACTGGTTGAACAATCTGCACCACAGCCTCAGGCTGATGATCAGTCTGGTTATGGCTCGCAGATGTTTTCAGGCCTGATGGAAGGTGCGACAGGCGCACTGGGCGCTCCTGTTGATCTGATGAATAATTTCGTCGTTAAGCCAGCCGTCAGCGGCGTAAATGCGCTTTTCGGTACGAACATTAAAGCCTCTGATGCGCCTCTCGGTGGCTCCTCTGGATTGCGTCAAGGGCTGGCAATATCTCCAGAAAGTGATGACAGCGGTCAACAATTCGCCCGCCGTGTCTCACAATCCGTAGGTGGTGCAATCGTGCCACTCGCTGGAACGGCGCAGACCGCAGGGCAGCTTGCCGCAGGACTTGGTGCAGCGGCAGGTGGTGGCGTTGTCGGCGCAACAGCGCAGCAACTTTTCCCTGATAATATCGGGGCTGAAATTGCCGGTGAATTACTTGGCGGTATCGGTTCGGGTGGTGCGATTGCTGGTATAGCAAACCGTTCCGCCCGCAAAGCAGCAGAAAGGTCTATTCCATCTATTGAGCAGCTCAAACAGGGCGCAAAAGACGCTTATGAGGCGGCAGATAATGCAGGCGTTGTTTATTCTCCTAATGCTATCGAAAAACTCAAAAGCACTATCGTGCCTGAACTTGCGGACTTTGGTTATAGGCCAGACTTACATAGTGGTGTGAAAAATGCTCTCGATGTGATCGGCGAACTTTCAGGAAAAAATATTACGCTGAAAGGCTTGGAGCAGGCACGCAAGGCGATGGGGGCAGGTTATAAAGGCCCACTTTCAGATTTCAGGAAAGAGAATAATGCCGCACTAAAAAAAGTGATAGATTCTTTTGACAATATGGTCACAAAGCCGGGGCGTGGAGATATCCTTATGGGAAATCAGCAAGAGGGCATTAGAGCGCTGCAACAAGCCCGCAATCTGTGGCAGAGATCAGCCAAGGCCGAACAGATTGAGTATGCATTTAACAAAGCAAAAGATCGCGCTGGCAAAGCCGGAACCGGTGGTAATATTGACAACACCATACGGCAGGAAATCGATAAGGTACGCCAAAAAGGTAAGGGCTTCACTGTGGGTGAACAGCGAGCTATGGCGGAAATCGCCAATGGAACGGCGGTGCGTAACCTATTGCGCTTAGGCGGAGGGCTGTCTCCTACGCGCGGCGGATTGCCTCTTTTACTCAATGCAGGGGCGGCACTTGGAACCGGCGGGCTATCCCTTGCTGCAAGCGGTGGCGGATTAGCAGCAAAGATGGCAGCGGATCACAGTACGAAAAGCGCCGTCGATAGATTATCAGCGCTTATCCGTTCAGGAGGTAACGCACCTAAGTGGACTACTGGTGAGTTAAACAATCGGATTATTGAGGCGTTATTAGCGTCGCAAGCTGCCAGCCAATCAGATAAAAAATAAAGGCGAACCTTAAACTAATAACATTTACCAGAGGCGCCATAAAAGCAAGGATAGGAGGAGTACGATCATCCACACACCGACTTCTATATTGTTGAGGCGGCGACGGATGCCAACAAGATTAAAATTAGTTACCTCTTGCGGACTTATAGCTTTCCCTTGTTTGGAAGCGTGTTCATATATTTTGTCTACTCTTTTATCGTGGCTGTCTGACCATTCACCGAATATCATTAATCCTCCATCTAGCTATCTAATTATGCAGTCTATTTGGTTCATTTGTCGGCCTTAGTTGGATCGTGGTCTATTTGCTTCATGAATAGAGAATATCTGAAGGTGTAGAATAATGGAACAGACTAAAGAGATTGAACAACACGAACTGCACCGCCAATTAGAACTTCAACGTCAGTATCTGGATTTCCTTGCCAATACTGTTGAATATTTGTCTCAAGAGCTTTCAAAGGTGACAAAGCATCTACATTCAGAGCCCATATCAAGCTGTACTTGGTACGAAACAAAGCAGGTAATCGGCCGCCCACTTCGACCGGCTCAACTTGGTGAAGCACCGATAGTCTCGCAAATTGTGCCATGTAATTTCTTGCAGACTCCTCATCCTCAAGGCAAAAAACACAATTTAGGCGGCTAGGGGCATTGGGTTGAAGTGTCCTTCTTCCGTACTCCATCGCCAATTCTGCAAAATCTCTCTGCACGTTGCCAGCATCTGCCCAGTCGTGCATTTCAACTAAGCGCCCCCAATTCCCAGCCTCTATAATACTGCCTGCACCTAATTTTATTGGCGCACAGTGAAAATACGTATTCTGAACCATGATTCTTGCCCCGCTTAATATTGGGATACTTGAATCAATTCTACACCATGTCCACAGCCTCGCTTTTGCGGGGCTTTTTTATTGGAGAAAGCCATGTCCTTTGACTTCAAAAAGTATGCTGTCGGAGGGGCGATGCGGCCTGATAGCTTCTCAGGACTGGATCAGGGCTTTGCTTCTGCACTGTCCAATATGTTTGCGGCTGCGCCGCCGGAGATTGCACAGCATTTGCGCATTACTTCCGGTTTTCGTTCTCCTGAGCGCCAAGCACAGCTTTGGCAGGATGCATTAACGAAATACGGATCACCGGAAAAAGCGAGGAAGTGGGTAGCGCCTCCGGGGCGATCCAATCACAATCATGGTCATGCTGTCGATCTGAAATATCTCGATCCGTCTGCAACGACATGGGCGCATGAGAATGCCGGTCGGTTTGGGCTGGCTTTCCCGCTTTCAAATGAGAACTGGCATATCGAGCTTGCGAGCAGACGCGGCGGCAAACCTGATCCGGCACTGGTTGCCAGCGCTCCGCCTTCACAGACCGCCCTCCCTTTGCCGAGCAGCGCAACTCCACAGGCATGGCTTACATCGCAGCCGCAAGCAAATAACGAACCGGTGCCAGCCTTTGCGGAGGCAGTCGCCACTGAGCCAAACCGCTCACAATCCAGCCTCAACGCACTGTTGCAAGCCTTTGGTCAACAGCAGCCGGAAGCATCGCCGTTTTCGCCGGTTCAGTTCTCCGGCGTTTCTCCCAACCAGTCCAATGCTCTCGCTGCACTTGTGGCTTCAATCAAACAAGGACGCGTATAATGCCGGTCAAAGATTATAGCACTACACCGTCAAATAACACGGCCATCAACAGGATTAACATTGCTGAAGGGTGCGCCCCATCGAATATCAACAATGCGATCCGACAGCTTATGGCCGATCTGGCAGACAAGCAGGCACTGAAAGCCTTTCTCAATGTTGTGATTGGTACGGATGTGCAGGCTTATGATCCAAAGCTTTACAATATGGTCGTGCCTGTTGGCGGAACAATCGAATGGAACGGCGATACGGAGCCGGAAGGCTGGATGTTCGAGGACGGACGCGCATTGTCCCGCACAACTTATCCGGCACTGTTCGCTGTTCTTGGCACAAAATGGGGGGCTGGAAACGGTACGACGACTTTCAATATCCCTGATAGTCGGGGGCGCGTTGTAGCTGGCATTAATCGCGGAACCGGCAGGCTCACCGCTGCGTACGGTGGGGTTGACGGTGATGTTCTTGGCGCTGTGGGTGGCTCGCAAACCCATGTCCTGACGGAAGCGCAGATGCCAAGTCACCGGCATGAAGGCAATACCAATCAATCCGGCAGGCACTGGCACCATTATACAGGCGCAGCCACGAACGTGAATTACGGTGGCGACCGCCCATCTGGCACCGGAGGCAACAGCAAGTCGGCGACAGACGAAGCCGGTGAGCATTCCCACTATGTTGAGACAAATTACAAGGGCGGGAACCAACCGCACAACAACGTTCAGCCGACGATTATCAAAAACAAGATTATTCGGGTGCTGTGATGGAAAAAACATCTCCTACTCCACAGGCGATTTCCGGTGTCTCAGATACGAGAAGCATCCGTGTCCTGCTCCTTGCGAACGGGCAACAGGTGCATGCGCCGTTAGACGGCCTTTTGAAACCTCTCGCTGACCGAATAACAGAACTTGAAGCCCGCCTTACTGCGGCTGGCTTATAAGAGGTGACGCATGGTTGATATTCCTTATCATACCCATCAATTTGACATTCCCACCGCATCTGAGGGTGAAATCCGCACTGGCGTAGAAGCCGGTAAAGCTATCACGCCTGATAAGCTTTTCCCTGTGCTTGCAGACAAGGCCGATAAGTCTACCACCCTTGCCGGATATGGCATTGTTGATGCCGCGACCAAAGAGCAGGGGCAGAAGGCAGATACGGCAGTGCAGCCTGCACAGGTTTCCGCTGTGGGCTTTTCAGGTCGCTATGACGATTTGCTGAATAAGCCTTCGCTTGGTAGTGCTTCGGGGCTGAATGTTGGCACGACTGCGGGAACTGTTGCAGCAGGTGACGATGCCCGTATCGTTAATGCCGCTCAGAAAAGCATCACTGTAACTGCCGGAGCGGGGCTGAGCGGTGGCGGCACTTTGGCTGCAAATATCGCTCTTGCCCTTTCCTCTACGTCACTCGCCTCGCTGGCTTTAGCAGATACCGCTGTTCAACCTTCAAGAAAGCTTACAGCCGGTACGGGACTGACGGGTGGTGGCGACTTCTCCGCTGACCGGACAGTGGCACTGAGTGCTGCAAGTATTGCGTCTCTTGCAAAAGCTGACACCGCCGTGCAACCGCCAGCAATCGCTAATTTTGCAACGAAGGCGGAACTGACTGCTGGACTGGCTACAAAGCTTGATACTGGTGCTCAAGCTGCGGACAGTGCGAAACTACAGGGTTTTACAGCTCTCACGCTTCCAATCTCGACAGCAACGCAAACTGCACTGGATGGAAAGGCAACCACAGTGCAGGGCGCAAAAGCTGACACTGCTGTTCAGCCGTCTGATCTTGGTGCTCTGGCAACTAAAAGCAAAGTCGCGACGACAGATATTGATGCTACTGGCTCAACAGCGGGCGGGGCATTGTTAACGCGCGGCGGTGTATGGGTTGATCCGTCCGGTGGCGGTGACATGTTCCGTGCAACATATGACCCGAATAACAAGGCCACCGATGCTTTCAGCATGGGCAGTATGGTCGAAACGACATCTGCCAAAGTTATGACCGCAGCTGAGCGAACAAAGCTTGCAGGCATTGCCACCGGTGCGACGGCAAATACAGGAACGGTAACAAGTGTCGGGGTTGCTGTACCAGCTGGTTTATCTGCAACTGGTGCGATTACCACGAGCGGCACAATCACTATCTCATACGCTGCCGGATATCAGGGTTACACCACTGCGGAAGCAAGCAAGCTGGCCGGAATTCCTGCTGATGCGGATAAGACACCGCCACTTGCAGCGGTAGCCACGACTGGCAGTTACGGCGATCTGTCGGGTAAACCTGCGACTTTCCCGCCATCCCCTCATACTCACACACCTGCTGAAGTCGGCCTTGGCAACGTGGCCAACAAAACAGAAGCGCAAATGGTGGCTTCGGGGGCGATTGCTGATGCATTAGGCGGCAAACTTGGCACGGGAGAAAAGGCTGCGGATAGCGCCAAGCTAGACGGGAAAACTCCTGCAGAACTTCCAGTATCGACTGCGCAACAGTCAGCGCTAAACAGCAAACAGAACAATTTGGGTTATACACCTATCAATAAGGCTGGAGACACTTTTACCGGCGATGTAAACATGCTGTACTCCGATACGCGACGGGGGACTGCATATACACAACAGGCAATGCAGGGGTTCGGCTGGTCGTCTGGATTTGTTCCTTGGCGCATCATCTTGAACGGAGATGAAAGTCTTGCTTGGTGGGCTTACGACCCAAACAATGGCAACGCCCGCGGCCAGAGAATGTTTCTGTCGCAGGGTGGAAATCTTGCCATCAATGGTAGCCTTTCAAAAGGCTCTGGTACTTTTCTTATTGACCACCCACTTGCTCCTGAGGATAAAAACCTCCGTCACGCTTTCACTGAAGCGCCTGAGAACCTGAATATTTACCGCGGTGTTGTCCGTCTTGTTAACGGCAAGGCAACCGTGAACATTGATGAATATTTCGGCATGATGTTCGGTACGTTCTGGGCATTGAATACGGATATCATGGTGTCAGCTCTGCAAAATCAGGAAGGCGGCACAGCTGTTTGGCCTGAGAGCAAAATGACCGGCGGCATATTGAACATTACTTGTGCTGATACAGCCTGCAATGATGAAATCGCTTGGATGGTTACAGGGCGGCGTAAAGACCCGTATGTACTGTTTGTTGATCCGAATTGTGAGCACGGTACCGGTCGTTTCATCCCTGAGTTTGAAAAAGAGGCCTAACATGAGCACTGTGACAGTTGTCGATCATGAACGTATCGGGAAAAAAGGCTTCCCTATGCACCCGGAAGCGTATCCTGATTTTGCACTACCCATGAAAGAAGTTCCGGTCGAAGACATTGAGGGTGGCGACATTCCCGGAGCAGAATTAACGCCAGAACAGCAACGCGCCCTGATGCCGCCAATCAGCAAGCGCCAGCTTCGTCTGACATTAGTGCGCAACGGTATCAGCTTGTCTGACCTCAACGCGGCTATTATCGCAATGGGTTATGAAGCTGTAATCGAGTGGCAAGACGCTTCTGAGTACCGGCGTTTGCACCCATTGCTCAACCAAGTGGCAGCGCATCTGTCGTTAACGCAAGAGCAGGTTGATGTAATGTGGCAGCAGGCGTTAAGCGCTTAAAACGAAAACAGCCCCAGACGTTGATCTGAGGCTGTAATTTAGTTCTATAAGAGGGATTAGAACTTGTAGTTTACACCGATGCGAACTTCGCTGAGGTTTGTTTTGAAGCGACGTTCACCAGATGCAGCAGGGAAGTTAGGATCTGTAATAGTGACGTTTTTCTTGCCAAAATTCGAGTAAAGATATTCAGCCTTCAAAGTCCAGTTATTTGTCACAGCATATTCAAGACCTGCACCTACGCTATAACCAATGGAGGTTTTTGAAGCCGAATTTTCAAATGATGGACGAGCTGTGCCAGCACGGCATGAAGTGCTTCCTGCTGGGAAGCCTCCAAGAGCGTTTTTATCTGAACATCCTACAGTATGCTTCATATCAGCCCAAGCCAGACCGCCCGTAATATAAGGCATGAAGCGATCAGCAGCATAACCGAGACGAGCCCGAACTGTACCATGTGTGCCGATTTTGTCTTGTGTGTAATATGTGCTGTATGCGTCGGTATCATTCCAGTTCTTCTTTACGCCGCTGAAAGAAATGTCAGCTTCCGCACCAAGAACCATATTATTGTCAAACTGGTAGTTGTAACCAGCTTGAATGCCGCCAAGTCCGCCCTTCATTTTCTTTTCTGGGGAGCCAAGATTGTTAACGTCATTGGTTTTGCCCCAGCCGTAGCCAGCATGCGCACCAATGTAGCCGCCTGTCCAGGAGAAGGTGTCAACCACAACTGGTGCTGGTTCGTTATAAACTACGGCATCGGCGGCCATAGCGGAGCTGGTGAACAAAAGTGCGGCGGATGCTGCAAGGGTAAGGCTTTTAAACATATTGATCTCCCAAAAGATAATTCTTGAGTTATTTTCTACACTGGCAAGTGAAAAATAGCTGTTACATGACAGCAACAGTCATGTGAAAACGCATATTCATTTGTCTGTAGCAGTTAAGCTTTGTAATTATTATTTTCAACAATGAACTGATGCCTCGCTTTTGCGGGGCTTTTTTTATGAAAGGAACGCTATGCGTGAGACCTTAACGACCGCGCTTGACCTGATGTTTGGTCATGAGGGCGGATATGTGAATAATCCGAAAGACCCGGGCGGTGCCACGAAGTACGGCATCACACACAGGACATTGGCCGCTCACCGTGGTGTTGCCAGCGTTACACCTGCACAGGTCAAAGCGCTCACCAAGGAAGAAGCTGCAAAGATTTATCGGCGCTCCTATTGGGTGCAATCCGGCGGCGATCTGCTTCCGGTTGGCATTGACTTCATGGCTTTTGACTATGGTGTGAACAGTGGCCCAGCACAGGCGATTAAATCGCTACAACGGATTGTTGGCGTGACGGCTGATGGTATCGTCGGCGCTCATACCGTTGCGGCTGTGAAGGCATATAAGGGCGATCTGATCGCCGCTTATGCGGCGGAGCGTCTTCGGTTCATGAAGACATTGAAAACTTGGCCGGTGTCTGGTCGGGGTTGGCAAAAGCGGGTGATCAGTGTGGAGGCGCAATCACGTCAGCTCATACGGGGATTCCAAGTAAATACCGATGTGAATACTTCCTCGGCTAAGGCCAACCCCAAAGATCAATCTCTCATGGAAACATTTAAAAAGCCAGAGGCATGGGCATCAATTGGCGGCCTTTTATCCGGTCTTGGCGGTATGGCTTCCGGCTCGGGTCCGATCCAATGGGCGCTTGCAATTATCATGGTCGGAGCATTTGCCACCGGTGTTTATTTCCTCATCAAGCGCATGCAGGATCAGGCGGCATGAAGATCAACTTTCAACACATCACTGGTGCGGTTATCGGAGGGGCAGTTTCAGGCCTCTTTTTTTATGCGCTCGGGCAACATGACGGCAAACAGGATGCGGCATTAAAAGCTGCTCAAGCTGTCACACAGGCAATTCAGAGCAGGGCAGGGATTAATGAGAAAATCGACAATTTGGACAGCTTTGCTCTGTGTGTTGAGCTTGGCGGGGTGCGCGACCAGTGCGAGCAATTGCGCGGGCTGGCAGGAAATCAGCCTTAAACCGGAAACAGCTGTGTATCTGGCAGGTAATGATGCGCAGGCGGGCAAAGGCATTGCTGGTCATAATGTATACGGGAACAAGGCGGGGTGCTGGTGATGTCGCCAACAGAGAATGATTTCGATCTTCGTTCCCGCGTTGTAAATCTTGAGCAGCAGCTGACCGGTATTCTCCCGCGCCTTGTGGTTCTCGAGAAGTTTCAGGTTCAATCTGAAATAGCAGATGCACGCAAAGACGAACAATGGAAGCATATGGACAACCGGTTTAACGATCTTGAGAAGAAAATATCCGGTGTAAGTGATACTCTGGCTAAGGTCGTTTGGCTTATAATAAGCGCTTTGATCCTTGGGGTTGTCAGCTTCATGATAAAGGGTGGTTTTAATGTGGCTTAATGTTGCTCTTTGGTTTTGATTTCTTTGTTTTTGAAGGCGGTGTGATCGCTGCTTGAGCAAGTCTTTGCGCTTTTAATCGAGCGGTTTTCTCATCGCGAAGTTTCACATTTTCTTCGATTTCATCGGAGATACGTGCATGAACACTGCTTTGAAGCTGCGTTTTCTCAAAGGCAATTTCTGCATTTTGACGTAATAAGCTATGCATTGATTTCATCTGGTAGCCAATCTTGATGTG